>NZ_JBEZXY010000011.1:0-309941 GCF_040638245.1 Streptomyces sp. NPDC026659 | reverse complement strand
TCCCTTTCCGGCGGTTCCGACTCTATCAGATCCTTTTCGGTGTCTGACCCCCAGTCAGCGGGGTTTGTCTTCCCGGCCTCGCGGCCGTTCCGACGTCTCAAACCTTAGCGGATCAACCCCGGCAGTTCCTAATCGGGCTGCCGAGCTCCATTCGAATTGAATTCGGACGTGCCGAATACAGTCCCGAACGGGAGATCGTGCTGGTGGTTGGAGTGCCGCTTGCGCGGCGGAGGTGCCACCACAGAACCGTTACGGCTCCGGGGCAGACAGAGAACTCTACGGATCCGGCTAGGGGGTGTCAACCCACGCTGTCAAGATTTTTTCCAGCGGGGGTACGACAGAGGCCCCCCGACCGGAGTCGGGGGGCCTCTGTGCAGGTCAGAGCGTCGGAGGTCAGACCTCGACGACGACCGGGAGGATCATCGGGCGCCGGCGGTAGGTGTCGGAGACCCACTTGCCGAGCACGCGCCGGATGAGCTGTTGGAGCTGGTGGGGCTCCACGACGCCGTCCTGGGCGGACTTCTCCAGCGTCTCGGTGATCTTCGGGAGGATCTCGGTGAAGGCCGAGTCGTCGATACCGGAGCCGCGAGCCTGGATGTGCGGGCCACCCGTGATCTTGCCGGTGGTCGAGTCCATGACCACGTAGACCGAGATGATGCCCTCGTCGCCGAGGATCTTGCGGTCCTTCAGGGCAGGCTCGCCCACCTCGCCGACGGAGAGGCCGTCGACGTAGACGTAACCGGCCTGGACCTTGCCCGCGATCTTGGCCTTGCCCTCGACAAGGTCGACCGCGACGCCGTCCTCGGCGATCACGATGCGGTCGTGCGGGACACCCGTCGCGGCGCCCAGCTCGGCGTTGGCACGCAGGTGGCGCCATTCGCCGTGGACCGGCATCAGGTTCTTCGGCCTGCAGATGTTGTAGAAGTACAGCAGCTCGCCGGCCGAGGCGTGTCCGGAGACGTGCACCTTGGCGTTGCCCTTGTGGACGACGTTGGCGCCCCAGCGGGTCAGGCCGTTGATCACGCGGTAGACCGCGTTCTCGTTGCCCGGGATGAGGGACGAGGCCAGGATGACCGTGTCGCCCTCGACGATCCGGATCTGGTGGTCGCGGTTGGCCATGCGGGACAGGGCCGCCATCGGCTCGCCCTGGGAGCCCGTGCAGACCAGGACGACCTTGTCGTCCGGGAGGTCGTCCAGCTGCTTGACGTCGACCACCAGGCCCGGCGGGACCTTCAGGTAGCCGAGGTCACGGGCGATGCCCATGTTGCGGACCATGGAGCGGCCGACGAAGGCGACCTTGCGGCCGTACTTCTGGGCCGTGTCCAGGATCTGCTGGATGCGGTGGACGTGGCTGGCGAAGCTCGCGACGATGATGCGCTTGCTCGCATTGGCGAAGACCTGGTCCAGGACCCCGGAGATGTCGCGCTCGGGCGGGACGAAGCCGGGTACCTCGGCGTTCGTGGAGTCCGAGAGGAGAAGGTCGATGCCCTCCTCGCTCAGCCGCGCGAAGGCGTGCAGGTCGGTGAGACGGCCGTCCAGCGGGAGCTGGTCCATCTTGAAGTCACCGGTGTGCACGACCATGCCGGCCGGGGTGCGGATGGCGACCGCGAGGGCGTCCGGGATGGAGTGGTTCACCGCGACGAACTCGAGGTTGAACGGACCGACCTGCTCACGGTCGCCCGCCTCCACCTCGAGGGTGTACGGGCGGATGCGGTGCTCCTGGAGCTTGGCCTCGATCAGCGCGAGGGTGAGCTTGGAGCCGATGAGCGGGATGTCCGGCTTCTCGCGGAGCAGGTAGGGCACGGCGCCGATGTGGTCCTCGTGGCCGTGCGTGAGGACGATGCCCTCGATGTCGTCGAGGCGGTCCCGGATGGACGAGAAGTCCGGCAGGATCAGGTCGACGCCGGGCTGCTCCTCCTCGGGGAAGAGGACGCCGCAGTCGACGATCAGCAGACGGCCGTCGTACTCGAAGACCGTCATGTTCCGGCCGATCTCACCGAGACCGCCGAGCGGGGTGACCCGCAGGCCGCCCTTGGCGAGCGGCGGCGGGGGGGCGAGTTCAGGGTGCGGATGACTCAAAAGACTCTCCTGACCACCCGCGCCACGTACCGGTGGCACGTGGCGCGGGTGACGTTCGTGCGTGCAGTTGTCGATTCAGTTGTGAGGCCGCGTGGTGCGGAAGTCTGTTGTCAGAGCTGTACCCCGCCGGCGGCGAGATCGAGCTTGAGCTGCGCGATCTCTTCGGCGGAACACTCGACCATGGGGGCGCGCAGCGGGCCCGCGGGCAGGCCCTGGAGGGCCAGGGCGGCCTTGATGGTCATGACGCCCTGGGTACGGAAGACACCGGTGTAGACCGGAAGCAGCTTCTGGTGGATCTCGGTGGCCTTGACGACGTCGCCGGAGGTGTAGGCGTCGACCAGCGCGCGCAGGTCGGGGGCGACCAGGTGGCCGACGACGGAGACGAAGCCGACGGCGCCGACGGACAGCAGCGGCAGGTTCAGCATGTCGTCGCCGGAGTACCAGGCGAGGCCGGAGCGGGCGATGGCCCAGCTGGCGCGGCCGAGGTCGCCCTTGGCGTCCTTGTTGGCCACGATCCGGGGGTGCGCGGCGAGGCGGACCAGCGTCTCGGTGCTGATCGGGACGCCGGAGCGGCCGGGGATGTCGTAGAGCATGACCGGCAGGCCGGTCGCGTCCGCGACGGTGGTGAAGTGCCGGTACAGGCCCTCCTGCGGGGGCTTGTTGTAGTACGGCGTGACGACCAGGAGGCCGTGGGCGCCGGCGGCTTCGGCCTGGCGGGCCAGTTCGGTGCTGTGGTGGGTGTCGTTGGTGCCGACTCCGGCGACGACGTGGGCGCGGTCGCCGACCGCCTCGATGACGGCCCGGACGAGGTCCGCTTTCTCCGCGTCGCTGGTGGTGGGGGACTCGCCGGTGGTGCCGTTGACGATCAGGCCGTCGTTGCCTGCGTCCACCAGGTGGGCGGCGAGCCGCTGCGCGCCGTCGAGGTCGAGTGCGCCGTCCGCCGTGAAGGGCGTGACCATGGCGGTGAGGACCCGCCCGAAGGGGGTCTGCGGAGTCGAGGTCGGAGCCATGGGTGACACGCTACTCGGTACTCGATCCATGGTCGCCCCGTGGGGTGCCGGGTAAGTCAGGACAAAAGTGGAGCCCGGCACTGCCTGCTCGGGGGTTCAAGCAGTGCCGGGTCCGTTTGATCAGGCTAGATGAACTTCGCTAAATGCCGCAATACGGACACTTCGCAAGGTTGCTCCGTACATCCGTTCCGTCGAGGGGAACGGGGCTTCGTTTTTACGGGGCGACCCGGCCGTTGGCGTTGAAGGCGGCGTGGGTGAGCGGCATGAGTTCCGCCCACTTGGCCTCCATCTGTTCGCCGACCATCTCGATCTCGCGCTGCGGGAAGGACGGCACCTTGGCCAGCTCGTGCTGGGTGCGCAGGCCGAGGAAGTGCATCAGGGAGCGGGCGTTGCAGGTGGCGTACATCGAGGAGTAGAGGCCGACCGGGAGGGCCGCGCGGGCGACCTCGCGGGCGACGCCCTCGGCGAGCAGCTTCTGGTAGGCCGCGTACGCCTGCTCGTAGGACTCCGTCAGGGTGTCGCACACCGTCTCGTGCTGGGCGGGGCTGCCCTCGACGAAGACGTACTTGCCCGGACGGCCCTCCTGGACCAGCTTGCGGGAGGTGTCGGGGACGTAGAAGACCGGCTCCAGCTCCCGGTAGCGGCCCGATTCCTCGTTGTAGGACCAGCCGACGCGGTGCCGCATGAACTCGCGGAAGACGAAGATCGGGGCGCTGATGAAGAAGGTCAGCGAGTTGTGCTCGAACGGGCTGCCGTGCCGGTCGCGCATCAGGTAGTTGATCAGCCCCTTGGAGCGCTCGGGGTCCTTCCCCAGCTCGTCCAGGGACTGCTCGCCGAGCGTGGAGACGCGGGCGGCGAAGAGGACGTCGGCGTCCGACGCGCTGGATTTCACCAGCTCGACGGTGACGTCACTGCGGAGGGTGAGCGGCTGGGGGGTGGTCACGCGGGTCCTTCCATCACTTCCGGTTTGCGCCCACCATACGGGGCACGCGCACCCTCTCAGGACAACCGCCACCTCACCTCAAAGATCACATCCAGCGGGTTTTCCTGACATGGGCACCTTTTGGGACAATCGCTCGTCTGTATGAACGAGCAGCATCCCCATACGCCCCGAAAGCCCCCCGAGAGGAGACACGCCCCCCATGTTCCGTCGCCGTGAGCCCGTGCCCTTCGCCTTCCTCGCCGAAGCCGACAGGTTCCGCGGCAATGTCGCTCCCCCGCCCCGTGAGCGGGCGTCCGCGGGCGAGATAGCCGGGCGCTGGCTGCTGGGGCTCACCCTCGTCGCGGGTCTGGTCGGCGCGCTGATGCTCGGCATGCCGGCGCTCGCCACGCCCAGTGCTCCGCAGGGGCCGCAGTCCCAGGCGGCGCAGGGACACTGACCCTTACGGCGGTCCATGGCTGGTGAGCGCGATCACCGGCGGATAGCCTCACCGGGCACAGCCCACGCGACCGAGTGAGGAACAGCCGTGCCCCTCCCCTTCCTGACGGCCGACCGCACCCCCGAGGCGGCGCCCGAGAGCTCGCTGCCGTACGACGACCGGGACTACTGGCGGCGGCCGTACCGCCCCGGGCCCTGGCGAGTGGGCGGGGTGGCCGTGGGGCTGCTGCTGTCGTCCTTCGTGCTGTTCGCCGCGGTGCTCATCGCCCTCACCGGTTCGGCGTCCTCCGCCGGGGCGATCTTCGGGCTGGCCTTCGCGATCATCCTCGCCGCGCTGCGGGTGCTGCGGATGGGCGTGTGGGTGAGCGAGCGCGGGCTGCGCCAGGTGGGCTTCCTGAGGACGCGGACGGTGCCCTGGCAGCGAGTGGTCTCGGTGCGGACCGCGCAGCAGCCGGTGCGCTGGCTGGGGCTGCCCCGCACGGTGCAGGGGCAGGCGCTGACGCTGGTGCGCGCCGACCGGGCGCCCGGCGACACCGCGCCGCTGCTCACCACGCACGGGCTGGACTTCCTGAACCGGCCGGCCGGGTTCGACCGGGCGGCGGACGCGGTGGAGGCGTGGGCGGCGGAGTACCGGCCGCACTGAGCACACGGAGAAGCCGAGCACACGGAGAAGGGGCCGTCCCGCGTTGTCGCGGGACGGCCCCTTCCGCTGTGACCGGGCTCAGGCCGGTACGGGCCTGCCGTCGTGCAGGGCGATGGCGCGCTGCATCGCCTTGCGGGCGCGCGGGGTGTCGCGGGCGTCGTGGTAGGCGACGGCGAGCCGGAACCAGCTGCGCCAGTCCTCCGGGGCGGCCTCGGTCTCGGCCCTGCGGCGGGCGAAGACCTCGTCGGCCGAGTCGCGGTCGATCCGGCCGCCCGCGGTGCGCTTCAGCTCGTCGACGGGCAGGCCGCCCTCGGCGTCCAGCTCGGCGGCGAGGGCGTTGGCCCGGCGGACGAACTGGGTGTTCTTCCACAGGAACCACACGCCGATGACCGGCAGGATCAGCACCGCCACGCCGAAGGTGACGGTGAGGAGCGTGCCGGACTCGATGAGCATCACGCCCCGGCTGCCGACCAGGACGAAGTAGAAGACCAGGACGGCGGCCGTGACAAGGTAAGTGATCTTCGCGCGCATGACGGGGCTCTCAGCCGAGGTCGAGGAAGTTCTCCAGGCCGAAGGTCAGGCCCGGGGTGGACACCACACGGCGCACGCCGAGCAGGATGCCCGGCATGAAGCTGCTGTGGTGCAGGGAGTCGTGGCGGATGGTGAGGGTCTCGCCCTCGGCGCCGAGCAGCACCTCCTGGTGCGCGAGGAGGCCGCGCAGCCGGACCGCGTGCACGGGGACGCCGTCCACGTCGGCGCCGCGCGCGCCGTCCAGGGCGGTCACCGTGGCGTCGGGCGCCGGGGCCGTACCCGCCGCGCGGCGGGCCTCGGCGATGAGCTGGGCGGTGCGCGTGGCGGTGCCGGAGGGGGCGTCCACCTTGTTCGGGTGGTGCAACTCGACGACCTCGACGGACTCGAAGTACGGCGCGGCCATCTGCGCGAACTTCATGGTGAGGACGGCGCCGATGGAGAAGTTCGGGGCGATGAGCACACCGGTCTCCGGGGACAGCTCGAGCCAGCCCCTCAGCTGCGCGAGGCGGTCCTCGGTCCAGCCGGTGGTGCCGACGACCGCGTGGATGCCGTGGCGCACGCAGAAGTCGAGGTTGCCCATGACCGAGGCCGGGGTGGTCAGCTCGACGGCGACCTGGGCGCCGGTGTCGACCAGGGTCTCCAGCTTGTCGCCCCGGCCGAGGGCGGCGACCAGCTCCATGTCCTCGGCCGCCTCGACGGCCCGTACCGCCTCGGAACCGATGCGACCGTTCGCACCGAGGACCGCCACGCGCAGCTTGCTCATCTTCCGTTTCCTTACACCCAGTGGGGGACCGAGGGATCAGGCGACCGCGTCGTGCAGCCGCGCGGCCTGCTTGTCCTTGAGCGGGCCGATGACCGACAGCGACGGGCGCTGTCCCAGGATCTCGCGGGCGACCGACCGGACCTCGTCCGGGGTCACCAGGGCTATCCGGGTCAGCATCTCGTCCACCGACATCTGCTCGCCCCAGCACAGCTCGCTCTTGCCGATGCGGTTCATCAGCGCGCCGGTGTCCTCCAGGCCGAGGACGGTGGAGCCCTTGAGCTGGCCGATGGCGCGGGCGATCTCGTCGTCGGTGAGACCGTGCTCGGCCACGTGGTCCAGCTCGTCACGGCAGATCTTGAGCACGTCGGACACCTGGCTCGGCCTGCATCCCGCGTACACGCCGAAGAGGCCGCAGTCGGCGAAGCCGGAGGTGTACGAGTAGACGCTGTAGCAGAGGCCGCGCTTCTCGCGGACCTCCTGGAAGAGCCGGGAGGACATGCCGCCGCCGAGGGCGGTGTTCAGCACGCCCATGGCCCAGCGGCGGTCGTCGGTGCGGGCGAGGCCCGGCATCCCGAGGACGACGTGCGCCTGCTCGGTCTTGCGGCCGAGCAGCTCGACGCGTCCCGCGGCGCGGATCGCGCGGCGGCCCTCGCGCGGGGCGGCGGGCCGGGCGTCGGTGTTCGTCAGGGCGCCGGCCCGCTCGAAGGCGGCGCGGACCTGGCGTACGACCTTGGCGTGGTCGATGTTGCCCGCGGCCGCGACCACGAGGCGGGTCGGGTCGTAGTGCTTCTTGTAGAAGCGGCGGATGCGGTCGGCCGTGAGGGCGTTGACCGTGTCCACGGTGCCGAGGACCGGGCGGCCGAGCGCGTTGTCGCCGAACATGGTGTGCGCGAACAGGTCGTGCACACAGTCGCCCGGGTCGTCCTCGGTCATCGCGATCTCTTCGAGGATGGCGCCGCGTTCGACGTCGACGTCCTCCTCGCGGATCAGCGAGCCGGTCAGCATGTCGCACACCACGTCGATGGCGAGCGGGAGGTCGGTGTCGAGCACACGCGCGTAGTAGCACGTGTACTCCTTGGCGGTGAACGCGTTCATCTCGCCGCCGACCGCGTCGAGCGCGGAGGAGATGTCCAGCGCGGACCTGCGGCCGGTGCCCTTGAAGAGCAGGTGTTCCAGGTAGTGCGTGGCGCCGTTCAGCGCGGGGGTCTCGTCACGGGAGCCGACGTTCGCCCAGATGCCGAAGGTGGCCGAGCGCACGGAGGGCAGCGTCTCGGTGACGATGCGCAGGCCGCCCGGGAGGGTGGTCCTGCGGACGGTGCCGATGCCGTTCGTGCCCTTGATCAGGGTTTGGGTACGGGCGACGGCCCGCCCCTCCGAAGAGGTGCGGGCCGTCGCCTTGAAGCCACGGGACGTCACTTGTCGGCGTCGTCCTTCTTGGTCTCGTCGCCTTCCTCGCCCTCGATCACGGGGATGAGGGAGAGCTTGCCGCGCGAGTCGATCTCGGCGATCTCGACCTGGACCTTCTGGCCCACACCGAGCACGTCCTCGACGTTCTCCACGCGCTTGCCGCCGGCGAGCTTGCGGATCTGCGAGATGTGCAGCAGACCGTCCTTGCCGGGCATCAGGGAGACGAAGGCACCGAAGGTGGTGGTCTTCACGACCGTACCCAGGTAGCGCTCGCCGACCTCGGGCATCGTCGGGTTGGCGATGCTGTTGATCGTGGCGCGGGCGGCCTCGGCGGCCGGGCCGTCGGAGGCACCGATGTAGATCGTGCCGTCGTCCTCGATCGTGATCTCGGCGCCCGTGTCCTCCTGGATCTGGTTGATCATCTTGCCCTTGGGGCCGATGACCTCACCGATCTTGTCGACCGGGATCTTCACGGTGATGATCCGCGGCGCGTTCGGGGACATGGCGTCCGGCCGGTCGATGGCCTCGGTCATCACATCGAGGATGTGGAGACGGGCGTCGCGGGCCTGCTTGAGGGCCGCGGCCAGGACGGAGGCCGGGATGCCGTCCAGCTTGGTGTCGAGCTGGAGGGCGGTCACGAAGTCCTTCGTGCCGGCGACCTTGAAGTCCATGTCGCCGAAGGCGTCCTCCGCACCGAGGATGTCGGTGAGGGTGACGTAGTGCGTCTCGCCGTCGGCCTGCTCGGAGATCAGGCCCATGGCGATACCGGCGACGGGAGCCTTGAGCGGCACACCGGCGTTCAGCATCGACATGGTGGAGGCGCAGACCGAGCCCATGGACGTCGAGCCGTTGGAGCCGAGGGCCTCGGACACCTGACGGATCGCGTAGGGGAACTCCTCGCGCGTCGGCAGCACCGGCACCAGGGCGCGCTCGGCGAGGGCGCCGTGGCCGATCTCGCGGCGCTTCGGGGAGCCGACGCGGCCGGTCTCACCGACGGAGTACGGCGGGAAGTTGTAGTTGTGCATGTAGCGCTTGCGGGTCACCGGGGAGAGGGTGTCCAGCTGCTGCTCCATGCGGAGCATGTTCAGGGTGGTGATGCCCAGGATCTGGGTCTCGCCACGCTCGAACAGCGCCGAGCCGTGCACGCGCGGGATGGCCTCGACCTCGGCGGCGAGCGTACGGATGTCCGTGACGCCGCGGCCGTCGATGCGCTTCTTCTCCTTGATCACGCGCTCGCGGACCAGCTGCTTGGTCAGCGAGCGGTAAGCGGCGGAGATCTCCTTCTCGCGGCCCTCGAACTCCGGCAGGAGCTTCTCGGCGGCCAGACCCTTGACGCGGTCCAGCTCGGCCTCGCGCTCCTGCTTGCCCGCGATGGTGAGGGCCTGGGCCAGCTCCGGCTGGACGGCCTTCTTGAGCGCCTCGTACACGTCGTCCTGGTAGTCCAGGAAGACCGGGAACTCGCCCTCGGGCTTGGCGGCCTTGGAGGCGAGGTCGGACTGGGCGCGGCACAGGACCTTGATGAAGGGCTTGGCGGCCTCGAGACCGGCGGCCACGACCTCCTCGGTCGGCGCCTCGGCGCCACCCTCGACCAGCTTGATCGTCTGGTCGGTGGCCTCGGCCTCGACCATCATGATCGCGACGTCGCCGTCCTCCAGGACGCGGCCGGCGACCACCATGTCGAAGACGGCGTCCTCGAGCTCGGTGTGCGTCGGGAACGCGACCCACTGGCCGCGGATCAGCGCGACGCGGACGCCGCCGATCGGGCCGGAGAAGGGCAGGCCGGCCAGCTGCGTCGACGCGGACGCGGCGTTGATCGCCACGACGTCGTACAGGTGGTCGGGGTTGAGCGCCATGATCGTGGCGACGATCTGGATCTCGTTGCGCAGGCCCTTCTTGAAGGACGGGCGCAGCGGGCGGTCGATCAGGCGGCAGGTGAGGATCGCGTCCTCGGAGGGGCGGCCCTCACGGCGGAAGAAGCTGCCGGGGATCTTGCCAGCGGCGTACATCCGCTCCTCGACGTCCACCGTGAGGGGGAAGAAGTCGAGCTGGTCCTTGGGGGTCTTGGAGGCGCTGGTGGCCGACAGCACCATGGTGTCGTCGTCCAGGTACGCCACGGCGGAACCGGCGGCCTGCTTGGCCAGGCGGCCCGTCTCGAAGCGGATGGTGCGGGTGCCGAAGGAGCCGTTGTCGATGACGGCCTCGGCGTAGTGGGTCTCGTTCTCCACTAGCGTTTTCTCCTCGTCTTCGTCCCGCTCGCCCGTGTGGCGGGGGGACGGTGGTGGGAGAAGCGCCCCTTTGGTGCGGGCCGGTCTTCGATCGAAGCACCCGGGGCGTCTTCCCCCCGGGGGCCACTACCGAGGACCGGCGGCGGCGAGGTGCGCGTCTCCCTCGTTCTGTGTCGTACGTGATGCGTTGTGCCAACACCCTACAAAGGGTCGGTGACACTCCGCACGTTTCCGCACGTACAGCAAAGGGAGCGGCTCCCGATACTCATCGGGAACCGCTCCCTTCGTGGCGTCCTACTTGGCGCCGCCGGCCGCACCGCGGCGGATGCCGAGGCGGTCGACCAGGGCACGGAAGCGCTGGATGTCCTTCTTGGCCAGGTACTGCAGCAGGCGGCGACGCTGGCCGACCAGGATCAGCAGACCACGGCGGGAGTGGTGGTCGTGCTTGTGGGCCTTGAGGTGCTCGGTCAGGTCGGAGATCCGACGCGAGAGCATGGCGACCTGGACCTCGGGGGAGCCGGTGTCGCCCTCCTTCTGGCCGAACTCGGCGATGATCTGCTTCTTCGTAGCGGCGTCGAGCGACACGCTTACTCCTCGGGTTCTTGAGTTGCCCTTCGAGTGCCCCCGGTCTGACTCTCGGGGGTGCTTCCGTGACTCGGAGGGCGGGGAGCCGTCGGGCGCGGCCTCCGGAGCGGGTGCTGCGAGGCATCTGCTGCGGGGGTGCTGACACGAACGGCCGTCACTCAGGGTACCAGGGGGTCGCGGAGGCTCCGGCCGGGGTTTCCGGCGGTGGCCCGCCCGGGGCGGCGGGGTGCGGCCGTCCGGGTCACGGGCGAGGCTCTCGACGTCACGGGGCGGTGCTCTCGACGCCGACCGCCACGTTGGACAGCTCGCCCGGGTGGCCCTTGTCGGTCGGGCCGTAGACGCCGGTCGCGGCGAGGAAGAGCCGGCCGTGCTCGTAGCGGATGTCGTCCCGCGTGGGGTCGTCCGTCCCGGCGAGGTCGTCGGGGTTCGCGCCGAAGAGCAGCAGCCGGGTACGGCGTCGGCGGCGCTGGTGGTCGACCGCGAGGGTGGAGGCGCTGAAGGCGGAGAGCGGGGGCGAGGGCATCAGGGCCTTTCGGCGCGGTGGGGGCGGTGGCGTCCGTGGGGGCCGGGCGGGGTGTCGAGGCGGTGCCGTCCCCGGTGTTCCGGGCCGGGGACCGTCCTGTGCCCTTGCGGGCCGAGGCCACTCCGCCGGGGGCTCCCGCGCCCCGCCCTTGACCCCCGTCCTTGACGTCCGCGGGGCACCTCCGTGCCGGGCGGCATCACCCGCGGCCTTCCCCGGGCGAAGGCGCAACGGCGCCCGCTCTCGTCCACCGCCCCCGCCCCCTGCCGCAGAGGCGGACCCGCTCCGCGAGCCCCGCGTGTGGTCCGCCCTGGAATCCATGACCGCCCGGAACCCCGGCCAGTAGGGTGACTTCACAGTTCGCCGGTACGGATGGAAGGACGACGGCCGCGATGACCGACGCCGAGGACACGGAACTGAAGGCTCGTAAGGAACGGGAGCGGGACGAGCTGTACGCGGTCGACATCTCGGGGCTGGAGTGGCACTCCGCGCCGGGCACCGAGGAGCACGAGGAGCGGGTGGAGATCGCGTACATGCCCGAGGGCGCGGTGGCGATGCGGTCCTCGCTGGACCCGGACACCGTGCTGCGCTACACCGAGGCCGAGTGGCGGGCCTTCGTACTGGGCGCGCGGGACGGGGAGTTCGACCTGCGGCCGATGGAGCACAACGGCGGGCTGGAGGCGCAGGAGCGGTTCCGGGCCGAGGCCGAGGAGGCTCGGGCCGGGGAGGTCTGAGCGCGTCGCGTACGACTCGACGGGGGACCGGGGTGGTGAACTCCGGTCCCCCGTCGGGCTATTTGCTGGTCATCGCCCGCACGGTCGCGTACACGTCGAAGACGGCGAGGGTGAGCGGGATCAGCGTCAGCAGGACGAAGCCCTCGCAGATCTCCAGGAAGCGGCCCCAGAACGGGGTCAGGGCGCCACGCGCGAGGACCAGGCCGAGGCCGGTGAAGAGCGCGGCGGCCGCGCCGATGACCGCGATGAGCCAGACGGTGCGGATGTCGAGGTCGGTGCGGTCGCCCGCGAGGGCCGCGCGCATCACCGACGGGGGCGGGTTGAGGGCGAGGCCGAGTCCGAGCAGGACCAGGGTGCCGAGGCCCGCCGCGAGGACGGAGGCGACCTGCGCGGTGTAGCGGAAGAGCTGGGCGCGCATCAGCAGGGCGACACCGGCGGCGAGCGCGAGGAGTTGGGCCCACACGTTGTGGGAGAAGCCGAGGACCGCTCCGGCGCCGACGGCGAGGAGGGCGCAGCCGCCGACCAGTCCGACGAGGATCTCGTGGCCGCGCCGGGCCTGCGCCTCGACGCGCTCGGTGTCCACGGGCTCGGGGGCGGCGGTCTCGGTGCCGTAAGCGGTGGCGCGGGGTGCGGAGTTGGGTGCCTCGAAGCCGATCGGGAGCCGGGCGATGCGCATGGACAGGCCGGGCAGGAAGGCCAGGGCGCCGACGGCGACGGTGGCGCACAGGGCGGCCGTCTCGGTCGGGGCCCAGTCGGCCAGGGTGGCGACGAAGACGGCCACGAGGGCCACGCCGGAGGCGAACACGAAGGCGACGAACGGGCCGTCGCGGTGCGGGGAGACGAGCGCGAGGACGAGCGAGGCGACGAGCACGGCGGCGCACGCCAGCAGGAACTGGAGTCTGCCGATGCCCTCGCCGCCGCTGAGCGGCAGCAGTCCGCTGCCCGCGACGCCGATGCCGGGCAGCGCGCCGAGGCCGAGGGCGACGGAGGAGGCGCGGTCGTCGTAGACGCGGGCGCGGACGGCGGACAGGACGACCAGCAGGACGCCGGTGACGGCGGCGAGGATGCCGGCCAGGCCGTTCATGTCGTGGCGCGGGTCGGCGGTCCAGGCCACGAAGGCGAGCAGGGCGGGCAGGACGCCGCCGCCGATCAGGCCCGCGGTCCGGGTGAGGTCGCCGCTCCAGAGCCGGTGCTGCCTGGTGACGGCGGCCGCGACGGCCTCGGCCACGTCGTCGAAGACGGCCGGGGGCAGGGACTCCGCGAAGGGGCGCAGGGTGAGGAGTTCGCCGTCGAGGATGCGCTGGGCGGTGAAGGAGCGGGAGCTGTCCAGCACGGTGCCGTCGGTGCGGACGAGGTGGTAGCCGACCGGGGCGCCCGTCTCGGGGCTCTGCCGGGCGAGCCGGAGGATCTCCGGACAGAGGTCGGCGACGGGCACGTCGTCGGGGAGTGCCACGTCGATGCGGCTGTCCGGGGCGACGATGGTGACCCGGCAGAAGCCGAGTCCCGTACCGGCCCCGGCCGGTGCTGCGGTCCCGGGTCCGCCGGTGGCGGCGGCCGTCATGCTCACCTGTCTGCTCCCCCTCGGTGATGGTGGCGACGCGTTCCGCTGCGTGACGGTGACGCGTCCGTGTGGTGAAGGTCCTGTGCCGTTCGCTCCCGCGTCCGCCGCGGGTGCGGCGGCAGACCCGCCGTACGGCCGGATTCCGGGCCCCTCCCGCGCGGGGATGAGGCGAGTTGCCCCGGTTTCTCCGGTCGCGTCGACGTGTGCTCACGCGAACATCCGGCACCCTACCGCTCACCCGCGCGCCGTGAACTCAGTAGGATCGCGCGGCGGCCCGCGTCCGCCGGATACGGGGCGGCGGACGGAAAGCCGGGGTCGGGCAAGGGAATTGGTGAGCAGTGAGCCAGATTGTCGTCAAACGCCCGCCTCGGGCGCTTCCGTCCGAAGTGCCGACGGAGGAGATCGCCGTCCAGCCACCGCCGGAACTGCCGCGCGGGCATCAGGAGAGCGTGCTGATGCAGTTGCTGCCCACGCTCGGCATGGGTGGCTCCGTGGTCTTCTTCTTCACGAACGGCCAGCCGTTCATGAAGATCATGGGAATGATCATGATCGCCTCGACGGTCGCCATGTCCGTCGCGATGGTGGTCCGCTTCCGGCGCGGCTCCCAGGGCCAGTTGGCCGACATGCGCCGTGACTACCTGAGCTATCTCTCGCAGACGCGCAAGAACGCCGTACGCACCGCGCGGGCGCAGCGGGACGCGCAGTACTACCTGCACCCCTCTCCCGAGCAGCTGTGGGCGCTGGTCGCCGAGGGCAGCCGGGTGTGGGAACGGCGGGCGGGCGACGAGGACTTCGCGCACGTCCGCATCGGGCTCGGCCCGCAGCCGCTGGCGACCCCGCTGATCGCGCCGGAGACCGGCCCGGTCGAGCAACTGGAGCCGCTGACCGCCGGTGCCATGCAGCGCTTCGTCGCGGCGCACGGCACGCTCGGCGACCTCCCGATGGCCGTCTCGCTGCGCGCCTTCTCGCACGTCGTCCTCAGCGGCGAGCCGGACTCCGTACGGGCCTGCGCCCGCGCCCTGGTGGGCTCGCTGGCCTCGCTGCACTCCCCCGAGGACCTGATCGTCGCGGTGGCCGCCGGGCGCGAGGCGCTGCCGCGCTGGGACTGGGCGAAGTGGCTGCCGCACGCGCAGGCCCCCGGCGCGGTGGACGGCGCGGGCAGCCGCCGCCTGATCGGATCGGACGTCCGCGAGCTGGAGGACCTGCTGGCGACCCGGCTCACCGGCCGCCCCCGCTTCCACCCGGACGCGGCGCCGCTGCTGGACGAGCCGCACATCGTGATCGTCCTGGACGACCTCTCCCTGCTGCCCGACTCCGTGCTCGCCTCGGCCGACGGCCTGCAGGGCGTCACGCTGGTCGAGGTGGCGCCGGGCGAGCCGGCCGGTATGGCGGGCGATCTGTCCGTCGTCGTACGGCCCGGAACGCTGCACCTGGAGTCCGGCCACGGGATCGTCTACGAGGGCACTCCGGACGCCCTCTCCCCCGAGTCCGCCGAGGCGCTGGCCCGCCAGCTCGCGCCGCTGCGGATGGCCTCGGGCGGCGACGACGACGAACCGCTGCTCGCCAACCTGGAGTTCACCGATCTGCTCGGGCTCGGTGACGCCGCCTCCGTCGACACCAAGCGGACCTGGCGGCCGCGCGCGCTCGCCGAGCGGCTGCGCGTGCCGATCGGTCTCGGCGAGGACGGCCGCCCGGTCATGCTGGACCTCAAGGAGGCCGCGCAGGAGGGCATGGGCCCGCACGGTCTGTGCGTCGGCGCGACCGGTTCCGGCAAGTCGGAGCTGCTGCGCACGCTGGTGCTCGGCCTCGCCGTCACCCACTCCTCGGAGACCCTGAACTTCGTCCTGGCCGACTTCAAGGGCGGCGCGACCTTCGCGGGCATGTCGCAGATGCCGCACGTCGCCGCCGTCATCACCAACCTGGCCGACGACCTCACCCTGGTCGACCGCATGGGCGACTCCATCCGCGGCGAGCTGAACCGCCGCCAGGAGATGCTGCGCGACGCGGGCAACTACGCCAACATCCACGACTACGAGAAGGCGCGCGCCGCCGGTGCGCCCCTTCAGCCGATCCCCTCACTGGTCCTGGTGATCGACGAGTTCAGCGAACTCCTCACCGCCAAGCCGGACTTCATCGAGATGTTCGTACAGATCGGCCGCATCGGCCGCTCGCTCGGCGTACATCTGCTGCTGGCCTCGCAGCGCCTGGAGGAGGGCCGGCTGCGCGGTCTGGAGACGTATCTGTCGTACCGGATCGGTCTGCGGACCTTCTCCGCCGCCGAGTCCCGCGCGGCCCTCGGCGTCCCGGACGCGTACGAGCTGCCGAACGTGCCCGGTTCCGGCTTCCTGAAGTTCGGCACGGACGAGATGGTGCGCTTCAAGGCGGCGTACGTCTCCGGGGTGTACCGCTCGGGCCCGCAGGGCGCGGCCGCGCTGTCCGGCGGTCCGCTGCCGGTGGACCGGCGCCCGGTGCTGTTCACGGCGGCCGAGGTGCCCGTGCACTACGCCGCCGTGCCCCAGCCGCGCACCGAGTCCGTCAAGGACGTGGACGACGCGCTCGCCGACACCGTCCTGGACGTCATCGTGCGCCGTCTGGAGGCGCAGGGTCCTGCCGCGCACCAGGTGTGGCTGCCGCCGCTGGAGAGCCCGCCCGCGCTCGACGCGCTGCTGCCGGGCCTCGCCCCGGTGCCGGGACGCGGTCTCACCCAGCCCGACTACGAGGGCGCGGGCCGTCTGATCGTCCCCGCCGGTCTGGTCGACAAGCCGTACGAGCAGCGGCGCGACCGGCTCATGCTGGACTTCTCCGGCGCGGCCGGACACATGCAGATCCTCGGCGGTCCGCAGTCCGGCAAGTCCACGCTGCTGCGCAGCCTGATCTGCTCCTTCGCGCTCACGCACACCCCGCAGGAAGTGCAGTTCTACGGCCTCGACTTCGGCGGTGGCGGTCTCTCGGCCGTGGCCGGGCTCCCGCACGTCGGCGGGATCGCCTCGCGCCTGGACCCGGAGCGGGTGCGGCGCACGGTCTCCGAGGTGTACGGCGTCCTCACCCGTCGCGAGGAGTACTTCCGCTCGGCGGGCATCCCGTCGATCGCCGAGTTCCGCGCCCGCCGGGCGCGCGGCGACATCTCGGTCGCCGACCAGCCCTGGGGCGACGTCTTCCTCGTCATCGACGGCTGGGGCAACTTCCGTACCGACTACGAGGGTCTGGAGCAGGCCGTCCTGGACATCGCCGCGCGCGGTCTGGGCTACGGCATCCACGTCGTCATCACGGCGTCGCGCTCCATGGAGGTCCGGGCGAACCTCAAGGACCACCTGATGAACCGGCTCGAACTGCGGCTCGGTGACGTCATGGACTCCGAGGTCGACCGCAAGGTCGCGGCGAACGTGCCCGCGGGCGTGCCGGGACGCGGTCTGTCCCCGCAGAAGCTGCACTTCATGGCGGCCGTGCCGCGCATCGACGGCCTGACCTCCGACACCGACCTGGCGGACGCCACGGCCGCGCTGACCACCGAGGTCTCCCGCCACTGGCAGGGCCCGGGCGCGCCCGCGGTCCGCCTCCTCCCCCGCCGGCTGGAGGCGTCGGAACTCCCCTCGGGCGACCGTTTCCCCCAGCAGGGAATCGCCTTCGCGCTCGACGAGGAGAACCTGGAGCCGGTGTTCCTCGACTTCGAACAGGACCCGTTCTTCCTGGTCTTCGGCGAGAGCGAGTCCGGCAAGTCCAACCTGCTCCGGCTGCTCATCGAGCAGCTGACCCGGCGGTACGGCGGCGACGAGGCGAAGTTCTTCGTCGTCGACAACCGGCGCTCCCTGCTGGACGTCACCCCGGCGACCCACCTGGCCGAGTACATCCCCATGTCGAGCCAGATGGACCACCACATGACGGCCCTCGCCGACCTCATGCAGCGCCGCACCCCGACCGCCGACGTGACCGCGCAGCAGCTCCGCGAGCGCAGCTGGTGGCGGGGCCCGCAGGTCTTCGTCGTCATCGACGACTACGACCTCGTCTCCACCTCCAGCGGCAACCCCCTCGCGGGCCTCACCGAGATGCTCCCCTTCGCCCGCGACGTCGGCGTCCGCTTCATCATCGCCCGCTCCTCCGCGGGCGCGAGCCGCGCCTCCTACGAGCCCGTCCTCCAGCGCATGAAGGAACTCGGCGCCCAGGGCCTCATCCTGGCCGGCGACCCGGGCGAGGGCGACATCCTCGGCGGCGTACGGCCGCGGCCGATGCCCGCGGGACGGGGCGTCTTCGTGTCGCGCAAGCGGGGGAAGCCGTTGGTGCAGACGGGGTTGGTGGAGGTGGAGTACTGAGGCGGGACGCGGCTTCAGCTTGACGTTGCCGCGCCTTGACGGCGCGGCATGGGAGAAACGGGGAGGCTCGACGGATGTCGTGGGACGAGTGGGAGCAGCTGAAGGCCGATGCCGCGAAGAGCCGGTCGGCACACACGCGGATCAACCATGTACCGCCCGACGGCGGCGCACCGATTCCGCGCGGTGATCTCACCGTGCACGACACGGACCTGGCCGCCATCGGCAAGGCGGCCCACGATCTGTTCGAGGACTTCGGGCACTACAGCGACCACGCGCGCATGTCCTCGCTCAAAGCGGCCGGAGGACTCACGAGCGAGGGTTTCGCCATCGGAGCCGCCCTCGATCATGTCGCCGGACATTGGGTCGACCAGGTGCAGACGCTCCTCGATGCCTGCGCCCACATCTCCAACCATCTGCGCTACACCAAGAACCAGCACGCGGCCGACGAGTCCTACATCTCCGGCACCCTCAGCAGCATCTCCCAGCTGGACCAGGGCTTCGACGAGCGGAAGGGCAGCTGACGGGGATGGACCTCAACGCACTGCGCGACGGCAACTTCTCCCCACTCGGTGAGGCCGTCACCGACTGGGAGGAGATGACCAAGAAGCTCGACACCCTGCGGGCGGACGCCCGCGACAATCTCAAGGCCAAGGCCGACAAGGCGAACTGGGCAGGCGTAAACGCCCAGGTGAGCCGTGAGTTCATCGACAAGACGGCGAAGGAGTTCGAGGACGCCCACACCCAGGCGAATACGGTTGCGAAGATCCTCAAGGACACCCGCAGCGAACTCGTCGACTACCGAGCCCAGTTGAACGAAGCCATCGCACGGGGAGCGGCGAAGAACCTCACCGTCGTCGACACCGGTCACGGCACGTTCACCGTCACCGGCAACACACGCCCCGACTGGGGAGCCGACCCCAGCGGCAAGTCCGGCGCCGTCGACCAGAAGGACGTCGACGGCCTCCGCGACGAGATCCAGCGCATCCTGAGCAAGGCCGACGAGAGCGACAGCACCGCGGCGAAGGCCCTCACGCTGATCGTGAACCAGGCCAAGTTCGGTTTCTCCAGCGCCGCTTACGGTGACCGGGACGCGGCGGCCAAGGCCGTCGCGGACGCCGACCGTCTGGCGAAGATCCTCAAGAAGAGCCCGCACGACGTGACGAGCACCGAGCTCGCCTCGCTCAACGCCAGTCTGGCCAAGTACAAGAACGACCCCCTCTTCGCGGAGGAGTTCGCCACCCAGGTCGGTCCCAAGA
Source organism: Streptomyces sp. NPDC026659 (assembly GCF_040638245.1). NCBI lineage: Bacteria > Bacillati > Actinomycetota > Actinomycetes > Kitasatosporales > Streptomycetaceae > Streptomyces > Streptomyces sp. NPDC026659. The sequence goes on along the minus strand of NZ_JBEZXY010000011.1, from coordinate 290,942 downwards.
AGGTACTCACGTTCTGGGCCGGTATCGCCGATCCCTACCAGGGCACGTACGACCCGGAACGCGCCAAGCAGGCGAAGCAACTCCAGAAGAACCTCGGAACCGTCATCGGCCGGGCCACGCTCTCCGACAGCGACAGGATGCAGAGCTGGGAGAAGCGGATGATCGGCCTGGGCCCCGACCAGCTCGGCACCGACGACGCGAACAATCCACTCGGCTACGCCGTCATGAGCAACCTGATGCGTTTCGGCGACTACGACGACCAGTTCCTCAACGACTACGGTGACAAGCTCCTCGCGTACGACAAACAGGTCAACGGGCAGCCCATGAGCCCCTGGATCAACAATCTGAACCAGGGCGACCTGAACTTCTGGGGCTACAAGAACGACCGCGGCCGCGACCCCATGACCGGCTTCCTGGAGGCACTGGGCCACAACCCGGAAGCATCGACCCAGTTCTTCGCGCAGCCCGACGGAACCGGCGACACCGTCGACAAGGACTCCGAGGTCAACGGCCATCTGAAGTACCTGACGACAGAACGGGTCTGGCTCTCCGACTCGACGTTCGAGGGCGACCACGACTACGTCGCGGGCCGCGACTCGCTGGGGCGGGCCCTGGACGCGGCCACCACCGGCTATTCGGCCGACGCCACCGCGAAGGAGGTCACAGCGGGCGACGGGCGCACCGCGGCCACGGCCGGCGTCATGGAACAGGTCGCCTACCTCTACGGGGGCAAGGACGGCCCGACGATGTTGCACAGCCAGCCCGAACTCGCCGACAGTCTGGGCAAGATGGCGGGCGCGTACATCGACGACCTCGACTACGAGCTCTCCGGCCTCGGCGATCACGCCAAGGACGCGGGCGACTTCCCCGCCCGGTACGGCGGGCGGGCACAGTTCGGCAACCAGGGAGCCATCGATTTCCTGAGCGTTCTCGGGCAGGACGAGCACTCTCACAAGGCGGTGACGGTGGCCCAGCACCTCTACACCCTGAGCATGCTGGACGCCCACCCACCGACCAGCGAAGCCCATATGAATCACGCCCGGGACATCATGTCGGTGGGCGCGGAGGCACGCGGCATCCTGGACCACTCCCGGGTGCAGCAGTTGACGATGACGTACGGCGAGAAAACCGAGGAGATCAACAAGGAGCTGGGCCGGTCTGCCGACTGGAAGAAGCTGGCAGTGGGAGCGGTCGTCGCCGGCGGCGTCGCCGCCATCCCGGTCCCCGGTTCGACCGCCGCGGCCCTCGTCATCGCTCCGCTCGCCGCGGACACCGTCACCGAGGCGGCCAACACACTGCTCGGGCACGAGATCGACAAGGCTACGGACAAGGCGGAGGAGAAGGCGGTGGTGCCGTCGCAGGTGGCGAGCCAGCAGTTTTACGAGGAGGGAGTCGACGACCTCGGAAGTGCCTACCGCTCATACTTCGAGCACTACCCGCAGGCGCGGGACACTGCTGACACTCAGCGGTGGGTCGAAGGAATCAAGCAAAGCTACTTGGGTGTCGGCTCAGCCGAGAACGACTACAGAGGCCGACCTCCGTACCAGGGCTGATCGGGGATAAATGTGCAGCGAAACTCATGGGTGTGCACCTACAGGTCGGTTCTCGCCGCTGCGGCTGCCGCACTACTCGTCAGTGGGTGCAGCAAGGACCCGGCGAAGGGGGATACCAAGGAGCCGGGTACGAACGTGACCGCCGGAGAGGTCTGCGACGGAACGCTCGACGCGACGGCACAGGCTGCGCTGCGCCGCCTGTCCGGTGTCGAGCGGTTCGACGAACTGACGGGAACCAACGGGGCCGGCAGATCGAACGTGTTCTCCGTACGGTACGCGGTACAGCATCTGCACGACGAGTACAGCCTGCTGGGCGCCTGTCTCATCTACAAGACCGGTGTCGGCAACGATCATCCGCTGCTGGACATCCGGTTCTCGGCAGAGGAGAGGTACCCCAAGAACACCGAGAAGCAGCCGTACCGGCTGGGTGTCTACGCCGGGGTCGGGCGCAACGGTGCCAATGTGTTCTTCCGTTGTCCCACCAAGGCGCCCTCCGCGAAGGCGGTCATCGGGGACACGCAGTACGTGCAGGCGAACATGTACTCGGCGGTCAGCCTGCGGGGCGACCACCAGGACACGGACCGTATGGCGATCCTCGGTTCGATATCCCGGGCGGTGGCGCGGGAAGCCGGGTGTGCGTCGGGGGCGGGGCTGGGGTGAGGGGCGGGCGTACGGGGCCCTGAGTTCCGTACGCGGGTACGGCAAAGGGTGGGCACCTCCCGTGCGTGCCCACCCTTTGCCGGTGCCGTGGCTTACATGTAGTAGCTGGCGGCCTTCTTGTCGCCGCCGAGGTAGTCGCCGCCGGCCGAGTGGACGACGCGGCTGATGGCCATCAGGGCCTCGTGGATGCCCTTGGCCTGCTTGTCCCAGTCGGCCTGGCGCTCGGCGTAGACGGTGTGGGCCTCGCCCTCCCACATACCGGCGACACTGGCGACCTTCTGCTTGATGGCCTCCAGGCTCTCCTCGAGCCGCTTGGCGTGGTTGGCCAGCTGCGTGGCGGTCTCGTCGAGGCTCTGGTAAGTGACTTCCAGCTCGCCGCTGTTGTTGACGCTCATGGATGCTCCGTTTTCGCGAGAAAGAATGGGCGGGCGGGGATCAGTAGTTCGACAGCGCGGAGTGCGAGCCACCGAGGTTCACGTCGATGCCCTGCACCTGGGCGCGGACCTCGTCCTCGGTGCCGTCCTTGATGCGCCGGGTCTGGCTCATCGCCTCGATGAACTTCACGAGGATGCCGCCGATGTGCACCATGCGCTCGTTGATCTCGGTCTGCTTGGTGTTGAAGGCACCGGCGCCGATGCCCTTCCAGTTGCCCTCGAGGCTGTCGATGAGGGCCTGGAGTTCCTTGAGCTGTCCCTTGACGCTCTCGAAACGGTGCGTGAGCTCCTTTTCGAGGACGATGAGGTCCTTGTCACTTACCTTCTGGCGCTGCGCCATTTCCATGCCCTTCTGTGTGAACTGGCCTTGCCTGGGGCCGGTTTCTGTGGCCTTCGCCCCTGACAGGCGGAGTGCCGGCCGCTCGGCGAGCGGCCGCGTACGCGGGTCCGGTCTAGGCGTTGCGGCGTGCGCGCAGCACGGCGAAACCGGCTCCTGCGATGAGTAGTACGGCTGCTGCGGCGCCGATGGTCACCCAGGTGCGGGTGCTGTCGCCGGAGTCCTGGGTCTTGGCGGCGGCGGAGGTCTGTCCGCCGGCCTTGTCTCCTGCGGAGGGCTTGGGCGACGGGGTGGGGGTGGAGGTGCCCTTGGCGTCCTCACCCTCGCCGTCCGCCGTTCCGTTCTCCTTCGCGAGGGGGTCCACGTTTGCCGGGCCCGGGTCGATGTTCTTGTTGATCAGCACGCGACGGGGGCGGACCACGCCGTAGCCGAGGTACGTGCCGGGCTTGTCCTTCGGCCAGGTTCGGGCGGCGGTGTCGATGAGGGAGCGGAGGACCTGGTTGGCGGTCCAGTCGGGGTGGGCGGACCAGATTAGGGCGGCGGAGGCGGAGGCGATCGCCGTGGCCTGGCTCGTGCCGCCGGAGTCGCAGTACTCAGTGAAGGTGTTGTCACACCAGGACGGGACGCCATCGCCCGGCGCGGCGAAGTCCACGTAGTTGCCGTGCGTGGCGTACTTGGCGACTGTGCCGGACTCGTCGATGGAGGAGACACCGACCGCATAGGAGTACTGGGCGGGGTACTGACCCTTGTTTCCCTTGTCGCCTGTGTTGCCTATACCGGCGAACAGCAACTTGCCCTTGGATGCGGCGTACTTGACGGCCGCCTCTTCCTCCACGCTGTAGTACGGGCTCGCGAACGACATGTTGATGATCTTGGCGTCGCTGTCGGCTGCGGCCTTGATGGCAGCAGTCGAACTGGGAGTCCGCTCCTTCTCCTTCGGGTCCTTCAGTGCCGTTGTGTAGATGCGGTAAGGGACCACCTTGGCTCCCGGCGCGAGGCCCTTGATCCCGCCGCCCGCTCCCGTACCGGCGATCAACTCGGCCATGTCGGTGCCGTGACCGTCGTAGTCCTGGGTGGCGTGATAGGCCACCGATTTCGGCACCTCGTCGGCCAGCACCTGGCCCTTGAGCGAAGGCGTATTCGGATTGATTCCGCTGTCGATGACAGCCACCTTCACCCCCTTGCCGGTGCTGTATTTCCACATCTCCTCGGCACCCATCGCCTTCAGGTACCACTGCTTCGACTGGATGTCCGATGCGGCCGCCTCGGGCCCCACGGCCACTGATCCGAGGACCAGCACGCCCAGCGCTGAGCACACGGCAGAGACACGTCTCGCATTGAGTTTCGTCAGGTGGGCGGTCAAGGCCCGCCGCCGGCTGAACTCTGGCTTCATGCCTGTGTACGTCCTCGCTTGTGTTCAGTCGCTCTGCTTCGGCGCGTCACGCCGCTTCTTCTTCTGCGACGAGCCGTGCTTTCCGTCGTGGGAGTCGGCTCCCACCGCTCCGCGGCCGAGGCCCTTCCCGGAGTCCTTGGGCGTGTCGGACTTGGCCCGGGGGGCGCCGACCACGCTGTTCGAGTTCCTCGCCGAGCGCAGGGCGGCCTGACCAGCGGCGGGATCGGTCTTCTCCGTGGGCGACCCGATGACACCCCGGCCGCCGAGCTGCCCCTTGGGCTGCGCGGAGGAGGCCGACTCTCCAGTGCCAACGACCATTCCGCGCGGCACACGGGGACCGGCCGCAGTTCCCGGTGTACGGCCTACGACGGGCTTGCCGCCGACCACGCCATTGCGCACCGGACCGGCAGGGTTGACCGCGCCGGAACGTCCGGTCGGCGCACTGGCACGTGGCGTTCCGCCGGTGACCCCACGCCCCATCGGCGACTGTCCCGGCTGGGTCGCGCCGCGCAGCGGCGACTGACCGGCAGGAGCCGTACGCCCGGTGGCACGAGCGGCCTGCCCCAGCGGGCCTTGTGGCGCGCGGCCGCCGACCGAGGACCGTCCCGCCTGTGCGGTGGGGCCCTGCACACCTCGACCGCTGCCGATACCCGCCGGACCCGTGCGTCCTTGGCCGGACAGAGGCAGTCGGTTGACCGGGCCCCCGACGCCGGTGGGCCGCCCGGTGGCGGGCATGATCGGAGGCGGCGCCCCGGGCCCCGGGAACGACGCGGGAAACTGTCCCCCACCACCCGCGGTCGGAAGCGTGGGCGCGGGGTGAGTCGTAGGCACCGTGGGGACCGACGCGGGCAACGTGCCCACCGTGTTGATCTCGGTGCCGATGTCATGAACAGACGGCGCGGTGGGCTCGTGAGGGGCCTTGGGCGCAACCACATTGGTGGTCTCTGCGCCATGAGGTGCTGTCACCGCCCCATGGCTTTGGGGCGCCTGCCTCCGGATTTCCGAGGGGAGAGCCTTTCCGGAAGGGCTTGGTTTGTTCCACCCCTCGGCCAGGTCCGGCGGCTTCGGCACCCCCACATCCGGCATCCCCCGAAGCGGCTCCGGCTCAGGCGCAGCCTTCAGCGTCATGGCCGACACCGAATAGAAGGACGCCAACCGGTTCATCTGGTTGATCGCCTCCTGTCGGTTCTTCTCGACCCTCACGGCGGCCGTGTAGTCCGGATTGGTGTCGACCTGCTTGGCCTTGGGGAGGTCGTGGGGGCGCTGCTGGTCGGCGGCGGGGCGGTGGTCGCGCGGGGGCATGGACTTGCGGACGGAGGCCAGGCCGGAGGCCGCCGCGTCGATCTGGGTCGCGGCGACGTCGGCGTAGGTCGCGAGGTCCTTGGTCCAGTTGATGAGGTCCTTGGTCCACTTGTGGAAGGCGTCCGCGCCCTCGCCCTCCCAATCGACCTGGCCGAGGTTGGTGTCCAGGTCGGTGGCGGCGTCGTGGATGGCCGTGCGGGCGTCCCACAGGGTCTTGCTCGCCTGCTCCAGATGCTCCGGGTTGGCGTGCTCGACCAGGTCGATCATGTCGTTGAGGTCGTGGTTCTCGAAGTCGGTCCGGCCGAGGTGCAGCGGAGCCCCCAGCGGCGTGCCCTTGAACAGGCCGCTCAGGGAGTTGAGTACGTCGACCACGCCGACCTGGACGTCCGCCTGCTCGACGTCAGCCTTGTACTGCGGCTTCTGCCGCCAGTTGTCGCTCACTGGTAGTCCTTCACGGCGGTCTTGCTGGTCTCTCGAAGAGGCTCCGGCTTCTTGCCGTGCGACTCGGGCTTCTTGTCGTGCGGCTCCGTCGCCTTCTTGTGCTCCTCGTCGAGATGCGACTTGATCTCCCAGAACCGTCGCTCCACCTCGGCCTCCGCGCCGTCGTACGTCCCGTCGGACGCCCGGGTCGCGAGCGTCAGCGCCTCGATCTGGAGTCCCAGGGACTTCGACAGATAGGTGAGCCGCTCATGGACGCGCTCGTACTGGCCGTGCAGGTCGACCGCCTCGTGGAACGGCGCGTTCGCGCCGCCGAACGAGCTTCTCTCGAGCCTGTGCTGCGCGACCTTGGACGGCCCGCCCGGGGCGTCCTCGAACGTGCGCAGCGCGTCGTCGACCTTCGTCTTGAACTTCGACAGCGCGTCGATTCCGCGCCTGACATGCGAGCCGCTACCGCCAGCCACCGGACGACCCCTTCCCCGTACCCCGTTTGTGCAACTTTTAACGAAGGGGTCGTACGCAGCCGTACCCCCGTACCGTCACGGACCACTGTAGTCACTGTGTAAATCGCGGCCAACTGAACTCTGCGACGGTTCAGTTGCAACCATGTCCCGGACCAGCGGGTCGTCAGGGCACCACAGATCCGGCAACTCGGGCCGAACGGGCGGAAGTTCCGCGCCACGAACACAGAACTTTCACGTACGGAACGGGCCGTACGGGCTTCCGGGTCCGGGCCGACGGGAACTTTGCATCCACAAAACATCACCCCGGTGAAAGGGCTGTCGCCTTGCCGAACTGTTCGGGACGGAGATTTCACCGAGCCCCGGTTGCTACGTTGACGGCAGACCGACACGGGGGCGCCGGACGGCCGGCGCGGCCGGTGGGGAACGGAGGTCCACTCGATGGCGTGGGACGAGTGGGAACAGCTCAAGGCTCAGGCGGCACAGCGGCCTTCGGACCGTACGGCCCGTACGCGGCTGAACCAGGTCGCGCCGGACGGCGGTGGCGGGGGCGGCGGGGAGCTGGTCGTGCACCAGGACGACCTCGGCGCCGTCGGCCATGACGCCCATCTCCTCTACGACGAGGTCAAGGGCTGCGCGGACATCGCGGGCGCGGGGGCGGACAAGGGCGGGAACGGCTCCACCGCGCAGGCGGCGGCCTCGCTGAAGTCGCACGGCTTTCAGCTCGGCGGCGCGCTCAACACGACTGTCGACGTGTGGAGTTCGCAGGTGAAGTCGGTGCTTCAGGCGTGTGCGCACATCTCGGACCACCTGGACTACACGAAGAGGCTGCACGCGGAGGACGACGCCAGGATCGGGACGGTGCTGCGCGGCAGTGACGGGGGCGCCGTGCCGGTGTCCCAGCTCGACGAGTACTTCGAGTAGGGGACTTCCGTGGCTCTCACCTTCACCGATCTCGCCGAGGTGGACCTCGGCCGGCTCGCCTCCGCCGTGGCGGACTGGAAGTCGGCTGCGGACGGTCTGAAGAAGGCGGCCGACAACGCGCGTACGGGGATGCGGACGAAGTCCGAATCCGCCCGGTGGGCGGGCGTCAACGCCACCGTGACGCGGGAGTTCGTCACCAAGACGGCCAAGGAGGTCGCGGACCTCCACGCCGAGGCGCACAGTGTGCACCAGGTGCTGGACGACGGGCACCGGGAGCTGGAGGCGCTGCAGAAGCAGCTCAGGACGGCCGTCGACGTCGAGGCCGTGCGGCTCGGGGTGCGGGTCGAGGACATCGGGGGCGGGAAGGCCCGCTGCTTCTTCCCGCACGTGCGCGGGGACACCGACGAGCGGACGCAGGAGCAGCTCGACTCCCGGCAGGCGCTGGAAAGCAAGATCAACCGGATCGTCGCCCACGCGGAGGAGATCGACGCCTCGGTCGCCCGCGCGCTGGGCAGGATCCACGGCGGCGACCGGCACAACGCGGGCCACACCACCTACGAGTCCCTGAACGACGCGGAGGCCGAGCGCGCGGTCGAACTCGCCCGCAAGGGCGACAAGATGTCCGACGCGGAGCTGCGTGAGCTGAACGAGCTGTTGCGGTTCAACGCCGGTGAGAAGGACGGGGAGTTCTCGACGGAGTTCTACAAGGGGCTCGGCGGCCCCGAGAAGGCGCTGGAGTTCTACGCCTCGATGTCCATCGACGGCACCGGCGCCGACGCGTCCAGGACGCGGCTGGACGAAGTACGCGATCTCCAGCGGGTGATGGGCTACAACCTCGCCAACGCGACCGACCCCGACCACCGGCACCACCTGCCCGACAGCTGGGGCCAGGACTTCCGGCGGCTCGGCACCCGGCGGATCGGCTGGGAACAGGGGCAGTGGAACAAGCCGTACGGCTACCAGGTCCTCGGCGGGCTACTCCGCTACGGCGACTACGACCCGCGGTTCCTCAACCCCATCGCGGAGCACATCACCCAACTCCACAAGAAGGACCCGCACTTCTTCGTCTCCGACAAGCCGGCCGGGAACCCCGACAGCTACGGCTTCAACCCCTCCGGCAAGCTCGGCAGCGGCAACGATCCGCTCAACAGCGTTCTGGAGGCACTCGGGCACAGCCCCGAGGCTTCGGAGAAGTTCTTCACCTCGGCCCCGACCGCCTACAACGAGGACGGCACCGTCAAGCCGGGCGGCAACCCCGGTTTCTCCTCCTACCTCGACCTGTTCACCGCCAAGGACTTCGAGTGGACGGTCGACACCAACGCGACCAACATCCTCGCGGACGAGGACAAGACCAAGGCCGCCCTCGGCTTCGGCCCCACCGCCCTCGGCCACGCCCTGGAATCCGCCACCACGGGCCGCCCCTACGACGGCGACCCGACCGGCGACGCCATCCGCCACACCGAGGCGCGGGCCCATCTGGTGGGCGAGATCGTCGACAAGTTCGGCGAACACCCGGAACTGATCCGGCACAACGAGAACGGGGAGCTGGAGGACGCGGAGTCGGGGCCGTTGTATGCGATGCGGGGGAGTCTGGGGGATATCACGGCTGAGTACATGGGGGATTTCCAGCAGGCCATGTACCGGGAGGATCCGAACAGCAGCCTGTTCCCGACGTTCGGAGCCGCCGCCGGCCTGGACCCGGACCATGCCACCCGATTCCTCGGAGAGGTCGGTCAGGATCCCGATGCCTATTCGGCCATCACCAGTGCGCAACAGGCCTACACGAGCGAGACAGTGGACCGTGTCATCAATGATCCAACGCATTCGACCGCGTCGTTGGACGGACGCGTGGGGGCGGCGGTCGCCCCTGGATCAGCGATCGCGGGTGTCATGAGCGATGCCAGGGCGCACGCCATCTACGAGTACCACGCAGCCTCGGACAAGGAGTTCAACGAGGCGGCCGCCGACAAGCAGAAATGGGTGAACCGCATTCTGGGCATGGGGATCGAGAAGGTCGGCGAACGGGTCCCCATCGCCGGTGCGCCTCTGGAATGGGCCTCCGAGGACATCCAGGAGTCCATCATGAAGAGCATCGAGAAGGACACCCTGACCGATGCCCAGGCTCAGGCGGGTGCCAGTTACACCCAGGGCAGGGACGCGGCCGTGCAGTCCGCGCAGAGGGCCGTCGACCATGCGCTGGTCAACAACCACAGCATCAACCCGGACACCATCGACGACCTCGGCAGGGCGGCGCGTACTTCCGCCGGGCGCAGCCATACGGACGGCGCGCAGTGGAAATCGGAAAGCGGAGAGCATTGAGGCACCGCACTGTCGAAGTGATGTTGTTGACGGGTCTGATCCTCGGGTGCGCCACCGGGTGCATGTCAGGCGGTGAGGAGCGTGCGTTTACCGTCCCCGAGGATTTGTGCGGGGTCCCCGTCCCGACGGGTCCGCTCGGTCGGCTGTTGCCCGTGTCGGGGAAACACCTCGATGTCAGGGGTAAGGCGTCGGCGACCGTCGCCTGCGAGGTGAGTGTCGATGGGCAACTGGTGCTCTGGGTCGAGCGGGAGCGCGTCGATGCCGGCCGCTCGGCCTGGAACATCGCCTCGTACGACCACCGCATCGGGCAGGTGAAGTCCGGCGCGGGCGACATGATCGCGTACGTCGGCGGCGCAGCGGTGTCGGTCGTGCCCTGCGTGCGGAAGAGCGCCCGGGACGAGTCCACGAGTACGTACGTCCGCACGCTGAAGCCGGGACGGCAGGACGAATCGGCCATGAAGAGTCTCATCGTCGGCTACACCGCAGCGCTGCGGAAGCAGCATCCCTGTTAGTCAGCACACGGAGAGAGGCCATCGTGAGGTCATCGTCGTACTCGCTGGGCGTCAGCGCGCTCCTGCTCGCCATGGTCGGAGTGTCCGCCTGCTCCTCTGCCGAGGCGAAGCAGGACTTCGCTGTGCCCGCGTCCCTCTGTGGCGTTTCCGTGCCGTCCGAGGCGCTCTCCCGACTGCTGCCCGCGGATGGTGAACGGGTCTCGGTGAAGCAGGAGGGAACCAAGGAGGACGGGTCGTATCTGTGTGACGTGGTGGTCGACAAGCGGACCGTACTGATCGTCACGCAGGAGTGGATCACGCCGGACTGGTCGGCTCGGCACATCCTGATCCATGAGCTGAAGATCTGGGACCAGAAGGAGGCGGAGGGGGGATCCGTGGTGTACGCCGGTCGGGGGGCCGCGTCGTTGGTGGAGTGTCGGGGGGCCGGGGTGGAGAAGGAGGACGTCAGCACGCTCGTGCAGGTGCTGAAGCCCGGGCGGGAGGACGCGGAGGCCATGGGGCGGTTGATCCGGGGCTATACGACGTCCCTCGGGGCGGGGAAGCCCTGCCATCCCCGGCCCGACGAGTGACCCGCCCCCGCTAAAGCCGGCCGCGCCGCCGCCGCGCGTCCCGTACCGCCACCCCCGCCCCCGTGAGTCCCGCGACCAGCACGCCCGCGCCGATCGCCACGTACGTGGCCAGGCGGGCGTTTCGTTCCTGGGGGGTTTCGCCGAGGGTGAGTTTGGCGGGGGTGGGGGGTTCGGCGTGGGTGAGGACGGGGTCGGGGTGAGGGGTCTCGATCGGGTGGTCGTCGTCCGTCAGGGCTCGGACGGGGTCCACCACGCCCCAGCCGACCAGGCGGTCGTGGCCGGGGATGGAGCGTTCGGCGGTCTGTTCGATCTGGGCGATGACCTCGCGGGAGGTCCAGTCGGGGTGGCGGGACTTGATCAGCGCCGCTACGCCCGCCACGTACGGCGCCGAGAAGCTCGTGCCGTTGTCGGAGCAGTGGCCGCCCTGGGGGACGGTGGAGATCATGTCGACGCCGGGGGCGGCGACGCCGACGAAGTCGCCGGACTGGGAGAAGGCGGCGCGTTCGTTGTTGCGGTCGGAGGCGGCGACGGCGAGGACGCCGGGGAAGGAGGCGGGGTAGGTCTTCTTGACGTTGCCGCCGAGGCCGTCGTTGCCCGCCGAGGCGACGACGACGATCTTGTGGGCGATGGCGTCGTTGACGGCCGCGAGCAGGTCGGCATCCTGGGGCACCGGCTTCACAGTGTCCTGGGAGATGTTGATGACCTGGGCCTGCTTCGCCGTCGCGTGGCGGATCGCCCGCGCCAGTGTCGCGGCCGTGCCGTTGCCCTCCGCGTCGTTCTGCTTGATCGGGATGATCGTGGCCTCGGGGGCAAGACCGACGAAGCCGGTGCCCTTCATCGGGCGGGCGGCGATGATGCCCGCGACGCGCGTGCCGTGGCCGACGGTGTCGGTGGTGCCGTCCGCCTTGCCGCGGTCGATGGCCTGGCCCTTGTCGTCCTTGGGCGGCAGGAGGTTGGTCCCGAGGGAGGCGTTCACCGCCTGCTTGAGCTGCGGGTTCGCCGTGTCGACGCCGGTGTCGATGACGGCCACGCGGACGCCCCGGCCCTTGGAGCGGCTCCACAGGTCGTCCAGGATGACGCGCTGGAGGGCCCAGGGCGTCCCGGAGTACACGTGGTTGGTCTTGCTGAAGGTGCACTGGTCGGTGCCGGAGTCGGCGACCGCCGTGGGTGCCGTCAGCACACCGCCGCCCACGGCGAGCGCCGCGGCCACGCCGGTACGGGCGAACAGGGAGACTTCGGAGCGCGTCATCGGGCCGCCCCTCAAGAGCCCTGCGGCTGGCGCGCGCCGGCCGTCGAGAGCCGGGGGCCCGTCGGCAGGAACTCGGACCAGGCGACGGGCACCGGCGCGGGCTTCACGTCGGCATAGCCGAGATGGGTCTGCGCCAGCTTGGCCTCCTGCTGGAGCTGCTGCCGCTGCTCGGCCGAGATGCCGATCCCGGCGTCGTCGCCGGCGCTGTCGTCGTTGGACTGGAGGGCGTAGCGCAGGCCGGTGTCGGTGACCAGGAAGACCGGTCCGACGGAGGTCTCCTTGCCCTGGTACTGGCGGTAGAGCTGGCCGGAGCCCGCGGTGACGTAGGCGCTGGAGGAGCCGGTGGCCAGGACGGCCGGGAAGTCGCTGCCCGCCCAGGTGCTGAGCGTGGCCTCGCCGCCGCCGGAGACGTGGCGCAGCACGTTGCAGACGGTGTTGCGACTGCCGGAGGCGGTGGACGCCTCGTTGACCGCCTTCGGTTCGTGGACGGGCCACTTGTAATCGGTGGCGAAGGGGCTGCCCTCCTCCACCGCGCCGGGGCTGACCTCCAGCTCGTGGCCGGTCTGGCCGAGCTTGACGAGGTCCTCGCTGGCCAGCAGGAGCTTGGCGACGAAGTCGGAGACGGGGGCGATGCGGCCGGGCAGCACCACGTAGTACCGCTCCTGGCCGTTCACGGGGGCCCTGAGCACCATGCCGACGCGGTCGGCCCGGGGGTCGAGTTGGCCGCCCGCGCGGGCCGGCGCCCCGGGGACGCCCTCGACCTTCGGGAAGCTGATCGGGGAGCCCTGGTGCAGGGTCTCGATCCACTCCTTGGTGACGCGCTCGGGTACGCGGTCCGGGCCGACCAGGGTGCGCAGCAGCAGGGCGTCGGTGGCGTCCACGCGGTACGCCCAGCCCTGCGCGTCGACCACGTAGCGGATGTTGCCGGGGGTGGCGACGTAGAGCAGCTGGCCGCCGTGCAGCTTCTCGGTGCCCTCGGTGCGGTGCTGGTCGCGGGCGGCGAGGACGAAGGCGGCCTTCTGGATGGAGTCGCCGCTGCCGCTGGGGCGTTCGCACACCACCCAGCGCTTGGCGCCGCTCGCCTCCTTGCCGGAGGGCAGCCGGTCGGGGGCGTAGGGGATGCCGATGGTGACGCCGTGCGGGATCTTGCCGTTGTCGAGGATCGACTCGTCCACCGTGACCACGTCCACGTCGCTCTGGGTGTTGAGCACGAGCTTGGCGGAGGCCATGTTGAGCACCGGGTGGAGCTGGACCTTGTCCTTGGTCTTCAGCACCACGTACCGGGTGGTGGACTTGCTGGCGATGATCACCTTCTGGCCGGGGGCGTCCCAGCCCTTCGGCGCGGTCGGTTTGAACATGCCCCAGGCGCCGAAGGCCGCGACCACGACCGCCGCGGCGATCGCGCCGGGCAGCACCGCGCGCAGCGGGCTCGGTGCCCCCTCGTCGGAGGCGTCCGGCGCCGACCGGACGAAGGACGCGAGCATGCGGCGCTTCGCGAAGGTGTAGGCGTTGAGTTGGTCCCGCCGAGATGCCATCTGTGCCCGTTTCTCCCCGTGTCTCACGTGGAGCGCGCCCGGGGACCGCTCTCCCCCGCCCTCCGTTGTCGGACCCGGCCCCTACTATGCCTGGTGCGGGGCGAGTCCTGCGGAGCGGGTAGGGTACCTGGGCCCTCAAGGGCCTTGTGCGGGCGCATGGTTCCAGCGAGTTGTGAGCAAATCGGGGGGATGGAGTGATGGCTTCGGGAACGCGGACACGGCTGCGCGGCCGGTCGGCGGCGCGGCCCGGCGGGTCCGGGTCCGCACCGGCGCCCCGGCAGGCGTCCGGCCGGTCCGGCACGTCGTCGCAGGCCGTCACGTTCGGCCTGGGACACCGGCCGGGCCGCGCGGGTTCGTTTCGTTTGCAACGACTCGTGCTGGTGGAGATCGCGGCGGCGATCCTGCTGGTCGGCTGGGTGATCGGCCCGCTGGCCCTGGCTCCCGCGGGCGTGGTCGCACTGGTACTGATCGCCCTGGCGTTCGTCCGGCGGCGCGGCCGCTCGCTTCCCGAATGGCTGGCTACGGCACGGGAGTTGAAGGCGCGCAGACGGCACGCCGCGAACACGCCGATCCCGCCCGGCACGGAACCCGCGCTGGTGCCCGCGCTCGAGTGCGAGCCCGCGCTGCGGACCTACTCGTACGGGGGACGGGACCGCCGCCCGGTCGGCATGGCCGGGGACGGCACGTTCCTGACGGCCGTGCTCCAGGTGGAGGCCGACGCCACGGCGCTGCGGGCCGAGCGGAACCGGCAGCCGCTGCCGGTCTCCCTGGTGCGCGACGCCCTGGAGGTGGACGACATCCGTCTGGAGTCCGCCCAGGTGGTGCTGCACACCCAGCCCGCGCCCGCGCTGCATCTGCCCCAGCAGTCGGTCGCCGTCGCCAACTACCTTCCGCTCCAGGAGCAGACGGGTGCCCCGGCGGTGCGCATCACCTGGGTCGCGCTGAAGCTCGATCCCGAGCTGTGCGCGGAGGCGGTGGCGGCGCGCGGGGGCGGTCTGACCGGCGCGCAGAAGTGCCTGGCGCGCGTGGCCGACCATCTCGCGAGCAGGCTGACCGGGGCGGGCTTTCGGGCCACGATCCTGGACGAGGAGGAGCTGATCACCGCCCTCGCCACCTCGGCCTGCGCCAATCCGCTGGTCACGGCGGAGGCGGGGCGCGGCGAGCGGCGCGAGCGGCGTACGGAGGAGTCGGGGCGCAACTGGCGCTGCGACAACCGGCGGCACACCACCTACTGGATCAGGCGCTGGCCCCAACTGGGCGGCGCGCGGGGCGAGTCGCTGCCGCAGTTCCTCGCCCTGGTGACGGCGACCCCGGCCCTGGCGACGACGTTCAGTCTCACGCTGGCGCGCGGTGAGCGGCAGGACGTGTCGCTGTCCGGGCATCTGCGGGTGACCGGCCGCAGTGACGACGAACTGGTGGCGGCGCGCCGCTCGTTGGAGGGCGCGGCCCGGCACGCCGGGGCCGGTCTGGCCCGCCTCGACCGCGAACAGCTGCCGGGAATGCTGGCCACGCTGCCCCTCGGAGGCGCTCGATGACGACCGCACGGACGACCGCCGCCGCTCCGGACGCCGAAGAGAGTGGTGCCCGGGGGCTGCGCCGGGCCGGTGAGCTGCTGCGCCAGGGCCTCGGCCTGATCGGCCCCCGGCACGCCTGGCACACCCTGCCCGGCGACCAGCTGGACGCGCTGGCGCTGCCCATCGGGGACGACGGTGTGGTGGCCGGCGTGGACGCCGAGGGCCGCCCCGCGGTGCTGGGCATCAACCGGCCCACGCCGTACGACGTGGTGCTGATCGGCGGCCTGTGGACGGCGCAGGTGCTGGCGCTGCGCACGGCGGCGACGGGTGCGCGGGTGGCGGTGGAGACCGGCCGTCCGCAGTCCTGGATGCAGATGGTGCACGCCATGGGCGGCGGGCAGAACGGCCTCGCCGTGTACGAGGTCGGCCGGGTGCCCCCGCAGGGCGCCTCGGCGGGCACGCCCGTGCTGGTGGTGCGGGACTGCGGGATGCGGCCGCCGCGCGGGCGCGTGGTGGCGGGGCCCTGGCAGTCGGTGGTGACGCTGCTGCCGTATCTGAGCCCGGTGGCGCCCCGGTTGCTGCGGCAGGCGCGGCTCACCGGTATCCAGCGGGTCTCGCCGGACGAGGCGGCCGAGCTGGGGCGCACGATGGGGCTGTCCCGGACCGAGGTGGAGTCGCTGCCGGGGCTGCCCGACGGCGTCACCCTCTGGTGTACGGATCGCGACCGGCAGTACGTGCTCACCCAGCCGACCGACGCCGAGATCGGATTGTTGGGCAACCCACGCCGCATGGACTGAACGACCTTTCTTGTCCGCTTTGTTCGCCTTTCGTGTGACGAAAGGCGTCCGGGGTTTTGTCGCGTGCCCGGTTGTTTGCCCCTTTATTTCCCGGGTGGTTGGGCCGGGCGGCGTGGCGTTCGTGACGCCCGCGCGGGACGTTGAGCGCGTTTCGGGGGGTGGGCGGGCCTGCCTGCGCGGGGCCTGTGGTGATTAGGCTGGGAGCGGGCGCGATGCCGGACCCGCGGGCGGGGCGTCGTCCCCGGGGGTGGACCGGTGGACGGCCCTGCCCGGCACGACTACGGACGACTTGAACGACACGACTTGGTCGGCCCCCGCACGCGTTTGAGGGTGCCCGACCACTTCAGGAGGAACTGTGAGCAGCGATCGGGACGGTATGCGCGGGGGCTGGGCCACACCCGACGACGACCAGCCCGACGCGGAGTCGGCCGTCGAGAACACGGGCGAGTTCACCATCGACTACGCCCCGCCCGCCTGGTACACGCAGAACGCGTCCTCCGGCGGGGCCGGGGGCACGGGCGCCTCCTCCGGGGGGTCCGACGGCGCGGGTGTGCCGACGGGCCCGGGTCCGGTGCCGCCGCCGTTCGTCCCGGCTGCACCGGCTGCACCGGCCTCCCCGGTGGCGGGTCCGACGCCGCCGGTGCCGCCCGTGCCGGGTACGCCGGTTGTTCCGGTTGCTCCGGGCGCTCCGGTTGCTCCGGGCACTCCGGGTGCGCCCTTCGCGCCGCCCGCTCCCGCCGCCGGCCCCGGCGCCCCGTACGCGCCGCACACTCCCCCGGCCGGAACTCCCGCGCCGGTGCCGGGACTTCCCGCCGGGTTCGAAGCGCAGCAGGGCCACGCCCCGGCGGAGCCCGAGCCGGACAACGGCGACCTGGAGAGCGGGGCGACGATGCGGTTCTCCGCCGCCGCTCTGAAGCGGGAGATCGAGGAGCGTACGGCAGCGGAGGAGCAGCCGGAGCAGGGCACCGAGGGGGCCCCTGAGGAGGCACCGGCGGCCGACACCGCCGAGGGCACCGGCGACGTGACCGGTGAGGTCGCATCCGCGGAGACCCCGGCCGCGACCACGGACGCGGAGACGGACACCGCCCCGGAGGGCCAGGACACCCCGGCCACGGACGCCCCGGAGACCGACGACGCCCCCGAGGCCCCCACCGCCGACGCGGATGCCGGAGACGCCGGAGACGCCGGGGAAGCCGGAGACACCGAGGCCGAACCGGCCGACCGGTCCACCCCGGACGCCGAGCCGCAGCAGCAGCTGCCCGCCAACGCCCCCGCAACCGCTCCCGCTCCCGCTCCCGGAGAGCCCCACCCCGCCCCGGCCGACGGCACCGCTCCCCCCGCCTGGACCCCGCCCGCCCCGCAGCAGGGCGTGCCCCCGCTGCCGCCGTCGTACCAGCCCGCCGCGCCCGCCCCGGCGGCGCAGTGGCCCGCGCAGGGCACGCCGCCGCACGGCGTGCCCCCGCACGGCGTCCCGCAGCAGCCCGGCCCGATGCCGCCCGCGCCGCACCAGCCCCCGGCCACGCAGGGCCCCGGCGGTCCCGGCCGGCCGCAGTTCCCGCCGAACCCGGCGCAGCCCGCGCCCGCCGCCGCCTGGAACCAGCCCGGTACCCCGGCACCCCCGGCGGCCGAGCAGCAGCCCAACCCGCAGGCGCAGCCCACCGGTTACTCCTTCCCGCCGCAGCCGGGCCCGGCCGCCGCCCCCGACTCCCCCGGCGGCTACGCCTTTCCCCCGGCGAATCCGCTCAACCAGGCGCCCCCGGCATCCGGTTACGCCTTCCCGCCGCACCCCGGCCCGCAGTCCGCGCCCCAGGCCGGTCCCAACACCCCAGCGCCGCAGTCGGGTTACGCCTTCCCCCCGACCGCGCAGCCCCAGCCGCAGGCACAGGCACAGCCTCAGCCCCCGGCTCAGCAGGCCCCGCCGATCGACCCGCGCACCGGTACCGCCTGGCCGCAGGCCGTCCAGCACGACCAGCGGCAGCCGACCAACCCCGGTGCCGCGCCGCTGGGTTACACGGCTGCCGTGGAGCTGTCCTCAGACCGGCTGCTCAACAACAAGCGGCAGAAGGCGCGCAGTGGGCGCCCCGCTGCCGCGGCGTCCCGGTTCAAGCTGGGCGGCAAGAAGGAGGAGGCGGAGCGGCAGCGCAAGCTGGAGCTGATCCGCACCCCCGTGCTGTCCTGCTACCGGATCGCGGTGATCAGCCTCAAGGGCGGTGTCGGCAAGACGACGACCACCACCGCGCTCGGCTCCACCCTCGCCTCCGAGCGCCAGGACAAGATCCTCGCGATCGACGCCAACCCGGACGCGGGCACCCTCGGCCGCCGGGTGCGCCGTGAGACCGGGGCGACCATCCGCGACCTGGTGCAGGCGATCCCGCACCTCAGCTCGTACATGGACATCCGGCGGTTCACCTCCCAGGCCTCCTCCGGCCTGGAGATCATCGCCAACGACGTGGACCCGGCCGTGTCGACCACGTTCAACGACGAGGACTACCGGCGCGCGATAGACGTGCTCGGCAAGCAGTACCCGGTCATCCTCACCGACTCGGGCACCGGCCTGCTCTACAGCGCCATGCGCGGGGTGCTGGACCTCGCCGACCAGCTGATCATCATCTCCACCCCGTCCGTGGACGGCGCGAGCAGCGCGAGCACCACGCTCGACTGGCTGTCCGCGCACGGCTACGCCGACCTGGTCGCCCGGTCGATCACGGTGATCTCCGGGGTCCGCGAGACCGGCAAGATGATCAAGGTCGACGACATCGTGTCCCACTTCGAGACCCGGTGCCGGGGCGTGGTCGTGGTGCCCTTCGACGAGCACCTGTCCGCCGGTGCCGAGGTGGACCTGGACATGATGCGGCCGAAGGTGCGGGAGGCGTACTTCAACCTCGCGGCGATGGTCGCCGAGGACTTCGTACGCCACCAGCAGGCGCATGGGCTGTGGACCAGGGACGGCAACCCGCCGCCGGTGGCCGCGCCGCCGCTGCCCGGCCAGTACCCGCACATCCCGGGCCAGCCGACCGGCCAGCCGTACCCGGGCCAGCCCTATCCGCCTCAGCAGGGCCAGCAGCCGTACGCGCCCCAGCCGGGTCAGCAGCCCTATCCCCCGCAGCCGGGACAGCCGTACATCCCGCCGCAGGGACAGCCGCCGTACCCGCCGCAGGCCGCGCCGGGCCACCAGCCGCAGCAGCCGCCCCAGGCGCCGCCGTACGGCTATCCGCAGCCGGGACAGCAGCCCCCGCAGCAGTAGGCACGAAAGCAGCGGGCACGGAAAAGGGCGGCCGCGAAACCGGCCGCCCTTTCGTGTCCCGAGTGTTCCGGGCGTCCCGGGTGTCCGGGGCGCCCCGCGTGTCCCGGCGTTACGCGTCCGCCGCCACGATCTCCCGGCATCGCTCCACGTCCCGGCCCATCTGCTCCAGCAGGGCCTCCAGCGAGTCGAACTTGGCCTGGCCGCGCACGTAGGCCAGGAAGTCCACGGCGACGTGCAGCCCGTACAGATCGAGGCCGACGCGGTCGATGGCGTACGCCTCCACCGTGCGCTCGGTGCCGTCGAACTGCGGGTTGGTGCCGACGGAGATCGCGGCCGGCATCGCCTCGCCCTGGCAGTGCAGATACCCGGCGTAGACGCCGTCGGCCGGGATGGCGGTGTGCGGCAGGGTCTCGACGTTGGCGGTGGGGAAGCCCAGCTCGCGCCCGCGCTGGGCGCCGCGCACGACCACGCCCTCCACGCGGTGCGGGCGGCCCAGGATCTCCCGGGCCCCGGCCACGTCGCCCTCGGCGATCAGTCGCCGGGTCAGCGTGGAGGAGAACGGCGCTCCGCCGCCCGCCTCGCCGGTGAGGTGCAGGTCGACGACCTCCACGTCGTAGTCGTAGACCTTGCCCTGCTCGGCGAGGAAGTCCACGGTGCCGGCCGCGCGGTGCCCGAAGCGGAAGTTCGGGCCCTCCACGACGGCCTTGGCGTGCAGCTTGTCCACCAGGACCTTGACCACGAAGTCGGCCGGGGAGAGCTGCGAGAACTCGGCGGTGAACGGCAGCACCAGGACCGCGTCCACGCCCAGCTCGGCCATCAGCTCGGCCCGGCGGTGGTGCGGGGCGAGCAGCGGCGGGTGGCTGCCCGGGCGCACGACCTCGCTGGGGTGCGGGTCGAAGGTGACCACGACGGCCGGGACGCCCAGACGGCGGGCGCGGTCGACGGCGTGCTCGATGATCAACTGGTGGCCGCGGTGGACGCCGTCGTAGGACCCGATGGTGACGACGCTGCGCCCCCAGTCCTGGGGGATGTCCTCCAAGCCACGCCAGCGCTGCACTGTGACCGCTCCTCGAACCCGTGTCCGTGTCCACCGTGGACCTGTCTCGCAGATCCCGGTCTCCATCCTTGACCTCTTGTGCAGGTCTAAGGGTGCCATGCCGCCCGCCCGTGCCCCGCATCGGCCGGGGGCTGTGACCGGACGCACGTACGAGACCCCACCTCAGGTACGCCCGTACCCGGCTGGGGCCCGTACCGGCCGGGCTCACACCGGTACGCGCGTCCCGGCCACGCTCTCGATCGCGCGGCGCGCGCCGGGGCCCGGCAGTCCGGCCCAGTCGTCGGGAGCCTCGGTGAGCCAGCGGGCCAGTCGTACGGCGAGGCCGGGCACCTCTTCGGCGAGGTCCACCAGGCAGTCGTCGAAGCGGGCGGCGCCCTCGGGGGTACGGCCGCACAGCAGGCCGGTGCGGTGCAGAAGCCCGCGCGCCTCGGCCTCGCCGTCACCCTCCGCCTCACCAGCGCCGTCGCCGTCGTCGCCGCCCTCGCCCAGGTGACCGACGGCCGCGCGGGCCGCCGCGAGCAGGACGGCCGGTTCCCGCTCGTGGGCGAACAGCAGGTCGAGCAGCTCGCGGCGCAGGGGCCCGGCGGCCGTCTCGCCCGGCGTGGCGAGCACGGTGGCCAGAGCCGTACGGACCGGTTCGGCGCCCGTGCCGAGCAGGCCACCCACCAGGGGCAGCAGCTCGGAGCGTGCCGTCGGCCCCTGACCGAGGCGGCGGGCGACGTACGCGGCCACGGAACCGGCGCTGTCCGGGCCTGGCGCGACCGCCTCCCTGACCAGGGCGGCGACCCGGTGGACCAGCGCCGGATCGGTGACGTCCGCGAGTGCGCGCAGCGTCCGCGCGGTGTCCGGGCCGCCGCCGCGCAGCCGGGAACGGAAGGAGGCGAGGACCGGGTCGGCGTGGGTGGCCAGGGCGGGCAGCAGCGCGGCGGCGGGGATGCCGAGGTCGCCGTCGGCGAAGCGGCGCAGCGTCTCCGGCAGATGCTCCTCGCGGGTGTGCGGGTCACGGACCAGGAGGGCGAGGGCGCCGCCGTGCAGCTCCCGGTCGGCGGGGCGGGCGAGCAGCGCGCGGGCGGCGCGGCGGAGCAGGGCGCGGTCGTCCGGGGTACGGGCGTGCGGGGCGGCGCGCAGGGCGAGGGCGGTCGCCGCCGCCCGGCGGGCGGGCCGCTCGTCGGACGCCCAGCGGTCCACGGCCCGGCAGGCGGCGGTGGGTTCGTCCTCGGCGAGGACGGCGAGGAGTTCGTCGGCCCGCCGGTGGCCGCTGTCGGCCAGGGCCTCGGTCAGCTCGTCCAGGGCTCCGTGCCGGTGGGTGTGCAGCAGGGCCTGCGCGGCGGTGGCCACGGTGGCGTGCGGGGCGGCGGGCAGCGGGCGTTCGTCCTCGAACCAGCGGGTGAGGTGGGGCTGTACGGCGGCGGGGTCGGCGGCCAGCAGCCGGGCGGCCGCGTCGAGATACCGCTCGCCCGGGGCCGCCCCCTCGGTGTCCCCGTCCGCGAGGACCAGCTCCCGCAGCAGCGCGAACCGCTCGGCGGCGGGCAGCGGCAGCGCGGCCCAGAAGGCGGGCCCGAGACCGTCGGGCACCGGGCGCCGCCCGTGCCGCCAGGCGACGACCCGCCCGGCGAGACAGCGCAGCACCTCGCGGTACGGCGCCGCGTCGGGCACGTCGAGCAGGGTCCGGGAGAGCAGCCGGGCCGCCCACCAGGAGGTCGGGTCCGCGTCCAGGGCGTCGGCCAGCTCCCGCAGCCGGAAGGCGAGCAGCCGGGCCCCACGCCTGCGGCCGAGCAGCAGCAGCGCCTGGACGACGGGGCCCGCGCGGTGGTGCGGCACGGCGACGGGGGCGACCGCGCGCGGCCGGTGCACCAGCACGTCGAGGGCCGCCTCCAGGTCGAGGTGACTGCCCTGGAGCCAGTCGGACAACTCGGTGTGCGCGAAGCGGTAGCCGGTGCCGGTGGGCACCAGGAGTCCTTCGACCAGGACGGCGGAGGCCCAGCCGGAGCCGCCGCCGAGCCGGGCGGGGGCGGGCCCGGGCGGGAACAGCGCCTCGAACGTCTTCCGGTCGAGCGCGCCCGTCCCGCTCCCGAGGGCGCGCCGCGCGGCCTCGTGCACCTGCCCGGCGACCCGGGTCGCGAGCCGCCGTACGGCCGTACCGCGCGGGCCGTCCCCGGCGGTGAGGCGGACCGCGACGCGCAGGCACATCAGGTCGAGGTGGGCGGCGAGAACCTCGTGCCGGTCCACGGGTCCGGGAACCTGCGCACCGGGCAGGGCGGCCCGTACCTCGGCGAGCAGGCGCAGGGCGAGCGGATGCCGGGCGTCGCGCCCGTCGAGGGCGCCCTCCGGGACGCCGTGCCGGGCACGGGCGAGGCGGGCCTCCCGCGGGGTGAACCCGGTGAGCCGCACGCGCGGCGGCGGAGCGCTCGCCGGGGCGCCCCGCTCCCAGTGCTCCGCGTACTCCTCCCAGAACTCCTCCCGGCAGCCGATCACCAGCCGTGCCCCGCTCTCGCGGAGCCAGGCCACCGTGTTCCGGGTCCACTCGGGCAGCCGCCCGGCCAGCGCGGCCGGCATCTCCTCGGGGTCGTCGAGCAGGAGCAGCAGCGGGCGTCCGGCCCCGGCGGCGACGCGGGCCACCCTGCCGGGGTCGAGATCGCCGGGCTCGCCCTCGCGGACGGCCACACCGGCGCGGCGCAGGGCCCGGTGCGCCGCGTCGGCCAGGGAGTCGTCACCGCCGCGCAGATCGGCGCCGCGCAGCCAGAGGGCGGGCGCGGGTGTCTCGTCCCGGTGGCGGCGTACGGCGAGGGCGGCGAGCTGGGTCGTACGGCCGCTGCCGGGCGCCCCGGTGAGGGCGAGCACCGGGGCGGGGCCTTCGGTGAAGTCCTTCAACTCCCTTGTCGCGTCGGCCCGTTCCACCGGCTCCACGTCCTCGGCGAGCGGTGGCCCGTCGACGGTGAGGACGGCTCCGGTGAGTTCGAGGACGGCGGCGGGGTTGAGGTCGGCGCCGTAGGCGGGCACGGTGGCCGCGTTGCGGGCGAGGAGGGCGGCGAGGGCGCTGTCGGCGGCCGTCGGGCGCACCGGGACCGCGAAGCCCCGGTCGGCGCGCTCGGAGCTCAGGGCCGTGCCGAGGACGCCGAGGACCGCGCCGGTGCGGGCGTCGAGGACGGGGCCGCCGGTCGCGCCGCCGCCGGGGCGCAGGGCGTCGCGGCCCGCCGTGCCGATCGCCAGTTCCAGTGCGTCGAGGCGGCGCCGACCGTCGCGGGCGGCGTAGGCGACCGGGGTGGTGGTGAGCACCCGGGCCTCGCGCCAGCAGCCCGCCGGGAGCCGGACATACGTACCCGCGTCGGTCCGGTCCCGCACGGTCAGCGGCAGCGGCCGGACGTCCAGGCCCTCGGTGCGCACGAGCGCGAGGCCCAGCGCGGGCAGCGGGACGACGGCGTCGGGCCCGGCGGTGGCCGTACGGCCGTTGGGCGCGCACAGGACGAGCCGGGTGAGGCCGTCGACGGCCTCGTGACTGGTGAGGAGGGTGCCGTGGTGGTCGGCGAGGAAGCCGACGCCACGGGGGCGGCCGTCGGGGTCGTCGATCCGGACGAGCTGGTCCATCGCCCTGCCTCCCGCCCGTGTGCCCGCGCCCTTGTCCCTCGACGGTAGGGGCGCGATGATCACCCGAGAAGGCCGCGAGACGAAAGCGCCCCCTTAAGCTCCCCCGATTCACTCCGAGCGCCTGCCCGGACGGGTGAATGAACGGGTCCGAATGGACAGACCCTAGGGGTGGGGGAACCCAGGGGGGACCGTGGAGCGGCGGGTGTGGCACGTACCCCGTGGCCGCCGCTCCACGGGCACACACCCGGGAGTTCCTTCAGCGGTCTTCGGTCAGCCGAAGACGGCGAGGCTCTTCGCCTTGCCCTTGTACGCCTCGACCAGCGCGAGGAAGGTGCCCTCGGGGCCGAACACGGCGACGGGACCGGCGCCCGCGTACTCGTCGGGCATCTCCAGGCGCACGCCGTTGAGCAGGAGCCTGGCCCGCTTGGTGTCGACGTTCCAGCGCGGGAAGGCGGCCGTGGCGGCCTCGGCGACGGGCATCACGGCCAGCTCGGTCTGGAGCTGGTCGAGCGTCCTCGCGGAGTCGATCTTGTACGGCCCGACGCGCGTGCGGCGCAGCGCGGTCAGGTGGCCGCCGACGCCCAGGTCGGCGCCCAGGTCGCGGGCGAGGGCGCGGATGTAGGTGCCGGAGGAGCAGACCACGGAGACGACGAGGTCGAGCACGGGGGTGCCGTCCTCGGCGACCGCGTCGCGCACGTCGTAGACCGCGAAGGACGAGACGGTCACCGGGCGGGCCGGGATCTCGAACTCCTCGCCCTCGCGGGCGCGCTTGTACGACCGTACGCCGTCGATCTTGATGGCGCTGACCTTGGACGGCACCTGCATGATCTCGCCGGTCAGCTTGGCGATGCCCGCGTCGATGGCGTCCCGGGTCACCTGGGAGGCGTCGGCGGAAGAGGTGATCTCCCCCTCGGCGTCGTCGGTGACGGTGTTCTGGCCCAGGCGGATGGTGCCCAGGTACTCCTTCTCGGTGAGGGCGAGATGCCCGAGGAGCTTGGTCGCGCGCTCCACACCGAGGACGAGGACACCGGTGGCCATCGGATCGAGGGTGCCGGCGTGGCCGATGCGGCGGGTCCGGGCGATCCCGCGCATCTTGGCGACCACGTCGTGCGAGGTGAAGCCCGACGGCTTGTCCACGATGACAAGGCCGTCGGGCGGGGTGGGCTTGCTGCTCATTCGGCGGTGTCGTCCGTCTCGTCGTCGGACTCCGGCTTGCGGTACGGGTCCGCGCCACCGGCGTACGCGGCGCCCGCGGAGGACTCGCGCACCGCGGCGTCGGACTGCCGGGCCCGGTCGAGGAGGTCCTCGATGTTGCGGGCCGTGTCCGGCAGGGCGTCCGCGACGAAGGTCAGGGTCGGCGTGAACTTGATGCCGGCCGCGCGGCCGACCTCGGAGCGCAGGACGCCCTTGGCGCTCTCCAGACCGGCGGCCGCGGCCGCCCGCTCCTCGTCGTCGCCGTAGACCGTGTAGAAGACGGTCGCCTCCCGCAGGTCACCCGTGACCCGGGTGTCCGTGATGGTGACGTGCGAGCCGAGCCGGGGGTCCTTGATCCCGCGCTGCAGCTTCTGCGCCACCACCTCCCGGATGAGGTCCGCCAGCCTTTTCGCCCGAGCGTTGTCGGCCACTGGTCCGTCTCCCGTTCTTTCTTCTTCTAACGTTCTGTGGTCAGTCGTCGTCGCCGTGGAACTTGCGTCGCACGGACAGCAGCTCCACTTCGGGGCGGGCGGCGACCAGGCGCTCGCACCGGTCGAGTACGTCGGTGAGGTGCGCCGCGTCGCCGGACACCGCCGCGAGGCCGATCAGGGCCCGGCGGTGGAGGTCCATGTGGTCCACCTCGGCCGCGCTCACCGCGTACTTCCGCTGGAGTTCGGCGACGATCGGGCGGATGACGGAGCGCTTCTCCTTCAGCGAGTGGACATCGCCGAGGAGCAGGTCGAAGGACAGAGTCCCCACGTACATGTGCAGCCGGTTCACCCGCCGGTACGGGATCGGTGGCCCGGGTCCGTGTGGACGGGGGCTTCAAGAACCGTACCGCGTACCGGCCGGTGGCTCGACAGGGTTTACGGCCCTGTGGGCTGCGGCCCTGTCCCAGGGGCTCCGCCCCCGGACCCCCGTTCGCCCACCCGAACCCGCCCGTCTCGGTAGGTTGAAAAGTTGGACTCTCAACCAACCGAGACGGGCGGGTAGGTGGCAAGCAGGGGGTCTGGGGGCAGCGCCCCCAGTAACGGCGCGCTGGCCGACGGGACCCGGAAGTCCCGTCGGCCAGCGGCAGCCTAACCGCGATTACACCCGCGGCTTCTCGCGCATCTCGTACGTCGCGATGACGTCGTCGACCTTGATGTCGTTGAAGTTGCCGAGGTTGATACCACCCTCGTAACCCTCGCGGATCTCGGTGACGTCGTCCTTGAAGCGACGCAGGCCCTCGATGTTGAGGTTCTCCGCGATGACCTTGCCGTCGCGGACCAGGCGGGCCTTGGTGTTGCGCTTGACCTCGCCCGAGCGGATGAGGACACCGGCGATGTTGCCCAGCTTGGACGACTTGAAGACCTCGCGGATCTCCGCCGTGCCGAGCTCGACCTCCTCGTACTCCGGCTTGAGCATGCCCTTGAGGGCCGCCTCGATCTCCTCGATCGCCTGGTAGATGACCGAGTAGTACCGGACGTCGACACCCTCGCGCTCGGCCATCTGCGCCGCGCGGCCGGCCGCGCGGACGTTGAAGCCGATGACGATGGCGTCGGAGCCCATGGCCAGGTCGATGTCGGACTCCGTGACCGCACCGACGCCGCGGTGCAGGACGCGGATGTCGACCTCTTCGCCGACGTCCAGCTGGAGCAGCGAGGACTCGAGAGCCTCGACCGAACCGGAAGCGTCACCCTTGATGATCAGGTTCAGCTGCTGGACCTCGCCGGCCTTGAGCACCTTGTCCAGGTCCTCGAGGGAGACACGGCGCGTGCGCTTGGCGAAGGCCGCGTTGCGCTCACGGGCGGCACGCTTCTCCGCGATCTGACGGGCCGTACGGTCCTCGTCCACCACGATGAAGTTGTCACCGGCACCCGGGACGTTGGTCAGGCCCAGGACCTGGACCGGCGTCGACGGGCCGGCCTCGGCCACGTTGTTGCCGTTGTCGTCGAGCATGGCGCGCACACGGCCGTAGGCGTCGCCCACGACCATCGTGTCGCCGACCCGCAGCGTGCCTCGCTGGACGAGGACCGTCGCCACGGCACCGCGGCCGCGGTCGAGGCGGGACTCGATCGAGATGCCCTGCGCGTCCTGGTGCGGGTTGGCACGCAGGTCGAGCGAGGCGTCGGCGGTCAGGATGACCGCTTCCAGCAGGCTGTCGATGTGCAGACCCTGCTTGGCGGAGATGTCGACGAACATGGTGTCGCCGCCGTACTCCTCGGCCACCAGGCCGTACTCGGTCAGCTGACCGCGCACCTTGGTCGGGTCGGCGCCCTCGACGTCGATCTTGTTGACCGCGACCACGATCGGCACACCGGCCGCCTTGGCGTGGTTCAGGGCCTCGACCGTCTGCGGCATGACACCGTCGTTGGCCGCCACCACGAGGATCGCGATGTCGGTCGACTTCGCACCACGGGCACGCATGGCGGTGAACGCCTCGTGACCCGGGGTGTCGATGAAGGTGATCTTGCGCTCTTCGTCGTTGACCTCGGTCGCGACCTGGTAGGCACCGATGTGCTGGGTGATGCCACCGGCCTCGCCCGCGATGACGTTCGTCTTGCGGATGGCGTCGAGCAGGCGGGTCTTACCGTGGTCGACGTGACCCATGACGGTCACGACCGGCGGACGGACGACCAGGTCTTCCTCGGTGCCCTCGTCCTCACCGAACTCCAGGTCGAAGGACTCGAGCAGCTCGCGGTCCTCCTCCTCGGGGCTGACGATCTGAATCGTGTAGTTCATCTCGTCGGCGAGGAGCTGCAGCGTCTCGTCGGAGACGGACTGCGTGGCAGTGACCATCTCGCCGAGGTTCATCATGACCGCGACGAGCGACGCCGGGTTGGCGTTGATCTTCTCGGCGAAGTCGGTGAGCGACGCGCCGCGGGACAGGCGGATCGCCTGGCCGTTGCCGCGCGGCAGCATCACGCCGCCGACGCTCGGGGCCTGCATGGCCTCGTACTCCTGGCGCCTCTGCCGCTTCGACTTGCGGCCACGACGCGCGGGACCACCGGGACGGCCGAAGGCGCCCTGCGTGCCACCACGGGCACCGGGACCACCGGGACGGCCACCGAAGCCGGGACGGCCACCGCCGCCACCGAAGCCGCCGCCACCACCGGGACGACCGGCGAAACCGCCGCCGCCACCGCCGGGACGACCGGCACCGCCGCCACCCGGACCGGCCGGACGACCGGCGAAGCCGCCGCCACCCGGACGACCGCCGCCGCCGGGACGACCGGCACCGGCCGGACCACGGCCGCCGGGGCCGGGACGCGGGCCGGCAGCGGGACGCTGCGGCATCATGCCGGGGTTCGGACGCGGACCGGCACCGGGAGCGCCGCCGGGACGCGGACCACCCTGCGGACGGGGCATACCGGCGGGCGACGGACGGGAACCGCCCGGAGCCTGCGGACGCGGACCGCCACCCTGGGCACCGGGGCCCTGCGGACGGGGACCGGCACCGGGAGCGCCGCCGGGACGCGGACCACCCTGCGGGCGAGGCGCCTGCGGACGGGCCATGCCGGTGGAGCCACCGGAGGTGAAGGGGTTGTTGCCCGGACGGGGACCGGCCGGACGGGCGCCGGGACGCGGGGCCTGGCCACCGGGGCGCGGAGCACCCTGGCCGGGACGGGCCGCCTGGCCCTGACCCTGACCGGGAGCCGGACGGCCACCGGGCTTGGGCGCGCCGGGACGGGCACCACCGGGACGCGGACCACGCTCGGCCGGAGCCTGCGGGGTCTGCGGGGCCTGGGCGGCCGGAGCGGTGAACTCCGGGGCGGCCGGGGCCGGACGCGGCGCGGGCGCGGGCTTGGGGCCCGGAACCGGACGCGGGCCCGGAGCGGGCGCGGACGCCGCCGGGGCCGAGGGGGTGACCGGGGCGGCGGGCTGGGCCGCGGCCGGCTTGGGGGCGCCCGGCTTCGGAGCAGCCGGACGATCCCCCACTGCCTTGACGGCGTGGGAGGGGCCCCCAGCCTGCACCGGAGCCGGCGCGGCGGGCTTGGGGGTCGCCTTGCGCGGGGCGGGCTTGCCGGCGGACTTGCCGGAGCCACCCTGGAAGGCGTCGGTCAGCTTACGTACCACGGGCGCTTCGATGGTCGAAGACGCCGAACGGACGAATTCACCGAGTTCTTGGAGCTTGGCCATGACGACCTTGCTCTCTACACCGAACTCCTTGGCGAGTTCGTATACCCGGACCTTAGCCACTTCGCTCCTTTGAGGTCCGGGTGAAGCCGGACCGTCGCTAGTTCATGGGCGTACTCATCGCGTACTCATCGAGTGCTCATCGCAATCTCGACCTGCTTTCGACTCGCGAGGTACCAGTCCGCACGGGGTTCCGCGCGGCACACTTACGGTGTTGCCTCCTCGGCAACTGTCGTCTGCTCGACGTATCGGCGCAACGCGTTTGTGTCGAGCGTTCCCGGGGCGCGCAGTGCCCGCGTGAACGCCCGGCGGCGTACCGCCTGGTCGAGACAGACCGGGGCCGGGTGTACATATGCACCCCGGCCGGGCAGCGTACCGCGAGGATCGGGGACGCAGGCGTCCTCGATCATCACGATCCGCAGTAGATCGTTCTTGGCCGCCCGCTCCCGGCACCCCACACAGGTGCGTTCAGGGCATGCTCGGGCATGCGTCCGGCCAGACACGATTAAGTCTACCTCCCCGTACCGACCTCACCCCTTTGGGGCAAGGGTCGAACAGTTTCCGCGCATGAAAATGAGCGATCCGGGCGAGTACCCGCCCGGATCTGCTGTCGGTCCTACTCGGCGGGCTGCTCGGTGTCCGGCCGGATGTCGATCCGCCAGCCGGTGAGCCGGGCCGCGAGCCGGGCGTTCTGCCCTTCCTTGCCGATCGCCAGCGACAGCTGGTAGTCCGGCACGGTCACCCGGGCGGAGCGCGAGGCGAGGTCGACGACCTCGACCTTGCTCACCCGGGCGGGTGACAGGGCGTTCGCCACCATCTCGGCCGGGTCGTCCGACCAGTCGACGATGTCGATCTTCTCGCCGTTCAGCTCGCCCATCACGTTGCGCACCCGGCCGCCCATCGGGCCGATGCAGGCGCCCTTGGCGTTCAGGCCCGAACGGGTGGACCGGACCGCGATCTTGGTGCGGTGGCCGGCCTCGCGGGCGATGGCGGCGATCTCCACCGAGCCGTCCGCGATCTCCGGCACCTCCAGGGCGAAGAGCTTCTTCACCAGGTTGGGGTGCGTGCGCGAGAGCGTCACGGAGGGACCGCGCACACCCTTGGCCACCCGGACGACGTACGACCGCAGGCGCATGCCGTGGTTGTAGGTCTCACCGGGGACCTGCTCCTGCACCGGCAGGATGGCCTCCAGCTTGCCGATGTCCACGAGCACGTTCTTCGGGTCGCGGCCCTGCTGGACCACGCCCGTGACGATGTCGCCCTCGCGCCCGGCGTACTCGCCGAGCGTGGCGTCGTCCTCGGCGTCGCGCAGCCGCTGGAGGATGACCTGCTTGGCGGTGGTGGCGGCGATCCGGCCGAACCCCGAGGGGGTGTCGTCGAACTCGAGCCGCTCCTGACCCTCCTCCAGGTCCTCCGGGTCCTCCTTCGCCCACACGGTCACATGACCGGTCTGCCGGTTCAGCTCCACGCGCGCGTGGCGGCGGCTTCCCTCGGTGCGGTGGTACGCGATGAGGAGGGCCGACTCGATCGCCTCGACCAGCAGGTCGAAGGAGATCTCCTTCTCCCTGACCAAGCCCCGCAGGGCGCTCATGTCGATGTCCACGGCTACGCCTCCTCCTCTTCCTTCATGTCCGTCTTGTCCTTGCGGTTGAACTCGACCTGGACGCGCGCCTTCTCGATCTCCGGGAAACCGAGCCGGCGGGTGGTGGCCTTGCGGCCCTTCACGCCGGGGACCTCCAGGTCCAGACCCTCGTCGTCCACGCCCAGGATGCGCGCGACCAGCTCGCCGCCCTCGGTCAGCTGGAACTTGACCAGCCGGTCCACGGCGCGCGCGTAGTGGCGCCGTTCGGTGAGGAGGCGCTCCGCGCCGGGGGTTCCGACCTCCAGGTCGTAGGCCGCGTCACCCATCGCGTCGGTCTCGTCGAGCTTCGCCGAGAGCGCACGGCTCACATCGGCGATCTGGTCCAGGTCGGCCCCGGTGTCCGAGTCGACGACCACGCGCAGCACCCGCTTGCGTCCGACGGAGTCCACAGCGATCTCTTCGAGATCCAGCCCCTGCGAGGTGACGAGCGGTTCGAGCAGCGCTCGCAGCCTCTCGCTCTGGGTGGTGCTCATCCGGGTGACTCCTCGGCCGCGTGTGCTGTTGTGGGATGGGTCGCGTGTCTGGTCAAAGGGTATCCGGTCGCGGCGGGTGTTGCCGTCCACCCTCGCCCCTCCCGGCCGTCCGGGGCCCCGCCCCTGGGCCGTACGGTGCCCGAGCGCGGTGCCGGTGAGGGGGGCGCGCGGGGTGCGCGGGTACGGTGATCACGGGCGTCGCGCCCGCCTGTGGTCTTCCCCCCGTACCCGCTCCCCCGAGGACGTCCGCCATGTCCTACCCTCCACCGTCGCGCGCCCGGTCGGGGCCGCGCAGAAGAACCCTGCTCGCCTCCGCCGCCGGGGCCGCCGCCCTGCTCGCGGGCTGCACCTCCGGCACCGGCCCGGCGAGTACCGTCTCCTCGCCGTCGACGCGGGCGCGGAAGCGGGCCGCCGCCGACAGCACGGCCCTGCTGGCCCGCTACGACGCCGTACTGGCCGCGCATCCGGGCCTGGGCGAGCGGATCTCCCCGCTGCGTGCGGCGGTGGCCGCGCACGCGGCGGCCTTCGACGGCACGGCGACGCCCAGCGCGTCCGCCTCCGCCTCCCCCTCCACCGAGGGCGGCGGGGACGACGCCAAGCACGGCGAGGACGACAAGCCCGGCGAGGACGGCAAGGCGGCCTCCGCCACTCCCGGCGCGAGCCCCGACCCGGTGCCCGCCGCCGAGAAGGACGCGCTCGCCTGGCTCGCCACCGCCGAGCGCACCCTCGCCGACCGGCGGGCCAGGGCGCTCCTGGACGTGCCCGGCGAGCTGGCCCGGCTGATGGCGTCGGTGGCGGCCGCCGGTGCGGCCCACGCGTTCGTGCTGACCGAGGGGGACAAGTGAGCGACAGCACCACCAACAAGGCCGAACTGACCGCGCTCCAGGCCGCGTTGGCGGCCGAGCACGCGGCGGTGTACGGCTACGGCGTCGTCGGCGGCCGGGTCGACGCGGACCGCCGCGCGGAGGCGAAGGCGGCCTGGGACGCCCACCGGGCCCGCCGGGACGGCCTCGCGCGCTCGGTGCGGGACCTGGGCGGCGAGCCGGTGGCCGCGAGTGCCGCGTACGCGCTGCCGTTCACGGTGGCGGACTCCGCCTCGGCGGTGAAGCTGGCCGCCGATCTGGAGCAGCGGGTCGCCGGGGTCTACTCGGACCTGGTGCGCTCGGCGACGGGCGAGCGACGGGCTTCGGCGGCCGGTGCGCTGCGCGAGGCGGCGGTCCGGGCGGTGCGCTGGAGCGGGGAGAGCGTAGCCTTCCCTGGGCTCGCGGAGCGGGCCGGTGACGCGGCCGGACGGGCCGGTACGGCCGGCCGCACGGCTGCGGCGGGCTCGGCGTCCCCGTCGGCGTGACCCGCGCGCGGGTCCGTACGGCGGCGCCTGCAGAGCAGACCCAGGAGGAAGGGAACCACTCGCGCATGGCTTTCGAACCGCCGCAGCGCCTGGTGCGGGCGACCGGGGAGACGGCACCGCCCGGCGACGACTGGCTGGCGGAGCTGCCCCTGGCCGCCGAACGGGCCGTGGCCCGGCGGGGGCTGACCGTGGAGCGGGTCCAGGTGCCCGGCGGCCGCAGCAGTCTGGTGCTGCTGGTCCGGCGCGCGGACGGCACCCCGGCGGTGCTGAAGCTGGCGCCGCCCCGGGCCCGCCCGGAGAGCGAGCGGGCCGCCCTCGCGCACTGGGGCGGACTGGGTGCCGTACAGCTCCTGGAGAGCGGCGCCGAGGACACCGCCGAGGGCGCGCTGCTCCTGGAGCGGCTGCACCCGGAGATGTCGGTGCGGTCGCTGCCGGAGGCCAAGGCGCTCCTGGAGGCGGCGGGCACGCTGCGACGGCTGTGGGTGCCGCCGCCCGCCGGTGCGGGGGCGCACCGCTTCGAGACGGTGGCCGAGCGCACCGGACGGCAGGCCGAGGCGATGGCCGCGAGCGCCCGTACGGACACGGCGGCCGCTCCCCTGGTGGACGCGGCGCTGTCGGTACGGGACGAACTGCTCGCGGAGCCGCCCGAGGACCGGCTGCTGCACGGCACGTTCCGGCAGAGCAAGGTGCTCGGCGCGGACCGGCTGCCGTGGCTCGCGGTGGGCCCGGACCCGGTGGTCGGCGAGTGCGCCTTCGACCTGGCCCGGCTGGTCCGTGACCGGGTGGAGGATTTGATCGCGACCCCGTCGGGCGCGGCCGTCACCCGGCGCCGGATCAAGAAGCTCGCGGAGTCCCTCGAGGTGGACCAGGAGCGGCTGCGCGGCTGGACGCTCTTCCGCGCGGTGGAGTCCGGGGTGCGGTCCCGCCGGGTGGGCCGGGAGCAGGACGCGGAACTGCTGCTGGAGTTCGCGACCTGGCTGTAGAGCCGTAGGCACGGTCAAAACACCGGACCCGGCCGCCCCCCGAGGGCGACCGGGTCCGGGTGTACTCAGGGCTCAGGCGGTGAGGCGGGCGATGGCCTCCTCGACCGTCAGCTCCTCGCGCTCGCCGGTCTTGCGGTCCTTCAGCTCCAGGACGCCCTCACCGGCGCGGCGGCCGGCCACCAGGATCTGGGGCACGCCGATCAGCTCGGCGTCGGTGAACTTCACGCCCGGGGAGACGCCGGGGCGGTCGTCCACCAGGACGCGGACGCCCGCGGCACCCAGCTTCGCGGCCACGTCGAGGGCGACCTCGGTCTGGAGGGCCTTGCCCGCGGCGACGACGTGCACGTCGGCCGGGGCGACCTCCTTGGGCCAGCACAGGCCCTGCTCGTCGGCGGTCTGCTCGGCGAGGGCGGCGACGGCGCGGGAGACACCGATGCCGTAGGAGCCCATGGTGACGCGGACGGGCTTGCCGTTCTGGCCGAGCACGTCGAGCTTGAGGGCGTCGGCGTACTTGCGGCCGAGCTGGAAGATGTGGCCGATCTCGATGGCACGGTCCAGCTTCAGGCCGGTGCCGCACTTGGGGCAGGGGTCGCCCTCCTGCACCACGACCACGTCCACGTACGCGTCGACCTCGAAGTCACGGCCCGCGACGACGTTCTTCGCGTGCGTGTGCTCCTTGTTGGCGCCGGTGATCCAGGAGGTGCCGGGGGCCACGCGCGGGTCGGCGATGTAGGTGACCTTCTCGCCCAGGCCCTGCGGGCCGACGTAGCCGCGCACCAGGTCGGCGCGGGTGGCGAAGTCGGCCTCGGTGACCAGCTCGACGGCGGCCGGGGCGAAGTGGGCCTCGACCTTGTCCATGTCGACCTCGCGGTCGCCGGGGACGCCGACGGCGACGATCTCGCCGTCCACCTTGACCAGCAGGTTCTTCAGGGTGGCGGAGGCGGGCACACCGAGGGAGGCGGCCAGCGTCTCGATGGTCGGGGTGTCCGGGGTGGGGATCTCCTCCAGCGCGGGCACGTCCGTCGCGTCGACCTCGGCGAGCGTGTAGTACACGGCCTCGGTGTTGGCGGCGAAGTCGCAGTTCGGGCAGTCGGCGAAGGTGTCCTCACCCGCCTCGGCGGGGGCCAGGAACTCCTCGGACTTGGAGCCGCCCATGGCGCCCGCGGTGGCGGCGCAGATGCGGTAGTCGAGGCCGAGGCGCTCGAAGATCCGGCGGTAGGCGTCGCGGTGCAGCGCGTACGAGTGGGCCAGGCCCTCGTCCTCGGTGTCGAAGGAGTACGAGTCCTTCATGAGGAACTCGCGGCCGCGCAGGATACCGGCGCGCGGGCGGGCCTCGTCGCGGAACTTGCTCTGGATCTGGTACAGGATGACCGGCAGGTCCTTGTAGGAGGACGCCTGGTCCTTCACCAGGAGGGTGAAGATCTCCTCGTGGGTGGGGCCGAGGAGGTAGTCGCCGCCCTTGCGGTCCTGGAGGCGGAACAGCTCGGCGCCGTACTCGTCCCAGCGGCCTGTGGCCTCGTAGGGCTCACGGGGCAGCAGGGCCGGGAGCAGGACCTCCTGGGCGCCGATGGCGTCCATCTCCTCGCGGACGACGCGCTCGACGTTGGCCAGGACCTTCTTGCCGAGGGGCAGCCAGGACCAGACGCCCGCGGCGGTACGGCGGACGTATCCCGCGCGGACGAGGAGCTTGTGGCTGAGCACCTCGGCGTCGGCCGGGTCGTCGCGCAGCGTCTTCGCCAACAACTGGGACATGCGCTGGACCGGTGCGTTCGCCATGGTTCTCGTACTCCTGCCGGAAAAATGAGGTGATGGCACAGGAGGTTAGCCGGGTCGCCGGTGCCGGTGGAAATCGGTTACGGGCGCAGCAGCGGCAGCGGGGCGCCCATCACGGCGTAGGGGCGGGGCGCGCTCGGGAAGTGGACGCGGCGGGCGAGGTCGGCGTAGCCGAGGGAGTGGTACAGGCCGCGGGCGGGGCTGTCGGTGTCGATCGCGGAGAGGATCGAGCGGGGTTCGGCGGCGCTGTCGGTGATGGCGGTGATCAGCCGGCGGCCGATGCCCCGGTTCTGGTGCTCGGGGTGGACGTGCAGTTCGGTGATGACGAAGGCGTCGTCCAGCCAGAAGTCGGTGCCCCGCGCGCGCAGATACGGCTCGACGACCGTGGACCACCAGTGCGTACGGGAGTTGGGCATCCCGTACACGAACCCGACCAGCCGTCCGCCCGCGAGCGCGCCGAGGGCCCGGGCGCCGGGGAACTGCATGTGGCGCTGGACGATCTGGCGGCGTACGGCCACCTCCTCGGGGCCCAGTCCGAAGGCGACGGCTTGCACCGCCAGCGCCTCGTCGACATGGGCGCCGAGGTCCAGGGAACCGATCACGAGGTCCATGCGGGGAGCGTACAGGGGTGTGTACGGCGGGTGGGGCGAGCGGGGTCCGCGACCGGAACCCCGGGGTCGTGACGGCGGGTTCACGGCCGTCCCCTCAGAACAGCACGCTCATGAACGCGCCGACCTCCTGGAAGCCGACGCGGCGGTACGTGCGGCGGGCGGCGGTGTTGAAGTCGTTCACGTAGAGGCTCACCACCGGGGCCACGTCGGCGAGCGCGTACCGCAGGA
Source organism: Streptomyces sp. NPDC026659 (assembly GCF_040638245.1). Lineage (NCBI taxonomy): Bacteria > Bacillati > Actinomycetota > Actinomycetes > Kitasatosporales > Streptomycetaceae > Streptomyces > Streptomyces sp. NPDC026659. The sequence continues at coordinate 254,688 of NZ_JBEZXY010000011.1, read as the reverse complement.
CGGCGGCCATGCCGGGGGCGGCCAGGCCCCGGCCCCGGTACTCGGGGGCGACCCAGACGCCCTGGATCTGGCAGGCGCGGGTGGTGGCGGCGCCGATCTCCGCCTTGAAGACGACGTTGCCGTGCTCGTCGAGCCGGGCGAAGGAGCGGCCGGCGCCGACCAGTTCCGCCACCCGGGCCTGGTAGAGCAGGCCGCCGTCGCCCGCGAGCGGGGAGACGCCGACCTCCTCGGTGAACATGGCCACGCACGCGGGCATGACCGTGTCCACCTCGTCCTTGCGGATGCGGCGGACGTACGGGTCGGGCGCGATGTCGGCGGGCATGTGGTCGGTGACCATGAGCGGCTGGTGGGCGCGGATCTCGCGGGCCGGGCCCCAGTGGGGCTCCAGCAGACGCCACAGCTCGGCGGTGGCTCCGGCGGGGCCGACGATGGAGGAGCAGCGGCGTCCGGCCCTGCGGGCGCGGTCGGCGAAGGCGCGGACGGCGCGGGGGGTGGCGCAGATCGGGACCAGGTTGGCGCCCGCGTAGCACAGCGAGGTCAGGATGCCGTCCTCGTACCAGCCCCACATTTCGCCGCCCAGTCGCCAGGGGTCGAGGCCGGCGATCTGGACGCGGGCGGTCACGAAGGCGTTCGCGACCGGCTCGCGGTCGAGAACGGCGAGCGCGGCGTCGAGGTCGCTCGGGTCGAGCACCCGGGAGGTGGTCTGGGTCAGCACGGGTCTCATCCTGAGGGGTTGGGTGGGCGCCGTCCAGTTCGTGGGGTTGCGGGTGCGCTGGCGGGTGCGGGTCCGCGGTGGCTGGTCGCGCCCACGCGGCGGAGCCGCACATCGATACAGCCCCGCGCCCCTGGGGCAGGGGGTGGCCTGCGGCCTTGCCCCCTGGCCCCATCAGTTTGCGACGCTTGTCAGCCCGCTACCGCCACCGACGGCTCGCCGGACGCCACGCCGTCCGCCTCCATCTGGGCGGCCAGCTTCATGGCCTCCTCGATGAGCGTTTCGACGATCTTGGATTCCGGGACGGTCTTGATGACCTCGCCCTTGACGAAGATCTGGCCCTTGCCGTTGCCGGAGGCCACACCCAGGTCCGCCTCGCGGGCCTCGCCCGGGCCGTTCACGACGCAGCCCATCACCGCGACACGGAGGGGAACCTCCATGCCCTCCAGACCCGCGGTGACCTCCTCCGCCAGCTTGTACACATCCACCTGCGCACGCCCGCAGGACGGGCAGGAGACGATCTCCAGGCCGCGCTGCTTCAGGTTCAGGGACTCCAGGATCTGCAGGCCGACCTTGACCTCCTCCGCCGGCGGGGCGGACAGGGAGACGCGGATCGTGTCGCCGATGCCCTGGGAGAGCAGCGCGCCGAAGGCCACGGCCGACTTGATCGTGCCCTGGAAGGCCGGGCCCGCCTCCGTCACGCCCAGGTGCAGCGGGTAGTCGCACTGCGCGGCCAGCTGCCGGTACGCCTCGATCATCACGACCGGGTCGTTGTGCTTCACCGAGATCTTGATGTCGCGGAAGTCGTGCTCCTCGAACAGCGACGCCTCCCACAGCGCCGACTCCACCAGCGCCTCCGGGGTGGCCTTGCCGTACTTCTGCAGCAGACGCCGGTCCAGGGAACCCGCGTTCACCCCGATCCGGATCGGCGTGCCGTGGTCCTTCGCCGCCTTCGCGATCTCCCGGACCTTGTCGTCGAACTGCTTGATGTTGCCCGGGTTCACCCGGACCGCCGCACAGCCCGCCTCGATCGCCGCGAACACGTACTTCGGCTGGAAGTGAATGTCAGCGATCACCGGGATCTGCGACTTCCGCGCGATCGTCGCCAGCGCGTCCGCGTCGTCCTGCGTCGGACACGCCACCCGCACGATCTGGCAGCCCGACGCCGTCAGCTCCGCGATCTGCTGCAACGTCGACCCGATGTCCGACGTACGCGTCGTCGTCATGGACTGCACCGAGACGGGGGCGTCGCCGCCGACCGCGACGGTGCCGACCTGGATCTGCCGGCTCTTGCGGCGCTCGGCGATCTTGGTCGGGATGGACGGCATACCGAGAGAAATCGCAGTCATCTGCTGTGCAACCCCAAGTCGTGGATGAAGATCCGGCCCCATGAAACGCCGGGCTCCAGGCTCTGAGATTACGGTACGGCCCCCCGCGCGAGCACATCCCACCCGGCGAAACCCACTCAATGGAAGGGGCCCGGAGCTCAGGGCTCCGGGCCGCCTTCGAGGGTGTCGCGCCCGTCAGGAGATCTTGACCGGGTTCACCACGTCCGCGATCAGCACGAGGAGCGTGAAGCAGACGAAGATTCCCGCCACGACGTAGGCCACCGGCATCAGCTTGGCCACGTCGAAGGGGCCCGGGTCGGGGCGGCGCAGCACCCGGGCGAGGTTGCGCCGCAGCGACTCCCACAGCGCGCCCGCGATGTGCCCGCCGTCGAGCGGGAGCAGCGGGAGCATGTTGAAGAGGAACAGCGAGAGGTTGAACCCGGCGAGCACGAACACGAACATGGCGACCTGCTGGGAGGCCGGGATGTTCAGCGTGGCGATCTCGCCGGTGACGCGGGCGGCGCCGACGATGCCCATCGGGGAGTCCGGCTCGCGCGGGCCGTCGCCGAAGGCGGCGTTCCACAGGGCCGGGATCTTGCCGGGCAGGTCGACGAGGGAGCTCACCGCGTTGCCGACCTGGTCGCCCATCCAGACCACCGAGTCGCCGAAGCCGAGCTGGACGACACCGGTGGCGGCGCTGAAGCCGAGGAAGCCGGCCTTGACGTACTCGCCCTGGACGTAGGTGCCGCTCGCGTCCTTCTTGGCGACCTGGTTGGTGGCGATGGTGGCGTGCAGGGTGAGCTGCTTGCCGTCGCGCTCGACCACGATCGGGACGGTCCTGCCCGCGCTGTCGCGGATGAAGTCGGACAGCGTGTTCCAGTTCTCGGTCGGCCTGCCGTCGAAGGAGACGATCTTGTCGTGCGCCTTCAGGCCCGCGGCCTGGGCCGGGGAGGCCGGGTCGGACTTCTCACAGGTGTCGCGGTGCTCGCTCTGCGCGATGACGCAGGGCGAGACCGAGGAGACCGTGTTGGTCTGCTGCTGGATGCCGAAGCCCATGAGCACGGTGAAGAACAGTCCGACCGCGAGGATCAGGTTCATGAACGGGCCCGCGAACATGACGATGACGCGCTTCCACGGCTTGCGCGTGTAGAACATGCGCGTCTCGTCGCCGGGCTGGAGCTCCTCGTAGGCCGCCGAGCGGGCGTCCTCGATCATGCCGCGCCACGGGGAGGTGGAGCGGGCGGAGACCCGGCCCGCGTCGTCCGGCGGGAACATGCCGATCATGCGGATGTAGCCGCCGAGCGGGATCGCCTTGAAGCCGTACTCGGTCTCGCCCTTGTGCCGCGACCAGACGGTGGGGCCGAAGCCGACCATGTACTGCGGGACGCGGATGCCGAAGAGCTTGGCCGTCGACAGGTGCCCCAGCTCGTGCCAGGCGATCGAGACGAGCAGGCCGACCGCGAAGACCGCTATGCCGAGGATGAACATCAAGGTCGTCATGCACGCGCCTCCGCGGTCGCCGTCGTGGCTGTCAGTTCGCGGGCCCGGGCCCTGGCCCAGGTCTCCGCTTCGAGGACGTCCGACACGGTGAGGGAAGTTCCCGTCGCGGGGGTGCCGTGTTCCTCGACGACCCGGGTGACGGTCTCCATGATCCCGTTGAAGGGCAGCGCGCCGTTCAGGAAGGCCTCGACGCACTCCTCGTTGGCGGCATTGAACACCGCCGGGGCGGTCCCCGCGAGCCGTCCCACGTGTCGGGCGAGGTTCACCGAGGGGAAGGCGTCGTTGTCCAGCGGGAAGAACTCCCACGTGGACGCCTTGCTCCAGTCGAAGGCCGGGGCGGCGTCGGGGACGCGCTCGGGCCAGCCCAGGCCGATGGCGATGGGGCCGCCCATGTCGGGGGGCGTCGCCTGGGCGATCGTGGAGCCGTCGGTGAACTCGATCATCGAGTGGACATACGACTGGGGATGCACGACCACCTCAATGTGGTCGAAGGAAATGTCGTAGAGGAGGTGCGCCTCGATGACCTCCAGGCCCTTGTTGACGAGGGTCGCGGAGTTGACGGTGATGACCGGGCCCATGGCCCAGGTGGGGTGCGCGAGGGCGGCCTGGACTGTGACGTTCGCCAGCTCGGCCTTCGTACGGCCGCGGAAGGGGCCGCCGGAGGCGGTGACGACCAGCTTGCGGACGTCGGCGCGGGTGCCGGAGGCGAGAGCCTGGAAAAGGGCGGCGTGCTCGGAGTCGACCGGGATGATCTGGCCGGGCTTGGCCAGCGCCTTCACCAGCGGGCCGCCGACGATCAGCGACTCCTTGTTGGCGAGCGCGAGGGTACGGCCCGCCTCCAGGGCGGCCAGGGTGGGCGCGAGACCGATCGAGCCGGTGATGCCGTTCAGCACGGTGTGGCAGTCGGACGCGGCGACCTGCGCGGCCGCGTCGGGCCCGGCCAGGATCTCCGGCAGCGGCTCGGTGCCGTAGTGCCCGGCCAGCGCCTCGCGCAGCTCCGGGACGGCGTCCTCGCGCGCCACCGCCACGGTCCGCACCCGCAGCCGGTACGCCTGCTCGGCGAGCAGCGCCACCCGGCCGCCGTTGGCGGACAGCGCGGTCACCCGGAAACGGTCGGGATTGCGCAGCACGAGGTCGATGGCTTGGGTGCCCACCGACCCGGTGGACCCCAGGATCACCACATCCTTCGGCCCGCCACCGGCGAGCGGGTCGTACACCAGGTGCGGATCGGCAAGGGGCGCGGGGCTGACAAGGCTGTCGGTCATCCACCTATTGTGTCCGGCCGCGACACCGGGACGGACAGCGCGTCCCCTTCCCGGGCGGGTGATGCCCGTCGGCGGGCTACTATGGATATACGAGCCAGTCCGCCAGATATACGGAGGGTGCAGTCATGGCCAAGACCCTGATCGACATCGACGAGCAGCTGCTGGCGGACGCGGCCATAGCGTTCGGCACGAAGACCAAGAAGGACACCGTGACGGCGGCCCTGAAGGAGGGCGTCGAGCGCAAGAAGCGGGCGCTGGCGCTGGCCTGGCTGGCCGCACGCGCCGAGGAAGGCGACTTCGACATCCTCCTGGACAAGGCGAACTACCGTCGATGACAGCTGCCGAATTCCTCATCGACACCAGCGCCCTGGTACGGATCGTCAAACAGCCGGCCCTCTCACGCTGGGTGAAGCCGCTGGAAGAGGGACTCATCGCCCACTGCCCGGTCACCGAGATCGAGTTCCTCTACAGCGCCAAGAACGCCGAGCACCGTGAACAGATGGCCCAGCGCCTGGACGCCCTGTTCTGCTGGACTCCGCTCGACGACCGGGCCCTGACCCGGGCCTGGAGCGTGCAACAGGAGCTGACCGACAGCGGAAAGCACCGCTCGGCGGGCACGGTCGACCTGCTGGTCGCCGCGACCGCCGAGCTCCAGGGGCTCACTGTGCTCCATTACGACAACGACTTCGAGACCATCGCGTCGGTCACGGGGCAGAGAACCCATTGGCTTATGCCACCCGGCACTCTCTAACGATTCACCCGCCGAAGGGACGACGGGCGCTCGGCTGCGTGCTTTCGCCGGGCGTCGCGTCCGCGATCCACGGGCCCTCCGTCGACGGGTCGAGGATGCCGTCCTCCAGCCAGTCGTAGGAGCCGTTGAGGACGCCCTTGACGATCTTGCGGTCGAGGTCGTCGGTGTTGGACCAGAGGCGGGTGAAGAGGTCGTCGACGCGCAGGCGGGACTGGTGGCAGAAGGCGTCGGCGAGCTGGTAGGCCTCGCGGCCGTGCTCGCCCTCGCGGCGGAGGCGCTCGGCGCGGACGCAGGCGGCGCTCATGGCGAAGAGTTCGGCGCCGATGTCGACGATGCGGCCGAGGAAGCCCTGCTTGGTCTCCATGCGGCCCTGCCAGCGTGACATGCCGTAGAAGGTGGCGCGGGCGAGCTTGCGGGCGTGCCGTTCCACGTAGCGGAGGTGGCCCGAGAGGTCGATGCCGTGCTTGAACTCGCCGTACGAGGACGGGAGTTGCCCCGGACCCGCGACCAGCTTCGGGAGCCACTTGGCGTAGAAGACGCCCGCGTCGGCGGCCGCCCTCGCCTTGTCCTGGAGGGAGGTGTCGGGGTCGATGAGGTCACCGGCAACCGAGAGGTGGGCGTCGACGGCCTCGCGTGCGATCAGCAGGTGCATGATCTCGGTCGAGCCCTCGAAGATGCGGTTGATGCGCAGGTCGCGCAGCATCTGCTCGGCGGGGACGCCCCGCTCGCCGCGCGCCGCGAGGGACTCGGCGGTCTCGTAGCCCCGGCCGCCGCGGATCTGGACCAGCTCGTCGGCCATCAGCCAGGACATCTCGGAGCCGTAGAGCTTGGCGAGCGCGGCCTCGATACGGATGTCGTTGCGGTCCTCGTCGGCCATCTGGGAGGCGAGGTCCACCACGGCCTCCAGCGCGAACGTGGTCGCCGCGATGAAGCTGATCTTGGACCCGACGGCCTCGTGCAGCGCGACCGGCTTGCCCCACTGCTCGCGCTCGGCCGCCCACTGCCGGGCGATCTTCAGACACCACTTGCCCGCACCCGCGCACATCGCGGGCAGCGAGAGGCGCCCGGTGTTGAGCGTGGTGAGCGCGATCTTCAGACCGGCACCCTCGGGCCCGATGCGGTTCGCCGCCGGGACCCGCACCCGGTGGAGGCGGGTCACGCCGTTCTCGATGCCGCGCAGCCCCATGAAGGCGTTGCGGTGCTCGACGGTGACGCCCTCGGCGGTGCCCTCCACCACGAACGCGGTGATGCCGCCGGGGTGCCCCTCGGACTTCGGCACCCGCGCCATGACGACCAGCAGATCCGCGACCACGCCGTTGGTGGTCCACAGTTTCACGCCGTCGAGGACGTAGTCGTCCCCCTCCGGCACGGCCGTCGTCGCCAGGCGCGCCGGGTCCGAGCCCACGTCCGGCTCGGTGAGCAGGAACGCCGAGATGTCGGTGCTCGCGCAGCGCGGCAGGAAGGCGTCCTTCTGCTCCTGGGTGCCGAAGATCTTCAGCGGTTGCGGTACGCCGATCGACTGGTGCGCGGAGAGCAGCGCGCCGACCGCCGGGCTGACCGAACCGACCAGCGCGAGCGCCTTGTTGTAGTACAGCTGGGACAGGCCCAGGCCGCCGTACTTGGGGTCGATCTTCATGCCGAGCGCGCCGAGCCGCTTGAGCCCGGCCACGACCTCGTCCGGGATACGCGCCTCACGTTCGATGCGGACCGCGTCGATCTCGCTCTCGCAGAAGGCCCGCAGCTCCGCGAGGAACGCCTCACCGCGCCGCACGCTCTCGGGGTCCGGCAGCGGATGGGGGTGGATGAGGTCGAGCCGGAAGCGCCCGAGGAACAGCTCCTTGGCGAAGCTCGGTTTGCGCCAGCCCTGCTCCCGGGCGGCCTCCGCCACCTGGCGGGCCTCGCGCTCGGAGACGGTGGTGCGTTGAGTGGTGGGAGCGGACATCAGGGCTCACCTCGCCACGAAGAGGGGTGTCGGGGACCGATCGCCATGGACCGGTGCTACTGGATCAGTGGTACCCGAATCCGGGTGCTCCCACCAGTCATCGCGCTCCATTGGACTGAAGCGGCCGAGTCCCGCCTCCCGGGCATGACGGATGATCTCCGAACCAAACAAGACCTGCCGGACAACCAGGAATTCAACAAGAAAGAGCCCAATGGGGGAAAATGGAATAGACCAAGGAATCCCAAAATAATTGCGCAGCCCATACAAAAGCGAGGTAACATTCTCGTGCTTTCTCGGGGGGATCCGACGGGACCACAACGGTCGACCTGGAGAGGCGGAAGACCCCACCGGTCGAGCCGCCTCCCCTCTGGCATGCTGCCAGAAAACGGGCATCTCGTGGCATCATCAGGCGTCTTCCTGGGCTTGCACATCCCAGGGGCCCGAGAAGTCCTTCCTTCCAGGGCCCCTGCACATCCTCTGGAAGGAGCAATGAATTGGCAATGCGCACGCGCAGTATTGTCGCTTCCACGCTTTGCGCCGCCGGCGCGGTCGGCGGACTCTCCACTCTCGCCGTCGCCGACCCCGCGCCCCCCACCGGGTCGATCCCTTACGCCGTGGAGGACTTCAACTACCCGGGGGCGGACCAGATCCTGGCCACCAAGGGCATCCTCCTGAAGCGCGGCGACGGCCACATCGTCCTGGCCGAGTGCGGGCAGAACGCGAACGAGATCCGGGTGTACACCGTCAAGGACTCCGCCGCGAACCGGGACGCGCAGTACTGCTTCAAGCCCACCGCGAGCACCGGCTTCCTGACGCTGGAACTTCCCCGCGTCTTCGCCCTGGAGACGGGCGACCACCCCATCAGCGCCGACCTGACCGCCGAGGGCCAGACCACCCAGGTCGACGTGCCCGAGGGCGGGTTCAAGAGCGTCGGCGAGGGAACGGTCGGCGGGGCCCAGTCGGTCCTCGTCGAGATTCGCGTCACCGGCTGACACGGCACCGGCCGATCCGACTTCACCCGAGCCCCCGCCCCGAGGGGCTTACCCACTTTCACCCGAGAAGCGGTCAGATATGTCAGGTGCATGACATTCGACCGCTCCGGCGGGTGCGGGCGCTCGGGCCCATCCGCTCTGACGACAAAAGGTCCGTATGAACTGGAAATGGCGCCGGCGCTCCGCTGGGAAGAGACGCGCCACCGCACGCATATCGTTCATGACCGCCACGGCGGTCCTTGTCGGTCTGCTCGTCGCCCCCACGGCGGCGGCCGACGATCCGCCCGACGCGACCGTCGAGCCGCTGCACATGACGATCCGGCAGCAGGCGGTCGACATCTGGGCCACCGGCGGCACCGAAGTGAGGTCCGCCGCGGAGACCGCCCTCATCGGGAGCGATCAGGACGTCATCGACTTCCTGATGAGCTACGACGACCAGGCGGTGCAGGACTACCGGGTCGAAGCGGCCCAACTGGGGAGCATGGGCGGGGAGAACACCCTCGCCGCGGTACGCCAGGCGCTCACCGGTGACGAGGGTGATCTGGTCCGTTTCCTGAAGACGGGCTGGGAGGAGCCCTTCCATCAGGACCAGCGCGTGCTCGTCGCCCGCGCCATCGATGCCGGAGGCCCCGAGGTCCAGGCACGGGGCCGGCAGGCGCTCGCGGGCACCGTCGAGGACATACAGAACTTCCTCAAGACGGGCCGGGACGAGGCCCAGGAACAGGACGACCGCGTCCTGACGGCGCAGATCGTCTCCGCCGGAGGCACGCAGGTACGCGCCTCCGGCCGACTCGCCCTGAGCGGGACCATCGCGGACGTCCGCGAATTCCTCGAGGTGGGACAGTACGTCGCGCGCAGCCGCGACGAGGAGTACGCCACCGTCGCGGAACTGGCGGATCAGGCCGATCGGGCGGGCAAGCTCGCCGCCACGGAGACCAAGGCCGCCGAAGCCGCTTCCGCCGAGGCGGTCGAGGCCGCCAAGCAGGCGAAGGAAGCGGCGCAGAAGGCGGAGCAGGAGGCGGAGGCCACCCAGAACGACGCCGACAAGGCCGGCCGCGCGGCCAACCGCGCGGCGAGCGCGGCGTCCGGGGCGGCGAAGGCGGCCGAACGGGCCATCTCGGCCGCCAACGCCGCAAGCAGGTCCGCCCGCATCGCGGCCAGTGCCGCGGCACAGGCGGCAGCGGCAGCGGTCGGCGCCTCCAATGCGGCCGCCAACGCCCGCAACGCGGCAGCGGCCGCGGCCACCGACGCCACCAAGGCGGACGCGGCACGCAAGGCGGCCGTGACGGCCGACAACGCGGCGAAGGGCGCGGAGAAGGCCGCCCAGGCGGCCGACCACGCGGTGACCGCGGCGCTCGCCGCGGGACAGTCCGCCAAATCCGCCGCGAGCGCGGGCGCCAACGCGGCCGCCGCGGCCGACGCCGCGGTGCTCGCGAGCAACTACGCCGGGCAGAGCAGCGCCGCGGCGGCGAACGCCCGGGCGGCGGCCGCGGCCGCGCACCGGCAGGCCGCCGAGGCCGACCGGGCCGCGGGCCAGGCGGAATCACTGGCGAACCAGGCCGCGGCCGCGGCCGCCGACGCCCGTGACGCCGCCAACGCCGCGGCCGTGCACGCTCACAAGGCAGCGGATGCGGCCAACGACGCCGCGGACCACGCCGGTGAGGCCGCAGAGGCGGCGGCGCGGTCGACCGCGCACGCCCAGGCGGCCACGGAGGCCGCCGACACCGCATCCGCGGCGGCGGCGCAGGCCCAGACGGTGTACACGCTGGCCCGCAAGATCGAGGCCGAGGACCTCCTCGCCCGCACCAACGCCGGCATCGCCCAGGCACGGGACCTCAAGGCCGAGACGGAGACCGCCGAGGCACAGCGCGCCCAGCAGGCCCAGGCGGCCGAGGACGCCCGTCGCACGGCGGACGAACTGGCCCAGCAGGCCCAGCAGGGCACCAGCGACGAGGAGATCGCCGGGCTGGGCAGGCAACTCGCCCTGTCCGACATGAAGTACGGCAAGTCATGGCTGCGGGCCGCCGCCCAGACAGCGCTGGGCGCCGACACCCAGGGGGTCGTCGCCTACGTACGCACCGGCCGCGCCGAGGCGCAGCAGGAGGACGACCGCACGAGTGTCGAGCGACTGGCGGAGGAGAGCTCCGTCAAGGCGGTGCGCGACGCCGCCGAGCAGGCACTGGACGGTGACGGGGCGGCGGTCGGCGCCTTCCTGCACCAGGGCCAGTACGACGTCGGCACCGAGGCCTTCCGGGTCGCGATCGCCCAGGCGGCGGACTCCGGGAGCACCGTGGTCCGGGAGCGGGCCCGGGCGGCACTGAACGCCGGAACCACCGACGCCTACCGCACGTTCCTGACCACCACTCTCCCCGAGGCCCAGGAACAGGACGACCGGGTGCGGGCCACCCAACTGGTCGACAGCGGCACCCCGGAGGTGCAGGCGGCCGCGCGCGTCGCCCTGGAGGGACCCGCTTCCCTGCTGCGTCAGTTCATCGAGTCGGGCCAGTACACCGCCCAGCGCAAGGATCTGCTGGCGCTGACCCACGACCAGCAGGTCCAGCAGCTCGTGGCCGAGGCACAGCAGGTCGCGGCGAAGGCGCAGATGGACGCCGCCACGGCGAACGCCACGGCGGCCAAGGCCCGCGCCGCCGCCAAGGACGCCCAGGACTGGGCGGACAAGGCCCAGCACCAGTCCGATCTGGCCAACGCGTACTCCGCGCAGGCGGACCAGCACGCGAAGGACGCGGAGGCCTCCGCGCAGCAGGCGGCGGCGTCGGCGAAAACGGCCCGTGACGCCGCCAACCGGGCCGAGGCGTCGGCACGCCAGGCGGCCGTGTCGGCCAGCGACGCCACGCTGTCGTCGGAACTGGCCCAGAACTCGGCCGGCATGGCGTGGGCGTCGGCCGCACAGGCCAGGGCCTCCGCGGAACGCGCCGACAAGAGCTCCGACGAGGCGCTGGCCGCCGCGACGGAGGCGTTCGTCGTCACCGTCCAGAAATACCGCGAGGAGGACGAGGCGCGGCGCCGCCAGGCCGTGGCGGAGAAGGAAGCCTCGGAACGCAACGGCAGTACCCCGGCCGAGCTGTACCGGTGCGGCATTCTCGGCTGCGAGGCCCTGGAGAACCCCGGCCGCTGGTGCCAGCACAACGAGGTCTTCTGCGACGTCCTGTCGAAGACGCCGGAGCTGGAGGTGATGGTCGACACCCTGCTCGACCTCGAGGTCATGATGACCGGCCTCCCCGTCGACAGCATCGAGGGCTGCTTGGCCAAGCACGACCTCATGAGCTGCTGGGATCTCGGGGAGCAGTTCACCATCAGCACCAAGATGCGCCTCGCGGGCATCATGTACCGGGGCCTGCGCGCGGCGATGCGGGGCTGTGGGGAGTGCTTCCTGCCCGGCACGCGCGTGGTCATGGGCAACGGCAAGAACAAGCCGATCGAGCGGGTCCACACCGGGGACCTGGTCCGGGCCACCGACCCGGTGACCGGTGAGACCGGTGCCCACCGGGTCACGCGTCAGATCGTCTCCAAGGGCGACAAGCACCTCACCGCCATCACGATCCGGGGACCGACCGGGCACCGTGGCAAGGTCACGGCCACCGCCGACCACCCCTTCTGGAGCCCCAGCCTCCGCACCTGGGTCGCGGCCGCCGATCTGCGCACCGGCGACACGCTGCGCACCGACAACGGCGCCGAGGCGACCGTCACCGCCGTCCGCTCCTACGACCGGTGGGCCGTCACCTACAGCCTGACGGTCGAGGCTCTGCACTCCTTCTACGTGCTGGCAGGCCGTACCCCGGTTCTTGTCCACAACTCCGAGTGCAAGGTCCTGGTGCTGGCGCTCGACAAGCACATGGCCGAAGAGATGCCGCAGATCAACGGCGGAAACAACTACAACCTGATGGCCTCCGAACTGAAGGAAGAGATCGGACAAATCGGTGGGCACCCCTACACCAAGTGGATGCAGGAGGTCAACACCGCCATGAGCGAGAACCAGAAGATCGCGGTGTCCATCAAGGGCTGGGATCCGCCGGGCGCCACGCCCCAGGAGAAGTTCGACGCGGCCGTGAAAGCCGGGCAGGGAGACAACTGGGGTTCCACGGAGTGGGAGATGCGCCGACTTGAGTACTACTACCGCACGGGAGATCTGGACTGGGGCAACGTGAGCTTCTGGGAAGATGGGAAGGAGATCAAGATGCTGCCGCCCCTGCCGGCGACCCACAAGGGAGGGCGATGATGAAGGTCACCGAGGCGTTCTCCTCCCCCCGCACCTTCACGGTGTGGCAGTACACGGTCGCTCACCATCAAAGGCTGCTGTTGCGCAGCCCTCGGCGGACGGCGTCGGACACCCGCGTCGATCTGCACGTGGGCGGGGTGACCGCGGTGTTCCTGCGCCCGTCCTACGAGGGGATCACGATCCGCCGGGGTACGGACGCGGAAAAGGAACAGGTGGCCTCGCTCCTCGGTCCGAGAGCCTTTGCCCGGGGATCGTTTCTCCACGTGATCGGGGAGGAACGCATGACCGGGTTCATCGTCGGCGGCTCGCTGCAGTACCGGGAGACCGGCGCGGCCGACAACGAGCCGTCCGGTTTCCTGCCGATGCCCGAGACCGCGTAGGGAGCACCCGTGACCGAGATCTACCGCTCCGAGCGCATCTTTCAGATGTGGCACTACACGGCCGCGCACGGCGACCGGCTCCTCCTGCGGGCGACCGCGGAGGACCACCTCCCCCGGATCGACCTGTACGTGGAGAACGTCCGGGGACTCCTGCTGGAGACGCTCTACCGCGGCCTCGTCATCCGCGAGGGCACGCCCGAGGAGGTCCGGACGGTGGAACTCGTCTACGGCGTTCCCGCCGCCGAGTCGTCGCACGTGCACGTCATCGGCGCGGACCGCATGACCGGGTTCGTCGTGGGCGGCCCGCTGCGACAACACGAGGACGGGGAAGGGTTCCGCGCCCCCTCCGCCTTCGGCCCGATCCCGGGCACGCCGTGAGGTCGCTCCGTACGCCGTGAATCCGGCAGTACACAGACGACCGCCCGGTCCCTTTCAGGGGCCGGGCGGTCGTTCCGTTTCAGAGGTCAGGCCTTGCTGCCCGCCGGGGCCGCGAGCGCTGCCGCGGACGCGGGGGCCTCACCGGCGCGGGGGGCCGGGATGCTGTCCGGGGTGGTGACCGACGGGGTTCCGCGCCGGCCGGCGACGGCGTACGCCACACCCACCAGCAGCCCGCCGCCGACCAGGTTGCCCAGGCCCACGTAGAGCAGGTTGTGGGCGAAGGCGCCCACCGTCACGCCGGGGACGTGCTCGAAGAGGCCGAGGGAGAAGGTCGTCATGTTGGCGACGACGTGCTCGAAGCCGGAGGCGACGAAGGCCAGGATGCCGGCGAAGATCAGCATGATCTTGGCGGCGTCGGAGCGGGTGCGCATGCCCATCCACACGGTCAGGCAGACCAGGAAGTTGCAGAGTACGCCGCGGAAGAACATCGCCTCGCCGCTCTCGGCCATCTTGGCGTGGAGCATGCCGGTCAGGCCCATCAGACCCGGGGCGGGGGCTCCGGGGGCGGGGGCGACGCCCAGCACTCCGGCCGCGTGGACCAGCCAGGCGAGGGCGACCGAGCCGACGAGGTTGCCGACGAGGGAGCCGACGATCACGGCGAGCGCGGTGACGGGCGAGAGAGCCCGGCGGACCGCGCCCTGGACCATCGTCATCATGTTGCTGGTGGCCAGCTCGCCGCCGGCGAAGATCACCAGCGTCAGCGCGACACCGAAGACCAGGCCCTGGATCAGCCTGACCCAGGGAGAGTGCGCGAGGCTGAGCGGGCCGGACACCATGACCATCAGGACGACGCCCATGCCGATGAAGGCCCCGGCGAGCGCCGAGAGCACCAGGTAGCGCCCGGGAGAGCGGAGCAGTTTCGCCTTGCCGCGTGCTGCCGCGATCTGGTCGTCCAGGGCTTCTTCAAGTGGTATCGGCACGGTGGCCCTCTCAGTGCTGCTCACTCGTGGTCGGATTGTCCGACTCTCACGCGTGGAGCAGTGTGCGCCCACCGATCAGGAAATGTCAAAAGTCGAATTAATGACGTGATAGGCGGTGCTTATCCTGACTTAATCGGCCAAATCTATCGCGTCATAGGTCTCACCTATCAGTGACGCCTCACTCATCGCCGCCGGGCCCGACGAGTCACCGTCCGGACTCGGCCAGCAGCCCGTCCAGCTCCGCGAAGGACAGGGCGTCGGCGGGCGAGGTGACGGAGCCGGTCCCGTACAGCTCCCGCGCGGCACGGCGGGCGGCGGCGTACGCGGCCAGCGCCACGCCCGGGCCGAGGCTCACCCGGGCCACGCCGAGGGTGCCCAGCTCCGCGACGGACGGCGCGCCGGGGCCCGCCATGACGTTGAGCGGTACGGAGATCTCCCCGGCCAGCGCCTTGAGGGTGGCCGGGTCGGTGACACCGGGGACGAAGACGCCGTCGGCGCCCGCGTCGGCGTACAGCCGGGCCCGGGCCAGGGTCTCCGCCAGGCGGGTCTCCGGGTCGCCCAGGCCCAGCAGGTAGGTGTCGACGCGGGCGTTGAGGAAGAGGTCCGCACCCTCCCGCTCGGCGCTCCGGCGGGCCGCGGCGATCCGGGCGGCCAGCTCGGCCGGAGGCCGGGTGCCGTCCTCGATGTTGACGCCGACGGCGCCCGCCCCGATCACCCCGGCGACGGTCTCGGCGACGGCGGAGGCGTCCTCGCCGTACCCGTCCTCGATGTCGGCGGTGACCGGGACCGTCACGGCGGCCGCGATACGGGCGATCACCTCCAGGGCCCGTTCCCGGGTGAGGGTGCCGCCGTCGGGCGAACCGAGCGCCCAGGAGACCCCGGCGCTGGTGGTGGCGATCGCGGGGGCGCCCGCCGCCTCGACGATGCGGGCGCTCGCCGCGTCCCAGGCGTTGGCGAGCGCGAGGGGGACGGAGGGGGTGTGCAGGGAGCGGAAGAGGCGGGCACGGTCCGCGGATGCGTGGGTCATGACCGCAGTCAAGCACCGTACGCGTACGGGCTTCTGGCAGGAATCCGACATGAACGCCAGCCGGAATCAGGGCGGTTGACCGTCATGGAACGCCAACGGCCGGAGCCCCCGCACAGTGTGGGCTCCGGCCGTCGTGGCGACCTGTTGGTGTCAGGTCAGAGAGCGAGTCCGGTGAGGACCAGGACGCGCTCGTAGGTGTAGTCGTCCATCGCGGAGCGGACGCCCTCGCGGCCGACGCCGGACTGCTTGGCGCCGCCGTACGGCATCTGGTCGGCGCGGTAGGAGGGAACGTCGCCGATGACGACGCCGCCGACCTCGAGCGCGCGGTGGGCGCGGAAGGCGGCCTGGATGTCGTGGGTGAACACGCCTGCCTGGAGGCCGTACTTGGAGTCGTTGACGGCCGCGAACGCCTCGGCCTCGCCGTCCACCTTCCGCACGGTGAGGACCGGTCCGAAGACCTCCTCGGTGGCGAGGGTGACACCGGCCGGGACGTCGGTGAGGACGGTCGGGGCGTAGGTGGCGCCCTCGCGCTTGCCGCCCGCGAGCAGGGTGGCGCCCGCCTCGACGGCTTCGTTCACCCAGGACTCGACGCGCTTGGCGGCGTCCTCGCTGACCAGCGGGCCGACCTCGGTGCGCTCGTCGGCCGGGTCGCCGGTGACCTGGGCCTCGACGGCGGCGACGATGCGCGGCAGCAGACGGTCGTAGACGGAGGCGTCGGCGATCACGCGCTGCACCGAGATGCAGGACTGGCCGCCCTGGTAGTTGGAGAAGGTCGCGATGCGGGTGGCGGCCCAGTCCAGGTCGGCGTCGCTCGCCCAGTCGCCGAGGACGACGGCCGCGCCATTGCCGCCCAGCTCCAGGGTGCAGTGCTTGCGCGGCACCGAGTCCATGATCGCGTAGCCGACCTTCTCGGACCCGGTGAAGGAGATCACCGGCAGGCGCTCGTCCTGGACCAGCGCGGGCATCTTGTCGTTGGCAACCGGCAGGACGCTCCAGGAACCGGCGGGCAGGTCCGTCCCGGCCAGCAGCTCACCGAGGATCAGGCCGGACAGCGGGGTGGCCGGGGCGGGCTTGAGGATGATCGGGACACCGGCGGCGATGGCCGGGGCGACCTTGTGCGCGCACAGGTTCAGCGGGAAGTTGAACGGCGCGATGCCGAGGACGACGCCCTTGGGGAAGCGGCGGATCAGCGCCATACGGCCCTGGCCGCCCGCGTCGGTGTCGAGCCGCTGGGCCTCGCCGCCGTTGAACCGGCGGGCCTCCTCGGCCGCGAGCCGGAAGACGGAGACGGCACGGCCGACCTCACCCCGGGCCCACTTGATCGGCTTGCCGTTCTCGCCGGAGATCAGCTGGGCGATCTCCTCGGCGCGCTCGGTCAGCCCGTTCGCCACGTGGTCGAGGGCGGCGGCGCGCACGTGCGCGGGGACGGCGGCGAAGTCGTCGCGGACGGCGTACGCGGCG
The DNA here is from genome assembly GCF_040638245.1 of Streptomyces sp. NPDC026659. Lineage (NCBI taxonomy): Bacteria > Bacillati > Actinomycetota > Actinomycetes > Kitasatosporales > Streptomycetaceae > Streptomyces > Streptomyces sp. NPDC026659. The sequence goes on along the minus strand of NZ_JBEZXY010000011.1, from coordinate 237,735 downwards.
GCCACGGCCTCCTCGACCTGGGCGTCGGTCGGCACACTGGCCCGGCCGACCAGGCGCCCGTCCCACGGGTTGGTGACGTCGAAGCTGTCCTCGCCGGTGACCTGGCGGCCGGCGAGCCAGAAGGCGTGGGTGGAAGTCATTGACGAGTCCCGGCCCTTCCGCGTTGTCGGAGTTGTTCTTCGGTGCGTGGTCCACCGTAGGGCGGGCGTGCGGGGGCGTCGCTTGTCCGAGTCGTACGGATGCGGGGCGGTGATGCTCCGGTTTGGCGTGAACGGGCAGGTCGTGCCCCTCGCCCAGGCCCTACGGCTGTTCCGCGCCCGTCGCCTTCAGGGCCAGCCACAGCTCCATCCGCACGTCCGGGTCGTCCAGGGAGCGGCCGAGGATCTCCTCGACGCGGCGCATCCGGTAGCGCAGGGTGTGCCGGTGGACGCCGAGATCGGCGGCGGCCGCGTCCCACTGTCCGTGCCGCGACAGCCAGGCGCGCAGCGAGGCGACGAGGTCGCCGCGTCCGGTGGCGTCGTGCTCGCGCAGCGCGCGCAACAGGCCGTCGGCGAAGGCCCGTACGGCGTCGTCGGCGAGCAGCGGCAGCACCGAGCCCGCCGCCAGGTGCTCATGCTCCACGAGGACCCGGCCCCGGCGCCGGGCGACCGACAGCGCCTGCTCGGCCTGTCGGTGGGCGGTGGCCGCGGCGCTGGGTCCCGCAGGCGCCGACAGGCCCACGACCAGCGCCGTCTGGTCGCCGCCCGGCGGTTCCGGGGCCGTACGGGCGGTCTCCAGCGCACCCGCGAAGGCGACGCAGGCGGCGACCGCCGCTCCCCCGTCGGCGGCCAGCACCACCAGGCGCTGCCCGTCGGGCACGGCGAGGACGGCCTCGCCGGAGCGGGCGGCGGCCGACTCCACGGCCTCCGCGAGACCCCCGAGCGGGTCGCCGTCGCCCGCGCTGTCCGTCTCGGCGACGAGCACCCGGAACGGCGCGTCGAGCAGCCCGTCGTACAGGTCCCCGGCGACGGCGCGGGCGTGGTCCGGCTCCCCGGCGAGCAGCATCCGCAGCACGGCGGCGCCGACGCGCTGTTCGGCGGCGTGCAGCGAGCGGGAGCGCTCGGTGGTGAGGGTGAGCAGGGCGATGGCGGAGTGGACGGCGTAGCGCTCGGCGGTGCCGGGGGCGGCGGCGGTGCCGACGGCGAGCGCGGCGCGGGGGCGGCGGCCGGTGCCGAGGGAGTGCAGCTCGACCCGGTCCTCGTTGTCGGGGCCGCCGACGACGGAGGAGGCGGGCGCGGGGCGCTCCCGCAGCCGTTCGACCTCGGCGGTGAGCCGGGCGGCCCTGCGGTGCGCCCACTCCGGCGCGGCGGCGACGACGGCGCCCGAGGCGTCGTACAACGCGGCCCACCCGTCGAGCTGCGCGGCGAGTGCGCCGAGCAGGCCCTCGGGGCCGGTGGTCAGGGCCTGCCGGGTCAGCTCGCGCTGGGCGGCGAAACCGGCGGTGACGGCGCGGTACTGCTCGGCGGCGATGGCGGCGGATACGGCCTTGCTGATCGCGAGGAAGGGGGTGCGGCGGGGCACCTCCAGGAGCGGCAGGCCTTCCTCGCGGGCGGCGCCGAGCAGTGCCTCGGGGATCTCGTCGTAGTTGACCCCGACGGCGAAGCCGATCCCCACGACCCCGGCCCCGGCCAGCCGCTTCACGTACCGGCGCATCGCCTCGGGGTCCTCCGCGTCCAGCTTGAGCGCGGTGACGAGGAGAAGCTCCCCGCCCTCCATGTACGGCACGGGGTCGGCCAGTTCGCTGACGTGCGCCCAGCGGACGGGCACGTCGAGCCGGTCCTCGCCCGCGCGGACGGTCAGCTTGAGCGCGGAGTGCTGGACGAGCGAGGCGAGGGTCGGGGGCATGGGGCCTTCAGGTCGGAGCGGTCCGGCGGGTCGAAGCGTTACGGCTTGTCACCGCCGGAGATCAATTGGCCGCCGCGTATGAACGGCCCACCCCGATTCTGCCTCACCGTACGATCCCGGTCGCCCCTCCCCGCCTCACCCCCGCAGATCCACCAGCAACGGCGGCGCGTGCTCCCCGCGCACGGTGGTCAACGACAGCACGGCATGCCCGGGCGGCACCGCGTGCGCGAGCTCGGACGCGGACCAGCGCTCGCGCTCCACCTGGCGGACGGTGACCGCGCGGGCGGTGGGCGCCTTGCCGGTGATGACGCGGCGGAGCATGTGCACGGCCTTGCCCGCCGGGGTCTCGGCGATGATCTGCCGGTCGGTGACGTCGCGGGTCTCGATCCACTCCTTGCCCCACACCTCGGCGAAGTCCTGCCCGTCCCAGGGGGTGAGACCGGACAGGGCCATGCGGCAGCCCGTCGCGCCGAGCAGCGGGCCGCGCAGCGGCCGGGGCACGTCGTCCAGGGTGCGCAGGGTCAGCACCACGCCCGCGTTCGCGGAGCGCAGCCGCTGGATGCCGCGGACGGCCTCGGGGGTGACGACGCCGCCCGCGTCGTCCAGGAGCAGGCAGGCGAAGAGCGAGCGGTCCTCGCGCGCCGTCACGCTCGCCGTGAACTGGGCGAGGACCAGCCGGGCCAGGATGCGGGAGGCGTCGGCGTGACCGCGCTGGGGCAGGTCGACGCGGACCCGGACCGGGTGGTCGAGGGCCTTGAGCGAGAACGGCCGGGACTTCCCGGAGGTGTCGAAGAAGGAGGCGAAGGCGGGCCGGTCGAGCAGCGCGATCCGGTCCGCGAGCACCGCGCCCACATCGCCGGAGTGCGCCAACTGCCGTTCGCGTGCGTCGAGTTCACGCAGCAGCGACGCGTGTCCGGTCTCGGTGAGCGCCTTGCGGAGCGCGGCGAGCGGGCCGGGGGCGCCGTCGAGCAGCCCGCGCAGCTCGGGCACGGAGGGGAAGCGGCCGTGGACCGCGCGGAAGGGGCCGAGGAGCTGGGCGAGGACGGTGGTGGAGCGACGGCTGTCGCTGCCGGGGTGCGGGTCGGCCAGGTCGCCGACCAGGGCCTCGGCAAGTATCGCGGCGGCCTCGTCGGGGTCGGTGGTGCCGCCGTAGAGGTCGAGGTCGTAGGCGGAGTCGGGGTGGCCGATCCGGATGACGACGTCGTACGCCTCGGCCGGACCGAGGCCCGCGCCCGCCGCTCCGACGACGACCACGGCGGCCCGGCCGGCGAGCGCCTGGAGGCACATCGACTCCGCGAGCGGCCTGATCAGGCTGCCGGTCTTGCCCGAGCCCGCCGGACCGACCGCGACCAGTGAGGTGCCGAGCAGCTCGGGGCCGAGCGCGAGCCCGGCGCCCCGGTAACGGTAGGGATTGCGCGGGTCGTCGGCGGTGGTGCCGACCCGGACCTGCCCGGTGAGCAGGTCGTGGCGGGCCTGTCGAGCGGGCAGGTCGCGGTCGCCGGAGGGGTGCGGGCAGGCGGCGGCGCCGTCCTTCACCACCGAGGCGGTGAAGGCGGCGAGGTTGTGCAGACCGGAGCGCACCCCCTGCCAGGCGCGCCCGATCCGGGCGTGGTCCACGTCGCGCATGTGTCCGGAACGGGCATCGGCGGCGAGCCGGTCGGCCGCCTCGTGCGCACCCGCGGCCCGCAGCTCGGGCCAGCTCGCGGGATCCTGCCCGGGAGTGGGCGGAGGCTGCTCGGGCGGGGCGGCGCGGCGCCAGGCAGGTGGTCCGTAGCGCCGCCAGACCTCGGCCCAGCGGCCGAGCCGGAAGACGGCGAGGAGCAGGGCACCGCCGATGAGCGTGTAGTACGAGTACCAGAGGACGGCGGTGCCGACCCGGCTCTCGGTCTCCAGCCAGGCGTCGGGCGCGAGCAGCTCCAGGGGCAGGGTCCACCAGCCGCCGAGGTAGCCGTTCCACAGCAGGGACCACACCAGCCAGCCGACGAGGAACGAGATCAGCGCGCCGCTCAGCAGCTGGCGGCCGGGAATCCTCTCGGGCTCCTCCTCGGGCCGGGCCCGGTGGCCGAGACGCCAGACGCCGGGCGGCGCGGTGGGGCGGGGAGCGCGCAGCCAGGCCAGGAAGGCGTTGCCGTCGGGCCTGGGCGGCGCCGTCGGCATGGGCGGCACCACAGAGCCCTGGGGCGGTACCGCCGGACGCGGCACCGGCCCCGCCCCCGTGCCCCGTGCGTCCCGCGTGCCGTCGCTCTCCATCGCCGTTGCCCCCTGAGCAGCCGCTCCGTCCACCGTCAGCGAGTCAATCTAACGCCCCGGAAAGGGGAGTTCACCGGTTACGCGGCCGGTGTCCGGGACCGGCCGTCCGGGTCTCCCACCCACTGCTATGTCCACGGCGGACAAGCGCCATGCCGGACAACGCCCACATGGAGCATGACCACCCCCCGGCAACGGTCCTAACCTGCGAGAAAAGAAGACAAGCGTCCGTAATCACCCCCCAGGAGCCCCGCATGACCGCACTTCCGCAGGAGCGCCGCGTCGTCACCGCCATTCCCGGCCCGAAGTCGCAGGAGCTTCAGGCCCGCCGCACCGCGGTCGTCGCCCAGGGCGTGGGCTCCACGCTGCCCGTCTTCGTGACGCGCGCGGGCGGCGGCGTCATCGAGGACGTGGACGGCAACAGCCTGATCGACTTCGGTTCCGGCATCGCCGTGACCTCGGTGGGCGCCTCCGCCGAGGCCGTCGTACGCCGCGCGAGCGCCCAGCTCGCGGACTTCACCCACACCTGTTTCATGGTCACCCCGTACGAGGGCTACGTCGCCGTCGCCGAGGCGCTGGCCGAGCTCACCCCGGGTGACCACGCCAAGAAGTCCGCGCTGTTCAACTCCGGCGCCGAGGCCGTCGAGAACGCGGTGAAGATCGCCCGCGCGCACACCAAGCGCCAGGCGGTCGTCGTGTTCGACCACGGCTACCACGGCCGTACGAACCTCACGATGGCGCTGACGGCGAAGAACATGCCGTACAAGAACGGCTTCGGCCCGTTCGCGCCCGAGGTGTACCGCGTCCCGGTCGCCTACGCCTACCGCTGGCCGACCGGCCCGGAGAACGCGGGCCCCGAGGCCGCCAAGATGGCGATCGACCAGATCACCAAGCAGGTCGGCGCGGACAACGTGGCCGCGATCATCATCGAGCCGGTGCTCGGCGAGGGCGGCTTCATCGAGCCGGCCAAGGGCTTCCTGCCGGAGATCGTGAAGTTCGCCAACGACAACGGCATCGTGTTCGTGGCCGACGAGATCCAGTCCGGCTTCTGCCGCACCGGCCAGTGGTTCGCGTGCGAGGACGAGGGCATCGTCCCGGACCTGATCACCACCGCCAAGGGCATCGCGGGCGGTCTGCCGCTCGCCGCCGTGACGGGCCGCGCCGAGATCATGGACGCCGCCCACGCGGGCGGCCTCGGCGGCACCTACGGCGGCAACCCGGTGGCCTGCGCCGCCGCGCTCGGCGCCATCGAGACGATGAAGGAGCAGGACCTCAACGGCAAGGCCAAGCGCATCGAGGAGGTCATGAAGGGCCGCCTGGAGGCGATGGCCGAGAAGTTCGACATCATCGGCGACATCCGCGGCCGCGGCGCCATGATCGCCATCGAGCTGGTCAAGGACCGCGCCACGAAGGAGCCGAACGCCGAGGCCGCCGCCGCGCTGGCCAAGGCCTGCCACCAGGAGGGCCTGCTGGTCCTGACCTGCGGCACCTACGGCAACGTGCTCCGCTTCCTGCCCCCGCTGGTCATCGGCGAGGACCTGCTCAACGAGGGTCTGGACATCATCGAGCAGGCCTTCACCCGCATCTGAGCCGGGCCGGACACGGCCACGGACCTGGGCGGATACGGCCACGGACCTGGCCGGACACGGCCACGCACCTGACGGACACGGCCACGCACCGTGCCGGGTACGGCGCCCTCGGGTGCCGTACCCGCAGGCCGTGTGAAGAAGGTGTGCGAGGTGGATGGCGGGACCGGATTCCGGCTGCCCATGCGGCGAGGACTGCCGTAGGTTCTCGTCCAGAAGAGAGATACACCTCGCCCCCAGGGGACTGCGGGCGGGTTCAGGCCGAGGCATCCCCAGCTTCGACCTGGTCGTGCCCTCGCGCACACAGCCGGGGCCCGACGGCTCCGGGATCTCCTCACCGATCGGACGGCCGCCGCCCCAAACCCCCCGGGGCGCGCGGCGTTTCCGGTCCGGTCGGCCGCCTCGGAACCACCCCCCCCTGTTCCGGGGCGGCCGACCTCCTTCTCGGACCCCGCGTACGGACCTGCGAAGCTGGGGCGGTGTCCCTCCCCCGCCGCACTCCGTACGCCGTCCTGCTGACCCTGCCGAGCCTGCTGTTCGCGCTGCTCACCTGGCAGGTTCTCGTCCATGGACCGCTGCTGCGGGAGGACGCCCGGCTCAGCCGGGACCTGGTCCACCCGGACCGCTTCTCGGAGCTGCTCTCCGACCTCGGCAACGTCCAGGTGGCCGTACCGGTGCTGCTCCTCGCCGCCGGATACGCGGCGCTGCGCGGACGCTCCACCGGTACGCACCGCTGGTGGCTGCCCCCGCTCGCGGCGGCCCTGCTGATGGCCCTGCTCCCCGCGCTGGTCGTCCCGCTGAAGCTGTGGGCCGCGCGGCCGGGGACCCCCGTGGTGCCTCCGGCCACCGGCTACTTCCCCTCCGGCCACACGGCGACGGCCTGCGTCGCGTACGGCTCGGCGGTCCTGCTCCTCCTCCCCTGGTGCCGCACGCCCGCGGCCCGCCGCACCGTGCCGGCCGTCGGCGCCGCGCTGGTGCTCGCGGTGTCGTACGGCCTTCTGCGGCGCGGCTTCCACTGGCCGCTGGACGTGCTGGCCTCCTGGTGCCTGGGCACGGTGCTGCTGACCGTGCTCGCGCTGGTGCTCAGCCGAAGTAGCCGTCGAAGGTCCGCTGGAACTCCCAGTTCGCGAAGCGGTCCCAGTTCACCGACCACGTCATCAGACCGCGCAGCGGGGGCCAGGTGCCGTGGGTCGCGTACGAGCCGCAGTTCGTCCGCTTCGTGAGGCAGTCGAGGGTCTTGGTGACCTCGGCGGGGGCGACATAGCCGTTGCCCGCGTTGACCGAGGCGGGCATGCCGATGGCGACCTGGTCGGGGCGCAGCGGCGGGAAGACGTTGTTCGCGTCGCCCGCGACCGGGAAGCCGGTGAGCAGCATGTCGGTCATGGCGATGTGGAAGTCGGCGCCGCCCATGGAGTGGTACTGGTTGTCCAGGCCCATGATCGGGCCCGAGTTGTAGTCCTGGACGTGCAGCAGGGTGAGGTCGTCGCGCAGGGCGTAGATGACCGGGAGGTAGGCGCCGCAGCGCGGGTCCTGGCCGCCCCACTTGCCGCTGCCGTAGAACTGGTAGCCGTTCTGCACGAAGAAGGTCTCGGGCGCCATGGTGAGCACGAACTTCGCGCCGTACCTGGCCTTGAGGGTCTTCAGCGCGGAGATCAGGTTGACGACGACCGGGGTGGTCGGGTTCTTGAAGTCGGTGTCGCCGGTGTTCAGGGACAGCGAATGGCCCTCGAAGTCGATGTCGAGGCCGTCGAGGCCGTAGTCGTCGATGATCTTCGAGACGGAGGAGACGAAGGCGTCGCGGGCGGCCGTGGTGGTCAGCTGGACCTGGCCGTTCTGGCCGCCGATGGAGATCAGCACCTTCTTGCCCGCGGCCTGCTTGGCCTTGATCGCGGCCTTGAAGTCGGCGTCGCTCTCGACGCCTGGGCACTCCGAGACCGGGCAGCGATTGAAGCGGATGTCGCCGGAGGTGACGGAGGTCGGCTCGCCGAAGGCCAGGTCGATCACGTCCCAGCTGTCGGGCACGTCAGCCATACGGGTGTAGCCGGAACCGTTGGCGAAGCTCGCGTGCAGATAGCCGACGAGCGCGTGGGTGGGCAGGTCGGTCGAACCGCCGCCTCCCCCACCGCCGTTGGCCTTGGTCGTCGCGGTCACGACGGCCGACTTGGCGGACTCTCCCGCGTCGTTGACGGCGGTGACCTGGAAGCTGTACGCCGTCGAGGGCGCGAGGCCGCTCACGGTGGCCGAAGTGCCGCTCACCGTCTGGACCTTGGTGCCGTCGCGGTAGACCGCGTAGCCGGTCGCGCCGGAGACGGCCGACCAGGACAGGGCGACCGAGGTGGCGGTGACGGTACCGGCGGTCAGACCGCCCGGTGCGGCGGGCGGCTGGGTGGTGGAGCCGCCGCCGGGGCCGACCAGGGAGATGTCGTCGGCGTTGTAGGCGCCGGTGCCGTACCAACCGTGCGTGTACAGCGTGACCTTGGTGGTGTTCGGCCCTGTGGTGAAGGTGGTGGTGAGTTTCTGCCAGTCGGGCGCGGACTGGGTCCAGGTGGACACGTCGGTGGTGCCGGTGCCGTTCGCGCCGAGGTAGACGTAGGAGCCGCGCACCCAACCGGAGAGCGTGTACGCGGAGTTGGGGCGCACGGTCACGCTCTGGGTGCACTGGGCGTTGTCGCTGCCCTCGGGGGTCGCATGAAGGGCGGAACTACCGCTGTGCACAGGCGAGTTGACGGCGGTCCCGGCGGTGCAGGTCCAGCCGGAGAGGCCGGACTCGAAACCGCCGTTGACCACGGCGTCCGCGTCGGCCGCGCTGGCGGCCGACGAGAGCGCGGTGATGCCGGGCACGGCCAGGGCCGTTGCCGCGAGGAGGACGACCAGAGGTCTGGGGCGATCCACAAATGCCTCCAGGCATGGGGGAGTTGGAGGTCAGGAGGTGCACCAAATTTGGTCCAGACCAATCGCCGTGTCAAGTCGCCCGGGGGCTATCCGTCTCCCTCCCGGGCCAGTCCGGCGGCGGCCTCGTGCATCGCCAGCTCCAGCAGCGCTGGGTCGGTGAGCGTGCCGGAGCCGTCCGGCGGCACCAGCCAGCGCACCCCGTGCGTCGGCCGTCCCGGATACGGCACCACGATCCAGGTCCCGGCCCCCGCGGTGCGGATTCCGGTGCCGAGCCAGCGGGCCGCGGTGCCCGGCGGCACGAAGAAGCCCACCCGGTTGTCCCCGAAGTCGGCCAGCACCGGGCCGGGTTGATCGAGGACACGGGTGAGCACGTCGAGCGTCGGATAGCCGAGGTCACCGGGCAGGATCAGCACGTCCCACGCCCTGCCCGCGGGGAGCAGGGCGACCCCGAGGGGGCTGCGCTCCCACTCCCAGCGGCACGCGTCCGGGTCCGGTGCGGCGGATGCCAGCCACTCGACCGCCGTCTTCGCCCCTGTCATGAGCAGACCTCCCTCTTTCGCCTGGACGCCGTCGCGCCCGGGAGGGAGAGGGAGGTCGGCCGGGGAGCATTACGCGGCTTTCCGGCACTCTTTCGGGTGACCCGGGTCACAGGGCGGCCCGTGGGCGGCGAGGCCCCGCACCACACCGCCCGGCCGCACCACCGCGGCCGCCCGTACGAACCGGCTCAGCTGTCGAACCCCAGCCCCATCCGGTCCATCGTCCGCAGCCACAGATTGCGCCGCCCCGCCTGCGCGTCGGCCCTGGCCAGCGACCAGCGGGTGAGCGCGATCCCGGTCCAGGCGAAGGGCTCGGGCGGGAAGGGCAGCGGCTTTCTGCGCACCATCTCCAGCCGGGTGCGCTCGGTGTCCGCGCCGTCGAGGAGGTCGAGCATCACGTCGGCGCCGAACCGGGTCGCGCCGACCCCGAGCCCCGTGTACCCCGCCGCGTACGCGACCCGGCCCCGGTGCGCGGTGCCGAAGAACGCCGAGAAGCGCGAGCAGGTGTCGATGGCGCCGCCCCAGGCGTGGGTGAAGCGGACGCCCTCCAGCTGCGGGAAACAGGTGAAGAAGTGCCCGGCCAGCTTGGCGTAGGTCTCCGGCCGGTCGTCGTACTCCGCGCGCACCCGGCCGCCGTACGGATAGATCGCGTCGTAGCCGCCCCACAGGACGCGGTTGTCGGCGGAGAGCCGGAAGTAGTGGAACTGGTTGGCCGAGTCGCCCAGGCCCTGGCGGTTCCGCCAGCCGACCGACTCCAGTTGCGCGGGGGTCAGCGGCTCGGTCATCAGCGCGTAGTCGTAGACCGGCACGGTGTACGAGCGCACGCGGCGCAGCAGGCTCGGGAAGATGTTGGTGCCGAGCACGACCTTGCGGGCGCGGACGGCGCCGTAGGGCGTGGTGACGGCCATGCCCGCGCCGTACGGCTTCAGGGTGAGGGCGGGGGTGTGCTCGTAGACGCGCACCCCGAGGGCGAGGCAGGCCCGCTTCAGGCCCCAGGCGAGCTTGGCCGGGTGGACCATGGCGACGCCCCGGCGGTCCCACAGCCCGGCCTCGAAGGTGGGCGAGTGGATCTCGGCGCGCAGGGCGTCGCGGTCCAGGAACTCCATGCCGTCGGCGAGGCCCTTGTCCTCAAGTTCGCGGTGCCAGTCGCGCAGTTCCCACGCCTGGTAGGTCTCGGTGGCGACGTCGATCTCGCCGGTGCGCTCGAAGTCGCAGTCGATGCCGTGCCGGGTGAGGGCGGCCTCGATCTCGTCGAGGTTGCGCGTCCCGAGTTCCTGGAGCGTGCGGATCTCCCCCGGCCAGCGGGCCAGGCCGTTGGGCAGTCCGTGGGTGAGGGAGGCGGCGCAGAATCCGCCGTTGCGGCCGGAGGCGGCCCAGCCCGCCTCACGGCCTTCGAGGAGCACCACGTCGCGGCCGGGGTCGCGCTCCTTGGCGTTGAGCGCGCTCCACAGTCCGCTGTAGCCGCCGCCCACCACGAGCAGGTCGCACGTCTCGGTCGTGGTGAGGGCGGCCTCGGCCTGCGGCCTGCCGGGGTCTTCCAGCCAGTACGGGACCGGCTGGGCTTCGGAGAGAGAGGAGATCCAGTTGTCTTTGCCACGGCTCATGGCGCTCGGGGCCATGATTTCAACTCCCTACGGGGCTTCTACGCCTGTGACGGCTTACGCCTTCTGACGACCGCGCCGGCCCGTGACGAGCATCGAGACCAGCACGAACAGCACGGCGACCAGGAACATGGCCGTGCCGATGACATTGATCTGGACGGGCGTGCCGCGCTGTGCCGAGCCCCAGACGAACATGGGGAACGTGACGGTCGAGCCCGCGTTGAAATTGGTGATGATGAAATCGTCGAAGGACAGCGCGAAGGAGAGCAGCGCGCCCGCGGCGATTCCGGGTGCCGCGATGGGCAGGGTGACCCGGCAGAAGGTCTGCACGGGGCCCGCGTAGAGGTCGCGGGCGGCCTCCTCCAGGCGCGGGTCCATCGACATCACGCGCGCCTTGACCGCGGTGACGACGAAGCTGAGGCAGAACATGATGTGGGCGATCAGGATCGTCCAGAAGCCGAGCTGCGCGCCCATGTTGAGGAACAGGGTGAGCAGCGAGGCGGCCATGACGACCTCGGGCATCGCCATCGGCAGGAAGATCAGCGAGTTGACCGCGCCGCGCGCCCGGAACCGGTAGCGCACCAGCGCGAAGGCGATCATCGTGCCGAGCGCGGTGGCGCCGAGCGTGGCCCACAGGGCGATCTGGAGGCTGAGCGAGAGCGAGCCGCACATGTCGGCGACCCCGCACGGGTCCTTCCAGGCGTCGGTGGAGAACCGCTGCCACTCGTAGTTGAAGCGGCCTTTGGGCTTGTTGAAGGAGAACACCGTCACGACGATGTTCGGCAGCAGCAGATACGCGAGCGTGAACAGGCCCGCGATGACCACGAGCCGGCGCTTGAGCCAGGTGACGAGCGGCATTTAGACGAGGTCCTCCGTCCCGGCCCGGCGGATGTAGAAGGTCACCATGGCCAGGATCGCGGCCATGAGGATGAACGAGAGCGCGGCGGCCGTCGGATAGTCCAGGACGCGCAGGAACTGGGTCTGGATGACGTTGCCGATCATGCGGGTGTCGGTCGAGCCGAGCAGCTCGGCGTTGACGTAGTCACCGGCCGCCGGGATGAAGGTGAGCAGGGTGCCGGAGACCACGCCGGGCAGGGACAGCGGGAAGGTGACCTTGCGGAAGGTGGTCCAGGGCCGGGCGTACAGGTCGCCCGCCGCCTCGTGCAGCCGGCCGTCGATGCGCTCCAGCGAGGTGTACAGCGGCAGGATCATGAACGGCAGGAAGTTGTAGGTCAGCCCGCACACCACCGCGAGCGGGGTCGCGAGCACCCGGTCGCCCGCTGTCCAGCCGAGCCAGCCGGTGAGGTCGAGGAGGTGCAGGCTGTTCATGGCGTGCACGACCGGGCCGTTGTCGGCGAGGATCGTCTTCCAGGCCAGCGTGCGGATCAGGAAGCTGGTGAAGAACGGTGCGATCACCAGCACCATGATCAGGTTGCGCCAGCGGCCCGCCCGGAACGCGATCAGATACGCCAGCGGATAGCCGAGCAGCAGACACAGCGCGGTCGCGGCGGCGGCGTAGAGCACCGAGCGCAGGAACTGCGGCCAGTACTCGGCGAGGGCGTCCCAGTACGTGGCGAAGTGCCAGGTGACCTGGTAGCCCTTCTCCAGCGAGCCGGTCTGCACGGAGGTCGACGCCTGGTAGACCATCGGCAGCGCGAAGAACACGACCAGCCACAGGATGCCGGGCAGCAGCAGCCAGTACGGGGTGAACCGGCCGCGCCTGCGGGGTGGCTTCGCGGGCGCGGCCGCGGTGAGGGGCGGAGGCGCCTCGGTGAGCGTCGGCATCAGACGGCCGCCTCTTCCTCGGTGCCGGCGTCGATGTCCTGAGCGGCGTCCAGGGCGAAGGTATGGGCCGGGTTCCAGTGCAGGACGACCTCGGCGCCGGGGACGAGCCGGGTGTCGCGCTCGACGTTCTGCGCGTACACCGCGAGCGCGCCCGCGACCGGGCTGTCGATCACGTACTGGGTGGAGACGCCGATGAAACCGGCGTCCGCGATGGTGCCGGTGAGGCGGTTGCGGCCCTCGGGGACGGAGCCCGCGTCGTCGGCGTGGGTGAGCGCGATCTTCTCCGGGCGGATTCCGGCGAGGACCTTCTCGCCCGTCGCCGCCGGGGTGGCGCAGCGGGCCGAGGGCAGCAGCAGCTTGCCGTCGCCCGCGCGCAGCACGATCTCGTCGCCGCTGCGGGAGTCGACCTCGGCCTCGATCAGGTTGGAGGTGCCGAGGAAGTTGGCGACGAAGGTGGTGCGCGGGTTCTCGTACAGCTCGGCCGGGGAGCCCTGCTGCTCGACGCGGCCCGCGTTCATCACGGCGACCGTGTCGGCCATGGTCATGGCCTCCTCCTGGTCGTGCGTGACGTGGATGAAGGTGATGCCGACCTCGGTCTGGATGCGCTTGAGCTCCAGCTGCATCTGGCGGCGCAGTTTGAGGTCGAGGGCGCCGAGGGGCTCGTCGAGCAGAAGCACCTTGGGGTGGTTGATCAGCGCACGGGCGACCGCGACGCGCTGCTGCTGGCCGCCGGAGAGCTGGTGCGGCTTCTTGCGCGCCTGCTCGCCGAGCTGGACCAGCTCCAGCATCTCCTCGACCTGCTTCTTGACGCTTCGGATGCCGCGCCGGCGCAGGCCGAAGGCGACGTTCTCGAAGATGTCGAGGTGCGGGAAGAGGGCGTAGGACTGGAAGACCGTGTTGACCGGCCGCTTGTACGGCGGCAGCTGCGTGACGTCCTGGTCGCCGAGGCGCACGGTGCCGCAGGAAGGTTCCTCCAGCCCGGCGATCATGCGCAGGGTGGTGGTCTTGCCGCAGCCGGAGGCGCCGAGCAGGGCGAAGAAGGAGCCCTGGGGCACGGTCAGGTCCAGCGGGTGCACGGCGGTGAAGGCACCGTACGTCTTGCCGATCCCGTCGAGGCGGACGTCTCCGCTGCCGTCTGTCGTCGTCTTCATCCTCGTCACGCCCCTGTGAGCTTCGCGAATTTTTCTTCGTAGGCCGTCTCTTCCTTCTGGCTCAGGGAGCGGAAGGCGTGGGACTTCGCCTGCATGACCTTGTCAGGAACGATCAGCGGGTTGGCCGCCGCGTCCCGGTCGATCTTGGCAAGCCAGGGCTTTACCCCGTCGACCGGAGTGACGTAGTTGATGTAGGCGGCCAGCGCGGCGGCCTGCTCGGGTTCGTAATAGAAGTCGATGAGCCGCTCGGCGTTCGTCTTGTGACGTGCCTTGTTAGGGATCAGCATATTGTCCGACGAGGTCATGTATCCGCTGTCGGGTATGACGAAGTCGACGTCGGGGCTGTCCGCCTTGAGCTGGACCACGTCCCCGGCCCAGGCGACACAGGCCGCGAAGTCGCCCTTGCTGAGGTCCGCGGTGTAGTCGTTGCCGGTGAAGCGGCGGATCTGTCCCTTGTCAACGGCCTTCTGCAGACGGGCGATCGCCGCGTCGTAGTCGTCGTCGGTGAAGCGCGCCGGGTCCTTGCCCATGTCGAGCAGGGTCATCCCGACGCTGTCGCGCATCTCGGAGAGGAAGCCGACCCGCCCCTTGAGCTTCGGATTGTCGAGCAGGTCCGAGACGGATCTCACCTCGACGCCGTCGAGCGCCTTCTTGTTGTAGGCGATGACCGTGGAGATGCCCTGCCAGGGGTAGGAGTAGGCGCGTCCCGGGTCCCAGTCCGGGCTGCGGAACTGGGCCGACAGATTGGCGAAGGCGTGCGGGAGGTGGGACGCGTCGAGTTTCTGCACCCAGCCGAGCCGGATCATCCGGGCGGCCAGCCAGTCGGTGACCACGATGAGGTCGCGGCCGGTGTCCTGGCCCGCGGCGAGCTGCGGCTTGATCTTGCCGAAGAACTCGTTGTTGTCGTTGATGTCCTCGGTGTAGGCGACCTTGATGCCGGTGCGACGCCGGAAGGTGTCCAGGGTGGGGTGGCTCTTGTTGTCGTCGGCGACGTCGATGTACTCGGTCCAGTTGGAGAAGTTCACCGTCTTCTCCCGCGCCGAGTGGTCGTCGGCCGGGGTGCCGCCGGGTGCCCGGCCCGCCGGGGGAATCCCGCAGGCGCTCAGGGCCCCGAGTCCCCCGGCGGCGAAGGCGCCGCCCACCCCGGCGCGCAGCAGGGACCGGCGGGTGAGCGCCGCCCGGCCGCCGCTCTGGCTGCGCCGCATGGCGGCCGCCACGGCCGGGCTCGGACAGTCGGGCTCGTACTGCTCCATGCGCGTGGTGCCCTTTCGGAAGAAGCTGGGGAAGTCCTTCTGGAGGAGGGGAAGTCCTCCGGTGAGAAGAGGCCGCGAACCGTCGGACGACTAGCCGCGGTCCCCGAAGACCGTGCGGTGCCAGTCCTTGCGGGCGACCGCCGTGTTGTCGAACATCACGTGCTTGACCTGCGTGTACTCCTCGAAGGAGTACGCCGACATGTCCTTGCCGAAGCCGGACGCCTTGTAGCCGCCGTGCGGCATCTCGCTGATGATCGGGATGTGGTCGTTGATCCACACACAGCCCGCCGCGATCTCGCGGGTGGCCCGGTTCGCGCGGTACACGTCCCGGGTCCACGCGGAGGCGGCCAGGCCGTACGGCGTGTCGTTGGCCAGCCGCAGACCCTCGTCGTCGGTGTCGAAGGGGAGGACGACCAGCACGGGGCCGAAGATCTCGGCCTGGACGATCTCGCTGTCCTGGGCGGCGTCGGCGATCAGGGTGGGCCGGTAGTAGGCGCCGTCCTTCAGCTCGCCCTCCGGGGCCTCGCCGCCGGTGACCACGCGCGCGTACCCGCGCGCCCGGTCCACGAAGGCGGCGACCCGGTCACGCTGGACGTGCGAGACGAGCGGCCCGAGATCGGTGCCGGGGGCGAACGGATCGCCCAGCCGTACGGTCTCCATGAGGGCGGCGGTCCGCGCCACGAACGCGTCGTACAGCGGGCGCTGCACATACGCGCGCGTGGCGGCCGTGCAGTCCTGCCCGGTGTTGATGAGCGCGCCCGCGACCGCGCCGTTGGCGGCGGCCTCCACGTCGGCGTCCTCGAAGACGACGAAGGGGGCCTTGCCGCCCAGCTCCAGGTGGAGACGCTTGGCGGTGCCCGCGGCGAGCGTGGCGACGCGCCTGCCGACGCCGGTGGAGCCGGTGAAGGAGGTCATGACGACCCGGGGGTGCTGGACCAGCCGCTCCCCCGCCTCCGGTCCTGTCCCGGTGACGATGTTGATCACGCCGTCCGGGATACCCGCGTCGGTGGCGGCGCGCGCGAAGAGGAGGGCGGTGAGCGGAGTGAGTTCGGAGGGCTTGAGGACGATCGTGTTGCCCGCCGCGACGGCCGGGAGAATCTTCCAGGCGGCCATCTGGAGCGGGTAGTTCCAGGGCGCGATGGAGCCGACGACGCCGAGGGGCTCGCGCCGCACGTACGAGGTGTGGTCGCCGGAGTACTCCCCGGCGGACTGGCCCTGGAGGTGCCGGGCGGCGCCCGCGAAGAAGGCGGTGTTGTCGATCGTGCCGGGCACGTCGAACTCGCGGGTGAGCTTGAGCGGCTTGCCGCACTGGAGGGACTCGGCACGGGCGAACTCCTCGGCACGCTCCGCGACCAGGGCGGCCAGGCGGTGCAGGGCGTCGGAGCGCTCGCCGGGAGTGGTGGCGGCCCAGCCGGGGAAGGCCGCGTACGCGGCGGCGACGGCCGCGTCCACGTCGTCCGCGCCCGCGAGTTCGTACGTCAGGATCTCCGCACCGGTGGCCGGGTCGGTCACGGTGTGGGTGCGGCCCGAGGTGCCCCGGGCGGGGCGGCCCGCGATGAACTGCGCGCCGTCGGAAAAGCGGTCGCGCGCGGGGAATCGTTCCGGGATGGCGGTGCCCGGGATGTGCATGTCGCTCTCCTCCGCCGTACACCCCGTGGGGGCCGGGTGGCGTGGCTCCAGCTCGATTTGAGTGCCGATCCTGACAGAGCGATATCCAGCCAACAAGGGATTCCGTTGTTGCCTTTTGGTTACGCGACGGAATCTGTCGGCCAGGTGTCGAGTCGCCATGGGCCGGAACGGACGGAGTGTCAGTGGTGCGTGCCACACTCGCGATCATGGGGAAGATCGTGGGACTGGACACACTGATCGACGAGGTCCGGGCGGGGACCCGGGTGAAGTATCTGCACTTCTGGGGGCACCGGCCGCGCCCGGACGGCACGGCGGGCGCGGGCTGTCTGAGCCAGTGGTGGCCGGCGCCGTTCACGGTGGACGGCGTGGAGTACGCGACGGCCGAGCACTGGATGATGGCCGCCAAGGCGCGGCTGTTCGAGGACGCGGAGGCCGAGCGGAAGGTGCTGGCCTCGGCGCATCCCGCGCAGGCGAAGAAGGCGGGGCGGCTGGTCCGGGGCTTCGACGAGGCGATATGGGAGCGCGAGCGGTTCGGGATCGTCGTCGAGGGCAGCGTGCACAAGTTCGCGGCGCACGAGGAGTTGCGCGCGTTTCTGCTCGGCACCGGTGAGCGGGTGCTGGTGGAGGCGAGCCCGGTGGACCGGGTGTGGGGCATCGGCCTCGCGGCGGACGACGAGCGCGCCGGTGACCCCGAGCGCTGGCGGGGCCCCAACCTGCTGGGCTTCGCGCTGATGGCGGCGCGGGAGCGGCTGGGCGGCTGAGCGCTTGAGGAAACGGCGCGGCCCGCCCTCCCGGGTGGTGGGGGGGGCGGGCCGTCAAGCGCCCGGCGCCGGGCCAGAGCCGGGTGCCGGGTGCCGGGTGCCGGGTGCCGGGTGCCGGGTCAGGCTCGCGGCAGCAGCGGCGCGGACACGCTGGGCGCGGAGTTGTACGACCCGTACGGGTCGCTGTCGGAGTCGGTGTCCGAGTCGTGCACGATCTTCGCGAACAGCACGCCCCAGAAGGTCAACACCAGGATGCCGATCACGATCCCGATGATGCCCATGACGAAGCCCGCCTGGGCCTGACCGCGGTTGGTGGCCTCGCCCCGGTCGGCACGCTGTTTGCCCTTGACGCCGAGAACCACGGCGATGATGCCGAGCGGGATGGACGGCAGGCCGTAGAAGCAGAACAGGCAGAGCGACAGGATGCCGAGCACCATCGCGGAGGTGCCCATGCCGTTCTGCGGCAGCGCGGGACCGCCGCTCCAGCCGTACCCCTGCGCGGGACCGGGGTAGCTGGGGTAGCCGTAACCGGCCGACGGCGGCGGAGCGGCCATGCCGGGCCCGGTGGGGGCGTACGGCGGGGGCGGTACGGCGGACTCGCTCCAGCCCTGCGCCGGTGGCGGCACGGGACCGCCGACGGGCGGACCGGCGAACGGCGGCTGACCCGCCACCGGCGGCGGCCCGAATCCGGCCGACGGGAGGGAGGTCATGGTCGCCTGGTCGTGCACCGAGGACGGGGGCACGGGCGGCTGCGTGCCAGGGGCGGAGCCGGGGGCCGGTGCGCCCTTCTCCAGCGACGGTCCGCTCGCGGGCGGCGCCCACGGGTCGTAGCCCGCTCCCTCGCCCGCGCCGGGCTGTGGCTGTTCGGTCACGTGACCCATCCCCCTCCGTCTGAATCGTCGGATCATCGTAAGCCTCACGCGTACCGCCCCGGCTTTCGGTGGCCGACCTGTGACCGGCCGCCGCACCCGAGGCCGTGCGCCCGGCCCCGGGACCGTTTTCTGGCGTTGTCGGCAGCCCGGCCTAGGATGTCCGGGCACCACCGATCAGCCGATCGCCCGCGCCCGGCGCACCACCGTGCGTCCGCGAGCGCCGTTCCCCCTGGGGAGGACCCCTTGACCGAGCGCAGCACCGACAACGGCACCGCAGGCACCACCGGCACCCCCGCGCGAGACGACCGCGCCGCCTTCATCGCCGGACTGCCCAAGGCCGAACTGCACGTCCACCACGTCGGCTCCGCCTCCCCGCGCATCGTCTCGGAGCTGGCCGCGCGCCACCCCGACTCCAAGGTGCCCACCGACCCCGCGGCGCTCGCGGAGTACTTCACGTTCACCGACTTCGCGCACTTCATCCAGGTGTATCTGTCGGTCGTGGACCTGGTCCGGACCCCGGAGGACGTCCGGCTGCTCACCTACGAGATCGCCCGCGACCTCTCCCGCCAGCAGGTGCGCTACGCCGAGCTGACCATCACCCCCTTCTCCTCCACCCGGCGCGGCATACCGGCGCGGCCCTTCATGGACGCGATCGAGGACGCCCGCAAGTCGGCGGAGGCGGACTTCGGCACGCTGCTGCGCTGGTGCTTCGACATCCCCGGCGAGGCGGGGCTGGAAGCCGCCGAGGAGACGGCCCGGCTGGCCACCGAGGACGGCATCCGCCCCGAGGGCCTGGTGTCCTTCGGCCTCGGCGGCCCCGAGATCGGCGTGCCCCGGCCGCAGTTCAAGCCGTACTTCGACCGCGCCATCGCGGCCGGTCTGCACTCGGTGCCGCACGCGGGCGAGACGACAGGCCCGCAGACCGTGTGGGACGCGCTGACCGAGCTGCGCGCCGAGCGCATCGGGCACGGCACCAGCTCCGCCCAGGACCCGAGGCTCCTCGCGCACCTCGCCGAGCACCGCATCGCGCTGGAGGTCTGCCCGACCTCCAACATCGCCACCCGCGCGGTGCGCACGCTGGAGGAGCACCCGATCAGGCAGTTCGTGGACGCCGGTGTGCTGGTCACGGTCAACTCCGACGACCCGCCCATGTTCGGCACCGACCTGAACAACGAGTACGCGGTCGCCGCCCGGCTGCTCGACCTGGACGAGCGGGGCGTGGCCGAGCTGGCGAAGAACGCCGTCGAGGCGTCCTTCCTGGACCCGGCGGGCAAGGCGCGGATCGCGGCGGAGATCGATACGTACACGGACGCCTGGCTCGCCCGCTGAAGAGCGGCGGGGTACTCCTCGGAGATCCACTCGGCTGCCAGAATGGCCCCATGCAGACCGTGACCGCCGTCGCCCATCGCGGTGACCCCTACCGCTTCCGCGAGAACACCGTCGCCTCGCTGCGTTCCGCGCTCGACGAGGGCGCGGACGCGGTCGAGATCGACGTACGGCTCACCCGCGACGGCGTCCCCGTGCTGCTGCACGACGAGACGCTGAAGCGGCTGTGGGAGACCGAGCGCCCGCTGTCCGCGCTGACCGCCGGGCAGCTGCGCGAGCTGACGGACGGCCAGGTGCCCACGCTCGCCGAGGCGCTGGAGGCGACGGAGGGCGCCCGGGTCCTGCTGGACCTGTGCGGCCCGGTCCGGCGCCGCACGGTGGAGCGGATTCTCGGCGTGGTCGGCGACTGCGGCGCGAAGGACCGGGTCTACTACTGCGCGGGCGCCGAGTCGATGCTCACCCTCCGCGCCGCCGATCCCTCCGCCGAGATCGCCCTGACCTGGACGAGCCTGGCCCGGCCGCGCCCCGGGGTCCTGGCGGCGGTCCGGCCGCGCTGGCTCAACTACCGCTTCTCCCTGGTCGACCGCGACCTGGCGGCCCGGGTCCACCACGACGGCTACCTGCTGTCGGTGTGGACCCCGGACACCCGCCGCTCCATGCGGCGCCTGATCGCCCTCGGCGCCGACGCGATCACCACGAACCGCGTCGGCACCCTGAGGTCGCTGCTGTCCAAGGAGTCCTAGGAAAAAACACCCCCAGGGCCGCTCAGTCGAAGTAGCGCGGTCAGTCGAAGTAGTCCGGCTGGCTCTGGACGTTCAGCTCGGGCAGGTGCACCCGCCGTGCGGAGTCGGTGCGCCGGTCGTCGATCTTCAGGACGTCGAGTCCCTTGAGGATGTCGTTCGAGTAGATGTACCCGTTGTAGTAGTACGCCGACCACGCGCCGCCGACCTGGAGGACGTCGGTGGACACCGGGCCCCGCTCGAAGTACGCGATCTCCTTCGGGCGGGCGGAGTCGGTGAAGTCCCAGACGGAGACGCCGCCCTGGTACCACGCCTGGACCATGAGGTCCTTGCCCTTGACCGGGATCAGCGAGCCGTTGTGGGCGACGCAGTTCTCGGTGTCGGCCTGGTGGCGGGGGATCTTGTAGTAGCCCCGGAAGACCAGCTTGCGGTGATCGCCCCGGCCGACGATGTCGTAGATGCCGTCGGCGCCGCGGTTCGGCCCGATCGCCGCGTTGCAGGTGGCCGCGCCGCCACCGCCCAGCTCGTCGGTGAAGACGACCTTGTCCGCCTTCTGGTTGAAGGTCGCCGAGTGCCAGAAGGCGAAGTTGACGTTGTCCTCGACCTGGTCGATGACCTTCGGGTGCTCCGGGTCCTTGATGGAGAACAGGATGCCGTCGCCCATGCAGGCGCCCGCCGCGAGGTCCTTCGAGGGCAGGACGGTCAGGTCGTGGCAGCCGGTGGTCTTGGAGACGCCCGGGTTGGTGGGCGCGCCGGGGTTGCCGCCGCCGTCCGCCCCCTCACCGGGGAAGAGCACGGGGAAGCCCACCACGGCGGCCTTCTCGGGCGCCTTGCGCGGAACCTTGATGACCGAGATGCCGTCGTGCGGCGGCTGGCAGTCGGGGAAGGAGGCGCTCGGCGAGTACGACGAGACGTAGATGTAGACGTTCTTGCGCTCCGGCACCAGCGTGTGGGTGTGGGAGCCGCAGGCGGTCTCGACGGCGGCGACGTACTTGGGGTTCCTCTTGTCGCTGATGTCGAAGATCTTCATGCCCTCCCACGACGACTTCTCGGTCGCGGGCTGCGCGGTGCTGGCGCAGGAGTTGTCGCTGCGCGAGGAGTCGGTCGACAGGAAGAGCAGGTCGCCGGAGACGGAGATGTCGTTCTGCGAGCCGGGGCACAGCACCTGGGAGACGGTCTTCGGCGCCTTCGGGTTGCTGATGTCGAAGATGCGGAAGCCGTCGTAGTTCCCGGCGTACGCGTACTTCCCCTGGAAGGCGAGGTCCGAGTTGAAGCCGGCCAGCGCGTCCTTGGGGACGTTGGCGAGGTGCTCGATGTTGCGGGAGTGGACGATCTCGTCCTGGCCGGGTATCTCACCGGCCGCGACGGCGCTCTTCGCCCCGGCGGCCTCGCTCTTGGAGGCGGGGTGCCGTGCGGCGGGGCCGTCGCCGGGGTCCGGGGTCGCGGACGCCGGGGCGACGGTGAGCAGCGCGGCCAGGAGACCGGCCGCCGCGGCGCCGACTCCCAGGCGTCTGTGGCGCGTTCGGGATTCTTTCGACAGGGTCACTGCTGCCTCCCTGGTGCCGGTCGTATGGAAGCGGTTCACGCTCCCCCGCAGTATCGTCTGCGTCATGCACAGGTCAACAGAGGGCAATGTGACAAGGCTGAAAAGCCTCGGTCGCGCGGCCCTTCGCCGGGCCACCGTTCCACCCGTGCTCCGCCGGCCGTCCTGCCCACCGTTTCGCCAGCGACAGGAGATCACCGTGCACTTCCGCCGTGCGTCCCGCGCTTCCTACGCCTCCCTCGCCACGACCGCGCTGGCCGTCGCCGCCGTGTTCGCGGTCGGGGGCTGTGACGCGAATCCGGACACCAGGTCGGCGGCGCGAAGCGGCCCTTCGGTCATCGCACCGGGCAAGCCGGGCGAGGCGAACCGGACCCTGTCCGCACAGGAGGCCGCCGCGCAGCGCGCGGACGACAACTCCCCCAACGCGGCGGACCGTTCGTACGCCACGATGATGATCCAGCACCACGCCCAGGCCCTGACGATGACCGAACTGGCCCCCGCACGTGCCGAGTCGACGGCGGTGAAGCGCATCGCCGAGCGGATCGCCGCCTCCCAGGGGCCGGAGATCGCCGCCATGAAGAGCTGGCTGCGCACGGACGCCGGGGGCGGCGGCGAGCACGATCACGGCGACACCCACGACCACATGCACATGTCGATGCCCGGCATGGCGACGGAGGCGCAGCTCGCGCAGCTGAAGGCCGCGAAGGGCAAGGCGTTCGACGCCCTCTTCCTGAAGCTGATGATCGCCCACCACCAGGGGGCGATCACCATGGCCACGGACGTGAAGGCCCGGGGTCACAGCGTCCGGATCGAGGAGATGGCCGACGACGTGATCGCGCAGCAGACGGCCGAGATCGGCCGAATGCGCGCGATGTCCTGACCATTTCCCGCCAAGTGCCGTGAGGTTCCCGGGCCTTGACCGCTCAGGCCCCCACGTACTCCGCCAAGTGCTGTCCCGTCAGCGTCGACCTGGCCGCGACCAGGTCGGCCGGGGTGCCCTCGAAGACGACGCGGCCGCCGTCATGCCCGGCGCCGGGGCCCAGGTCGATGATCCAGTCGGCGTGGGCCATGACCGCCTGGTGGTGCTCCACGACGATGACCGACTTGCCGGATTCCACCAACCGGTCGAGCAGACCGAGCAGTTGCTCGACGTCCGCGAGGTGGAGACCGGCGGTCGGCTCGTCCAGGACGTAGATCCCGCCCTTCTCCGCCATGTGCGTGGCGAGCTTCAGCCGCTGCCGTTCGCCGCCGGAGAGCGTGGTGAGCGGCTGGCCGAGGGTGAGATAGCCGAGTCCCACGTCGTTCAGCCGGTTCAGGACGCGGTGCGCGGCCGGGGTGCGGGCCTCGCCGTCGGCGAAGAACTCCAGCGCCTCGGCGACGGACATCGCGAGCACCTCGCTGATGTCCCGCCCGCCGAGCCGGTGTTCGAGCACCGCCGCCTGGAAGCGCTTGCCCTCGCACTCCTCGCAGGTGGTGGCCACCCCGGCCATCATCCCCAGGTCGGTGTAGACGACGCCGATGCCGTTGCAGGTGGGGCAGGCGCCCTCCGAATTGGCGCTGAACAGCGCGGGCTTGACCCCGTTGGCCTTGGCGAAGGCCTTGCGGATCGGGTCCAACAGCCCTGTGTAGGTGGCCGGGTTGCTGCGCCGCGAGCCCCGGATCGGGCTCTGGTCGACCGAGACGACCCCCTCACCGGCCGGGATCGAGCCGTGCACCAGAGAGCTCTTGCCGGAACCGGCGACCCCGGTGACGACGGTGAGCACCCCGAGCGGGACGTCCACGTCCACGTCGTGCAGGTTGTTGGCGTCGGCGCCCCGGATCTCCAGGGCGCCGGAGGGCTCGCGCACGCTCTCCTTGAGCCGGGCCCGGTCGTCGAAGTGCCGCCCGGTGACGGTGTCCCCGGCCCGCAGCCCCGCGACATCGCCCTCGTAGCAGACCGCGCCGCCCGCCGAACCGGCGCCGGGACCGAGGTCCACCACATGGTCGGCGATGGCGATGGTCTCCGGCTTGTGCTCCACCACGAGCACGGTGTTGCCCTTGTCGCGCAGGCGCAGCAGCAGGTTGTTCATCCGCTGGATGTCGTGCGGGTGGAGTCCGGTGGTGGGCTCGTCGAAGACGTAGGTGACGTCGGTGAGCGAGGAGCCGAGGTGCCGGATCATCTTCACGCGCTGGGCCTCGCCGCCGGACAGGGTCCCCGAGGGGCGGTCCAGGGAGAGATAGCCGAGGCCGATCTCCACGAAGGAGTCGAGGGTGTGGCCCAGCGCGGTCAGCAGCGGCGCGACGGACGCGTCCTCGATGCCGCGCACCCACTCGGCCAGGTCGGTGATCTGCATCGCGCACACGTCCGCGATGGACTTGCCCTCGATCTTCGAGGACCGCGCGCCCTCGTTGAGCCGGGTCCCCTCGCAGTCGGGGCAGACGGTGAAGGTGACCGCCCGCTCCACGAAGGCACGGACGTGCGGCTGGAGCGCGTCCACGTCCTTGGACAGGAACGACTTCTGGATCTTCGGGATCAGCCCCTCGTAGGTGAGGTTGATGCCCTCCACCTTGATCTTGGTGGGCTCCTTGTGGAGCAGATCGTGCAGTTCGCGCTTGGTGAACCTGGCGATCGGCTTGTCCGGGTCGAAGAAACCGCAGCCGGTGTAGATGCGGCCGTACCAGCCGTCCACGCTGTAGCCGGGGATGGTCAGCGCGCCCTCGCGCAGCGACTTGGAGTCGTCGTAGAGCTGGGTGAGGTCGATGTCGGTGACCGCGCCCCGGCCCTCGCAGCGCGGGCACATGCCGCCGGAGCGGCTGAACGTCACCTTCTCCGCCCTGCGCGCCCCCTTGTCCACCGTGATCGCGCCGCTGGCCTCGACCGAGGCGACGTTGAAGGCGTACGCCCCGGGCGGCCCGATGTGGGGCTCGGCGAGGCGGCTGAAGAGGATGCGCAGCATCGCGTTGGTGTCGGTGACGGTGCCGACGGTGGAGCGCGGGTCGGCCCCGAGCCGCTGCTGGTCCACGGTGATGGCGGTGGTCAGCCCGTCGAGCACGTCGACCTCGGGCCGGGCGAGGGTGGGCATGAACCCCTGCACGAACGCGCTGTACGTCTCGTTGATCAGCCGCTGCGACTCGGCGGCGATGGTGCCGAACACCAGCGAGCTCTTGCCGGAGCCGGAGACACCCGTGAACACCGTCAGCCGGCGCTTGGGGATCTCGACGTCGACGTCCTTGAGGTTGTTCACCCGCGCCCCGTGCACACGGATCATGTCGTGACTGTCGGCGGCGTGCTCGTCGGCCCGGTTGGCCTTCGTCATCGTCTCTCCATCGGTCCTGTACGGCGGACGGTCCTCAGCGGCGTTCCTGGATGCGGAGCAGATTGCCCGCGGGGTCGCGTACGGCGCAGTCGCGCACCCCGTACGGCTGCTCGGTGGGCTCCTGGACGATCTCGGCGTCGGCGGCCGCCAGGCGCTCGAAGGTGCCGTCGAGGTCGGGGGTGGCCAGGAGCAGGGTGGCGTAGGTGCCCTTGGCCATCATCTCGGTGATGGTGCGGCGCTCGTCCTCGGTGATGCCGGGGTCCACGGCGGGCGGGGTCAGTACGACGGAGGTCTCCGGCTGCCCGGCGGGGCCCACGGTGAGCCAGCGCAGTCCGTTGTAGCCGACGTCGTTGCGCAGCTCGAAACCGAGCAGGTCGCGGTAGAACGCGAGGGCCGCCTCCGGGTCGTCCTGGGGCAGAAAGCTGGCGTGAATGCTGAGGTCCATGGCCGTCACGCTAGTCGCGGCCCTCCCCGGGCGCTTCTCGATTCCTGACCGCTTTCCGCACCGGCCGGGTGGCGTGCTTCACCACACAGGACGGCATCCCCACGGTCGCCCGCGCGGCCTCGCTCCGATAGACACTGGGCGGCACCCCGACCAGCTCCGTGAACCGCGTGCTGAACGTCCCCAGCGACGAACAACCCACCGCGAAACACACCTCGGTGACGCTCAGGTCCCCCCGCCGCAACAGCGCCATCGCCCGCTCGATCCGCCGCGTCATGAGATACGAGTACGGCGACTCCCCGTACGCCGCCCGGAACTGCCTACTGAGATGCCCGGCCGACACCCCGACCCCCCGGGCCAGCGCCTCGACGTCGAGCGGCTGCGCGTACTCCCGGTCCATACGGTCCCGCACGCGGCGCAGCCGCGCGAGGTCGCGCAGATCGGGTCCGACGGGTTTCCTGTTCACCGAAGAAGCGTGCCACAGGCCGCCCGCCCGGCCCCGGTCTACAGCCCGACGATCCGGTTCCAGCGGCGCGCGAACTCCACCCGCTCCGTGGAGGTGATGTCCCGCGCTATCGCGAGGCGGGAGCGCATCGTCGGGTCGGGGAAGATCAGGGGGTTCTCCGCCAGGGCGGCGGTGTCCTCGTCCTTGGAGGACGCCAGGATGTCCTTGGCGGCGGGGACGGGGCAGACGTAGTTGACCCAGGCCGCCAGCTCCGCCGCGACCTCGGGGGCGTAGTAGTAGTCCACCAGGCGTTCGGCGTTGGCCTTGTGGGCGGCGAGGTCGGGGATCATCAGGGAGTCGGACCAGAGTTCGGCGCCCTCTTCGGGGACGACGAAGCGGATGTCGGGGTTGTCGGCCTGGAGCTGGATGACGTCGCCGGAGTAGGCCTGGCAGGCGAGGACGTCGCCGCTGACGAGGTCCTTGGTGTAGTCGTTGCCGGTGAAGCGGCGGATCTGGCCGCGGCGGACCTGGTGTTCGATCTGGTCGCAGATGGTGTGGAAGTCGTTCTCGGTCCACCGGGTGATGTCGACGCCGTTGCCCTGCATCAGCAGCGCGAACGCCTCGTCCAGGCCGGAGAGCAGCGTCACCCGGCCCTTGAGGTCGCTCGCCCAGAGGTCCTTCACGCGCCGGATCTCGCGGCCGAGCCGGCGGTGGTTGTAGGCGATGCCGGTGATGCCGGACTGCCACGGCACGGTGTACAGGCGGCCCGGGTCGAAGGCGGGCGAACGCAGCAGCGGGTCCAGGTACTTGGCCACGTTGGGCTGGTGGGCGCGGTCCATCCGCTGGACCCAGCCGAGACGGACGTACCGCGCGCACATCCAGTCGCTGATGACGATCAGGTCGCGGTCGGTCGGCCGGTGGTTCATCAGCGCCGGGCTGATCTTGCCGAAGAACTCGTCGTTGTCGTTGATCTCCTCGACGTAGTCGACGGAGATCCCGGTGCGCTCCTCGAAGGCGTCCAGCGTGGGCCGCTTGTTCGGGTCGTCGTCATCGGTGTCGATGTACAGCGGCCAGTTCGACCAGACCAGCCGGTGATCGGCCGCCGAACGGTCCGGCACCGAGCGCTCACCGGCACGTACGTACGCCGAGGGCACCCCGCACCCGGCCAGAGCGCCGAGCGCGGCGGTGCCCCCGAGGGCCCGCAGCAGAGACCGGCGGGAGGGGGCGGAACCACGAACAGAGGTGTGAAGCACCCGGAAAGTGTGCCGCCCGAGCCGCGAAAGAGACAATCCGGGTCCGACCCTTAAGGGGCGCGGGGCTGTGTCGATATGCGGCTACCGCCGCGTGAGCGCGACCAGCCCCCACGCGCCCGCAGCCGAAATACGACCGAACCCCACCCAGCCGGACCCAGCAGAGCGACTACGCGTCCAAAGAAGTCATCACGTGCTTGATCCGCGTGTAGTCCTCGAACCCGTACCCCGACAGGTCCTTGCCGTAGCCCGACTTCTTGAAGCCGCCGTGCGGCATCTCCGCGACCAGCGGGATGTGGGTGTTGATCCACACGCAGCCGAAGTCCAGCTTCTTGGACATCCGCATCGCGCGCCCGTGGTCCTTGGTCCACACCGAGGAGGCGAGCGCGTAGTCGACGCCGTTGGCCCACTCGACGGCCTGGTCCTCGTCGGTGAAGGACTGGACGGTGATCACGGGGCCGAAGACCTCGTTCTGGATGATCTCGTCGTCCTGGAAGACGCCGGAGACGACGGTCGGGGCGTAGAAGTAGCCCTTGTCGCCGACCCGGTGGCCGCCCGCCTCGACCTTGGCGTGGGCGGGGAGCCGCTCGATGAAGCCGGAGACCTGCTTGAGCTGGTTGGGGTTGTTCAGCGGGCCGTAGAGCACGTCCTCGTCGTCCGGCTGCCCGGTCTTGGTCTCCTGGGCGGCCTTGGCGAGCGCGGCCACGAACTCGTCGTGGATGGACTCCTGGACGAGGACGCGCGTGGCGGCCGTGCAGTCCTGGCCCGCGTTGAAGAAGCCCGCGACCGAGATGTCCTCGACGGCCTTGGGGATGTCGGTGTCCTCGAAGACGACGACCGGGGCCTTGCCGCCCAGCTCCAGGTGGACCCGCTTGAGGTCCTTGGCGGCGGACTCGGCGACGGACATGCCCGCGCGCACGGAGCCGGTGATGGAGGCCATCGCCGGGACCGGGTGCTCGATCATCATGCGGCCGGTGTCGCGGTCGCCGCAGACGACGTTGAAGACGCCCTTGGGCAGGACCGAGCCCAGGATCTCCGCGATCAGGACGGTGGAGGCGGGGGTGGTGTCGGACGGCTTGAGCACGACCGTGTTGCCCGCGGCGATGGCCGGGGCGAACTTCCACACCGCCATCATCATCGGGTAGTTCCACGGCGCGACCTGGGCGCAGACGCCGACCGGCTCGCGGCGGATGATGGAGGTCAGACCCTCCATGTACTCGCCCGCGGAGCGCCCCTCCAGCATCCGGGCCGCGCCCGCGAAGAAGCGGATCTGGTCGACCATCGGCGGGATTTCCTCGGTGCGGGTCAGCCCGGTGGGCTTGCCCGTGTTCTCCACCTCGGCCGCGATGAGTTCCTCGGCCCGCTCCTCGAACGCGTCCGCGATCTTCAGCAGGGCCTTCTGCCGTTCGGCGGGGGTGGTGTCGCGCCAGGCCGGGAAGGCCGCCGCGGCGGCCGCCATGGCGGCGTCCACGTCCTCCTGCCCGGACAGCGGCGCGGTCGCGTACGCCTCGCCGGTGGCGGGGTTGACCACCTCGGTGGTACGTCCGTCGGCGGCGTCCCGGAACTCACCGTCGATGTAGTTGCGCAGACGACGCAGCTCGGTGCTCACTGCCGGCCTCCTGATCTGGTTCGAGGGTTCGAGCGGTCCCACCCCGGAGGCCGTGTGGCTGTCCGGTGGCTGAGACAGCCCAACCCTAGTCGCGACACCCACGTTTTCAACACCCCCACCACCACTGGTCCTGCGAAATCCGCACACTGCAAGCCCGTAAACAACGAATTTCATCGATCGAGCCTTGCAAAACTGTCGAGACGTCGTGCACAGTGAGGGCGTGGCCAGTCGAAGCGCAGAACACAGGGACTCCGCCCGCGAGTCCAGGAGCGGCACTCCCCAGCTGGACGCCGTCTCCCTCGCCATCATCGAGCAGCTCCAGGAGGACGGCCGCAGGCCCTACGCCGCGATCGGCAAGGCGGTCGGTCTCTCCGAGGCGGCCGTGCGCCAGCGCGTGCAGAAGCTGCTCGACCAGGGCGTGATGCAGATCGTCGCCGTCACGGACCCGCTCACCGTGGGCTTCCGCCGGCAGGCGATGGTCGGCATCCATGTCGAGGGCGACGTCGAGTCGGTCGCGGACGCGCTGACCTCCATGCCGGACGTCGAGTACGTGGTGATGACCGCGGGCTCCTTCGACATCCTCGCGGAGATCGTCTGCGAGGACGACGACCACCTGCTGGACGTGATCAACCGGCGCATCCGGGCCCTGCCCGGCGTGCGCTCCACCGAGAGCTTCGTCTATCTGAAGCTCAAGAAGCAGACCTACATGTGGGGAACCCGATAACCGTGACCCAGAAGGACCTCAGCCGCAGCGCGTACGACCACCTGTGGATGCACTTCACCCGCATGTCCTCGTACGAGCACTCCCCCGTCCCGACCATCGTCCGGGGCGAGGGCACCTCCATCTACGACGACAAGGGCAAGCGGTACCTCGACGGCCTCGCGGGCCTGTTCGTGGTGCAGGCCGGTCACGGCCGCACGGAGCTGGCCGAGACCGCCCTCAAGCAGGCCCAGGAGCTGGCCTTCTTCCCGGTGTGGTCCTACGCCCACCCGAAGGCGATCGAGCTGGCCGAGCGGCTGGCCGGGTACGCGCCCGGGGATCTCAACAAGGTCTTCTTCACCACCGGCGGCGGCGAGGCCGTCGAGACCGCGTGGAAGCTGGCCAAGCAGTACTTCAAGCTGGTCGGCAAGCCCACCAAGCACAAGGTCATATCCCGCTCGCTGGCCTACCACGGCACCCCGCAGGGCGCCCTCTCCATCACCGGCCTGCCCGCGCTGAAGGCCCCCTTCGAGCCGCTGGTGCCGGGTGCGCACAAGGCCGCGAACACCAACATCTACCGCGCCCCCGTCTTCGGCGACGACCCCGAGGCGTTCGGCCGCTGGGCCGCCGACCAGATCGAGCAGCAGATCCTGTTCGAGGGCCCGGACACGGTCGCCGCGGTCTTCGTGGAGCCCGTGCAGAACGCCGGCGGCTGCTTCCCGCCGCCGCCCGGGTACTTCCAGCGGGTGCGCGAGATCTGCGACCGGCACGACGTGCTGCTCGTCTCGGACGAGGTCATCTGCGCCTTCGGTCGCCTGGGCACGATGTTCGCCTGCGACAAGTTCGGCTACGTCCCGGACATCATCACCTGCGCCAAGGGCATGACCTCGGGCTACTCCCCGATCGGCGCGACGATCGTCTCCGACCGCATCGCCGAGCCCTTCTACAAGGGCGACAACGTCTTCCTGCACGGCTACACCTTCGGCGGCCACCCGGTCTCCGCCGCCGTCGGCCTCGCCAACCTCGACCTGTTCGAGCGCGAGGGCCTGAACCAGCACGTCCTCGACAACGAGGGCGCCTTCCGCGCGACCCTGGAGAAGCTGCACGACCTGCCGATCGTCGGCGACGTACGCGGCAACGGCTTCTTCTACGGCATCGAGCTGGTCAAGGACAAGAACACCAAGGAGTCCTTCGACGCCGACGAGATCGAGCGCATCCTCTACGGCTTCGTCTCCAAGAAGCTGTTCGAGAACGGCCTGTACTGCCGCGCCGACGACCGGGGCGACCCGGTGATCCAGCTCGCCCCGCCGCTGATCTCCGACCAGGAGACCTTCGACGAGATCGAGCAGATCCTGCGCGCCACCCTGACGGAGGCGTGGACCAAGCTCTGACCTCCCGGCTCCGGCCTTCCGGCTCCGGCCTTCCGGCTCCGGCCTCCCGCGCGGATGCCTCCGGTCGGTCGACCGGCCCCGGCCCCGGCGCCGCCCGTTCGAGTGAGAACGGCGGCCCGGGGCCGTGTGCTGTCCGGCCTCCGGCCTACGGCTCCTTACCTTGCGAGTGACCGATCGGCCCGGCGTTTCGTTCCCCCGGACGGGGGACCGCACACGGGAAAACGGATCAGAACCGAGGTGTACGCCATGGAGGCCCCGCCGGACAACGACGTGCTCTGGGCACGCTCGCTCACCTTCAGGCACCCCGACGGCTCGCCCGGTGTCGCCGGGATCTCGCTCGGTGTGCGCGAGGGCGAGATCCTCGCCGTCGGCGGCCCGCGCGGCAGCGGCAAGACCACCCTGCTGCGCTGTCTGTCCGGCCAGGTCAGGGTGCGCGACGGCGAGGTCTGGTTCAACAGCGCCCCCGTGCACACCATGGGACCGATCGCCCGCGAACGGCTGCGCCGCGACCGGTTCGGCTGGATCGACCCGGCCCCTGCCCTCGTCCCCGAGCTGAACGTCTGGGAGAACGCCGCGCTCCCCCTGATGCTGCGCGGCACCACCCGGCGCCGGGCCAAGGTGGCCGCCATGGAGTGGCTGGAGCGCCTGGACGTCGGCGAGAAGTCCCGCAAGCGCCCGCACGCGCTGCTCCACGCCGAACGCCAGCGCGTCGCCATCGCCCGCGCGCTCGCCACCGGCCCCACGGTCCTCTTCGCCGACGAGCCGACCGCCCCGCTGCACCGCGCCGACCGGGGCCATGTGCTGCGCACCCTCACCACGGCCGCCCGCTCCCACGGCATCACCGTGGTCCTCGCCACCCACGACCCCGAGACGGCGGCCCTCGCCGACCGCACCGTCTCCCTGCTCGACGGCCGGCGCGTGAAGACCGTGCATCTGCCGGACGCGGAGGAGAAGGAGGGCCGGGCCGCGTGCTCGCTCTCCGCCTGACCCGCGCGGCCCGGCCCGCCGTCCAGCTGCGCCGCCTGCTGGTGGCCGCTGCCTCGGCGGGCACCGGGTTCCTGCTGCTCGGCTCCCTCGGCTACGCGCTGGGCCACTCCGCGACCCCGGGCGCGGGCGCGCTGCGCCTGGCCTGGTGCGTGGTGCCGCTCGCCGCCACCGCGTATCTCGCGCTGGCGGTGGCCCGCGCCGACCCCGGCACCCGGCCGCGCACCGGCCTCTCGGCGGTCGGACTCGGCCCCGGCCGGCTGATGGCGATCTCGGCGCTGACCACGGCGCTCTCCTGTGTGCTGGGCTCGATGGTGGCCCTGATGTTCTTCCTGCACCTGCGCGGCGACATCACGGGGATGCCCTTCGACGGCGACGGTGCCAGGCTCCTCGCCGCCGACCAGCCGCTGCCCGTACCGGCCGCACTGACCCTGCTCCTCCTCGCCCCGGCCGTCGCCTCGCTGACGGTGGCCCTCGCCCTGCGCCCGAGCGAACGGCACTCGGGGGCGCGCTGGTACGACACGGCGCTCGGCCGCCGTCCGGCCGAGGCCCCCGAGCCCCCGGCCGACGGCGAGGCCGATGGCGAGACCACCGGTGACGCCGTCGGTGAGTCCCTCGGCGAACCCGAGGCCGTCGCCGTACCGCCCGCCCCGCGCGAGGCCCCGGCCGGTTTCCCCTGGGGTGTCGCCGCGCTTGCGGCCGGTCTCGCGGTCCAGGCGTACGCGGGCCGGGTCACGCCCGCGCCCTCGCTCGCCGCGCTGCCCGCCGAGGGCGCCGCGGTGCTGGCGGGCTGGATGCTCACCGCCCTCGGTCTCGTCCTGGCCGCGCCCGGGCTGACGTACCTCGCCGGACGCCTGCTGCAGTGCGCGCGGCCCGGCGCGCTCAGGCTGCTGGCCGGGCGGGTCCTGATGGCCGAGGCGACGCGGATCGGGCGCCCGCTCGGCGTGCTCTGCGCGGTGGCGTCGGCCGCGTTCGCGATGACCGTGCTGTACGACCGCTCCGCCCCGCCCTTCGGCCCGCTGACCCTGCTCGCCACGCTGGTGGTGGCCGGCTGCACGCTGGCCACGCTGCTGACCGCCGCCGTGGAGGCCCGCCAGACCCGCGCCGACACCAACGCCGCGCTGCTGCGCCTGGGTGCCCCGGCGACGATGCTGCGCAGTGCCGCCGCGCTGCGGGCGGGCGCCCTGCTCGCGGTGTTCGGCCCGCTGACCCTGCTGATCGCCTATCTGTCCGCGCTGCCCACAACCCGCTGAGAACACCGATGAGTTCCGGGGCCGCCCACCGTCTACACCGGCGGACACCATCGAGCACACGGACCCCGGAGGGCCCCATGTACCGTCAGATGATCTTCGTCAATCTGGTCACCGCCGACGTCCCGGCCGCGCGGAAGTTCTTCACCGGGCTGGGCTACGAGATCAACCCGCAGTTCAGCACCGACGAGTGCGCCTGTGTCGTCATCAGCGACACCATCGTGGCGATGCTCATGACGCGCGAGCACTACGCCCGCTTCACCGACAAGGAGGTCGTGGACGCACGGACCTCCAGCGAGGTGCTGCTCTGTCTGAGCGCCGAGAGCCGTGCGCGGGTGGACGAGCTGGTGGACAGGGCGATCGCGGCGGGCGGCACGGCACACGGCGAGCCGCAGGACCACGGCTTCATGTACGGCCGCGCCTTCGACGACCTGGACGGGCACACCTGGGAGGTCATGTGGATGGACCCGGCGGCGGTCCAGGGCTGAACTCCCGGCTGCGGGGCGGGTACTTGGCCAGGTGAGCGACCGGATAGGGTCGGCGCCCGAGGCGTTGAAACGTCTCGTCAGTTAATAAGAAGGTAAAGTCAACGGCTCACAGGCGTCTACGCATTGACACTCCTTATGGAGCGCTTATAAACCTGTGTGTCTCGTGGGGGTGCCGGGGCTGTGCCTCACCCCGCCCCAACTCCTCCACTACCCCCCGCAGTTCTGCACTCAGCAAAGGACAAGACTTGTCCATATCCCGCCGCAACGCACGCCGCTCCGTGCGCATCCTGGGTCTTGCCTCCGCGTCTGCCGCGCTGGTCCTGGGCGTCTCCGGCCAGGCCCTCGCGTGCAACATCAGCGAGTTCTCGGCCGAGGCCGTCTGCAACGGTGGCAAGGGCTCCATCGTCGTCACCGACAAGGACTTCTCCGGCCAGAAGGCCACCGTCACGGTGTACCTGGAGAACAACGGCGCCGACGAGAAGAAGATCGGCGAGCAGGAGGTGACCGGCACCCGGGAGGGCGCCCAGATCACCTTCGAAGAGGACTGGAAGCCCGGTGCGGTCTACCGCATCAGCGTCAACGTGCCCAAGTTCATCGCGAACAAGGACATCAAGCCCAACCTGACCACCCCGGCCACGGCGTGCGCCAAGGAGGAGACCCCCGCCCCGGGCGCGTCCGTCTCCGAGACCGCCAAGCCGTCCCCGTCGGTGACCAAGCCGGCCGAGGAGAGCGTCTCCCCGTCCGACTCGGCGTCCGAGAGCAGCGGCGCCGTGGCCCCGGCCTCCGCCGTCCCGAGCAACGCGCCGTCCGCGGCGATCGGTGACTCGAACCTCGCCGAGACCGGTGCCAACTCCAACACCGGCCTGATCGCCGGTGTCGCGGGCGCCCTCGTGGTCGTCGGCGGCGGCGCCGTGTACTTCGGCATGCGCCGCCGTGGCGCGAAGACCGGCAGCTGACGCCGGGCTTCACCCACCACCGCTTCACGACCGCGGCCCGCCCCCGAATCCACGGGGGCGGGCCGCGGTCGCGTTTCCGGACGCGTGGCGCCTCTGGCCGCGTCGCGCCTCCGGTCGCGGTCAGCCGAGGACGACCACGTCCGCCGCGTCGAACACCACGCCGGTCCCGGCCCCGGTCTCCGGCGCGTCGGCCAGCGCGCAGGCCGCCTCCAGGAGAGGCCCGCCGTCGCGGGGCCGCAGCCGCACCGACACATGGGTGCCCTTGAAGGTGCGCGCGGCCACCGTGCACGGCAGCCCCGCGTCCTCCGTCACGAGCCGGACTCCGGCGGGCCGTACGAGCAGTTCGCGGCCGCCCTGGGGCGAGCCCTCCGGCACCGGCAGCTTGCCCCACGGGGTGTCCGCGACCGCGTCGGTGACGGTCGCCGCCACCACGTTGTCGAAGCCGAGGAAGCGGGCCACGAACGCGTCGGCGGGCCGCTTCCACACCTCAAGTGGCGTACCGGACTGGGCGATCCGTCCGTCCCGCATCACCACCACCCGGTCGGCGAGGGCGAACGCCTCGCCCTGGTCGTGCGTGACGGCGAGCACGGTGGTGCCCAACCGGCCGAAGAGTTCGCGGAGTTCGACCACCAGGCGTTCGCGCAGCGAGCGGTCGAGCTGGCCGAGCGGCTCGTCCAGCATCAGCAGCCGGGGCCGGGGCGCGAGGGCCCGCGCCAGCGCGACCCGCTGTTGCTCGCCGCCGGACAGCCCGGCCACCGCCCGCCGTTCGGCGCCGGGCAGCCCGACCAGCTCCAGCAACTCGCGTACCTCAGCGTCCCGTTCGGACTTGGAGGCCCCGTGCATACGAGGTCCGAAGGCGACGTTGCCGCCCACGTCCCGCTGCGGGAAGAGCTGGTGGTCCTGGAACATCAGCCCCACACCCCGCCGGTGCGCGGGCACGTCCGCCTGGTCGCGGCCGTCGAGCAACACCCGTCCGGTGTCGAGCGGTTGGAGTCCGGCGACCGTCCTGAGCAGGGTGGACTTGCCGCTGCCGCTCGGTCCGAGCACGCACACCACCTCGTGCTCGGCCACGTCGAGGTCCACGCCGTCCAGCACGGGCCGCCCGCCGAGGCGTACGGTCGCCTCCCGAAGGCTCAGCAGCATCAGAACTCCCCCGTCCGGTCCACGCGGGCCCGCTCCAGGAGGAGCAGGGCAGCCGCGCAGACAACCATGAGAATCGTGGAAAGGGCCATCGCCTGGCCGTAGTTCAGCTCCCCGGGGCGGCTCAGCAGCCGGGCCACCGCGACGGGCAGGGTCGGATTGTCGGGGCGCGCGATGAAGACGGTCGCCCCGAACTCGCCCAGGGACACGGCGAACGCGAACCCGGCCGCGACCAGCAACGCCCGGCGCACGAGCGGCAGATCGACCTCCCGC
Organism: Streptomyces sp. NPDC026659; assembly: GCF_040638245.1. Taxonomy (NCBI): domain Bacteria; kingdom Bacillati; phylum Actinomycetota; class Actinomycetes; order Kitasatosporales; family Streptomycetaceae; genus Streptomyces; species Streptomyces sp. NPDC026659. Next base: position 201,705 of record NZ_JBEZXY010000011.1, on the reverse strand, counting down.
CACACCCGCCAGGGCGAGGCCCCGAGCACGGAGGCCGCCTCCCGCAGTCGTACGTCCACCGCGCGCAGCACGGGCAGCATGGTCCGTACGACGAAGGGGGCGCCGACCAGGGCCTGGGCGAGCGGGACGAGGATCCACGACTCGCGCAGGTCCAGCGGCGGCCGGTCCAGGGCGATCAGGAAGCCGAAGCCGACGGTCACGGCGGAGACGCCGAGCGGCAGCATCAGCAGCGCGTCGAACCCGCGCACCAGCCGTCCCGCGTCCCGCCGGGCCAGCGCGGCCGCGGCAAGTCCACCGACGGCCAGGGCGATGGCGGTGGCGGCGACCGCGTACTCCAGCGAGGTCCACACCGCGTTCAGCGGCGCCGTCAGGAACGTACCGCCGTCGGCGTCGGTCAGCGCGCGGTAGTAGGCGAAGCCGGGCGCGTCCAGGGAGCGGCGGACGAGCACGGCGAGCGGCAGGACCAGGAGCAGGGCGACGGTGGCGAGGACCCCGGCGAGCAGCGCCCGCTGTCCGGCGCCGCGCGGGCGGCGGGTGGTGACCGAGGCGTCCACCAGACGCAGGGTGCTCTCGCGCCGCCGTACGGTCCAGGCGTGCACGGCGAGGATGGCGCCGACCGCCGCGAACTGGAGCAGGGTGAGAACGGCGGCGGTGGTGAGGTCGAAGACCTCGGAGGTCTGCCGGTAGATCTCCACCTCCAGGGTGGAGAAGGTGGGCCCGCCGAGGATCTGCACCACGCCGAAGGAGGTGAAGGTGAACAGGAAGACCATCAGCGCGGCGGCGGCCACGGCGGGCGCGAGCGCGGGCAGGGTGACCTGCCGCCAGGCGCGCAGCGGGGACGCGCCGAGCATCCGGGCCGCCTCCTCCTGGCGCGGATCGAGCTGGGCCCACAGGCCGCCGACGGTCCGGACGACCACGGCGTAGTTGAAGAAGACGTGCGCGAGCAGGATCGCCCAGACCGTGGTGTCCAGGCGTACGCCCCACAGCTCGTCGAGCAGTCCCCCGTGGCCGACGAGGGCCAGGAAGGCGGTGCCGACGACCACGGTCGGGAGCACGAACGGCACGGTGATGACGGCCCGCAGCACCTGTTTGCCGGGGAAGTCGAGCCGGGCGAAGACGTAGGCGGCGGGCAGCGCGATGAGCAGGGTGAGCGCGGTGGAGGCGAGCGCCTGCCAGGTGGTGAACCACAGCACATGGCGGATGTCGGGGCGGACGAGCACGTCCGCGATCCGGCCGAGGTGCCAGGTGCCGTCCGCCCTCAGGCCGCGCAGCACGATCGCGGCGACGGGCCACGCGAAGAACACCGCGAAGAACGCGGCCGGCACGGCCATGAGACCGAGCCGGGCCGCGTTCGCGCGGGTGCGCCGCGTGGCTGCCCGCCGCACGGCTACTTCAGTACGAGCGACGTCCACGAGCTGACCCACTGGTCGCGGTTGGCGGCGATCCGGCCGGGCGCCATGGTCTCCGGGTCCTTGGCGGCGGGGCCGTACTCGGTGAACTCGGCGGGGACCTTGGTGCCCTTGACCACCGGGTACACGAACATGTTCAGCGGCATGTCCTGCTGGAACTCCTTCGACAGCAGGAAGTCGAGGAACGCCTTGCCGCCCTTGGGGTTCTTCGCGTGGCCGAGCAGTCCGGCGAACTCGGTCTGGCGGAAGCAGGTGCCCTCGGAGACGCCGGTCGGGGCGGTCGTGGGCCGCTTCGTGGCGTAGATGACCTCGGCGGGCGGCGAGGAGGCGTAGGAGACGACGAGCGGACGGTCGCCGCCCGCCTTCTTCCCCTCGGAGGAGCCGGAGAACTCCTGGTAGTAGGCCTGCTCCCAGCCGTCCACGACCTTCACGCCGTTGGCCTTGAGCTTCTTCCAGTAGCCCTCCCAGCCCTTGTCGCCGTACCGGGCGGCGCTGCCGAGCAGGAAGCCGAGGCCGGGCGAGGAGGTGGAGGCGTTCTCGGTGACCAGGAGGTTCTTGTACTTCGGGTCGGCGAGGTCCGCGAAGGTCTGCGGGGGCGTGAGCTTGTGCTGGGTGAAGTACGCCTTGTCGTAGTTCACGCAGATGTCGCCGTAGTCGACGGGCGTGACGCGGTGCTTGGCGCCGTCCAGCTGGAAGGCGGCGTCGACCTGGTCGAGGCCCTTCGCGGTGTACGGCTGGAAGAGGCCGTTGTCGAGGGCGCGGGAGAGCAGGGTGTTGTCGACGCCGAACAGGACGTCGCCCTGGGGGTGGTCCTTGGTGAGGATCGCCTTGTTGACGGCCTGACCGGCGTCGCCGTCCTTGAGGACGCGGACCTTGTAGCCGGACTGCTTCTCGAAGTCCTGGATGACGCTCTTGGACGCGGCCCACGAGTCGTGGCTGACCAGGGTCACGGTCTTGGTGTCGGCGGCGTGCCCGGTGCCGGTGCCGGTGCCGGCGTGCGTGGAGCCGCACGCGGACAGCGTGACCAGGCCGAGGCCGACCGCCGCGGCCACGAGGGTCTTGGTGTGCACTGGATGTTCCTCCTGGTTCTGGCCAGGAAGAGACGCGGCCCTGCCCGGTCTCCGCGGACGGAGCCCGGGCAGGGCACAACAGCTTGAGTGGTGACCGAACTTCCTACCCAGAATGACCTGGGCGAGGTTCAGAGGGTCTGCGGCCCGATTGCCGCACTCTCAGCGCTGTGGCGCTCCCCTGTCGGAATATGCAGATGTATGACGCGTATGAAGTTATACCCGTATTACGTTATGTGGACCGGCCCAGGTTACCGCTCGGTGGCGGCGAGCTGACCACACGCCCCGTCGATCTCCTGGCCCCGGGTGTCCCGCACGGTCACCGGCACACCGTGCGCGGCGATGGCCTCCACGAACGCCTTCTCGTCCTCGGGACGGGAGGCGGTCCACTTGGAGCCGGGGGTGGGGTTCAGCGGGATCAGGTTGACGTGCACGGGCCTGCCCTTGAGCAGCCGGCCGAGCCGGTCACCACGCCACGCCTGGTCGTTGATGTCCCGGATCAGCGCGTACTCGATGGACAGCCGGCGGCCCGACTTCTCCGTGTACTCGAACCCGGCGTCCAGCACCTCGCGCACCTTCCACCGCGTGTTCACGGGGACGAGGGTGTCGCGCAGCTCGTCGTCGGGGGCGTGCAGGGAGATCGCGAGCCGGCACTTGAGGCCCTCGTCCGAGAAGCGGTGGATGGCGGGGACGAGGCCGACCGTCGACACGGTGATGCCGCGCTGAGACAGCCCGAGCCCATCAGGGGCGGGGTCGGTGAGCGCCCGGATGGCCTGGACAACCCGCTTGTAGTTGGCGAGCGGCTCACCCATGCCCATGAAGACGATGTTGGAGAGCCGAGCGGGCCCACCGGGCACTTCCCCGTCCCTGAGCGCCCGCATCCCGTCCACGATCTGGTGCACGATCTCGGCGGTGGACAGATTCCGGTCGAGCCCCGCCTGCCCCGTCGCGCAGAACGGACAGTTCATCCCGCACCCCGCCTGCGAGCTGATGCACATGGTCACCCGGTCCGGGTACCGCATCAGCACCGACTCCACGAGCGTGCCGTCGAACAGCCGCCACAGGGTCTTACGGGTGGTCCCCTGGTCCGTGGCCAGATGCCTGACCACCGACATCAGCTCCGGAAACAGCGCCTCCTGGAGCTTGGCCCGGGAACCGGCCGGTATGTCCGTCCACTCCTCGGGGTCGTGCGCGAACCGGGAGAAGTAGTGCTGCGACAGCTGCTTGGCGCGGAACGGCTTCTCCCCGGCCTCCGCGACAGCGTCCTTGCGCTCGGCAGGCGTGAGATCGGCAAGATGCCGCGGCGGCTTCTTGGCTCCGCGCGGCGCGACGAAAGTGAGTTCTCCGGGCTTGGGCATGGTGGTTCCAGTGTCGCAGATCGACTGGGGTGGCCTGCGGCTGTCGCCCACTACGACTGTCGTTGGTGGCCCAGCTGATCCGGGCCAGCGCCTGGTCACGTGATCGCCGGCTCCTCCCGCGAGCCATTTCCACCGCGACGACAGAAGCACAGGTGAGGCACGTCACTGGCCGGCGCCTGTCGCCTTCTGATCCGTAGCTCTATCCGATCCCTGGCTCTATGTGGATCGTGCGGCAGGGTCCGGCGGCGCGCACCTCTGCGTACCCCGCTTCCCCGCGAGTCCCCGCCCGTTCCCGCACGGATGGGGCACGACCACTCTTCGTCCCCCGCTCAGCCTGGGACACCTTCCAGCGGAAGGCGGTCGCGGTAGTACTCCGACTCCAACCACTCCTCCTTCACGAAGAGCGGGCGTGTCAGGAGCGCGTCCCCGACCCGCTGCTCACGCAGGAGGATTCCGAGATCGGTCAAGGAGAGCGATGCGTCAGGGGTGTAAAGCACCCAGTTCCCGTGCTCGGCGGCGTGGTCCAAGAGGAACTGGTGGCCCTGCGCCGGATCGCTCCCTGCCAGCGGGAAGCCTGCCAGGAAGACCTGCGGACCGGCGAGTGCATCCAGCGCGATGCACGCAAGCCTGCCCACGTCGTAAAACGCCTTCACGCCGCCTGGGAAGTCTTCCTGCCCGTACGGGCCGCCAACCCGTGCCTCCGGCTCGGAGACCGCCAGTGCCTCAGCGACCTCTGCCGGAGACATCCCGAACCGCAGCGGCCCCACGTCGCCTTCGGCCCGCAGCTCCCAGCGCTCGCGCTCCACGCTTGCGCTCATCCACCCCACCCCTACGTTTGACCGGCCGTGCTGTGCAGACGGCCCGACCACTGTTCCCGCGAATTTCGAGATCAGGTACCGAGGCCATCCCCGTACCCACCGCTCACCCCCGCTCTCATCCCGTCCGTCCGCTCCTGATGGGGGACGTTGCGGTCATCGTGCGCTTGTCGCGCAGGTCTCGATCAGCCGAGGTAGGGCCGCTCGCGGTGTTCCAGGAAGTGGCGGATCCTGAGCTGCTGCGTGTGGTGCATCGGCAGCTGATCGATCTCCTCCGGCTGAACGAACCGCAGCTCCGTGGACTCGTCCGAGATGGCGAGCCGGCCCCCGATCACACGGGCGGTGAAGCAGACGTTGAACTGTCTGCGCACCTCACCGTCCGAGTAGGCGATGACGTGGCGAGGGTCGGTGTACGTACCCACGAGCCCGGTGATCTCTACGTCCAGACCGGTTTCTTCTTTCATCTCGCGGACGGCCGTTCCTGGGAGCGACTCGGTCATTTCCATGCCGCCGCCAGGTAGCGCCCAAAGGTCGTTGTCCCGACGGCGCTGAAGGAGCACCCGCCCTTCGTCGTCGGTCACGACGGCGGACGCGGCGACCACCAGGCTGTTCGGCTCCGGAGCCGCTGGGTCGTCGTAGTACTCGGTCCGTGCCATGGTCACCTTTCTTGTAACGACGTCGCGGCTTCCCACACCGCGTCGAAGCTGCTGGCGTAGGTGTCGAACAGACCGCCACACGGGAGCACCGTAGGCGTTCACACCCCAGGCATGGGCGTTGACCATCGCCTGGTCATCCGCACGTTGGATCGAGCAGATCGTTGAGAGCCACTCGTTCCCTCCCGGAAGCCGCTCAAGCCGCTCACCGCACCCCCCTCTGCTTGGATACCGCAGATGACGACGAGTTCCCCCGCTCCCCGCGCAGAAGACCCCGCCCCCGACCGCCTGAGTGCGTTGCTGGAACACGCCGCCACGAGCGGGAGCGCCCAGGCCTGGAGCGACCTCTGGACGGAGCTCTACCACAACGGCTCTCTGGACGTCGCCCACCCGCTGGTGCTGCCCACGCTGGCCGACATGGCGCAAGGCGACGACGCGGGCGTGGCTGCCTCGGCCCTTCAGCTGGCCGGGGCGCTCCTCGTCCAGGCCGACCAGCGGTACGAGACACGGAATCTGCGGCACCGGTACGCGCCGGAGGTCGCACGCATGCGGGACGCCGCGAACCGGTGGCGGCAGGTAACCCGCGATCGCAACGACTACTGCTATCTGGTCGAGGCGCTCCTGAACCTGGAAGGCGACATCCACTGGGCGGAGGACTTGATCGGTGGCGTCGTCGGTGAGGAGTACGAGCTCGAGTGCCCCGATCCCGACGGGTGCGCGACGGTGTGGGTGGTCTTCGGAGAGCGGGGCCTGTTCAGTACGACCGAGGACTACGCCTGCGCCGAGCCCCTGGAGACCTTCCCCCTCCATCCGGCCGATCCCCGCACCCTGCAAGGTCTCGGCCGGCGCCTCTACGACCTCGCCTCGACCGACGGCCACAAGGAGGTCGCGCGTGCCCTGACGTACGCCTTCGGCGAGGCAACGTGCCCGGAGTGCGAGCAGCGCTTCTCCGTCGTCGCGCAGGTCAGCGCCGGGTAGCAGGCCTCCGGGGGCGTCGTGCGCTCACTCCGTCTCCCCGTGGACAAGGTCGAGCAGGTGGTGCATCACGGCCTCGGGGATCGCGGGGTTCTCGGCGGCGGAGGCGGCCGTGTCGATCTCCTTGAGGAGGGGGGACAGGACGCGTACGGGCACGCGCCGGTCGGCTGTCGCGCTCTTTCTGATCCACTCCTGGGGGTCGTCGAGCAGGCGGACGACGGATGCGGAGGAGAGGCGCTCGTCGCGGAGCGCACGCCAGCGGACTCCGTTGTCGGGGTCCCGGCTGAGCCGTTCCACCAGTTCCCCCGTCGAGTCCGGGTCGTAGAGGGCGAGCGTCCGCAGGGAGGGGTTGGTGTCCTCCGCGTACCGGAGGGTGTCCTGCCGGGGGAAGTTGGGGTGCTCGATCATGCGCGCGGAGGAGTAGCCGTTCCAGGTCGCCCACATCTCCAGCAGTACCTCGGCCGGGGCCTGGGCGCAGTTCTCGGCGAGGAACAGCCGTACGACGAAGTCCTCGTCCCGCGCGAGCTGTCCGGCCACGTCCGTCGGCAGGGTCTTCGCGCACGCGACGCTCCGGCGAACCAGCGGGTGCGCGGAGGTGGCGAGGCGGCGCATGGCGGCCTCGTCGTCGTGCAGATCCCGGACCCAGTCGAGCGCACGGCAGCGCGCCTTGGGATCGAACTCGACCGGTATGCGGGAGCGCTCCTCCTCGGTGAGATCGGGGCGGAGGGATATCTGCCACCGGACGGCGGGGTCCGCGTCTTCGGCGAGGAGCTTCACCAGGTCGGGGGCGAGACCCGGATTGCGTGCCAGTGCGCCGCGCAGTCCGCTGTCGGAGCCGTGGGCCAGCGCTTCGGCCAGGTTCCGGTCCAGGACGCACGTCTCCGCGGCCTGTTCCCGGTCCCCGTCGCTGGGCAGCTGATCGAAGTCGGCCTCCGACAAGGGCGTGGACTGGTGATGCCGGAAGACGGCTCTCCGACGTACCCCGAGGTCCGGGTCCGCCAGCAGGGCCTCGCGTGCCGTGGCGTCCAGGTGCGGCCAGGCAGGCGCGACCGCGGCCCGGCGCACTTCGGTGTCGGGGTCGGCGGCCAGCTTGGCCAGATGACGCGCCGGGAGGGCGGGCAGGCGGGAGAGCTCGGCGCGGACACGCGGACTCGGATCGGCGGCGAGCTGGTCGTTGGTGGCGTCCGTCAGCGTCACCCGGTAGTCCGCGAGAGTCGTCAGCACGAGCCACCTGTGGTGCGGGTCGGAGTCCAGGAAGAGCCGGGCGCGCTGCTCGGCGGTCAGCGACCAGCGCTCCGCCAGCAAGCCGCGGACACGCCACTCGGGATGGGCGATCCACGCTTCGACGACCTCGTCCGGGAGTTCCCGGTGAACCAGCGCATAGGGCACCCGCTCGTCGGGACCGGCGTCGAGCAGTCGCCGCAGTACGGAAGCGGGTGCGGCGGGGTTCTTGGCCAGCCCGTCGAGCCATTCCCGGCGCAGCCACGGCGAGGCGGTCGTCCACCGCGACACCGCTTCCCAGCCGGCCTCCCGCTCCTCGGCGCTTTCCGAGACCCGCGCCTTCGCCGACGCCTCCAGCCAGACGGGGAACCCGTCGACGGCGACGAGCCACACCGCGTCCCCCTCGACGGTGGTCCCGAGGACGCTCTCCTCGTCCACGGACATGGCGACGAACTCGGGCCGGCCCGGCTCGGAACCCAGCACCCCGGCGAGGTCCGCCCCCTCCGGCAACCGCACCCTCATCCAGCGGGAGTGTCCACAGCACGTGCAGTCCTGACCGGCGAGGCTGATCAGGAACTCGCCGTTCGCGTCGACCACCGCGTGCTCGGTCGCGAGCCGGTGCCATTGCCGGTTCACCTCCACCACCAGGTCGGGGTAATCGCTCGGGACGGCGGCCGTGGGCCGCCTGTTCCCCGTGATCACCGGCCGCCAGGCGGCCGACACCGGCCTCGCCTCGCGCACCCGTCCATGCCCGACGATCTCCAGCCCCGCGCGACGCAGCAGCGCGGTCAGCTCGTCATCCCCACCCGTCATGTGGATCATCATCGTCCATGCGGGGGCGGCGACGCCGGTGATTTCAGCGGCGCTCCCCATGAACGCCGTCGGGCCCCGCCCTGCCGTAGCAGAACGGGGCCCGAGGACCGAAAGCCGGGGTTCAGGACCCCACGAACGCCACCATCAGCAGCCACACCACCGGAGCCGTCGGCAGGAGGGAGTCCAGGCGGTCCATGATGCCCCCGTGGCCGGGGAGCAGGGTGCCCATGTCCTTGATGCCGAGGTCCCGCTTGATCATGGACTCGCCGAGGTCGCCCAGCGTGGCGCTCACGGCGACCGCGAGGCCGAGCACCAGGCCCTGCCACCAGGCGCCGCCGTCGATCAGGAACTGCATGCACAGCGCGCCCGCGACCATGGCGAACAGCACCGCGCCGACCAGGCCCTCGCGGGTCTTGCCGGGGCTGATGCGCGGGGCGAGCTTCTTCTTGCCGAAGCGCCAGCCGACCGCGTAGGCGCCGGTGTCGCTGACCACCGTCAGGAGCAGGAAGGTCAGCACCCGCCAGGCCCCGTCGTGGGCGGTGAGCAGCATCGCGACGAACGTGGCCAGGAACGGCACGTAGAACGCGGCGAAGACACCCGCCGTGACGTCCTTGAGGTAGTTCTCCGGCGGCTGCGTCATGCGCCAGACCAGGACCGCGAGCGCGGTGAGCGCCATGGCGACCCAGGCGCCCTCGGCACCGCGCGCGTACCCGGCGACGACCATGGCCGCGCCGCCCACCGCGAGCGGCACGAGCGGCGCGTTGATCTCCTTGCGCTCGCGGAGCCTGCTCGTCAGCTCCCAGAGCCCGACGACCACCGCGACCGCGACCACGCCGACGAAGACGGCCTTGACGACGAACAGGGACGCGATGATCACCGCGCCGAGCCCGACGCCGACCCCTATGGCCGCGCTCAGGTCACGGCCCGCGCTCTTCTTCTGCGGCGCGGGCGCCGGCTGCGGGGAGTCGGGCATGGGCTCCGGATTCTGCGAAAGGCTCGGATACGGGCTGCCGTGCTGCGGGGCGAACGCCCCGTCGTACGCCGGACCCGCCGGGGCAGCCCCCTGGGCGGGCCCACCGCCGGTGGGCCCCCAGTAGCCGGCCTGCCCCGCCTGCGGCGGCGCCCCCCAGGAAGAGTCGCTCATCAGACTTCGAGCAGCTCCGCTTCCTTGTGCTTGAGAAGCTCGTCCACCTGCGCGACGTACTTCGCGGTCAGGTCGTCGAGTTCCTTCTCCGCGCGGCGGCCCTCGTCCTCGCCGACCTCGCCGTCCTTGATCAGCTTGTCGATGGCGTCCTTGGCCTTGCGGCGCACGGAGCGGATCGAGACCTTGGAGTCCTCGGCCTTGTGCTTGGCGACCTTGATGTAGTCGCGGCGACGCTCCTCGGTCAGCTCGGGGAACACCACACGGATGATGTTGCCGTCGTTGCTGGGGTTGACGCCCAGGTCCGAGTCGCGGATGGCCTGCTCGATGTTGCGCAGCGCGGTCTTGTCGAACGGCGTCACAACGGCCATGCGCGGCTCCGGCACGGAGAACGAGGCCAGCTGGTTGATCGGCGTCGGGGCCCCGTAGTAGTCGGCCACGATCTTGTTGAACATCGCCGGGTGCGCACGCCCGGTGCGGATCGCGGCGAAGTCCTCCTTGGCGACCACGACGGCCTTCTCCATCTTCTCCTCGGCTTCGAGGAGGGTCTCTTCGATCACCACTTGCTCCTGCGTGTCTTGAGTGAGGCCCGGCTGCGGTTCCCCGATCGGGCGGCGGCCGGCTGCGTCGCGTCTGCTTCCTGCACGGTTCCCCACCGGCAGGACATTGTCCATCCCCCGGCCAGGGTGCGTCCGGTCCGGCACCCGGACAAGTCGCACCGCTGGGCGGGGAGTGCCGGTCAGTCCCGGCTGCCCTGGTCGCCCACGAGCGTGCCGATCTTCTCACCCTTGACGGCCCGCGCGATATTGCCCTCGGCGAGGAGCTCGAACACGAGGATCGGAAGGCGGTTGTCCCGGCACAGGGTGATGGCGGTGGCGTCGGCGACCTTGAGGTCGCGGGTGATGACCTCGCCGTAGCCGAGCGCGTCGAACTTGACGGCGTCGGGGTTGGTCTTGGGGTCGGAGTCGTAGACCCCGTCCACACCGTTCTTGCCCATGAGGAGCGCCTCGGCGTCGATCTCGAGGGCGCGCTGGGCGGCGGTGGTGTCGGTGGAGAAGTACGGCATACCCATGCCGGCGCCGAAGATGACCACGCGGCCCTTCTCCAGGTGGCGCACGGCGCGCAGCGGGATGTACGGCTCGGCGACCTGGCCCATGGTGATGGCGGTCTGCACGCGGCTGTCGATGCCCTCCTTCTCCAGGAAGTCCTGGAGGGCGAGGCAGTTCATGACGGTGCCGAGCATGCCCATGTAGTCCGAGCGGGCGCGGTCCATGCCGCGCTGCTGCAGCTCGGCGCCGCGGAAGAAGTTGCCGCCGCCGATGACGACCGCGATCTCGGCGCCGTCGCGCACGACGGAAGCGATCTCACGGGCGATCTTGTGCACCACGTCCGGGTCCACGCCGAGGCCCCCGCCGCCGGAGAAGGCCTCTCCGGACAGCTTCAGCAGAAACCGGCCGCTTACTTTGCCTTCGTCGCTCTTCTGGGCCTTGGTGGTCATGGGGAATCCCGTCTTTCACGTGGTGCACATACGAAGAAGGCCATTGCCGGTGGGGTCGCTTCTCGCTCCCTTGCGCGGCAATGGCCTCCTCGTCAGATCTGCTGCCGTCCGTCACACGCCCGGCCGGCGGTGTACGCGGACGACTGCTGTCGACCCTATCCGGGTCTCGCGTCGAGCGCGGTACGGACTCAGATGCCGACCTTGATGCGCGAGAAGCGCTTCAGGGTGACACCGGCCTCGTCCAGGACCTTCTGGACGGACTTCTTGTTGTCCAGGGCGTACGGCTGGCCGAGCAGCGTGGCGTCCTTGAAGAAGCCGTTCAGACGACCCTCGACGATCTTGGCGATCGCGGCCTCGGGCTTGCCCTCGGCGCGGGTGGTCTCCTCGGCGACGCGACGCTCGGTCTCGACGACCTCGGCCGGGATCTCGTCCTTGGAGAGGTACTTCGGCGCGAACGCGGCGATGTGCTGGGCGATGCCCTTGGCGACGTCGGCGTTCGGCTTGTCCAGCTCGACGAGGACACCGATCTGCGGGGGCAGGTCGGGCATCGTGCGGTGCATGTACGCGGTCACGAAGCCGTCGGTGAACTGCGCGAAGCGGTCCAGGACGATCTTCTCGCCGAGGTTGGCGTTGGCCTCGTCCACGAACGCCTGGACGGTCTTGCCGGGCTCGATCTCGGAGGCGAGCAGCGCCTCGAGGTCGGCCGGGTTGGTCTTGGCGATGTGCTCGGCGATGGTGTTGGCCACGGCCTGGAACTTCTCGCCCTTGGCGACGAAGTCCGTCTCGCACTTCAGCTCGACGATGACGCCGGCGGAGTTGTCGTCGGCGATGATGGAGACCACGGCGCCGTTCTCGGCGGAGCGGCCCTCGCGCTTGGCGACGCCCTTCTGGCCCTTGATGCGCAGCGCCTCGACGGCCTTCTCGACGTTGCCCTCGGCCTCGTCCAGAGCCTTCTTGCAGTCCATCATGCCGGCGCCGGTGAGCTCACGGAGCTTCTTGACGTCGGCGGCGGTGTAGTTCGCCATGAGTCTGTGAGTCTTTCTGGAGGTCTTGAAAGATCGGAGATCCGCACGGGCCCGCGATCGGCAGGGGCCGGATCGCGGGCGTCATGTCGGCCTACGGGTGAGCGGCGGGGGCGGGGTTCATGCCACCCCCACCGTCAGCACCGTGGGTGTCAGGCCTGCTCGCCCTCGGCCACCTCGGCGGCGGCCTCCTCGACGGCCTCGGAGACCTTGGCGTCGGGGGCGGGGGTCTCGGCGGCGGCCTCGACGGCCTCGTCCTTCTTCTCGCCCTCGAGCAGGTCGCGCTCCCACTCGGCCAGCGGCTCGGCCGCGGCCTTCTCGCCCTTGTCACCGGTGGCGACGCGCGAGCGGGAGATGAGGCCCTCGGCGACGGCGTCGGCGATCACGCGGGTGAGCAGGGTGACGGAGCGGATCGCGTCGTCGTTGCCCGGGATCTTGTAGTCGACCTCGTCGGGGTCGCAGTTGGTGTCGAGGATGGCGACGACCGGGATGTTGAGCTTCCGGGCCTCGCCGACCGCGATGTGCTCCTTCTTGGTGTCCACGATCCAGACGGCGCTGGGCACCTTCTGCATCTCGCGGATACCACCGAGGGTCTTCTCGAGCTTGGCCTTCTCGCGGGAGAGGACCAGCAGCTCCTTCTTGGTCAGACCGGAGGCGGCGACGTCCTCGAAGTCGATCTGCTCGAGCTCCTTGAGGCGCTGCAGACGCTTGTAGACGGTCGAGAAGTTGGTGAGCATGCCGCCCAGCCAGCGCTGGTTGACGTAGGGCATCCCGACGCGGGTGGCCTGCTCGGCGATGGCCTCCTGCGCCTGCTTCTTCGTGCCGACGAACATGACCGTGCCGCCGTGGGCGACGGTCTCCTTGACGAACTCGTAGGCGCGGTCGATGTACGACAGCGACTGGAGCAGGTCGATGATGTAGATGCCGTTGCGCTCGGTGAAGATGAAGCGCTTCATCTTCGGGTTCCAGCGACGGGTCTGGTGACCGAAGTGGACGCCGCTCTCCAGCAGCTCCCGCATCGTGACGACGGCCATGGCCATCTCCTTGAGATTCTCGGTTGTGCCGCGTCCGCCGGACGGCGGTCGCGCCTGACGCCCGCGTGCGCCCAGCCGCGAAGGACCGAGGGGCGCTGATACGAGTCGGGTGACCGGCCTCGTACCGGGGCGTGCGAAGTCGACCCGGTGACCCGGATCGCCGTAAGAAGTGTACGGGACGGGCAGGGCACCGGGTGACGCCCCTGTCCACAACCGGGCGGCCGTCCACGGTTCGCGCCATGATCGGCCGGGGCGCGGGAGGGTTCTCCCATGCGACGAGCACCGCGATACGTGATGTTGTGGGTGGTTTTGACCCTGGGTTCGGTCCTGGCCGCGCTCAGCCCGGCGGCCTGGGCGGACGCCCCGGAACCGGTTCCCCGGCCGCCGTCGGACGCGGGTGCGCCGGTCCCGAAGGCCGCCCGGACGTGGCCGGTGGGCACCCGCCCCGCCGTGCTGCGCGGCTGGGAGCCACCCGCTTCCGTCTACGGCCCGGGCCACCGGGGTGTCGACCTGGACGCGAAGGCGGGCGCACCGGTGCGGGCGGTGGCGCCCGGCCGGGTGTCGTACGCGGGCCGGGTGGCCGGGAGGGGCGTCGTCGCGGTGGAGCTTGCGGGTACGGACCTGCGGACGACGTACGAGCCGGTCGCGCCGTCGGTGAAGAAGGGCGCGGAGGTGGGGGCGGGGGACGTGGTGGGGACGGTCGAACCGGCGGCCGGGGCGCACTGCGCGCGGACATGCGTGCACTGGGGCCTGCTGCGCGGGAAGACCTACCTCGATCCGCTGGAGCTGCTGCCGCCCTGGCTGCTGGACCGGGGTCCGTCGAGACTGCTGCCGGTACTGGGGGTGCCGGTGCCCCCGTGACGGGGCCGGGCCTCAGCCCCGTACGCCGCGCAGCGCCATCGTCACCGCGGCGTCCGTGATCGCCTCCGGGTCCTCGGCCGCGCCCAGTTCGATACGGCGGACGGCCGCGTCCACGACGCCCTGGAGCAGCATCGCGGCGAGGCGGGGCTGGGCGTGGCCCAGGTCGGCGAGCGCCTCGACGATCATCGCGACGAGGCCGCCGTGCGCGGCGCGGATCTTCTCCCGTGCCCCCGCGTCGAGTTCGCTCGCGGAGATCGCCACCACGGCTCTGTGCCGCCGGTCCCCGACCAGCGCGAGCTGCCGGCGGACATACGCCTCGACCTTGCCCTCGGCGGACGGCTCGTCGGCCATCGCGGCCTCGACCTCGGCCGCCCAGACGGGGAAGTCGACCTCGCACAGCTCCTCGACCACGGCGGCCCGCGACCGGAAGTATTCGTACACCGACGAGCGCGCGAGTCCCGTGCGCTCGGCCAGGGCGGGGAAGGTCAGCGCCTCCGTGCCGCCCTCGGACAGCAGCGTCCGAGCCGCGTCCAGCAGGGCAGCTCGCTGCATCGACCGGTGCTCGGCCACGGAGGCCGCTCGAATCCTTGGCACCCCACCACTTTACGGACCCGCCGCCGCGGTGGGGAGATCGTCAGCGTCCGAAGCTCGCCAGCTTGGCCCTCAGCTGGAGCACCGACTTGGTGTGGATCTGGCTGACCCGGCTCTCGGTGACACCGAGGACGTTGCCGATCTCGGCGAGGGTGAGCCCCTCGTAGTAGTACAGCGTGACCACGGTCTTCTCCCGGTCGGGCAGCGTGTTGATCGCCCGCGCCAGGAACCGGCGCAGCTCGCGGTCCTCGGCCACCTCCACCGGGTTGTCGGCGGCGGTGTCCTCCAGGGTGTCCATGAGGCTGAGCCGGTCGCCGCCCTCGCCGCCGACGTGCAGCAACTCCTCCAGGGCGACCACGTTGGCCAGGGAGAGCTGGCTGAAGACGGCGTGCAGCTCCTCGACCTCCACGCCCAGTTCGGCGGCGACCTCCCCCTCGCTCGGTGTCCGCCGCAGCCGCGCCTCCAGGGTGGCGTAGGCGCGCTCGACGTTGCGCGCCTTCTGCCGGACCGAGCGGGGAATCCAGTCCAGCGCCCGCAGTTCGTCGATCATCGCGCCCCGGATGCGGGTGATCGCGTAGGTCTCGAACTTGATCTCGCGGTCGATGTCGAACTTCTCGATCGCGTCGATCAGCCCGAACACCCCGGAGGAGACGAAGTCCGCCTGCTCGACGTTGGGCGGCAGTCCGACGCTCACCCGGCCGGCCACGTACTTGACCAGCGGCGAGTAGTGCAGGATCAGCTGTTCCCGCAGCCGGTCGTCCCCCGTCGCCTTGTACGACCGCCACAGCTCGTCGAGTGTCGAGGGAGCGGGCGGCCGCGCGCTGCCACCGTCGCGGGCGGCTGGGGGGATCGCCGCCCGGTCGGACCCGGAGGTGTGCTGGGGCATTCGTCGCCTAGTGCCGTTCTGCCGTGAAGTGCCGTGCGGTGCGAAGGAGGTGCGGGCTGTGCGGGGGCGGGTGGGGTGCGGGTCGTGCGGAGACGGGCGGGGTGGGTCACCCGGGTTGGATGCCGGACCGGTGCGGGGTCGCGCGATCGTCGCCCGAACCCTCGTGAGCGTAGCGTGACTGAGCTGTCGCGGTGTGCGAACAGCGAGGCACCACCCGTGCGCGAACCCCCTCCATCGGCCGCCTCCCCGCATCCCGGGCCCCGCTCTCCGCGAGCCGTCCGGACGCCAACTCCGGGAAAACCCAAGGGTGTAGGGCCCATTCCCCCGGACGGCCGAACCCGCCGGTCAGCCCGGGGCGGGCCCGGCCCGGACCGCGATCACCGCCTGGCGTGTCAACTTCCAGCCGTCGTCGTGTCGTTCGACATAGCCAAGCGCTCGAAGTTCGTACAGTCTCGCGACCGCCTCCTCCCGTGTGGTCCGCGCGCCGCGCGCGATCTCCCCGGCCGCCGCCGTGCGGTCGCCGGGCAGCGCGGCGAGCACGTCGCGGGCCGCCGGCTCCAGCAGGTCGCGCGGGAGCACCGGGCCGCGCCGGGGCGGGGCCAGCTCACCGATGGCGCCGACGAGTTCGGCCACCTCGGCCGCGTCGGTGACCAGGAACGCCTCGCCGCGCAGCAACTCGTGCACCCCGGCCGACAGAGCACTGGTGACCGGTCCGGGCACCCCCATCGTCGATCTCCCCAGCCGCTGAGCGGCTCGCGCCGTGACCAGCGAACCGCTGCGGCAGGCGGCCTCCACGACGACGGTTCCCCTGGTGAGCGCGGCGATCACCCGGTTGCGCACGATGAACCGGCTCGGCGTCGGATGGTCGCCCGGCGGCAACTCCCCCACCAGCAGCCCCTGTTCCGCGATCCGGTCGAGCAACGCGGTGTGGCCGCGCGGATAGGGCCGGTCCACTCCGCAGGCCAGGACGGCGACCGTGGCCCCGTCGGCCGCGAGGGCGCCCCGGTGGGCGGCGCCGTCGATGCCGTAGGCCCCGCCGGAGACCACCACCCAGCCGCGCTCGGCGAGCCCGGCGGCGAGGGCGGTGGCCGTGTGGGCGCCGTACTCGGTGCAGGCCCGCGCGCCCACGACCGCGACGGATCTCAGCGCCCACATCCGCAGGCCCGGACGGCCGCGCACCCACAGCCCCACGGGCCGGGCGTCCCCGAGGTCGTCCAGCTGGGCGGGCCACTCGGTGTCCCCGGGACACACGAACCGCGCCCCGGCCTCGCCCGCGACGTCGAGGTCCCGCTCGGGCTCCGCCCCCTCGACGCGTGCGAGCAGCCCCTGCCAGCGCTTCGGGCCGACCCCGGGCAACGGCCTCCCGCCGTGCCGGAGCCGCCCGGCCACTTCCGGCGCCCCGAACTGCCGCAGCCACCGCCCGGCCGTCTCGTCACCGGGCTCGATCACTCGGGTGAGGAAGACCCGCGCGATGCGATCCTCGCCGGGCGGTGCCTTCCCGGAGGGGCGGACGTCGGCGTCCTCGTCCGGAATCTCCCAGAGACCGTCCCCTCCCCCGCTCACACCGACGCCCCGATCGCCATCGGCACGCCCCGGGGCACGCCCGTGCGCAGCTGGAGCGCGAGGCGGACGTCGTCCGCTCCGGGGCGGTCGTGGCCCGCCAGGTCGGCGATGGTCCAGGCGACCCGGAGCACCCGGTCGATCCCGCGCGCGGTGAGGACGCCGCGCTCCAGGCCGCGTTCGGCCTCGTCCATCGCGCCGTGCTCGGCGTGGAAGCGGGTGCGCAGCTCGCGGCCGGGGACCTCGCTGTTGGTGTGCCAGGGGGTCCCGGTGAGCCGGGCCGCCGCGCGCTGCCGGGCCGCGCCCACCCGTTCGGACACGGTCGCGGTGGACTCGCCCCGGGCGCCGGAACCGGTGAGCTGGGCGCGGGTCACCGGGTCGACCTCGACGCGCAGGTCCACGCGGTCCAGAAGCGGGCCGGACAGCCGGGACTGGTAGCGCCGGATCGCGGACGGCGGGCAGTCGCACAGTGAGTCGCGCTGGGAGAAGCGCCCGCAGGGGCAGGGGTTGGCCGCGAGGACCATCAGGAACCGGGCCGGGAACCGGACCACGCCGGCGCTGCGCGCGATCACCACGTGCCCGGACTCCAGGGGCTGCCGCAGGGCGTCCAGGGTCTGGGTGTGGAACTCGGGGGCCTCGTCCAGAAAGAGAATTCCCCGATGAGCCAGGGACACCGCGCCGGGCCGGGCGATGCCGGGGCCGCCGCCGACCAGGGACTGCATCGTCGCCGAGTGGTGCGGGGCGCAGTACGGCGGCACGTCGACCAGCGGCTTGCCCGGGGGCAGCAGCCCGGCCACCGAGTGCACGGCGGTGACCTCCAGGGACTCCTCGCGGCTGAGCCGGGGCAGTACGGCGGGCAGCCGCTCGGCCAGCATGGTCTTGCCCGCGCCCGGCGGGCCCTCGAGGAAGAGGTGGTGTCCTCCGGCGGCGGCCACCTCCAGGGCGGTACGGGCCGAGGTCTGGCCCACCACGTCGGCCAGGTCATGACCCTGGTCCTGCAGGGCGGCTCCGGCGCTGTGCATGGCGGCGGAGGCACCGGTACCGGGCATCCGCAGTCCGGCCAGCAGGGGGTCGGGGCGGCCCTCGGTGTCCGGTTCCTCGTCGGGCACGGGTTCGTCGGCCAGGACCGCGATCAGCTGCCGCAGGGTGCGCACCCCGAGCACGGACACCCCGGGGACCAGCGCGGCCTCGGCGGCGGCGCACTCGGGCACCACGACCTGCTGGTACCCGGCGTCGGCGGCGGCCAGTACGGCGGGCAGGATGCCCCGCACCGGCCGGACCCGTCCGTCGAGGCCGAGTTCGCCGATCATCACGATGTCGGCCAGGACCCGGGGATCGATCCGCTCGGCGGCGCCGAGGATCGCGCAGGCCACGGCGACGTCGAAGCCGGAGCCGCCCTTGGGCACCGAGGCCGGGCTGAGGCCGACGGTGAGCTTCTTCTGCGGCCACTCGCCGCCGGAGTTCACCACCGCCGCGCGGACCCGGTCCCGGCTCTCCGACAGGCTCTTGTCCGGCAGTCCGACCAGGGCGAAGGCCGCGACACCGGGCTCCAGGTCGGCCTGGACCTCCACGACCACGCCCTCGACGCCGACCAGGGCCACCGAGCACGTACGGGCGAAACCCATCTCAGGCCACCCCCCGCGCGTGCTCCACGGCGGCCGCGCCCCGGCGGGGCAGCAGGACGCCGACCAGGTCGACGCGGACACCGCCCGGCGGGGCGCCTCCGTGCGAATGGACCCAGCGTTCGGCCAGGCCAAGGAGCCGCCGTGCCTTGCGTGGGGTCACGGCGGCCATCGGATGTTCGAAGCCGCCGCCCCTGCGGGTCTTCACCTCGCAGACGACCAGCGTGTCCCCGTCCCGGGCCACGATGTCGATCTCGCCCGCGCGTCCGCAACGCCAGTTGCGCTCCAGGATGCTCATCCCGGCCTCGGTCAGCCGCCGCGCGGCCAGATCCTCGCCGTACCTGCCGAGTCCACTGCGTGCCTTGCTCATGTCGGCACCACCTCCGGGACCCACCGTCACGCGGATCCCGAGGTGATGTGGATCTTGGTGGACCGCTCGGCGGCTGTGGAGAACTCCGCCACTCGTGTGGGGGACGGCCCGGGACTGTCGGAGGGTTCCGAGCCGTCAGGCCCCGGACACCCCCACCCGTCAGCCGCTCGGCAGCTCCAGATCGCTCTTGTTCAGCTCCTCGATGTTCACGTCCTTGAAGGTGAGGACGCGGACCTGCTTGACGAACCGGGCCGGGCGGTACATGTCCCAGACCCAGGCGTCCGCCATGGTCACCTCGAAGAACACCTCACCCTGGACCGAGTGCACCTGCATCTCGTAGTCGTTGGTGAGATAGAAGCGCCGTTCCGTCTCGATCACGTATTTGAACAGACCGACGACGTCTCGGTACTCCCGGTAGAGCTTCAGCTCCATCTCGGTCTCGTACTTCTCGAGGTCCTCGGCGCTCATGGCATCCCCTTCAGCCGTGCGATCCCCCCATTGTGCGCCAGTCCCGCGGGCCCTCAGACGATTTCGGTGTCCAGGGTCACGGGTCCGGCCGGAGGACCTTCGTCGAGCAGCGTGCGCAGCAGCTCGGCGAGTCTGGTCGGATACACCGTCTCATGGGCCTCGGCCAGTTCCCCGCACGTCCACCAGCGTGCTCCGCTGACACTGCGCCGCTCCAGCTCCGTCAGGCCGCCCGGCACACTCTCGGCCGCCTTGTCCGTACGGGCCAGGAAGTACCACTCGTCCTGGTCCCAGCGGCGCCCCGCGAACGGGAACGAGCACCGCCGCCGCCACAGCACGGGCCCGAGCTCGACATCGGTGATCCCGGTCTCCTCGGCCAGTTCCCGCAGCGCGGCCTGCTCACGCGTCTCGGCGCCCTCCAGCCCGCCACCGGGGGTGAACCACCAGTCGTCGGCCGGATCGTCCGGCTCGTGCCCGTGCAGCAGCAGGATGCGGTCCTCGGGGTCGAGCAGCACGACCCGCGCCACCCGCCGCAGCCCACTGGCGGAGCCGTCGTCGCCACCCACACAGTCCTCAGGCGGCACCGACGGCCTCCGCCCCGGTCCGGGTGCGCGAGCGGCCCAGCCGGGCCGCGATCGGCCCGTACGCGCCCCCCGCCAGCACCAGCACCGCGCCTCCGGCGATCATCAGCTCGATCAGTCGCAGCGGTCCCGGCCGCGACAGCTCTCCCAGCGCCTCGAAACCGGTCGGCCGCGCGATCATGCCCTTCATCGGCCAGATCACGGAGTCCACCCGGGCCGAGACCGCGGAGCGGGCCACCGTGCCGCCGGCCGCGTCGGTCAGATGGGCGGTGGAGTCCAGCGAGCCCTGCCGCTCGTCGCCGAGGAGGAAGAGGCGGCCCTCGGGCACGACGACGGTCGGAAAGCCCTGGATCTCGGCCTGGGCGCCCTTGGGCAGATACGGCTCCTCGATCCGCTTGCCGTTCACCGTGAGCTTGCCGTCGGTGCAGCAGGCGACCTTGTCACCGCCGACCGCGACCACGCGCTTGACCACGTCGGCGTTGGTGACCCAGCTCTTGTCGCGGAAGACGACCACGTCACCGCGCCGGACGTCGGCGCCGTCGACTCTCTGGGCCAGCACCCGGTCGCCCGCGTCGATGGTCGGGGTCATCGAGGCGGTGGGCACGGCGTACGGCCGGTACACCAGCGCCGCCCAGCCGAACCCGGCCAGAAAGAGCACCAGGCCGAGGGCCACGGCGATGCCCGAGAGCACCCCGCCGACGCCGCCGCCCGAGCCGTCGCCGCCGCGTGCGGCACTTCCCATGAGTCGTCTCCCGGTTCCGGCCCGCCGCCTGCCCGGCGGAACACGATCCGGCCTGGATAGCACACCGGCCACGGACACCGCGAGGGCGGTGCGCCCCGGAACCGGTGAAGATCCGGTGTCCGGGGCGCACCGCCCTCGGCCGACGGGACCCGCGGTCGGGGTCCCACCGGTACTGCTGTCCGCTACTGCTGTCCGCGCGCCGCGGCGGCTACTTCTGGTCGCCGAGCCCGGGCTGGTCGAAGGTGTCCGGGATGGGCAGCGTGCCCCAGCGGTTGATCGGCCACGCCTTGACGATCGCGCGTCCGACGACGTCCTTCACCGGGACCATGCCATGGTTCTTGTCGTCCTGGTTGTAGCGCGAGTCACGCGAGTTCTGGCGGTGGTCGCCCATCACCCAGATGTAGCCCTTGGGGACCTTCACCTTGAACTGGCCGCCCTCGTCGTCCACGCTGCACGGGGTGTTGCCCGGGTAGACGAACGGCTCGTTCAGCGCCTTGCCGTTGACCATCAGCGGGCCGTCGTTCTTGCACTCGACGGTGTCGCCGCCGACGCCGATGACGCGCTTGATGAGGTCCTTCTCCTCGGCGGACGGCATGAGGCCGATCCAGCTGAGGCCCTTCTGGATCACGTTCTGCTCGGGCGTCGGCTCGCCGCGCAGCCACTGGTCCGGGTCGTGGAAGACCACGACCTCGCCGCGCTCGGGCTCGGAGCCGAACCACGGCGTGAGCTTGTCCACCAGGACGCGGTCACCCTGCTGGAGGGTGTTCTGCATCGAGTCGGACGGGATCGAGAACGCCTGCACCAGGAACGTCTTGATCAGCAGGGCGAGGACGAGCGCGATGCCGACCAGGATCGGCAGTTCCTTCCAGAAGGAGCGCGGCTGGTTCGGCCGGCGTCCGGCCGCGTCCCCGCCGTGCGAGCGGCTCCCGGGCGGCGTGCCGTCACCGTCCGCCGCGGAGCCGTTCGCGGAGTTCACCGCGCCGGCCTGGGCCTCGGCTCCGGGCGCCGCGGACTGGCCGCCGTGCTCCTCGCCGTCGTGCCCGGACCGTGCGCCAACCGCCACATCCCCCACGCCAACTCCTCACTCTCTGCCGCCGCCTGCCCCGGAGCCGGTGCAGGCCCACCACTCCCATAACGAGCGGGAGTTCCGCAGGGGTCGGGAGCCGGGTCATTCCGTTCGGGTCGTCCGAGGCAACCCTATGCGACGGGCGACGAGCGGCAGCCGCTCCCGACACCGAGTCGGTGACGCTTGCGAAGGTTTTAGGTTCCTCCAGGCGCGTCCAGTGGGCGAACGGCCAGCCGATGACCATGGCGCGGCCCACCACGGAGGTCTGGGCGACCGTGCCGCCGTAGGACGTGTTCTGGTGGAAGCGGGAGTCGGCGGAGTTCCCGCGGTGGTCGCCCATCACCCACAGGCGCCCCTTGGGCACCGTGATGTCGAAGGGCATCGTGGAGGGGGCGTTGCCGGGATAGAGGTAGTCGGTCTCGGACAGCGGGACGCCGTTCACCGTGACCTTGCCGTCGGCGTCGCAGCACTTGACGTGGTCGCCGCCGACCCCGATGACCCGCTTGATCAGGTCCTTCTCGTCGTCGGAGGGCAGCAGGCCGATGAAGGTGAGCCCCTCCTTGAACTGCTTGACGCCGACGGGGTCGTTCTTCTTCGGCGTCTGCTCGTCGTTCAGCCAGCCGCCCGGGTCGTGGAAGACCACCACGTCCCCGCGCTTCGGCTCGGACCCGAACCACGGCGTGAACTTGTCGACCAGCACCCGGTCGCCGATCCGGATCGTCTGCTCCATGGAGCCCGACGGGATCACGAACGCCTGCACCAGGAAGGTCTTCAGGACCAGCGCGATGAGGACGGCGACACCGAGCAGCAGCGGGATCTCACGCACGGCCGAACGCCTGCGCTTGCGCTTGACCTTGCGCTGGAGCTTGCGCCGCTCCGCGCGCGACCTGCCGGGACCCGGCCTGGCGGCGCGCCGCACACCGGTGGGCAGCAGCTCCTCGGCGGAGCTGCCGGGCACCCCGCGCGGCCTTCCACGACTACCCATGCGTGCCCTCCGCGGCCGGCACGCGCGCGTAGGCGGCGGGACGCTCGAAGCGCGTCCAGCGGTCGTACGGCCATACGATCCAGTCGGCCCGGCCGACGACGGCGCCGACCGGGATCATGCCGCCGCCCGGCGAACCGAGATGGTCGCGGGAGTCGCTGGAGCGGCTGCGGTGGTCGCCGAGGAGGAACAGCCTTCCCTCGGGCACCACGACGTCGAAGGGCACACCGGACGGTGCGTTCCCGGGATGGAGGAACGCCGTCTCGTCGACCGCCCGGACGTTCACCTCGATCCTCCCCTTCTTGTCGCAGCAGACGACATGGTCGCCACCCACCCCCACTACGCGCTTGATGTAGTCGGCGTCGCCGAAGTACCCGGTGCCGTCGAAGACGACCACGTCGCCGCGGTGCGGCTGGGCACCGAAACGGTACGCCAACTTATCTACGAGTACGCGGTCGCCGATCCTCAATCCCGGCTCCATCGATCCACTGGGAATCTGGAACGGCCGCACCACGAAAGCGCTGAGGAGGAACAAAAAGACCAGGCAGGTCAGAGCGGTCAGGGTGATCCGGCCGCCCGGCAGCCACTGGGCGGTCCGCTCCACCAACGCGAAACGCGACCGCTCCCGCCCACCCGGAGTCCCGGGCGGGGAGGTGCGGTCGCGTTCCGTCTGCTGAGCTTCGGTGTCCATCGGGGCCAGATGCTATCCGGCCCCGATGTGACTCCGGGAAGGCGCTCAGTTGTCGCGCTTCTCCTTGATCTTCGCGGCCTTGCCGCGCAGCTCACGGAGGTAGTACAGCTTGGCGCGGCGCACGTCACCACGGGTGACGAGCTCGATCTTCTCGACGATCGGGGTGTGCACCGGGAAGGTGCGCTCGACGCCGACGGAGAACGAGACCTTGCGGACCGTGAAGGTCTCGCGGACACCGGAGCCCTGGCGGCGGATGACAACGCCCTTGAACTGCTGCACACGGGAGCGGTTGCCCTCGATGACGCGCACGTGGACGTTGACGGTGTCACCCGGGCGGAAGGCCGGGATGTCGGTGCGCAGCGACGCGCCGTCGACGGTGTCGAGCAGGTGAGACATTTCGTCTGCTTTCTTCGCCGATGCCACAGGTCATCAACGGAAGCTA
The DNA here is from genome assembly GCF_040638245.1 of Streptomyces sp. NPDC026659. Classification (NCBI taxonomy): domain Bacteria; kingdom Bacillati; phylum Actinomycetota; class Actinomycetes; order Kitasatosporales; family Streptomycetaceae; genus Streptomyces; species Streptomyces sp. NPDC026659. The sequence continues at coordinate 177,840 of NZ_JBEZXY010000011.1, read as the reverse complement.
GGTGGAACAACAGGGTCGCCGTGCGGGTCGGAACGGGCGTCGTGTCCCCCTGCGGCAGGGGCGCACGCCGGACGGACGCACAACAGCGGACTATTCTTCCACGCTCTCGGTCCTGCGCCAAAATCGCCCGTACGGCACCCCGTCCGGGTCCGGCGCCCAGCCCAGGATGGAGAGCATCTCCCGGTCCTTCTTGTCGAAGACCTTCGGGTCGCAGCGCTCGATCAGGTCGGGCCGGTTGAGGGTCGTACGGCGCAGGGCCTCGTCGCGGCGCCAGCGGGCGATCTTCCCGTGGTGGCCGCTGAGCAGCACCTCGGGGATGTCCCGGTCGCGCCACACCGGCGGCTTGGTGTAGACGGGCCCCTCCAGGAGGTTCGCCATCGCGCCGGGCGCGAAGGAGTCGTCCCGGTGGGACTCCGCGTTGCCCAGGACACCGGGCAGCAGCCGCGCCACGGCCTCCGTGATGACCAGGACGGCCGCCTCGCCGCCCGCGAGCACGTAGTCGCCGATGGAGACCTCGTAGACCGGCATCCGGGTCGCGTACTCGTCCATCACGCGCCGGTCGATGCCTTCGTACCGGGCCGGGGTGAAGATCAGCCAGGGTCGCTCGGACAGTTCGACGGCCAGTTCCTGGGTGAACGGACGGCCGCTGGGCGTGGGGACGATCAGCGCGGGGGCCTGGGCACCGGACTCGTAGCCCTCGGCCAGGACGGTGTCCAGCGCGTCGCCCCACGCCTCGGTCTTCATGACCATGCCGGGGCCGCCGCCGTACGGGGTGTCGTCGACCGTGTTGTGCCGGTCGTACGTCCACGAGCGCAGGTCGTGCAGATGCACGCCGAGCTGGCCCCGGGCCCGCGCCTTGCCGACGAGGGAGACGTTCAGCGGCTCCAGGTACTCCGGGAAGATCGTGACGACGTCGAGCCTCATGCGTCGTCCTCGTCCCGGGACGAGGCGATCTCGGCACGGTCGTCGATCAGACCCGGCGGGGGCGTGATGACCGCCTTCTGCTCCGCCAGGTCGATCTCGCGGACGATCTCCTCCACGAAGGGGATCATGACCTCGCTGCCGTCCGGGCGCTCGACGATGAACAGGTCCTGCGAGGGCAGATGCGAGATCTCGGTGATCCGGCCGACCTCCGTACCGTCCGCGGTGACCACGTCGAGGTCCATGAGCTGATGGTCGTAGTACTCGTCCTCCTCCTCGGGGAGTTCGTCCGGGTCCACGTCGGCGATCAGCAGGGTGTTGCGCAGCGCCTCGGCGCCGGTCCGGTCGTTCACCCCCTCGAAGCGCAGAAGGAGACGGCCGCTGTGGACGCGGCCCGTGGCGATGGTGAGCGGCCCGGCCGAGGCCGGGTCGGTGGCCAGGACGGCGCCCGGCCCGAGCCGGAGCTCCGGCTCGTCGGTACGCACCTCGACGGTGACCTCGCCCTTGATGCCATGAGCACGGCCGATCCGCGCGACTACCAGCTGCACGAGTCCAACTCTCCTGTCATACGACTACGGGCCGGGGACGGCCCAGTGGCCCTCCCCGGCCCGAGCCGGATTGCTGTGATGCGTCAGCGAACGTGATCCACGTCGACCAGGTCGACCCGGACACCACGACCGCCGATGGCGCCCACGACGGTGCGCAGGGCACGCGCGGTACGGCCATTGCGGCCGATCACCTTGCCGAGGTCGTCGGGGTGGACCCGGACCTCCAGCACGCGCCCGCGGCGCAGATCGCGCGAGGCGACCTGCACGTCGTCGGGGTTGTCGACGATGCCCTTCACGAGGTGCTCAAGCGCCTCTTCGAGCATGGTGCTCAGGCCTCGGTCGACTCGGACTCGGCAGCGGCCTCGTCCTTCTTCTCAGCCTTCTTCTTCTGGGTGATGGCCTCACCCTTGCCCTCGGTGTCGCCACCGAGCGCCTCGAACGACGGACGGGCCGGCTTGGGCTCGGCGACGAGCAGCGGCGCGGGAGCCGGCTCGCCCTTGAACTTCTGCCAGTCGCCGGTCTTCTTCAGGATGGCGAGAACCGGCTCGGTCGGCTGCGCGCCGACACCCAGCCAGTAGGCGACGCGGTCGGCGTCCACCTCCATGACCGAGGGGTTGTACGTCGGGTGGTACTTGCCGATCTCCTCGATGGCCCGGCCGTCACGGCGGGTACGGGAGTCGGCGACGACGATGCGGTAGTGAGGCGAACGGATCTTGCCCAGACGCTTCAGCTTGATCTTGACTGCCACGGGAGTGAGTTCTCCTGGTTTTGACGTGTTGGGCACGGCGGAGGTTGCCGCGTGGGGTTGCGGTACCCGAGTGCCCGATGGACGCGTCAGCCGGAGGAGAGAGGGGTCCTGTGCGACTGTCGAGTACAGCTAGCCATTGTGCCACACCCTGCGGGGCCTTCCGGGACAGGGTTGGTGATCTTGGGGATGCTTGCAAGGCGCCCGGTGCTGCACCCTGCGCCCACCCGTGCCGCCCTGCGGCACGACTGCCCGCAGGGGTACGCGGCCAGGACCCGCTTACCGGTGATACGACTGCCACGAGCAGCCGTGTCGTCAGCTTGCCGCTGCTACCGCCTCCGGGATGCGGAACGGTTTGCCGCAGCCGCCGCAGACGATCGGGGCCTGTTCGAGGACCGAGGGGACCACGCGGACGTTGCGGCCGCAGTCGCAGACGGCCTTGACGCGGACGCCGCCACCGGAGGAGCCGTGGCGCGCGGCCGGGCCCCGGAAGGAGCGGGCGGTGTCGGCGGAGGTGGCCACCGTGTGCGCCTTCAGGGCGCGCTGGAGGCGTTCCATGGTCGGGCGGTACCGCCGCTTGGCCTCGGGGTTGAGCGTGACCAGCGAGAAACCGCTGCTGGGGTGCGGCTCCTCGGGGTGGTCGAGGCCCAGCTCCTCGGCGATGGCCAGGAAACGGCGGTTGTGGTAGCGGCCGGCACGGGAGGTGTCGCGGACACCCCGGGCGGCGGCGATGCCGTGGACTGCCTCGTGCAGCAGTCGTTCGAAGGAGAGCTCGTGTCCGCACGCGGACGACGACTCCCCGATCAGGGATTCCGGCGCGGCGAGATCAGGCAGCTCGGGGTGGTACCGCTGAATGTCGGCCCACGCCTGCGCCAGTTCCGCGGCGAGGACAGGTGGTGTCTGTGTCGTGCTCACGTAATGACAACGAGCGTGGGTGCCCTCGTGTTCCTATTCCGGGGCATCTCAAATAATTTGCACCTACCCGTCAGTTGCCGCCGATACGGCCGACGCGGGGCGGGTACGCAGATCTGCGGAGAAGCCGCACAGCTCGTACCAAGCCGGTGCTCAGCGGGACTCCCCGCCCCCGCGACGTTACCGGTGCCCGCCCGTGGCCCCGCACCCGCCCCTCAGGTTGCGGGGGCGTGAAATCTGGCCACACACGTCCACACCCCCCAAGCCGGACGCCGCAACCACTGGACGCCGCCGCGCGCCCGGAGTTACCTGGCATACGTGGAGTGCGCGCACGACCACGGGGGGCCACGCCCACGGGCACGTACGCGAACTGTCGGCGATTGGGGCGCTTACCTATGACACCTACGCTCGTGCGGGAGCACCTGTCCCACGCGGGTTCCGCACCACCCGGCGCGGACCCCCGAGCACGCGCGCGCGACTGGTCCGAGATCCAGGAGCGCATGTGGGAACCGCTCTACGAAAGTGTCCACGAACGACTCGACGTCGGACCCGGCACCCGGCTCCTCGGCCTGCGCTGCGGCTCCGGGCTCGCCCTGCTGCTGGCGGCCGCCCGGGGCGCCGCCGTCACCGGGGCCGACTCCTCCCCGGAACGGCTCGCCCTGGCCCGCGACCGTCTGTCGCCCGGCCCGGAGCAAGGCACGGACACGGCAGCCGTCCCCCGGCTGCTGGACGCGCTCCCCGCCGAGGCGGACCCGCCCGGCTACGACCTCGTCACCGTCTTCGAACCCATCGGCTGCCGCCCCGGCGACGCCGACTCCCTCGGCGCCCTGCTCGCCGGTGCCCTCCCCCTCGCGGCACACGGCGCGGCCGTCGTCCTCACCGCCTGGGGACCGCCGGAGCGGTGCGCCACCTCCGCCGTCCTCGGCGTGGCCGCCAAACTGGCCGACCCGCTGCACGGCGCCCGCGGCCGGAGCCCGGCCCGCCGCGACGACCTGGAGGAGGTCGCCCAGCGTGCGGGCCTGCGGCCGGACGGCTCGGGCCGGGTCGCCTGCCCCTTCGGCTACGCCGATGCGGACAGTGCCGTACGCGGGTTGCTGTCGACCGGCCTGTTCGACGGGGCGATCGCGGCGACCGACCGCAAGCAGGTGGAGAAGGAGCTGGCGGAGGCGCTGCATCCGTATCAGCGCGCGGACGGCATCGTGTGGATGCCGAACGTCTTCCGGTACCTGATAGCCCGGGTGCCCTGACCCGTCCCCTCGACAACGCGCGAGGGCGCCCCTCGTGAAGAAGGGCGCCCTCGGGGACGTCGTGCGCGGGCTCGGTCAGCCCATGAACTTCTTGAACTCGTCCGGCAGCTCGAAGTCCTGGCCGCCCTGCTGCGGCGGGACACCGAAGGCGTTGCCGCCCTGAGCGGCGGCCTCGCGGCGCTGGGCCTCCTCCAGCTCCTGCTGCTGGCGCTTCATCGGGTTGCCCGAGCGCTGCTTGCCCTTGGCCTTCTTCGGCTGCTTCTTGCTGCGGCCGGGGCCGCCGCCCATGCCCGGCATCCCCGGCATGCCCGGCATGCCGCCGCCCTGGGCCATGCGCGACATCATCTTGCGGGCCTCGAAGAAGCGCTCCACCAGGCCCTTGACCGCGCTGACCTCGACACCGGAACCCTTGGCGATACGGGCGCGGCGGGAGCCGTTGATGATCGTCGGGTCCTGGCGCTCGCCCGGGGTCATCGACTTGATGATCGCGGCCGTGCGGTCGACGTCGCGCTCGTCGATGTTGTTGATCTGCTCCTTGATCTGGCCCATGCCGGGGAGCATGCCGAGCAGCTTCGAGATGCTGCCCATCTTCCTGACCTGTTCCATCTGGGACAGGAAGTCGTCCAGGGTGAAGTCCTGGCCCTTCTTCGACGCCAGCTTGGAGGCCATCTTCTGGGCCTCTTCCTGGCTGAACGTCTTCTCCGCCTGCTCGATCAGGGTGAGGATGTCACCCATGTCGAGGATGCGGGAGGCCATCCGGTCAGGGTGGAACGCGTCGAACTCGTCCAGCTTCTCGCCGTTGGACGCGAACATGATCGGCTTGCCGGTGACCTGACGGATCGACAGGGCGGCACCACCGCGGGCGTCACCGTCGAGCTTGGAGAGCACCACACCGTCGAAGCCGACGCCGTCGCGGAACGCCTCGGCGGTGTTGACGGCGTCCTGACCGATCATCGCGTCGACGACGAACAGGATCTCGTCCGGGCGGACCGCGTCGCGGATGTCCGCGGCCTGCTGCATCATCTCCTGGTCGATGCCCAGGCGGCCCGCGGTGTCCACGATCACGATGTCGTGGACCTTGGCCTTGGCGAACTCGATGGAGTCCTTGGCGACCTTCACCGGGTCGCCGACGCCGTTGCCCGGCTCCGGCGCGTACACCGCGACACCGGCGCGCTCGGCGACGACGCTCAGCTGGTTGACGGCGTTGGGGCGCTGGAGGTCACAGGCGACGAGCAGCGGGGAGTGACCCTGCTCCTTGAGCCACCGGCCGAGCTTGCCCGCGAGCGTGGTCTTACCGGCACCCTGGAGACCGGCCAGCATGATCACGGTGGGGGGCTGCTTGGCGAAGCGGAGGCGGCGGGTTTCTCCGCCGAGGATCGTGACGAGCTCGTCGTTGACGATCTTGAGAACCTGCTGGGCAGGGTTGAGCGCCTTGGAAACCTCGGCCCCGAGGGACCTCTCCTTGACGTTCTTGATGAACGAGCGGACGACAGGGAGCGCGACGTCGGCCTCAAGGAGCGCGATGCGGATCTCGCGGGCCGTGGCGTCGACGTCCTCCTCGGACAACCGGCCCTTGCCGCGGAGATTTTTGAACGTCGCGCTGAGACGGTCGGAGAGGGTATCGAACACGGTGGCGTCGGTCCTCGGGGTTGGAGTGGTTTGGGCTGCCCTCCAGGGTATCCGGCCTTGCAAGTAAATCGTCCCCGCCTACCGGGCACAGCAGGCGGGCGGGGACGCACCCCCGCACCTGCGGGGAGCATGTCGCATCCATGTCGGCCTCTGTCAGGAGACCCGGATCACCCCCGCGCCGGCGGGGAGCACATCCGGTGAACACGCGACACGCTCAAAAAGTCACGCCCGCAATGTCTCCTCCAGCATCCGGGCCACCGAAGCCGCGTCCTCCGTCGGCAGCGGCGCCCCCGTCCCCGTCGTGACGTAGAAAGCATCCACGGCATTGGAACCCAGCGTGCTCACATGCATGCTCCGTACCCGTACCCCCGCCTTCTCCAGGGCCGTTCCGATGCGGAACAGCAGGCCCGGGGCGTCCTGGGCGCGGACCTCGATGACCGTGGCGTGGTGGGAGGCGGCGGGGGCGACGGTGACGCGGGGTGGTGGGGCGGGCCAGCCCCGGCGGCGGGGGTAGGCGGCGTCGCGTTCGGCGAGGCGGCCGGTGATGTCGAGGGTGCCGTCGAGGGCGCGGACGAGGTCGGCGCGGAGGCGGGCGGCCTGGGGCAGGGAGCCGTACTCGGCGGCGACACGCCAGTCCAGGAGCAGGACGGAGCCCCCCTCGTCCACGTCGTCGGGCAGCCGCAGGGCGCGCAGCTCGGCGGTGCGGACGGTGAGGCGGTGCACGGCGAGCACGCCCGCGACGGCGGGCAGGACGCCGGGCTGGTCGGGTACGGCGATGAGGAGTTCGACGCCGAGGGGTTCGGGTTCGCCGGAGTCCTCGTCGGCGACTGCGGGCTCCGTCTGGGCGCGCAGGGCGAGGACGGGGCCGCCGGTGCGGTGGGCCTCGATGGCGAGGCGTTCCTGTTCGGCGGTGGGGGCGCCGGGGTCGGGTTCGTCGGGGGTGTCCCCGGCGAGGACGGCGGAGACGCGGCGTACGAGGTCGTCGACGAGGGAGCCGCGCCAGGAGGACCAGGCGGCGGGGCCGGTGGCCAGCGCGTCGGCCTCGGTGAGGGCGTGCAGGAGTTCCAGGGTGCTCTGGGTGCCGACGGCCTCGGCGACGGCGTGGACGGTGGCGGGGTCGTCCAGGTCGCGGCGGGTGGCGGTGTCGACGAGGAGCAGGTGGTGGCGGACGAGGGTGGAGAGGACGGTCACGTCGGAGCGGTCGAAGCCGATGCGGGCGGCGACGTCCTTGGCGATGATCTCGCCGGCCACGGAGTGGTCGCCGGGCCAGCCCTTGCCGATGTCGTGCAGCAGGGCGGCGACGAGGAGGAGGTCGGGGCGGCTGACGCGCCGGGTGAGGGCGGAGGCGCGGACGGCGGTCTCGATGAGGTGCCGGTCGACGGTCCAGACGTGGACGGCGTTGCGCTGGGGGCGGCAGCGGACCCGTTCCCAGTCGGGGAGCAGTCGGCTGATCAGGCCCTCGGCCTCCAAGGCCTCCCAGACGTCGACGGTCGGGCGCCCCGAGCCGAGCAGCGTGACGAGCTGTTCGCGGGCCTCGGCGGGCCAGGGGGTGGGCAGCGGGCGGGCGAGGGAGGCCATGCGGCGGACGGCGTGCGGGGAGAGCGGGAGTCCGGCCTGTGCGGCGGCGGCCGCGGCGCGCAGGGGGAGGACGGGGTCGCGTTCGGGGCGGGCGGTGCGGGCGAGCACGGCCTCGCCGTCCTGTTCCACGACGCCCTCGGCGAGCGGTGAGCGCTCCACGGGGGGCTTTCCACCGCCGAGCATGGCGCGCAGGCGCGGTCGTACGGCGCGGGAGCGCAAAACGCGGCCCACTTCGCGCCAGGTGACGTCGCCCGCGTAGGAGATGATCCCGGCCGCTTCGTAGACCTGGCGGAGGAGGGTGTCGGCGTCGAGGAGGCCGAGTTCGGCGGCGACCTGGTCCTGTTCCTGGAGGGCGAGGCGGTCGGTGGCGCGGCCGGTGACGAGGTGGAGGGCGTCGCGGGCGTCGAGGAGGCGGCGGCGGGCGTCGGCGAGTCCTTCGCGGGGTGCGTCGGCGAGCCAGGAGGCGGCGACGGCGCGCAGGGCAGTGGCGTCGCGCAGCCCGCCGTGGGCCTCCTTGAGGTCGGGTTCGAGGAGGTAGCGCAACTCGCCCTGGCGCTCGGCGCGTTCGGCGCAGAGTTCCTGGAGTTCGGGGAGGCGTTTGGGGGCCTGGTTGCGCCAGTCGGCGAGGACGGCGGTGCGCAGTCCGGCGGTGAGGCCGAGGTCTCCGGCGAGGTGGCGGGCGTCGAGGAGGCCGAGGTGGACCTTGAGGTCGTCCCCGGCGGTCTTGCGGGCCTCGGCGGGGGTGCGGACGGAGTGGTCGAGGGTGAGGCCGAGGTCCCAGACGGGGTACCAGAGGCGGTCGGCGAGGGCGGCGACGGCGGTGGGGTCGCTGCCGTCGTGCAGCAGGACGAGGTCGAGGTCGCTGCGGGGGGAGAGTTCGCCGCGTCCGTAGCCGCCGACGGCGACGAGGGAGACGCCCTTGATGCCGGGGGCGGCGGTGGCGAAGAGTCCGGCGAGCCAGTCGTCGGTCAGTTCGGCGAGGGCGGCGCGGCGCGGCGGCCCGGGCCGCTCCCCCTCGGTGAGGAGGCGCAGCCGGGCCGCCGCGTAGCCGCTGGGTCCCGAGTCGTCGGTTTCTTTCCGGTCATCCGTGCGCGTCACCCAGCGGCTCCTGTTCGTGTCGTCGTGTCAGAGCGCGTCCGGGCCGCGCTCGCCGGTGCGGACCCGTACGGCCGTCTCGACCGGCAGGGACCAGACCTTGCCGTCTCCGATCTTGCCGGTGCGGGCGGCCTTGACGATGACGTCGATGAGCTGTTCGGCGTCGTCGTCCTCGGCCAGCACCTCGATGCGGATCTTGGGGACGAGGTCGACGGTGTACTCGGCGCCCCGGTAGACCTCGGTGTGGCCGCGCTGGCGGCCGTAGCCGCTCGCCTCGGTGACGGTGAGCCCGTGGACTCCGAAGGCCTGGAGGGCCTCCTTGATCTCGTCGAGGCGGTGCGGCTTGACGACCGCGGTGATCAGCTTCATGCGTCCACCTTCTTGTTGGGCGAAGCGGCCGTGGCGGGGGCACCGGCGACGACTCCGCCGCCCGCTCCGCTGAAGTCGTATGCGGTCTCGGCGTGCTCGGCGCGGTCGATGCCGGAGATCTCGTCGTCCTCGGGGACGCGCATCCCGATGGTCTTGTCGAGGAGGAAGGCGAGGACGGCGGAGACGACGAGGGAGTACGCGAGGACCGCGAAGACTCCGGCGCACTGCTTCCAGAGCTGGTCGAAGCTGTGGTCGCCGTAGAAGACTCCGGTGGCGGTGGACTGGCCCTTGCCGGTGGCGAAGAAGCCGATGAGCAGGGAGCCGACGATGCCGCCGACCATGTGGACGCCGACGACGTCGAGGGAGTCGTCGTAGCCGAACCTGAACTTCAGGCCGACGGCGGCGGCGCAGGCGACACCGGCGATGGCGCCGACGGCGATCGCGCCGAGCGGGGAGACGGCTCCGCCGGACGGGGTGATGGCGACCAGGCCCGCGACCGCGCCGGAGGCGGCGCCGAGGGTGGTGAAGGCGCCGTGCTTGATCTTCTCGTAGGCGAGCCAGGCGAGCATGGCGGCTGCGGTGGCGACCTGGGTGTTGACGAACATCAGCGCGCCGACGCCGTCGTCGTTGCCGAGCCAGGAGCCCGCGTTGAAGCCGAACCAGCCGAACCAGAGCAGACCGGCGCCGAGCATCACCAGCGGCAGGCTGTGCGGGCGCATCGGGTCCTTCTTGAAGCCGACGCGCTTGCCGATGACGAGGATGACGCCGAGGGCGGCGGCACCGGCGTTGATGTGGACGGCCGTACCGCCGGCGAAGTCGATGACGCCGAGCTTGAAGGCCCAGCCGTCCGCGCCCCAGACCCAGTGGGCGACGGGGACGTAGACGATCGTGCCCCACAGGGCGACGAAGAGGGCCCAGGCGGTGAACTTGACGCGGTCGGCGAGGGCGCCGCTGATCAGGGCCGGGGTGATGATGGCGAACATCATCTGGAAGATCATGAACACGAAGACCGGGATGGTGTAGCCCGGCCACAGCTCCGTGAGGCCGATGTCGCTGAGGCCGATCCAGTCGGCGTTCCACCCGATGAACGGCGAGCCCGAGCCGAAGGCGAGGGAGAAGCCGTAGAGCACCCAGAGGATGGTGATGATCCCGATGCTGACGAAGCTCATCATCAGCATGTTGAGGGTGCTCTTGACGCGGACCATGCCTCCGTAGAAGAAGGCCAGGCCCGGGGTCATGAGCAGTACCAGGGCGGAACAGATCAGCATGAAGCCTGTGTTCGCGGAGGACAGTTTGGGTGCCTCCGCCGCGAGCGTGATGGCTGGAGCCATCGGCGTCTCCTCATCGGTTGGTACGGCCCCGTGCGGGTGCCTGAACGGTCCGGTCGGTCGAGGGGGGCGGTTATGGGCCACGAGACTGACGCAGCGCGGTTTCGGTGGGCGCCCCTCGCTGTTTCGCCGGGGTGACGAAGGCACCTCGCGTGTTACGCGTGGATGAATTGCCGGATGCCGGGCGCGGCGATCGTTATCGTGACGCAACCGTCGGGCGCGGACGGGCAGACATGCGGAACCGGCCGCGTCCGGCCTCTCGATGACCTGGCATGGGGGAGCCGAGTCGGGCAGTTCGGGAGGACCGGCCGCGGCCGGGGCAAGGGGGGTGCCGGGCTCAGAGCGCTCCGGCGGACTCCGGGAGGTCGCTGGCGAGCTGGTCGGTGAGGTCGACCACGACGGCGAGGTCCCCGAAATCGCGTACGGCCGTGTCGACCGTCTTGCGGATACGGGTGTTGACCCGCTCGGAGCGGACCTTGCGGGCTATGTCCATGGCGCGCTTGGCGTACTCGGTGCTGTGCTCGGGCTCGCGCTGGAGCAGGTGCACGGTGGCCATGCCGATGAGGTTGAGCGCGTAGGACCGCTGGTGCTCGTCGTCCTTGGCGAACAGTTCGACCGCGCGCTCCATGAGGGGCTCGGCGAGGGAGGCGTAGGTGGGGCTGCGGCCCGCCACGTAGGCGAGGTCGCGGAAGGAGTGGCTGTTCTCGCCGTGCAGCTCGGCCTCGGAGAAGAAGCGGATCCAGTCGGGGTCCGGCTCGTCCCACTCGTCGGCCTCGGAGAAGGTGTCCTCGGCCATGCGGACGGCGCGTTTGCACTTGCCTGGCTGGCCCATGTTGGCGTAGGCGCGGGCCTCCATCGCATACAGCATGGACTGGGTGCGGGGCCCGGCGCAGTCGCGGCTGCCGTACTGCGCGAGGTGGATCAGCTCCAGGGCGTCGTCGGGCCGACCGAGGTGGATCATCTGGCGGCTCATGCTGGAGAGGATGTACGACCCGAGGGGCTTGTCCCCGGCCTCCTTGGCGGCGTGCAGGGCGAGGACGAAGTACTTCTGCGCGGTGGGCTGGAGGCCCACGTCGTACGACATCCAGCCGGCCAGTTCGGCCAGTTCGGCGGCGACCTTGAAGAGCCTGCGGGTGGTGGCCTCGGGCTGGGGTTCCTGGAGGAGGTCGGTGACCTCGTGGAGCTGGCCGACGACCGCCTTGCGGCGCAGTCCGCCGCCGCACTGGGCGTCCCACTGGCGGAACATGCGCGTGGTGGACTCGAGCAGCTCCAGCTCGGGCCGGGAGAGCCGGCCGGGCCTTCGGGAGTCGTACAGCGAGTCGGGTCCGGGGGGCAGCGGGGAGGAGGGCGAGGGCACCAGCCAGCGCTGCATGGGTTCGACGAGGGCGGGTCCCGCGGCCAGGCCGAGCGAGGTGCCGAGGAAGCCGCGCCGGGCGAGCATCAGGTCGCTGCGGGAGAACTCGCTGAGCAGGGCGACGGTCTGCGGGCCGGTCCAGGGGAGGTCGACGCCGGTGGCGGACGGGGACTGGCGGGCGACGCGCAGGCCGAGGTCGTCGGTGGAGACGACGCAGCCGAAGCGCTCGGAGAACAGCTCGGAGAGGATGCGCGGGATGGGCTCGCGCGGGTTCTCCCCGTCGAGCCAGCGGCGTACGCGTGAGGTGTCGGTCGAGATGTGGTTGGCGCCGAGCTGGCGGGCCCGGCGGTTCACCTGACGGGCCAGCTCGCCCTTCGACCAGCCGCTGCGCACGAACCACGAGCCGAGCAGCTCGTTGGGGCGCTTGTCAGCGTTCGTCCCGCCTCCGCCGTTGCCGCCCACTGGAACGCCCCCATCCCTGAAACCCTGTCGCCGTGCGCCAAGCCCTATCAGAATGCCGGTAAATACGGCCGCCCGTCCGGTGGTTCTCACCCTTCGAACGAGCTGACGACTTGCCTCCGGCATACCCACGAAGGCAAGTGCCCCCGGGGCTCGCATACTCACAGTAACCCCACGATCACCCTTCCAACCACGGCGATCCTTGAAACGCCACCATTCGCCACCCCTTCGAATGAACTCACGATCGCACCCACGCGATTCACTTGACATAGGACGGACGGAAGTGGGCGGAGCGGTGCACTCGGGGGCGCATGAAGCCCCGCGCACAACCCGCCGCGCCACGATGCGCCGCCTTGCTCCCGGGGCACCCCGGGAAGGCGGATGTCGTAGCGTCACGTTCCGCATCCATCTCGCTCCGGTTCGTAACCACCGGCGCGCTGGACCCGTTGGAGGGGGCATGGGCTTCACGATCGGCGGCATCCGGGAGATCCGCTCCGGCACACGTCGGCGCGGCCGTTCGCCGGAGTGCACGGCCGTCGCCGAGTTCACGGGCCTGTGGGGCTGGGACGTGGTGCCGGGCGCGCGGGCCGCGTCGGGCGTCTGCTCCTGCGGGCGCGCGAACTGCCCGGCGCCGGGCGCGCATCCGCTGGAGTTCGCCGCACCCGTGTCCGCCGGGGCCACGCTGGACGAGGTGGGCCGGGCCTGGGCCGAGGTGCCGGGCGCCGCGGCGATGCTGCCGGTGGGCCGCGCGTTCGACGTCATCGAGGTCGCCGAGGCGGCCGGGCGCCGCGCCCTGGTCCGCCTGGAGCGCATGGGCCTCCCCCTCGGCCCCGTCGCCGCGACCCCCGAGGGCCGCGCCCACTTCCTGGTCGCCCCCGGCGCCGCCGCCGAGCTGCCCCGGCTGCTCTACCGCCTCGGCTGGGACGACCCCGCCGCCCTGGACCTACGCGGCCTCGGCCCGGGTACGTACATCACCGCCCCGCCCTCCGACCGCGGCGGCCTCGGACCCGTGCGGTGGCTGCGCCCTCCGGCGCTGGACAGCGCGACGCGGCCGCCGGCGGCCCGGCTGCTGCTGGGGACGCTGGCGTATGTGGCACACCGGTCGCGGGCCGGGGCGTAGAAATCCGTACGGCATAGGGCCCCAATAACGCGGCTCACCGGCTCACACGGCGAAGCGCCCGTCCCCCACCGTTCGTGTGGGGACGGGCGCTTCGCCGTGTAGTGGAGTGATCGCGTCCGGGGGCTCAGTCACCGAGAAGCGCGTCCACGAACGCCTCCGGGTCGAAGGGCGCCAGGTCGTCGGGGCCCTCGCCCAGGCCGATCAGCTTGACCGGCACGCCCAGCTCGTTCTGGACGGCGATGACGATGCCGCCCTTGGCGGTGCCGTCGAGCTTGGTGAGCACGATGCCGGTGATGTCCACAACCTCGGAGAAGACGCGGGCCTGCACCAGGCCGTTCTGGCCGGTGGTGGCGTCGAGCACGAGCAGCACCTCGTCGAGCGGGGCGTGCTTCTCCACGACGCGCTTGACCTTGCCCAGCTCGTCCATGAGGCCGGTCTTGGTGTGCAGACGCCCCGCGGTGTCGATGAGCACCACGTCGACGCCCATCTCCTTGCCCTCCTTCACCGCGTCGAAGGCGACGGAGGCGGGGTCGCCGGCCTCCGGGCCGCGCACGGTGTAGGCGCCGACGCGCTCGCCCCAGGTCTGGAGCTGGTCGGCGGCGGCGGCACGGAAGGTGTCGGCGGCGCCGAGGACGACGGTGCGGCCGTCGGCGACCAGGACCCGGGCGAGCTTGCCGGTGGTGGTGGTCTTGCCGGTGCCGTTGACGCCGACGACCATGACGATGCCGGGCTTGCGGCCCTCGGGCTCGGTCTTGACCGCGCGGTCCATGTCGGTGCCGACGAGCTTGAGCAGCTCCTCGCGGAGCAGCCCGCGCAGTTCCTCGGGGGTGCGGGTGCCGAGCACCTTGACGCGCTCGCGCAGCCGCTCGACCAGTTCCTGGGTGGGCCGCACGCCGACGTCGGCGGTCAGGAGGGTGTCCTCGACCTCCTCCCAGGTGTCCTCGTCCAGGTGCTCGCGCGAGAGCAGCGTGAGCAGGCCCTTGCCGAGGGCGTTCTGGGAGCGGGAGAGACGGGCGCGGAGGCGGATGAGCCGCCCCGCGGTGGGCTCCGGGATCTCGATCTCGGGAGCCTTCTCGGCGGCGGGCGGCTCCTCGACGGTGGTGGTCCCGCCGCCCGGGAGGTCCACCTCCTCGATCGTCCGGCGCGGTTCGTCGCGCGGAGTCTCGGCCTCTTCGCCGACCTGTGGCTCGGCCGGGGGCGCGGTGAGGTCGGGCGCGGAGGGCGGTGGCGGCGGCAGCCGCTTCTTCTTCTTGAGTGTGCTGCCGATGAGGAGCCCGCCGAGCGCGCCGAGCACGACCACGGCGATGACTACAGCAAGGATGATGGTTTCCATAACGCGTCCAGTATCGGCCATGGGGTATCCGCCGAAGAGGCTTGCGGACGCCTGTCGTTTCCTCCAAGAGACAAATGCCACAGGGGCAGTGGAGTCGGATTAAACTACGATGACTCTTGGCTCCGCCGCGCGCGTCGAGCCCGTCGTCCTCGTCCCCCACCGCAAGGACACTCCTTTTTCATGAGCAAGACGGCCGCGCGCGAGAGCGCGCTGGAAACCCGTGGCATCGAGCCGGTCCCCGATCACGAACGCACCGCGCGTACGCGCGGGCTCTTCCCCACTTGGGTGGGCGCCAACATCAGCGTCCTGCTGCTCACGATGGGCGCGAGCCTGGTGGTGTCGTACCACCTGAACTTCTGGCAGGCACTCGTCGTCGCGGGCGTCGCGCCCCTCGTCTCCTACGGCCTGGTCGGTCTGCTCGGCATCGCGGGCAAGCGGGGTGCCGCGCCCGGCATGGCGCTGTCGCGGGCGGTCTTCGGCCAGCGCGGCAATCTGCTGCCCGGTTCGCTGATCTGGGTCGCACGCTGGGGCTGGGAGACGATCAACGCGGTGACCGGCGCGTACGCGCTGCTCACCATCCTGGACCTGGGTCTCGGGATCAAGGCGAACGGCGTGCTGGACATCGTCACGCTGCTGCTCTTCGTGATCGCGACCTTCGCGATCTCCGGGCTCGGCATCAATGCCGTGCAGAAGTGCAGCAAGTACGCGACGTATCTCTTCGGTGTCTTCTCGGTGCTGGTGCTCGGGTATCTCGCGGTGCACACCCACTGGTCGAAGGTGATGCACCAGGGCGCGGGGTCCACGGCCTCGCTGATCACCGCCGTCGGCATGATCGCGGCGGGTGGCGTGAGCTGGATTCCGTCCGCGCCGGACTTCACGCGCTATCTGCCGCGTACGGCCTCCTCCAAGGCGATCGTCGGCAACACCGTCGGCGGTGCGGGCATCGTCGTCCTGCCGCTGGTGCTGATGGGCGCGGTCATGGCGGTCGGCACGCCCGACCTGGCCTCGGCCACCGACCCGGTCTCCTTCCTCGGCACGATCCTGCCGCTGTGGATCACGGTGCCGTATCTGCTGATCGCGGTGGTCGGCATGCTGCTGATCAACTCGATGTCGATGTACTCGGCCGGTTTCACCGCGCAGACCCTCGGCTTCAAGATCCCGCGCCACTGGGCGGTCTCGGTGAACGCCGTGATCTCGCTGGCGCTGGGTGGCGTGCTGATGCTGGTGGCGACGAGCTTCATGGGCTCCTTCATCGCCTTCCTCTCCATGCTCGCGGTCGCCTTCTCCGCGTGGACCGGTGTCTTCGGCGCGGACATGTTCCGCCGCAAGGAGTACGACGCCCGCGCCATGGCCGACACCGGCCGCACCAGCGCCTACTGGTACCGGGCCGGCTTCTCCCCCACCGCGGTGGCCTCCTGGGCGATCGGCCTGGTCTCCGGCCTGATGTTCACCACCTCGGACTGGTTCACCGGCCCGCTGGCCAAGAACAACCTCGTCGGCGAGTACGGCCTCGGCTGGATCGCGGCGATCGTGATCTCGGGTGCGCTGTACCTGCTGCTGCCGAAGCCCGCGGTCCCGGCCCCGGCCGAGCCCGCCGCGACGGCCGCCGAGGAGCGGGTCCCGGCCGCGGTCTGACGTCGTACGGGGAGTTCCGCGGCGGCACTACGGTGCCCCCATGGAACTCCCCGCGCCTGTGCCCGACTGGTGGTCCCGCCTGGACGACGAGACCCGACGGGAAGCGGACACCCACGTCCTGCACGACCACTGCCTGATGGCGGTCAAGACGGTGTGGGAGGCCCTGCGCCCCCAGGGCCTGGGCCTCCACGAGGCCGAGACCCTGATCCGCACCCGCTACGGCTCCCTGGCCCCCCGTGTGCGCCCGCCCGACCCCCTCGACACCCCCTCCCTCGCAGCCCGTGCCGCCTCCCTCCCCGGCCGGGTGATCGCGATCGAGGCCGTGTGGGACGGCGACACGGTCCACGACTGGTTCGTCATCCTCCTGGCCATCCTGGACACCCCACCCGGCGAGTCCCACCTGGCCACGATCCACCAACGCCGCGGCACCCCCTCCCCCGCCACCCGCGCCACCGAGGCAGGCCACGCCCTCGCCGCCCACCTCGACATCCCGTTCCACTTCGCGTCCCCCGACGTCCCGGACGACGAGGCGCCACGCTGGAAACAGGGCTGACGCCGGGGGCGCGCTGCGGGACGGTCGGGTTCGGTCGGCCGGGGTGGTGGCACCGGCGCGTACGAGGTCGGGGTCCGTGATTGGTCAGGCTTGCGCGTGTCTCCGGCGGGGCGCCTTGGTAACTCGGTGGTCCAGGTCTACGAGCCGTCCCGGCAGGGTGTGTCGGCGTACGGGCCCGATGGCAGCCAGGCGGTTCGTCGCCGAGGGCCCATCGATCACGCGCCGCGCCCCACCTCGCCGACCACCCCCGCCCCCGGCACGCGGGGCCGTCCCCCTCCATTCGGGCTTGGGCGCCCTCCCGACGCCGTACCCGGTGATCTCATACAGGCCGTACCCGGTGACCTCATACAGCTCGTCCCGCCGGCCGTGACCGACCGGGCCCCGCCACGAACCAGGCCGACCGCCGTCACGCGGCCCCATCACACACACAGGCCACCCGAACCGCACTCGACGTCTGCGACAAGCCCGGCCCCATCCGCCGAAGCCCAGTGCAAACGCCACCGCCCCCGACCCAGGCAGTGGCCGGGTCGGGGGCGGTGGAGGGTGCGAGGAGAGGGGCAGCGGGGACTTGGCCCTTCTCCCCGGGTCGAGGGGGCTGCTAGCCCATCTCCTCCAGCGTCTTGCCCTTCGTCTCCTTGACGAACTTCAGGACGAACGGGATGGAGAGGGTGGCGAAGATCGCGTAGATCACGTAGGTGCCGGAGAGGTTCCAGTCGGCCAGCGACGGGAAGCTCGCGGTGATGGCCCAGTTGGCGATCCACTGCGCGGAGGCGGCCACGCCGAGGGCGGCGGCGCGGATCTTGTTCGGGAACATCTCGCCGAGGAAGACCCAGACCACGACACCCCAGGAGAGGGCGAAGAAGAGGACGAACAGGTGGGCGGCGACGAGCGCGATCCAGCCCTGGGTGGCGGGCAGCTTGCCGTCGACCAGGTGGTAGCTGAACGCCCAGGCCTCCAGGGCCAGACCGGCGGCCATGCCGACCGAGCCGATGAGGGCCAGCGGCTTGCGGCCGATGCGGTCCACGAAGATCATCGCGATCACGGTGCCGATGATGTTGATGATCGACGTCGTGAAGGAGTAGAGGAACGAGTCCGACGGGTCGACACCGACCGACTGCCACAGCGTCGAGGAGTAGTAGAACGCGACGTTGATGCCGACGAACTGCTGGAAGACCGAGAGGCCGATACCGATCCAGACGATCGGCTTGAAGAAGAAGCCGCCGCCGAGCAGGTCCTTGAAGGACGACTTGTGCTCGGACTTCATCGCGTGCTCGATCTCGTTGACACGCGCGTCGAGGTCGATGTCCTTGCCCTCGACCTCGGCCAGGATCTCGCGGGCGCGCTCACGCTTGCCGACGGAGAGCAGGAAGCGCGGGGACTCGGGGATCGCGAAGGAGAGCAGACCGTAGAGGACGGCCGGGATGACCATGACGCCCAGCATGACCTGCCAGACCTCGAGGCCCATGAGCTTGCCGCGCTGGTCGCCGCCGGCGGCGTTGAGCAGGCCCCAGTTGACGAGCTGGGAGATGGCGATGCCGATGACGATCGCGGCCTGCTGGAAGGAGCCGAGACGGCCGCGGTAGGCGGGCGGGGCGACCTCGGCGATGTAGGCCGGGCCGATGACCGAGGCCATGCCGATGGCGAAGCCGCCGATGATGCGCCAGAACGCGAGGTCCCACAGGGCGAACGGAAGGGCGGAGCCCACGGCGCTGACCGTGAAGAGGACGGCGGCGATCTGCATACAGCGGATACGGCCGATCCGGTCGGCTATGCGGCCGGCCGTGGCGGCACCGATGGCGCAGCCGATGAGCGCGATGGCGATGACCTGCGCGAGACCGGCGGAGCCCACGTGGTAACGGTCACGGATGGCCTCGACGGCGCCGTTGATGACGGAGCTGTCGTAGCCGAAGAGGAAGCCGCCCATGGCGGCCGCGGCCGCGATGAAGATGACGTGCCCGAGATGTTCGGGGTGAGCCGTCCCGGCTCCTGGCTGGGGTGCCTGCGCTGTGCTGGTCACGTGTAACTCCTCGGGCCACGGCAACGCTGCCGGGTGGGGGCGAGCCCTTCCAGGTTCCAGTGGCGCACAACTTGGCACCGCTCACACCTGAAGGTAAATGCAACGTTGCAGAGACTATGCCTTCAAGTTTCGAAGTCAATAGCCAGATGAGTGTGACTTAAGAGATACGACGAGCCCGCAGATGTTCAAGAAGTGAACGAGAGATTTGTTGATCTTGAAAGCGGGAGCTAACGCAGCCGCTGGGAGATGACCTTGGACACGCCGTCGCCCTGCATGGAGACGCCGTAGAGCGCGTCCGCGATCTCCATCGTGCGCTTCTGGTGCGTGATGACGATCAGCTGGGACGACTCCTGCAGCTCCCGCATGATGCGGATGAGCCGCTGGAGGTTGGTGTCGTCGAGCGCCGCCTCGACCTCGTCCATCACATAGAAGGGGCTCGGGCGGGCCTTGAAGATGGACACCAGCAGCGCGACCGCCGTCAGCGACCGCTCCCCGCCGGAGAGCAGGCTGAGCCGCTTGACCTTCTTGCCCGGCGGCCGCGCCTCCACGTCCACGCCGGTGGCCAGCATGTCGTCGGGGTCGGTCAGGATCAGGCGCCCCTCTCCGCCGGGGAAGAGCCGGGAGAACACGCCCTCGAACTCGCGCGCGGTGTCCCGGAACGCCTCCGTGAAGACCTGTTCCACCCGCTCGTCCACCTCCTTCACCACCTTCAGAAGGTCCGCGCGGGTCTTCTTCAGGTCCTCCAGCTGCTCGCTGAGGAACTGGTGCCTCTCTTCCAGCGCGGCGAACTCCTCCAGGGCGAGCGGGTTCACCTTGCCGAGCTGCTGATAGGCGCGCTCGGCCGCCCGCAGCCGCTTCTCCTGTTCGGCGCGGTCGAAGGGGCGCGGCCGGTTGCGGGGATGCTCGGGGTCCTCGGGCAGGGTCTCCCCCTCGGCCGGGAGCGACGGCGGCACCGGCTGCCGCGGGCCGTACTCCGCGACCAGCCCCTCCGGCTCCACCCCCAGCTCCTCCAGCGCCCTGGCCTCCAACTGCTCGATGCGCAGCCGCTTTTCGGCGCCGAGCACCTCGCCCCGGTGCACGGAGTCCGTCAACTTGTCGAGTTCGGCCTTGAGTTCGCGTCCCGCCGTACGCGCCTCCGCCAACTCCCGCTCCCGTAGCCCCTTCACGGTCTCGGCGGCGGAGCGCTCGCGCTCGGAGCAGGCGAGGGAGACCTCGATGTGCGCGAGCAGCTGCCGGGCGCCGGAGGCGACCGCCCCGGCGACGGATGCCTCGTGCCGCAGCCGGGCCCTGCGCTGCTCGGCCCGCGCGCGTGCCTCACGCTCCGCGCGGGCGGCCCGGTCCAGCGAGTCGGCCCGCCCGGCGAGCGCCTTGACCCGCTCCTCGTGCGTACGGACCTGGAGGCGCGCCTCCATCTCGGTCTGCCGCGCGTTGGCGCCGTCCGCCGAGAGCCGGTCCCGTACGGAGGTGTCGGGCTCCTCCTCGACCGGCATCTCCTCGGCCACGACGAGCCGCTCGGCCAGCTCCTCCGCCTCCCGCACGGCCCGCTCCAGCGCCTCCTGCGCACGGGCGGCCGCCGCGGCGGAGCGTTCCGCCTCGCCCACGGCCCCGCGCGCCTGCCCGGCGAGCCTGCCGAGCTGCTGGGCGACGGCCGACTTCTCCCGGTCGGCGGCCCGCCGCCGCTCCCCCAGCTCCTCCACGAGCGCGGCACTCCCGGTCCGCTCCTCCACGGCCGCCGCCCGCGCCCGCTCCAGTTCCTCGCAGCGCACCGCCAGCTCCGCCAGCTCGGCGGCGGCCTCGTCCACGGACGCCTGCACCTCGAGGAGGCTGGGCGCCCCGGCCGAGCCGCCCTGCGCGAAGTGGGCCCCGAGCAGATCCCCCTCGGCGGTGACAGCGGTGAGCCCGGGCCGCGCCCGCACCACCTCCTCCGCCTCCTCCAGCGTCCCGACGACGACGATCCCGCGCAGCAGCCGCCGCACGGCGGGCATCAGCTCGTCGGGGCCGCGTACGAGGTCGGCGGCGTAGGGGTGGCGGGTACGGACGCTGTCGGGCTCGCCCTGCTCCTCAGGTGCCCCCGCCAGCAGCAGTGCCGCACGTCCGCCCTCCTGCTTGCGGAGGAGTTCGATCGCCTCGACCGCCGCCGTGGGGCCGGTGACGGCGATGGCGTCGGCGGCCGTACCGAAGGCGGTGGCGAGGGCGGTCTCGTGGCCGGGGCTGATGGTGAGGAGTCCGGCGGCGGGGCCGAGTACGCCGGTGAGACGGTCGCGGGCCGACAGGAGGGCGCCGGTGCCGTCTTTCCGGCGCAGACCCAGGGCCAGGGTCTCGTGGCGGGCGCGGGTCGCGGCGCGGCGGCGTTCGGCGTCGGCGGCGGCCTCGCGGGCCGTGCTCAGCGCGTCCTCCGCCGCCGCGAGCCGGTGCCGGGCCTCCTCGTGCCGTACGGCGAGGCCGGCGTCGTCCGCGTCGAGGCCGTCCACCTCGGCCTTGAGGGTCTCGTACTCCTCCTGGGCGTGGGCGGCGCGCTCGGCCGCCTCGTCGCGGGCGGCGGCCAGGCGGTCGATCTCGGCCTGGGCGGAGGCGGCGCGGGAGCGGGCGGCGCTCACCTGCCCAGAGAGCCGGGCCAGACCCTCGCGGCGGTCGGCGATGGCACGGGCGACATCCTTGAGGCGGCGTTCCTCGGCGGTGAGCGCGCGTTCCAGTTCGGCGCGGTGGGCGACCGTGTCGTCCAGGGCGTGCCGGGCGGCGTCGAGGGCGGCCGCCAGCTCGGCCTCCTGTTCGCGGACCCGGGCGGCCTCGCGCTCCAGGTCCTCGGGGTCGCGGCCGCGCCGTTCCTCGGGGGGTGCGGAGGTGGCGCTGGTGACGCGGGCCTCGGCGAGGGAGACGGTGCCGCGTACGCGCTCGGCGAGCTGGGAGAGTTCGTACCAGGTCTGCTGGGCACGGGTCAGGCGCGGGGCGAGGCGTCGTACCTCTTCCTCCAGGCGGGCTTCCCGCTGGAGGGCGTCGCGCAGTTCGCGGGCCGCGCTCTCCTTGCGTTCCTTGAGGGCCGCCTCGTCGGCGATCTCGGCGCCGAGGGCTTCGCGCAGGGTCACGAGGTCGTCGGCGAGCAGGCGCAGACGGGCGTCGCGCAGGTCGGCCTGGATGACGGCGGCGCGGCGGGCGACGGCGGCCTGACGGCCGAGCGGCTTGAGCTGGCGGCGGAGTTCGTCGGTGAGGTCCTGCACACGGGCGAGGTTGGCCTTCATCGACTCCAGCTTGCGCAGCGCCTTCTCCTTGCGCTTGCGGTGCTTGAGGACTCCGGCCGCCTCCTCGATGAAGGCGCGGCGGCCCATGGGGTCGGCGTGCAGGACGGAGTCGAGCTGGCCCTGCCCGACGATGACGTGCATCTCGCGGCCGATGCCGGAGTCGGAGAGGAGTTCCTGGAAGTCGAGCAGACGGCAGGTCTCGCCGTTGATCTGGTACTCGCTGCCGCCGTTGCGGAACATGATGCGGGTGAGGGTGACCTCGGCGTACTCGATGGGCAGGGCGCCGTCGGCGTTGTCGATGGTCAGGGACACCTCGGCGCGGCCCAGCGGCGGGCGGCCCGTGGTGCCGGCGAAGATGACGTCCTCCATCTTGCCGCCGCGCAGCGACTTGGCGCCCTGCTCGCCCATGACCCAGCTGAGCGCGTCCACGACATTGGACTTGCCCGAGCCGTTCGGGCCGACGACACAGGTGATCCCCGGCTCGAACCGGAGCGTGGTCGCCGAGGCGAACGACTTGAAGCCGCGCAGGGTCAATGCCTTGAGATGCACGCAATCGGACTTTACCGGCAGCGGCTATCTCACTCCACGGACACTCGCAACCCCACGGTTTCGTACATGAACGAGAAGGGCACACCAGATGGTGAAACGGTTGAAAGGATGCGGGGGAAAGTACGAAGGGACGCCGAAGCGTCCCTTGCGGCTCGGACAGCCGGATCCCGGCCTGTGCCCGAACCTTCCTGAGCGGTTGTCACGGGCGGCCCGACCGCTGCGCGTGCTTTCGTGGAGCTGATGCAGCGATCAGGTGAGCGCAGGCTCCGCCTGGTGTGCGTCGATGCTCTCCATGATCCTGTCCTGAGAGGCGGCAGCCGCCAGCGCGTCGTTCTCCGCCTGGATCCGTACGAGCTCGGATTCCAGGTCCTGGACGCGCTGCTGAAGCCGTCGCATCTCGGCGAGGAGTCGAGGGTCGGAGCCGCCGACGTAACCGAGAAGCGCCTTTGCCATGATGGATGGTCCTCCACACTGAGTGACCGACCGATGCGGTGTGGGTCGTGAGGGATTCGCACCCGCGGTGCTTGGCACACTCGAGTGTTGCTCTGCGTCGCCATGCCAAACAGCTAAGGTGCGCGGGGCTTTCAGCGTCTCACCAAAAAGTTTGACGGTCAACACGATCACACCCCGTATCGGCGGGCGAACCCGGGGCGCGCGGCCGGTGGCCGGCGGCGCTGCGTCTCTGCGGGGCCCTGGAGGTGTGTCGATCAGCTGTACACCGGGAGCCTTTCACGGTGCGCCCTTCTTGGCAACCACCAGGCCGTTTCCACCCGGGCAGGTGCCGCAGGCACGTCCCGACGGCCCCGGTGGAGGGGGCAGGCGCGACCCGCTCAGCGGATGGCGAAGCCGTCGTAGCCGCCGCGCGGTGTGTCCCAGATCTCGGTGACTCCGTCCACCCGCCCGGGCGTGTCTTCGCCCTGGAGCCAGTCGAGCAGTCCCTCGCAGCCGGTGCGGGGGCCCTCGGCGACGACCTGGACCCGGCCGTCGGCCAGATTGAGAGCAAAGCCACTCAGTCCGCCGATCTCCAGCGCCCGCGCCCGGGTGAACCAGCGGAAACCCACACCCTGGACGCGTCCGCGTACCCAGGCGACCAGCCTTGCATCCTCGCTCATGGGTGCAACCTAACCGGACGCATGGGGGCAACCCAACCGCCAATGTCTCTCGGGGCACACCCGCCCCCCGCGCCATGCGGTACCGTCCCGACCCAATGAATCTCATATGAAACTCACTCGATCGAGTGAGCCGGGTTGGCCAGGGGGAGGCATCGGGCCCGTTCCGGCGCCCGGCCGACCGCGAGCACGAGGAAGAGGGCAGGGGATGGGACGCCACCGACGCGCCGGTGCGGGGAGCGACGCGCCGCACTCGTATGCGGGTGGGCACGAGCCCCGGGGGACCGCGCCGTATCTGAACCCCGAGGCCTACACCGTCGGTCCGCGCGGGCCCGTCTATCTGACCGGTGACGAGCCGATGGACGGCCGGGGCTCCCAGCGGGGCCGCAGGCGCGCCAAGAAGGCCGCGACGCCGGTCCGTACGGGTCTGCTCGGCGTCTCCGCCGCCGTGGCCTTCGGTACCGCCGCGGTGGGCGCGGGCGTGGTGCCCGGACTCCAGAGCTACCGTCTCGGCGGCGGTACGACCGCCAGCGAGGGCGAGCAGGTGCAGGCGGCCGGCCTGCCCGGCGACGGCAACGCGGCCAGCGAGCAGGGCGGCGCGGCGGGCGACGCGGACGTCCAGGCCGGTGGCGGCGGCGCCTCCACGGGCGGCCAGTCCACCCAGCCCGCCACGCCGGCGCCGACCCCGTCCGACTCGGAGACGTCCCCGGCGCCCGCCCCGGCCAAGCCGAAGCCCGAGCCGTCGCAGACCGCGGACCAGCCGGTCCCGGCCAAGCCCAAGCCCTCGGCTCCGTCGGACAGTTCCTCCAAGCCCGCCGAGAAGGACCCCTCCGCCTCCGCCCCCGCGGCCGTCTCGCCCCAGGCCGAGGCCGAGGCCCAGGTGCTCGCGCTCGTCAACGAGGAGCGCGCGAAGGTCGGCTGCACCCCGGTGACGGCGGACTCCTCCCTCGCCAAGCTCGCCGAGGCCTTCAGCGACGACATGGCCTCACGCGACTTCTTCGACCACACCGACCCCGACGGCGCCACCCCGTGGGACCGCGCCTCCAAGGCGGGCATCACCGGCCTCGGCGGCGAGAACATAGCCCGCGGCCAGGTCGACCCCGCCGCCGTCATGGAAGCCTGGATGAACAGCCCCGGCCACCGCGCCAACATCCTCAACTGCGACTTCAAGACCCTCGGCGTGGGCGTCCACTTCGGCGAGGGCGGGCCTTGGTGGACGCAGGACTTCGGGTACTGACCCCCTGACCGACCACCACCTGCCCCCCGATCGGCCACCTAGGGCAGCGCTAACCGGAACACAGCGCTACCTGGTGGCCAGTGCTCCGCTCGCCTACGCTGGGCGTATGAGTGGGATCACCCGGGAGTCGGGGGAGCTGGAGGCGCGGGACGCGTTCGACGTGTTCGCCAAGGCGTGTCCGTCGCGGGGGACGCTGGAGCATGTGACCGGGCGGTGGGGGTCGCTGGTGCTCGGGGCGTTGTACGAGGGGTCGCTGCGGTTCAACGAGCTGCGGCGGCGGGTCGACGGGGTGAGCGAGAAGATGCTGTCCCAGACGCTGCACGCGCTGGAGCGGGACGGGCTGGTGCTCAGGGAGGCGCAGCCGGTGAATCCGCCTCGCGTCGACTACGAACTCACTCCGCTCGGCCGTCAGGTGGCCGAGCGGCTGCTCGCGCTCATCCACTGTGTGGAGGGCGCCATGGGTGACGTACTCGCCGCGCGCGAGCGTTACGACGCGGCGCGCGGCGCCCGCTGACACTTCGGGCAGAAGTAGCTGGAGCGGTTCATCCAGGGGCGGCGCAGCATCGGCGTACCGCAGCGGCGGCACGGCAGGCCCTCGCGGCCGTAGGCGTCCAGGGAGCGGTCGAAGTAGCCGGACTCGCCGTTGACGTTGACGTACAGGCTGTCGAAGCTGGTGCCGCCGACTTCGAGGGCCGCGTTCATCACGTCCCGGATGTGGCCGAGGAGCTCCGTCGTCACCGGGCGGGTGAAGCCGGACGTGGGGCGCTCGTAGTGGAGGCGGGAGCGCCAGAGCGCCTCGTCGGCGTAGATGTTGCCGACGCCGCTGATCAGCGACTGGTCGAGCAGGGCCCGCTTGATGGTGCTGCGCTTGCGGCGCAGTGCCTGGTGGAAGGCCTCGTCGTCGAAGAGCGGGTCGAGCGGGTCGCGGGCGATGTGCCCGATGACGTCGGGCACGCCGTCCGGGGTGTTGTCGTGGAGGGACAGCCCGCCGAAGGTGCGCTGGTCGACGAAGCGGAGTTCGGTGCCCAGGTCGTCGGCGAAGCGGACCCGGACGCGCAGGTGCTTCTCGTCGGGCGTGGTGTGCGGCTGGACCAGCAGCTGGCCGCTCATGCCGAGGTGCGCCAGGACCGACTGCCCGGTGTCCGCGAGCGGCAGCCACAGATACTTGCCCCGCCTGCTCGGCACCCCGAAGGTGTGCCCCTTCAGCCGGTGCGCGAAGTCGTCGGCACCCGCGAGATGCCGGCGCACCGCACGCGGATGCAGCACCTCCGCCTCGGCGACGGTCCGCGCGGCCACCCACCGCTCCAGTCCACGCCGGACGACCTCGACCTCGGGCAACTCGGGCATCGACAACCCCCTGTGGGAAACCTGGGAAATCCGGGAAACCTGGTGACCTGGTGACCTGGTGAAAGGACCGAGCGCCCGCCCCGTCGTACGGGTGCGGGCGCTCGGGAAACGCTCGGTCAGGCGGTGGCGGACGACGCGGTGTCGTCCTCCGTGACCGGGGCGGACGGCGGGGTGCCGTCGACGGCGGCCGGGGCCGCCGTCTTCTCCGCCGCGGCTGCAGCGGCACGCTCGTCCGCGGCGGCCTTGATGGCACGCCAGGCGGACTCGGCGGCCTGCTGCTCCGCCTCCTTCTTGCTGCGGCCGGTGCCGGTGCCGTACGAGACGCCCCCGACGCGGGCAGCAGCAGTGAAGGTCTTCTCGTGGTCGGGGCCGGTCTCCGTGACCAGGTACTCGGGCACGCCGAGCCCTTCGGTCGCGGTCAGCTCCTGGAGGCTGGTCTTCCAGTCCAGGCCGGCGCCGAGGTTCGAGGACTTCTCGATGAGCGGGTCGAACAGGCGATGCACCAGTTCGGAGGCCGCGTCGAGGCCCTGATCGAGATAGACCGCGCCGATCACCGCTTCAAGGGTGTCGGCGAGAATGGATGCCTTGTCCCGGCCGCCCGTTCCCTCTTCACCACGGCCGAGCCGGATGAAGGAGCCCAGGTCGAGACCGCGGCCCACCTCCGCAAGCGCACGCGAGTTGACCACCGCGGCCCGCAGCTTGGCCAGCTGGCCTTCGGGCAGGTCGGGGTGGATGCGGTACAGCGTGTCGGTGACGACGAGGCCGAGCACGGAGTCCCCGAGGAACTCCAGCCGCTCGTTCGTCGGCAGACCGCCGTTCTCGTAGGCGTAGGAGCGGTGGGTCAGCGCACGCACCAGAAGGGCGGACTCGACGTGGTAGCCGAGCCGCCCTTCCAGAAGCGTGTGGGACGAGGCCTTGTTGTCCGCCGAGCCGTTCCCGCGTCGGCGGGAAGAACCTGCTTCGGCGTCTTCCACCTTCTTGGCAGTGGACACAGTGCCTCTCACCAGCCGCTCAGACCTCGAGGACCTGGCGCTTGTTGTAGGTGCCGCAAGACGGGCACGCGATGTGCTGCTGCTTGGGCTCGTGGCAGCGCTCGCACGCAACCAGGGTGGGGACCGCAGCCTTCCACTGCGACCGGCGGTGGCGCGTGTTGCTGCGCGACATCTTCCGCTTCGGAACAGCCACGGCTACTTCTCCTGCTTCTCGTCGACGCCCGCTTCGGCGCCGCTCATCTCGTCCTTCTCGCCGTCTTCGAGTGAACCGGCGAGTCCCTGCAAAGCCGCCCAACGGATGTCGACGGCGTCATGGTGGTGGTCCGGGTCGTCCGTGAGCCGTGCTCCGCACTCGGAGCACAGGCCCGCACAGTCGTCCTGGCACACCGGCTGCATCGGCAGTGCGAGCACCACCGCATCCCGCAGCACGGGTTCGAGGTCGATCAGACCGTCCTCGATGTAGAGCCTGTCCTCGTCGTCCTCGGCGTCGTCGCCCGGTTCCGCGATCACGCGGCCACGGTCGTCGGCGTCAGGGTACGAGAACATCTCCTGGAAGTCCGCTTCGAGCTCCAGCCCGACCGGCTCCAGACACCTTACGCACTCCCCCTTGGCCGATGCACGGGCGGTGCCTGTGACAAGCACCCCTTCCATGACCGACTCCAGGCGGAGGTCGAGCTCCAGCGGGGCGCCTTCCGGCACTCCGATGACACCCTCGATACCGAGGTCCCGGGGGGCGTCGACCTCACGGGTCAGGCGCTGCATCGCACCAGGACGCCGGCCCAGCTCGTGCGTGTCGATCACGAGGGGGTTGCGGTGGTCGAGGCGTGCGTTGGAGGCCATGGCCGCTTTCGGTCTTCGAGCTCGGGGGACGCCGCCCGCAGGTGTTCCGGGCAGCGGTGATCGCGGAATACACGCGACCGAAGAGCCAGGATACTGGACCTTTCGCTCAGGGCCCAATCCGGTCCCTGCGCCCCGGCTCCGCCTACATCCCCCGGCCCTGCTCGTACGCCCGCAGCTGCTCGGCGCTGATCATGCTGGTGTCGAAGAGGCTGGCCTCGTCGAGCGCGTAGTCCTGCGGCTGCCCCTGGTGCTGCTGGGCCTGTCCCTGGTTCGGGTCGTACGCCGCCTGCTGCGCGTCGTAGCCGTGGAAGGCGCCCTCGGCCTGCGGGGCGTAGCCGTTCGGCGCGTACGGGTCCTGCTGGTAGCCGTACGCCTCCTGCGGGGCGTAGCCGGGCTGCTGGGGGTAGCCGGGGTAGGCGTCGGGCTGCTGCTGGTAGCCGTACGCCTCCTGCGGCTCGTACGCCGGTTCCCGGGCGGCCGGGTCGTACGCCGGGTCCGCGGCGGGCCGGTCGTATGCCGGTTCCGGGGTGAGCGGGGCCGTCTGCGCGCGCTGCACCGGGGTGGCGGGGGTGTCGGCGAGGGCCGCGAGGTCGGCGAGGTAGTCGGCGTCGCTGGAGTGCTGGAAGGTCGTGGTGTCGTCGGCGAGGGCGCTGAGGTCGTCCGTGGCGATCCGGCCGTGCAGCTTCTGGCGGCCCCGGTGGACGGCGTCCAGGGTCTTGGCGAGGACGGCCTCGAAGGCGCCGAGCTTGGCGTCGACGTAGGAGTCGGCGGTGTGGCGCAGGGTCTCGGGGTCCTGGCTGCGCTCGGGGGCGTCCTCGTCCTCGTAGCCGTTCTCGTCCAGGCCGGGGCCGGTGCCGAGCAGCTTCTCGCGGCCGCGGCCGACCGAGCCGAGGGTCTTGGTGAGGACGACCTCGAAGTTCGCGAGCTTGGAGTCCACGTAGTCGTCGGCGTCGGCGCGGACCTGTTCGGCCTCGGTGCGGGCCTCGTTCAGGATGCGGTCGGCCTCGGCCTGCGACTGGCGGGCGACCTCGGTGCCCGCGATCAGCGAACCGCGCTCGGCGTGCGCGCTCTCGATGATCCGGTCGGCCTCCAGGCGGGCCTGCTCGACCATCTGCTCACGGTCCCCGATCAGCTCCTGCGCCTGCGCGAGGGAGCCGGGCAGCGCCTGGCGAACCTCTTCGAGCAGCGCGAGCAGCTCGGCGCGGTTGACCACGCAGGAGGCCGACATCGGCATGGACCGGGCGTTGGAGACCGAGGAGACGATCTCGTCGAGCTTGTTCTGGATGTCCACCTGTGCTCGCCACTCTCTACAGCTGTGTTGGAGACGGACGGCACGACTGTACGGCCCTGGGGCGGCCGTCCGACACGGGGTGACGTCTTGTCACCTTCCAGTGGGGCGCGGGCGCGTGCCGACGGGGCGCGGACGCGGGCGCGCCGGGACGGTCAGTCCCGCTTCAGGCGGTCGCGGAGCGCGCCGAGCACGGCCGGGGGCACCAGGTGGGAGATGTCGCCGCCCCACGCCGCGACCTCCTTCACCAGGGAGGAGGAGAGGAAGCTGTAGGTGGGGTTGGTGGGCACGAACAGCGTTTCGACGCCGGTGAGGCCGTTGTTCATCTGGGCCATCTGGAGTTCGTAGTCGAAGTCGCTGACGGCGCGAAGTCCCTTGACGATGGCGGGGATGTCGCGCTCTTTGCAGAAGTCCACGAGGAGGCCGTGGTGGGCCTCGACCCGTACGTTGGCGTATTCGGCGGTGACTTCGCGGATCAGGGCCATCCGCTCGTCGATGTCGAACAGGCCCTGCTTGGACTTGTTGACCATCACCGCGACGTAGACCTCGTCGTAGAGGCGGGACGCGCGGGCGATGATGTCGAGATGTCCGTTGGTGATCGGGTCGAACGACCCGGGACAGACGGCGCGGCGCACTTGAGATCCCTCGCTCTCCGGTCCGGTCATCGTGCGTCTTCGCACGTAGAGGCGGCGCGACCGTACCAAAACGTTCCCTCGCCGTAGCGACGGGACCGGATCGCCTCGAAGCCGTCCGGCCACCCGAATTCGCCGCCTCTGGTGCTGCGCTCCACGGTGACCAGGGCGTCTTCGGTCAGCCAGCCCCCTGCGCGGAGTGTGAGGAGGATCTCTCGGAGATCGTCGTCGGAGACGGCGTACGGGGGGTCCAGGAAGACCAGGTCGTACGGCTCGGCGGGGGGCGCGGTGCGGATGACTTGCTCCGCTTTGCCCGTTCTGACCTCGGCGCCGGGGAGGCCGATGTTCTTGACGTTCTCCCGGACGGTTTTCGCCGCGCGGGCGTCGGCTTCCACGAGGAGGGTGTGGCTGGCGCCCCGGGAGAGGGCCTCCAGGCCCACGGCTCCCGAGCCGGCGTAGAGGTCCAGGACCCGGGTGCCGTCCAGGGGGGTGGCGAGGAGGGACTGCCAGGTGGAGAAGAGGGCTTCGCGTGCGCGGTCCGAGGTGGGGCGGGTGCCGGTCCCTGGCGGGACGGCCAGGCGGCGTCCGCCGGCTGTGCCGGCGATCACGCGGGTCATGTGAGCGGTCCTTCTTTTTGCGGGTTCGTTTTATTTTCGCAGGTGGTGGGGGGTGGATGTGGTTCGTTGGCGGGTGCGGGTCGGTTGTGGTTGCTCGCGCAGTTCCCCGCGCCCCTTGGAGGTTGGGACAGTTCAGCCCTTTTCCAGGTACTGCTCTCTCTCCTCGTCCAGGAGGGCGTCCAGGGTTGTGCGGAGAGCTGGATAGTTCTCCAGGTCGGGGTCGGACTCGACGATGGCCGTTGCCTCTCGTCTCGCCTCCGCGATGATCTCCTCGTCCTCGATGACCTCCAGGACGCGCAGGCTGGTGCGGGCGCCGGACTGGGCCTGGCCGAGGACGTCGCCCTCGCGGCGTTCCTCCAGGTCGAGGCGGGAGAGTTCGAAGCCGTCGAGGGTGGAGGCCACGGCGGCGAGGCGGCGGCGGGCGGGGCTGGCCTCGGGCATCTCGGAGACCAGGAGGCAGAGGCCGGGGGCGGAGCCTCGGCCCACGCGGCCGCGGAGCTGGTGGAGCTGGGAGACGCCGAAGCGGTCGGCGTCCATGATGACCATGGCGGTGGCGTTGGGGACGTTGACGCCGACCTCGATGACCGTGGTGGCGACGAGGACGTCCGTGTCCCCTGCCGCGAAGCGGCGCATCACCGCGTCCTTGTCGTCGGGGTGCATCCTGCCGTGCAGGACCTCGACGCGAAGGCCCTGGAGGGGGCCCTTGGCGAGCTGCTCGGCGACGTCGAGGACGGCGAGCGGGGGGCGCTTGTCGCCCTCGGTGGCCTTCTTCTCGGCGGCGGTGTCCTGTTCGTCGCCGATGCGGGGGCAGACGACGTACGCCTGGTGGCCGCCCTCGACCTCCTCGCGGACGCGTTCCCAGGCGCGGGCGAGGAAGTGGGGCTTGTCGGCGGCCGGGACGACATGGGTGGCGATCGGGGAGCGGCCGGCCGGGAGCTGGTCCAGGACGGAGGTCTCCAGGTCGCCGAAGACGGTCATCGCGACGGTGCGCGGGATCGGCGTGGCCGTCATGACGAGCAGATGCGGGGGCTGCTTGCCCTTGCCGCGCAGGGCGTCGCGCTGTTCGACGCCGAACCGGTGCTGCTCGTCCACGACCACCAGGCCGAGGTCGTGGAACTGCACCACGTCCTCGATCAGCGCGTGCGTGCCGATGACGACGCCCGCCTCCCCGGTGACGATGTCGAGCAGCGCCTTGCGGCGGGCGGCGGCCCCCATCGACCCGGTGAGCAGTACGACCTTGGTGGCGTGCTCGGTCCCGCCCAGCATTCCTCCCTCGGCCAGCTCCCCCATCATCTCGGTGATCGACCGGTGGTGCTGCTGCGCGAGCACCTCGGTGGGCGCGAGCATGGCGGCCTGGCCGCCCGCGTCGACGGTGGCGAGCATGGCGCGCAGGGCCACCATGGTCTTGCCCGATCCGACCTCTCCCTGGAGCAGCCGGTGCATCGGGTGGGCCGTCGCCAGGTCCGTGAAGATCTCGGCGGAGACGCGTTGCTGGCCTTCGGTGAGGGTGAAGGGGAGGCGGTCGTCGAAGGCGGTGAGGAGGCCGTCGGGCTTGGGTTCGCGGGGGACGGCGGGGAGTTGGGTGTCGGCGTGGCGGCGGCGGGCCAGGGCGACTTGGAGGACGAATGCCTCGTCCCACTTCAGGCGGGCGCGGGCGTCGGCGACGTCGGCCTTGGTGGCGGGGCGGTGGATCTTGAGGAGGGCCTCGGGGAGGGTGACGAGGCCGCGCCCCTCGCGCAGGGCCGGGGGGAGGGGGTCGAGGGCTTCGGCCGCGCTGGGGAGGACCGTCTGGACGGCCTTGCCGATCTTCCAGGACTCCAGTTTGGCGGTGGCCGGGTAGAGGGGGATCAGGGAGCCGGCCCAGTTCTCCGCCGCGTCCTCGCTGTCGTCGTCCTTGTCCAGCAGTTCGTAGGCGGGGTGGGCGAGTTGGAGGCGGCGGTTGAAGACGGAGACCTTGCCGGAGAACATCGCGTGGGTGCCGGGGAGCAGTTCCTTGTGCGGCTTGTGCACGCCGTTGCCGAAGAAGACCAGCTGGAGGCGCCCCATGCCGTCCGTGATGGTGACTTCGAGGCGCTGGCCCTTGCCGCGCGGGGCGCGGGCGGAGGCGAAGGTGTGCAGCCGGGCGTCGGCGACCTGGGCGACCACCGTGACGTGCTCGTCCATGGGGAGGTCGGCCAGGTGGGTGAGCTGGCCGCGCTCCTCGTATCTGCGCGGGTAGTGGTGCAGCAGATCGCCGACGGAGTGCAGGCCGAGGTGCTCGGCCATCACCTTCGCGGTGGCGGGGCCGAGCACTTTCTTCAGTGGTTCTCGCAGTGCGGGCACGTGCTCCATTGCACACCACGCCAGTGACAATGCCCCACCCGCCGCCCCGCCCTCGTACCGGACCGCGAACGGCCCCCTGCCGCCCGCCGCCGTATACGGGGGCCGGCCCGCTGGTCAGGGACATCGGCGAAGCCCCTGGTCAGGTCATCGGCTCGGGCCTAGGATGGCGCGCCACAGCCATCCCCCTGCGGTCACCGCCCCACCCGGACCGCCCGACCCCGCGCCGGACAGCGTTCCCCCCACCGGCGCCGTGACGATGGACTCCCAGACCTCACAGTCATCCCAGGCTTCCCAGTCGCCCCATACGTTCCAGGTCGACCTGCGTGGTCTGGTGGACCTGCTCTCCCATCACCTCTACTCCAGCCCCAAGGTCTATCTGCGCGAGCTGCTGCAGAACGCCGTGGACGCCGTCACCGCCCGCCGGGAGCACGACCCCGCTGCCCCGGCGACCGTACGGCTGTACGCCGACGGCGCGGGCGGCCTGCGGATCGAGGACAGCGGCGTCGGGCTCACCGAGCCGGACGTGCACAGTCTGCTCGCGACGATCGGGCGCAGTTCCAAGCGGGCCGAGGGGCTCCAGGAGGCCCGGTCCGGGTTCCTCGGGCAGTTCGGCATCGGGCTGCTGGCCTGTTTCGTGGTGGCCGAGCGGGTCCGCGTGGTCAGCCGCAGCGCGCTCGATCCGGAGGCGGCGCCGGTGGAGTGGACGGCGCGCGACGACGGGTCGTACACCGTGCGCACGCTGGACGACTCCGCGCGGACCGAGCCGGGCACCACCGTGCACCTCATGGCGCGGGCGGGCGCGGCCGAGTGGCTGTCGCCGGAGCGGGTGCGGGCCCTGGCCCGGGACTTCGGCTCGCTGCTGCCGTACGACGTCCGGGTCGAGGACGAGCCGGTCACGGAGCTGCCCGCGCCCTGGGACCGCGCGTGGCCGAGCCCGGCCGAGCGGCGGGCGGGGCTGGCCCGGCACTGCCACGAGCTGTTCGGCTTCACTCCGCTGGACTCGATCACGCTGGACGTGCCGCTGGCCGGGGTGCGCGGGGTGGCGTATGTGCTGCCCTCGGCGGTGAGTCCCGCGCAGCGGGCCACGCACCGGGTGCATCTGAAGGGGATGCTGCTGACCGAGCGGGCCGAACAGCTGCTGCCCGACTGGGCGTTCTTCGTGCGCTGTGTGCTGGACACCGACAGTCTGCGGCCGACGGCCTCGCGCGAGGCGCTGTACGAGGACGAGACGCTGGCCGCCGTGCGGGAGGCGCTGGGCGAGCGCATCCGGGGCTGGCTGACCGGGCTCGCGGCGGGCGATCCGGAGCGGCTGAGCGCGTTCCTCGCGGTGCATCACCTGGGCGTGAAGTCGCTGGCGCGGCACGACGCCGAGCTGCTGCGGATCATGCTGCCCTGGCTGCCGTTCGAGACGACGGACGGCCGGCTGTCGCTGGAGGAGTTCGCCCAGCGGCACCCGGTGGTGCACTTCACGCGGACGGTGGAGGAGTACCGGCAGGTCGCGGCGATCGCCTCCGCGCAGGGGATCGGTGTGATCAACGGCGGTTACACCTACGACAGCGAGCTGGTGGAGGCGCTGCCGTCGGTGCGGCCCGGGACGGTGGTCGCGGAGCTGGACCCGGACACCGTGACCGCGCATCTGGACACCGTCGATCCGGCGGAGGAGCTGGCGCTGTCGGGGTTCCTGGCGGCGGCGCGGGCGAAGCTGGACCCGCTGGGCTGTGACGTGGTGCTGCGCGCGTTCCATCCGCTGTCGGTGCCCGCGCTGCATCTGGACGACCGGGCGGCACGGCACGAGCAGGCGCGGGCGGAGGCGGAGGAGCGGGCGGACGAGCTGTGGGCGGGCATCCTGGGTTCGCTGCGCGGGAGCGCGCCGCGGGCCCGGCTGGTGCTGAACCATCTCAACCCGCTGATCCGGCGCATCGGTTCGCTGGGGGACGCGGAGCTGATCGGCACCGCGACGGAGTCGCTGTACGGGCAGGCGCTGCTGATGGCGCGGCGGCCGCTCAGGCCCGCCGACTCGGCGCTGCTGAACCGGGCGTTCATCGGGCTGCTGGAGTGGGCGACCCATGGGGAGGAAGGCAAGTGACGGACGCGATCGGGGACTTCGACGCGCTGCGCCGGGCCATGGCGGAGAACGCCGAGCGCCCCGAGGGCCCGGCGCGCAACGCACGCGCGGAGGAACTGCTCACCGAGGCGGAGAAGTTGGGTATTCCGCTCGCGGTGATCGAGGCGCTGGGCCACCAGTTGAACGTCTACAACTACAGCTCCGAGAAGGACCGCATGTTCGTGCCCTTCGCGCGGCTGCTGCGGATGTGGGACGAACGCCCGGAGGACTTCGACGCGTACGAGGCGCACTCGCTGCACTGGGTGTTCAAGTGGATGTCGGCGGGGATGCTGGGCCAGCCGCACATCCCGCTGGCGTCGGTGGAGACGTGGCTGGGCGAGATGGAGGACCGGTACCGGATCGCCGGGCACTCCGAACGTGCCGTGCGCAGCGCGGAGTTCAGTGTGGCCGCGCATGTCGGTGACCGGGCGCGGGCGGAGCGGGCGTACGCCGCGTGGCTGGCGGCCGACCGGGACTCGATGGCGGACTGTCACGCCTGTGAGCTGCACGGGCAGGGGGTGTGGCAGTCCGAACTGGGCCGGGACGCGGAGGCGTTGGAGCTGTGGCGCCCGGTGCTGGAGGGCGAGTTCAGCTGTGCGCACGAGCCGCACCAGGTGCTGGGGTCCTCGCTGCTGCCGCTGGTGCGGCTCGGCCGCCTGGACGAGGCGCGCGCCCATCATCTGCGGGGTTTCCGGCTGGTGCGGCCGATGGAGAGCATGCGGGACGCCTACGCGGACCATGTGGAGTTCTGCGCGCTGACCGGCAACGAGGCGCGCGGTCTGGAGCTGCTCGCGCAGCGGCCCGCGTACTTCACGGACACCGGGCATCCGCGCAGCCTGCTGGACTTCCTGGCGGTGGTGACGCTGCTGATGGACCGGCTGACCGGGCTCGGTCTCGGCGAGCGGCAGGTGCCGGGGCCCGCCGGGCGGACCTGGACCGCGCGGGAGCTGGCCGGGTGGGCGCGGGCCGAGGCGCTGGAGCTGGCCGGGCGCTTCGACGCCCGCAACGGCACCGCGCACGTGGGCGACCAGGCCCGGGCGCGCATGGCGCAGGAGCCGCTGGTGGACCGGCTGCCGCTGGGCGTGCGGACGGTACGGGCCGCTCCGGCGCCGGTGGCCGCGCCGCCCGAGGCTCCCGCCGTACCCGACCCGGCGGGGCTGCCCGCGCTG
This sequence comes from Streptomyces sp. NPDC026659, assembly GCF_040638245.1. NCBI lineage: Bacteria > Bacillati > Actinomycetota > Actinomycetes > Kitasatosporales > Streptomycetaceae > Streptomyces > Streptomyces sp. NPDC026659. The sequence continues at coordinate 141,555 of NZ_JBEZXY010000011.1, read as the reverse complement.
CTCGCGGAGGCGCGGCGCCTGTCGGACGGCCTGCGGCCGCACGCGACCGAGGCGTGGGCGGCGGTCGCGCGGGCCGCCGAGGGCGTGGAGCTGGACGCCCGCGACCGGGCGGAGATCGCGGACCACGAGGCGATGGACCGGGGCCCGGAGGGCGTCGCGCTCTTCGAACGGGCGGCGGAGCTGTACCTGGAGGCGGGCGACCCCGGCGAGGCCCTGGCCGCCCGGGGCAGGGCGGCCTACATCCGCGCCCTCACCGGCGACGTCGAACCGGCCCTGGCCGCGACCGGGGAGCTGTACGACCGGGCGCTCGCGCTGTACGCCGAGGACGGCACCGGAGTACGGCAGACGGCCTCGGTGCTGCTGAGCCGGGCGCGGGTGCTGATGCGCGCGGTGCACGGCGGCGCGGCCGTCCTGGGGGACGCCCACGAGCCCGGCCAGGAGGCGCGGCCCGATCCCGACGCCGCGGAGGCCGTCGTACGGCACGTACGGGAGATCCTGGCGCTGGTCGACGGGCACACCGGAGACGACGTGCGGATGGCCGCCCGCGCCGCCGAGGCGCACGCGATGCTGGCCGAGCTCGCCGAGCTGAGCGGTGATCTGGAGCAGGCGGTGACGCTGTTCCGGCAGGCCACCGGGGCGTTCGTGGCCGCCGGGCTGCCGTGGTTCACGCCGGAGTACGACGTGCGCGTCGCGGCGCTGGCGCACCGGCTGGGGCGGGCGGACGAGACCGAGGAGGCGCTGCGGGACGCCCTCGTGCACGGCGGGCCGTACCTCGAACCGGTCGCGCGGGCGCAGCTGCACCTCCAGCTGGCCGAGGTGACCGGCGGCCGGGGTGCGGCCGAGGAGGCGGCCGGGCACGCGCTGGACGCCGCGCACTGGGCGGACGAGGCGGGCGAGAGCGGCACGCTCGGCGCCTGGGCCCGGCATCTGCTGGGCGGCGCCCTGCTGCGCCAGGGGCGCTGTGCGGAGGCGGCGGAGGTGCTGGAGTCGGCGCTCGCCGAGCTGTCGGTGGAGCGGCATGGGGACGGCACGGTGGTGCAGACCCGCTGGTGGCTCGGGGACTGTCTGAGCGAGCTGGGTGAGCACCGGGCGGCGGCCGAACAGCGGCTGCTCGCGGCCGAGATCGCCCGGCACTGGCCCGAGCAGCAGGACCACGCCACGCTGGCACACCTCGCGGGCGAGTCCCTGGGCCACGCCGGTCTGCCGGCCGAGGCCGACCGCGCCTATGTGCAAGCGGCCGAGCTGTGGCGGCAGTTGGGCAACGTCCGCTTCCTGGTCCGCTCGCTGCGCGCCCGTGCGTGGCTGGCGGCGGGCGAGGAGGACCGGGCCGAGGACGCGCGGCGGCTGATGGCGGAGGCGGTCGGCGAGTGCGGGGAGGCACTGGAGAACGCGGCCGACCCCGTGGAGCACGCGGAACTCACCGCCGAACTGGGCCACACCCACCGCCAGTTCGGCGACCTGCTGTTCCGTCTTGCGTCCGAGGCGGCCGAAGAGGACGCGGTCCAGGGCGCGTTGGCCGGGGTGCTGGAACAGATGGAGCAGGCGGCGACGGCCTTCGCGACGCTCGGCCCCGACGGCCTCCACAGCCGCACGAGCGCCGAACTGGCCGCCGGAAGACTGGAGTTCGACCTCGGTCACCAGGACGGCGCCCAGGCCCGCGCCCGTACCGTCCTCGCGCTCTACGCCGACGCCGACGACACGGACGAGGTGGCCCACGCCCGCCGCACGGAGGCCGCGGACCTCCTCGGCCACCTGCCCGAGCCGCCCGCGGAAGCCTGAGGCTCTACTCCACGGTCTGGGGCCCTACTCCACGCCGATCAGCAGCAGCGACCCCTGCCTGCCGCCCCGGTACACCACCGTGTCCACGGCCAGGTAGGACTCGCGGACCCGGGACTCCAGGCGGTCGGCGACCTCCTCCGGGGTCTCGTCGCCGACGACCAGGGTGACCAGCTCGCCGCCCGCCTGGAGCATCCGGTCGAGGACCGTCTCGGCGGTGGCCGTGAGGTCGGGGCCGATGACCGCCACGTCGCCGTCGATCAGGCCCAGGACGTCGCCCGCCTGGCAGATGCCGGCCGTGGTCCAGGACTGGCGCTCGGCGACGACGACCTCGGCGTGCCGGGTGGCGCCCGCCGCCGAGGTCATCTGGACCACGTCCTCGTCGAAGCGGCGGTCGGGTTCGTGCACGGCGAGCGCGGCGATGCCCTGCACCGCCGAGCGGGTCGGGATGAGGGCCACCCTGATCCCCTCGGCGCGGGCCTGCTCGGCGGCCGCGGCGGCGGTGTGGCGCAGCTCGGCGTCGTTCGGCAGCAGCACCACCTCGCGGGCGTGCGCGCGCCGCAGCGCCTCGGTCAGCTCCCCGCTCGCGGGCGGCTCCCCGGGCCGGGCGAGGACGGTGGTGGCCCCGGCCTCGGCGTACAGCCCGGCCAGCCCCTCCCCCGGTACGACGGCCACGACGGCCCGCTGGACGCGCTCGCGCGCGGGCCGCTCGCCGCCGGTGTGCACGTCACCGGCCGCGAAGTGGGTGATCCTGATCCGGTACGGCCGCCCGGCCTCCACGCCCGCCTCCACGGCGGCCCCGGCGTCGTCGACGTGCACATGGACGTTCCACAGCCCGTCCCCGCCGACCACCACGAGGGAGTCCCCGAGGGCGTCGAGCCGCTCGCGCAGCCGGGCCACGGCCGCGTCACCGGCCTCCAGCAGGTAGATGACCTCGTAGGCGGGCCCGCCGGGCACCGCGCTCTCGGGGCACGTCCCGCCCGAGGCGGAGGCAGGAGCGGGAGCGGGAGCGGCAGGGAGAGCGGGAGCGACGGCGGTCTCCTCGACCGCCTCCCCCGTGACCGCCTCCACCAGCGCCCCGAGCACCGCCACCAGACCGCGTCCGCCCGCGTCCACGACCCCGGCCCGCCCCAGCACCGCGAGCTGGCGCGGGGTCTCGGCCAGGGCGGTCCGCGCGCCCTCGTGGGCGGCCCGGGCGACGGCCCCGCAGTCGTCCCCGGCCCGCTCGGCGGCGTCGGCGGCCGCCGAGGCGACCGTCAGCACCGTGCCCTCGACCGGGTGGGCCACCGCCTCGTGGGCCGAGTCGGCGGCGTGCCGCAGGGCCAGCAGCAGCCGGGCGCCGTCGATGCGGGCGGTGTCGCCGTCACTCGCCGCGAGCACCTGGGACATCCCGCGCAGCAGCTGCGCCAGGATCGTCCCGGAGTTGCCGCGCGCCCCGATGAGCGCGCCGTGGGCCATCGCGCGCACGGCGTCGGCGAGCGAGGGCTGCCCGGTGTCCGCGAGCGAGGGGCGCCCGGCGCCGGTCTCGTACCCGGCGAAGACCGCCTCCACGGCGGCGGCGGCCGACTCCATGGTCAGGTAGAGGTTGGTGCCGGTGTCCCCGTCGGCGACGGGATAGACGTTGATCGCGTCGATCTCCTCGCGCGCGCGTCCGAGCGCCCGCAGCGCCCCACCGCACCAGGTGCGCACCGCGAGAGCATCGAGGAATGTCAGCGGCACCTGCGCCACCTGCGCCTCCCTGACTGGCCGACCGTGGGTCGCAGCGTAGACCCCGCGCCGGGGTGTCCTGGATCAAGGCCGGGAGCGGGCCTCCCCCGGGGCCGTGGTAGTTTCGTTGTACGGAAGCAGCCGATGTATGCTGCTTCGGTTGCCCGATCTCGATCGGGCCATTCCCCCTGGCAACGCCACTCAAGATCTCGGACCTCCGGGTCTCGATCCCGGCCTGCCGGGATCAACCGTAAGTGCATCTGAAGTCTTTGGAGTGACCCGTGGCTGCCAACTGCGACGTCTGCGGCAAGGGGCCGGGCTTCGGCAACAACATCTCGTTTTCGCACCGCCGTACGTCCCGTCGCTGGAACCCGAACATCCAGCGCGTCCGTACCGTGGTCGGCGGGACGCCGAAGCGCGTGAACGCTTGCACCTCGTGCATCAAGGCCGGCAAGGTCTCGCGCTGACGAATTGCAGCGCGCGACCATAGTCGGTTGCTGCGTCGAGCCGGTCCACCTTCGGGTGGGCCGGCTCTTCGCTTTGCCCGTACGGCGTCCGTACGGGCGTTTCAGTTCCGGAAGCGCCAGCCGTGGTCGACCGGCCCGATGCCCGCGCCCAGCGCGAACCCGGCCTCGATCGCCCCGGTGACGTACTCCTTGGCCGCCATGGCGGCGTCCGGCACCGAGAGCCCCTTGGCCAGCCCGGAGGCGAGGGCGGAGGCGAGCGTGCAACCCGTGCCGTGGGTGTGCCGGTTGTCGTGACGTGGAGCACGCAGCCAGTACTCCTCGGAGCCGTCCGTGAGCAGATCCACGGCGTCCCCGGCCAGATGACCGCCCTTGATCAACACCCAGCGCGGCCCGAACTCCAGCACCGCGTCGGCCGCCCGGCGCAGATCGCCCTCCGACTCGGCCCGGATTCCTGTGAGTTGCGCCACTTCGTCCAGGTTCGGGGTGGCCACGGTGGCCACCGGGAGCAACCGCTCGCGCACGGAGTCCAGGGCGGAGGCGGCCAGCAGCGGGTCGCCGTGCTTGGAGACGCCCACCGGGTCCACCACGGCGGGCGCGTCCGTGCCGGAGATCAACTCCGCGACCGCCTCGACCAGTTCCGCCGAGGCCAGCATCCCGGTCTTCACGGCCTGGACGCCGATGTCGTCGACCACGCTGCGGTACTGCGCCCGCACCGCCTCCACCGGCAGTTCCCAGGCGCCCTGCACGCCGAGCGAGTTCTGTGCCGTCACGGCCGTGATCACACTCATGCCGTGCACGCCGAGCGCCAGCATCGTCTTCAGGTCGGCCTGGATCCCGGCGCCTCCGCCGGAGTCCGAGCCCGCGACGGTCAGCACGCGCGGCGGCACCCGGGACCCGCTCACGACTCCACGTCTCCGAAGTGGTCCCAGCCGCCCTTGTTCGTCCAGGGCGCCCCGTCCACGGTCACCTGGGGCAGCGCCGAGGGGTTGAGGACCTCGCCGATGATCTTCCAGCGGGCGGGCAGCTTGGCGTCCGGCGGGAAGGTGGCCACGATCGCGTGGTCCTCTCCCCCGGTCAGCACCCACTGGAGCGGGTCCACGCCGACGGCCTGACCGATGTCGTTCATCTGGGTCGGGATGTCGATCGCGCCGGAGCGGATGTCGATACGGACCTTGCTGGCCTCGGCGATGTGCCCGAGGTCCGCGATCAGCCCGTCGCTCACGTCGCACATCGCGGTCGCGCCGAGCGCGGCGGCGGCCGGACCCGCGTGGTACGGCGGCTCGGGGCGCCGGTGCGCCTCCACGAACGCGCGCGGCGAGCGGAAGCCCCGGGAGAGCACCGCGAACCCGGCGGCGGACCAGCCGAGCCAGCCGGTGACGGCCACCAGGTCGCCGGGCTGCGCGCCCGCGCGGGTGACCGGCTCCTGGTTGCGCAGATCGCCGAGCGCGGTGATCGACACCATGATCGTGTCCCCGCGTACGACGTCCCCGCCGACCACGGAGGCCCCGGCGACCCGGCACTCGTCGCGCAGGCCGTCCATCAGCTCGCTGGGCCAGGTGACCGGCAGTTCGGCCGGGACGACCAGGCCGAGCAGCAGCGCGGTCGGCACGGCGCCCATCGCGGCGATGTCCGCCAGGTTCTGCGCGGCGGCCTTGCGGCCGACGTCGTAGGCCGTGGACCAGTCGCGGCGGAAGTGCCGGCCCTCCAGCAGTATGTCGGTGCTCGCCACCACCCGGCGGTCCGGAGCGGCGACCACCGCGGCGTCGTCACCGGGGCCGACCCGGACCGCCGGGGTGGTGGTGAGGCGGGAGGTCAGCTCCCGGATGAGCCCGAACTCACCTAGCTCACCCACTGTGCCCTTCATGCCGTCAAGCCCCTTCTCTGCCTGTCCGTGCCCGGTCGCGTCTTCAGTGTCCCCGATACGGCCCGGGCGGCCCTCCCTGGGACGCCGGCCGTCAACTTTCGTCCCGCTCGCACCCCGGCACGCGGACCCGGTCGCGGAGGTCTCCCCGCGGGGACCGGCGACGCGATACCGTGGCGTTCCTTTCCCCCACATGATCCTCGTGGCCGCACCCTGGAGGTTCCGTGGTACAGGCGTACATCCTGATCCAGACGGAGGTCGGCAAGGCGTCGACCGTCGCCGAGACGATCGGCAAGATTCCCGGAGTGATCCGGGCCGAGGACGTCACGGGGCCGTACGACGTCATCGTGCGCGCACAGGCCGACACCGTCGACGAGCTGGGTCGGATGGTGGTCGCGAAGGTCCAGCAAGTGGACGGCATCACGCGCACCCTGACCTGCCCCGTCGTCCATCTGTAGCCCCCGTCTACCCTTGGCCGGTGAACTTCTTCCGTCACCGGCCCCTCGGCCTGCTCGCGCCCGCGCTGCTGATCGCGGTCGCGGGCTGCTCCCCGGCGCACGACGGCGGTTCGGTCGAGGCTCCCCGCCCCGACGCGAGGACCGCCCCCCTGTGCCGGAAGCTGCACGAGGTGCTGCCCGGGAAGGTGGACGGCAAGCGCCGCAGCGACCCCGGTCCCCGGTCCGTGTACACGGCGGGCTGGGGAGGCTCGGCGATCATACTGCGCTGCGGGGTGGTCCGGCCGCCGAAGATGATCGACCCGAAGGTGGCCCAGGGAAACGACCCCGACGCGATCGCGGGCGGGGTCGACGGCGTGGACTGGCTCATGGAGAAACAGGGCGACGGCGTCTGGCGTTTCACCACGGCCAACCGCCTGGCCTACGTGCAGCTGACCCTGCGCGGCCTCGCCGGCCCGGACGACGCCACCCCGGCGCTCGTCGCCCTGGCCCCGTCCGTGAAGAAGGCGATCCCCGAGGGGATCGCCTCCATGCGGCACTGAGCCCGGACCAGCGGAGCCCGGACTAGCGCAGCCCGGTCGAGCGCCGCAGCGCCGCCTGGATCAACCGGTCCACCAGCTCCGGGTAGGAGATGCCGGAGGCCTCCCACATCTTGGGGTACATCGAGATCGGCGTGAAGCCGGGCAGGGTGTTGATCTCGTTGATGACGAACTCGCCCTCGTCGGTGAGGAAGAAGTCCGCACGGACCAGGCCCTCACAGGCGGCCGCGTCGAACGCCTCCACCGCGAGCCGCTGGACCTCGGCGGTCTCCTCGTCGGTGAGCGGGGCCGGGACGACACCGGGCGTGGAGTCGATGTACTTGGCGTCGAAGTCGTAGTACGCGTGCGCGCTCGGCGGCGGGATCTCGGCCGGTACGGAGGCGCGCGGTCCGTCCTCGAACTCCAGGACGCCGCACTCGATCTCGCGGCCGCTCAGCGCGGCCTCCACGATGATCTTCGGGTCGTGCCGCTGGGCCTCCGCGATCGCCTCGTCCAGACCGGCCAGGCCGTCGACCTTGGTGATGCCGATGGAAGAACCCGCGCGGGCGGGCTTCACGAACAGCGGCCAGCCGTGCTCGCCCGCGAAGTCCACGATCTTCTTGCGGGCGGCGGACTCGTCCCGCTCCCACTCGCGGGGCCGGATCACCACGTACGGGCCGACCTTGAGCCCGAAGGAGGTGAACACCCGCTTCATGTACTCCTTGTCCTGGCCGACGGCCGAGGCGAGCACACCGCAGCCGACGTACGGCACACCGGACAGCTCAAGGAGACCCTGCAGGGTGCCGTCCTCGCCATAGGGGCCGTGCAGCACCGGGAAGACCACGTCGACCTCGCCGAGCGCCTTCGGCACCGCGCCGGGCTCGCTGTAGACGACCTCGCGGTTCGCGGGGTCGACGGGGAGCACCACACCGCCCTCGCCGGACTCGGCCACGTCCGCGACCTCGGGGGTACGCCGGTCGGCGATGGCCATGCGCTCCGGCTCGTCGGCCGTCAGCACCCAGCGGCCGTCCCGGGTGATGCCAATGGGCAGGACGTCGTACTTGGTCCGGTCGACGGCACCGAGGACGGCGCCGGCGGTGACCGTGGAGATCCCGTGTTCGGAGCTGCGGCCGCCGAAGACGACGGCCACACGCGGCTTGCGCGACTGCTGCGGCTCGGGGCTCTGGGGGAGGTTCTCGGTGCTCATATCGCGATGAGCGTACCCGTTGGTACACCTTCGCGACAGCGTCGACCGGGGGCTCCGGGCGCGGTGTCGCTCAGTGTCGTTCGGGCTTCGCGCTGCGCGACATCAGCTCCTTGAGGGCGACCACCGGCGGCTTGCCCTCGTGCACGATGTCCACCACCGTCTCGGTGATCGGCATCTCGACACCGTGCCTGCGCGCCAGATCCAGTACGGACTCACAGGACTTGACGCCCTCGGCGGTCTGCTTGGTGACCGCGATGGTCTCCTGGAGCGTCATGCCCTTGCCGAGGTTGGTGCCGAAGGTGTGGTTGCGCGACAGCGGCGAGGAGCAGGTGGCCACCAGGTCGCCGAGCCCGGCGAGTCCGGAGAAGGTGAGCGGATCGGCGCCGAGCGCCATGCCGAGCCGGGTGGTCTCGGCGAGGCCGCGCGTGATGAGCGAGCCCTTGGCGTTGTCACCGAGGCCCATGCCGTCGGCGATGCCGACCGCGAGCCCGATCACGTTCTTGACCGCGCCGCCGAGTTCGCAGCCGATCACGTCGGTGTTGGTGTACGGCCGGAAGTACGGCGTGTGGCAGGCCGCCTGGAGCCGCCGGGCCACGGACTCGTCGGTGCAGGCGACCACGGCGGCGGCCGGCATCCGCGCGGCCACCTCACGGGCGAGGTTGGGTCCGGTGACGACCGCGACGCGCTCGGCCGGGATCTTCGCGACGTCCTCGACGACCTCGCTCATCCGCATGGCGGAGCCGAGTTCGACGCCCTTCATCAGGGAGACGACGACGGTGTGCGGGGCGAGCAGCGGGGCCCACTCGGCGAGGTTGGCGCGCAGCGTCTGGGAGGGGATCGTCAGGACGGTGAAGTCCGCGTCCCGCAGGGCCTCGGCGGCGTCCGGGGTGGCGCGCAGGTTCTCGGGGAGTTCGACGCCGGGGAGGTAGTCGGGGTTGGCGCGCGTGGAGTTGACCACCTCGGCCACCTCGGGGCGGCGGGCCCACAGGGTCACCTCGCAGCCCGCGTCGGCGAGCACCATCGCGAAGGCGGTGCCCCACGAGCCGGTGCCCATGACGGCGGCGCGGACGGGCTTGCTCACTTGCCGGTCCCCCCTTCGGTACCGGCGGTCTCGGCGGTGGGAGCGGGCTCCTTCACGGCCGGCGTCCCGGTGGCGGACTGGGCACGGGTCCTGCGGCGCTGCTCGATCCGCTCGCGACGCGGGTCGTAGGGCGTGGCGGGTGCCTTCTCGCCGCGGATCTCCTCCAGCTGGCGGGTGACGGCGGCCATGATGACCTCGGTCGCCTCCTTGAGCAGCTCGGCAGTCATCTCCCGGTCGTAGAAACGGGAGAGGTCGACGGGCGGCCCGGCCAGGACGTGATGGGTCTTGCGCGGGAAGAGGTTCGGCTTCTTCGCGTAGGGAGGCAGGAGTTCGTTGCAGCCCCACTGCGCGACGGGCACGACCGGGCACTTGGTCTGCAGGGCGACGCGGGCCGCACCGGTCTTGGCGGTCATGGGCCAGCCGTCGGGGTCGCGGGTGAGGGTGCCCTCGGGGTAGAAGGCGACGCACTCGCCGCGCTCCACGGCGTCGATCGCGGCCCGGAAAGCGCTCAGCGCGTCGGTGCTCTCGCGGTAAACGGGGATCTGCCCGGTGCCGCGCATCGCGGCTCCGACGAATCCCTTCTTGAAAAGGCCGCTCTTCGCGAGGAATCGCGGAACCCGGCCGGTGTTGTACTGATAGTGCGCGTACGCGAAGGGGTCGACGTGTGAATTGTGGTTCACCGCGGTGATAAATCCGCCCTCGGCCGGAATGTGCTCCATTCCGCGCCAGTCACGCTTGATCAAAACCGCCAGTGGCGGTTTGCAGATCACCGCGGCGAAGCGGTACCAGAAGCCGATTCTGCGGCGGGACACGCGGACACCTTCCTCCAGGGCCTCTGAGGGCCTTCATCTCGGCCGGTGGTCGCACAAGTTTCACTTGAGGCCGCCGGTCTGTCGAGAACACCGTACGCCCGCACGTCAGTACGCACCGCCCCCGGACGGGGCTTCACAGCATTACTCCAAAACCGGCCGGACGGAAGACGCCGGGGTCCGCGGGTGACAATGATCGCGACGAGAGAGGGACGGTACGCCGGTGCAGTGGACCTTGGTGATCCCCCTGAAACCCTTGGCGCAGGCCAAGAGCAGGCTCGCGGCCACCGTCCCCGACGGGGTGCGCTCCGGTCTGGTTCTGGCGTTCGCGCGGGACACGGTGGCGGCGGTGCTGGCGTGTGCGGGAGTGAACGGTGTGGCGGTCGTCACGGACGACGCGGTGGCCGGCCGGGAACTGGCGGCGCTGGGGGCGCGGATCGTCCCGGACGCGCCGGGGGGCGGTCTGAACGCCGCGCTGGCGCACGGTGCCGCCGCCGTGCGCGCCGCGGCGGCCGATGCCGCCGTCGCCGCGCTCAACGCCGATCTGCCCGCGCTGCGCCCCGCGGAACTGGCCCGGGTGCTGGAGGCGGCCGCCGCCTTCCCGCGTGCGTTCCTCGCGGACGCGGCCGGGATCGGCACCACCCTGCTCACGGCGACGCCCGGCCACGCCCTGCAGCCCGCCTTCGGCGGCGCCTCCCGCGACCGGCACCGCGCCTCGGGAGCGGTGGAACTGCTGCTCGCGGACGTGGACTCGGTACGGCAGGACGTGGACACCGGCGAGGATCTGCGGGCCGCGCTGACGCTCGGGGTGGGCCCGTACACGGCCGCGTCGGCGGCCCTGCGGCCCTCGGCGGTGCCCGCGCCCGGACAGTAGGCTGCCGTCATGCAGGCGACCGCTTACACGTACGACCCCGAAACCCGCAGCGGCCAGGTGCTGCTGGACGACGGCACGCCGCTGCCCTTCGACGCGGCGGCGTTCGACGCGGGCGGGCTGCGGCTGCTGCGGCCCGGTCAGCGGGTGCGGATCGAGACCGCGACGGCCGAGGGCGCCGAGGGGGCGCCCGGGGAGCGCCGGATCACACTGGTGACGCTCCAGACGTTCTGAATTTCCCTGGACGTTCTGAATTTCCCTGTGGACACACCGCGGGCCGGACTCCCGGTGGGAGTCCGGCCCGGCGTGTTGAGCGCCCTCGGGTGTCCTTGCCTGTCCGGCGGAGGCGGTGCCTAGCGGGCGGTGGCCTTCTTGGCGGCGGTCTTGCGCGCCGTCGACTTCTTGGCGGGCGCCTTCTTCGCGGTGACCTTCTTCGCCGGGGCCTTCTTGGCGGTGGTCTTCTTCGCCGCGGCGGTCTTGGCGGTCGCCGTGGCCTTCTTGGCGGGCGCCTTCTTCGCCGCGGTCTTCTTCGCGGCGGCCGTCGTCTTGGCCGGGGCCGCCTTCTTGGCGGTGGCCTTCTTCGCGGCGGCGGCCTTGGTGGTCTTCTTCGCCACGGCCTTCTTCACCGTCGCGGAAGCACCGCCGCTGAGGCTGCCCTTGGGCGCCTTCTTCACGGCGACCTCGCCACCGCGCGGCAGCTTCTTCGAACCGCTCACCAGATCCTTGAAACCCTGACCGGCGCGGAAGCGCGGCACGGAGGTCTTCTTCACCCGGACCCGCTCGCCGGTCTGCGGGTTACGGGCGTAGCGGGCGGGGCGGTCCACCTTCTCGAAGGACCCGAAGCCGGTGACCGAGACCCGGTCGCCCGCGACGACGGCGCGGACGATGGCGTCCAGGACCGCGTCGACAGCATCGGCGGCCTGCTGGCGGCCCCCCACCTTGTCGGCAATCGCTTCTACGAGCTGCGCCTTGTTCACGTCTTCCCCTTCGGAGACATCGCCAGAACGAAAGTGTTCAAGCTTTTTCGCACGTTAGGCAGATATATACCGCAAATCAAACACGAAACGGGCTTCTCACCCTTGTGCCGCAACGGAATCGGCGTTTTCTCCGGAGAGTTCAGTTGTCCTCTTCGGGCACTCGGCCCGCGTCGAGGTCTTCGGTGAACCGCTCCAGCCGCCTTGCCGCACCGGCGAGATCGTGTTTGGCCATGGCCGTGATGACCAGCAGCTTCCGGGTCAGCGCCATCCGTACGCCCTCCGGGACTTGCAGTGCGCGCACAGTTGTGTGCGCTTCCTTGAGCCGGTCCGCGACCGCCGCATAGAGCTCGAGTTGGCCGTCGCGTTCCATGCACAGATTGTGCCATCTGGGGCGAGTTGTCGCCTGCGCAGGGGGCAACTGCCGCCTCCGCGCGCCGCGCCGGGGCCCTTCCCGGACCCGGTTCCGGCGGGCTTCCTGACCTGCAACTACGCGCATATGAAAGGGAGTTGGAGGCCCGCAATGGTCGTCCCACGGACGTCAGGAGCCGGACATGGCTGTACCCCCAATCGTGGTGATCGGGGGTACAGAGGGGCCGTTGAGGTGGCCGAAACCTGTCTTGCCGGACGGCTCCGGATCAGCCCCGCAGGGTTCGGGGCTTGAAGGCGGGACGCTCCGCCTCGTAGGCGGCGATGTCGTCCTCGTTCCGCAGGGTGAGGGAGATGTCGTCGAGGCCGTTCAGCAGCCGCCAGCGGGAGTTCTCGTCCAGCTCGAAGGAGGCGGTGACGCCCTCGGCGCGCACTTCGCGGGCTTCGAGGTCGACGGTGATCGCGGCCTCGGGGTCGCTCTCGGTGAGCTCCCACAGCGCGTCCACGACCTTCTGGTCGAGCACCACCGTGAGCAGGCCGTTCTTCAGCGAGTTGCCCCGGAAGATGTCGGCGAAGCGGGCGGAGATCACGGTCTTGAAGCCGTAGTTCTGCAGCGCCCAGACCGCGTGCTCGCGGGAGGAGCCGGTGCCGAAGTCGGGACCGGCGACCAGAACCGTGGCGCCCTGCCGCTCGGGGCGGTTGAGGACGAAGGAGGGGTCCTTGCGCCACGCCTCGAAGAGGCCGTCCTCGAAGCCGTCGCGGGTGACCTTCTTGAGCCAGTGCGCCGGGATGATCTGGTCGGTGTCGACGTTGCTCCGGCGCAGCGGTACGGCCCGGCCGGTGTGGGTGGTGAAGGCTTCCATGGTGTTCGGGCTCCGGTTCTCAGACTCCGGCGCCGGCGGGCGCGGTGGCGTCGGACAGGTCGGCGGGCGAGGCCAGATGGCCGAGGACGGCGGTGGCGGCGGCGACCTGCGGCGAGACCAGGTGCGTACGGCCGCCCTTGCCCTGCCTGCCCTCGAAGTTGCGGTTGGAGGTGGACGCGGAACGCTCGCCCGGGGCCAGCTGGTCGGGGTTCATGCCGAGACACATCGAGCAGCCCGCGTACCGCCATTCGGCACCGGCCTCCTTGAAGACCACGTCCAGTCCCTCGGAGACGGCCTGGAGACCGACCCGCGCGGAGCCGGGGACGACCAGCATCCGTACGCCGTCGGCGACTTTGCGGCCTTGCAGGATCTCGGCGACCGAGCGCAGGTCCTCGATGCGGCCGTTGGTGCAGGAGCCTACGAAGACGGTGTCGACGCGGATGTCGCGCAGCGGCTGTCCGGCCGCCAACCCCATGTATTCCAGGGCCCTTTCGGCGGCGTGCCGCTCCGATGCGTCTTCGTACGAAGCCGGATCGGGGACGTGTGCCGAAAGGGGCGCGCCCTGGCCGGGGTTGGTGCCCCAGGTGACGAACGGGGAGAGTTCCGCGGCGTCGATGACGACCTCGGCGTCGAAGACCGCGTCGTCGTCGGTGCGCAGGGTCTTCCAGTACTCCACCGCCGCGTCCCAGTCGGCGCCCTCGGGGGCGTGGGCGCGGCCCTTCAGATAGGCGAAGGTGGTCTCGTCGGGGGCGATCATGCCCGCGCGGGCGCCCGCCTCGATGGACATGTTGCAGATGGTCATCCGCGCCTCCATCGAGAGCTTCTCGATGGCCGGGCCCCGGTATTCCAGGACGTAGCCCTGGCCGCCGCCGGTGCCGATGCGGGCGATGATCGCGAGGATCAGGTCCTTGGCCGTGACGCCGTCGGGCAGTTCGCCCTCGACGGTGATGGCCATGGTCTTCGGGCGGGCCATCGGCAGCGTCTGGGTGGCCAGCACGTGCTCGACCTGGGAGGTGCCGATGCCGAACGCGAGCGCGCCGAACGCGCCGTGCGTGGAGGTGTGCGAGTCGCCGCAGACGACGGTGGTGCCGGGCTGGGTCAGGCCCAGCTGCGGTCCCACGACGTGGACGACGCCCTGCTCGACGTCGCCGAGCGGGTGCAGCCGGACGCCGAACTCCGCGCAGTTCTTGCGCAGCGTCTCCAGCTGGGCCCGGGAGACCGGGTCGGCGATGGGCTTGTCGATGTCCAGGGTCGGGGTGTTGTGGTCCTCGGTCGCGATGGTGAGGTCGAGACGGCGCACCCGACGGCCGTCCTTGCGCAGTCCGTCGAAGGCCTGCGGGCTGGTCACCTCGTGCAGCAGGTGCAGATCGATGTAGAGGAGGTCGGGCTCGCCCTCGGCGCGCCGGACGACGTGGTCGTCCCAGACCTTCTCCGCGAGTGTCCTACCCATCGCTTTCCCTCCGGCCGGCCACGGTCCCGCCGACGCATCTAGATCCTGAGGAAGCGGCGCCCGCGCCGTGATCTCGACGGCGTACGGGCGTCCGGCACCGGGCCCGCCGTGCGCGGGCCACCGTGTGCTTCAAGGGTGGCGCGTTCCGGAGAAAATTGAACTTGCGTTTCACAGAGTGAGACGGGAGTATCGTTTCATGGACAACAGTAGCGGCGTCGGCGTTCTGGACAAGGCGGCCCTTGTCCTGAGCGCCCTGGAGTCCGGTCCGGCCACCCTCGCGGGTCTGGTCGGGGCCACCGGACTGGCACGGCCCACGGCCCACCGGCTGGCCGTGGCCCTGGAACATCACCGGCTGGTGGCGCGGGACATGCAGGGCCGGTTCATCCTCGGCCCGCGCCTTTCAGAACTGGCCGCGGCGGCCGGTGAGGACCGCCTCCTGGCGACGGCGGGCCCGGTGCTCACGCATCTGCGGGACGTGACGGGCGAGAGCGCGCAGCTCTACCGGCGCCAGGGCGACATGCGGATCTGTGTGGCGGCCGCCGAGCGGCTGTCCGGACTGCGGGACACGGTGCCGGTGGGCTCGACGCTCACGATGAAGGCCGGCTCCTCGGCGCAGATCCTGATGGCCTGGGAGGAGCCGGAGCGGCTGCACCGCGGCCTCCAGGGCGCCCGCTTCACGGCGACGGCCCTGTCGGGCGTACGGCGGCGCGGCTGGGCCCAGTCCATCGGCGAGCGGGAGCCGGGCGTCGCCTCGGTCTCGGCGCCGGTGCGGGGCCCCTCCAACCGCGTGGTGGCCGCCGTCTCGGTCTCCGGACCGATCGAGCGCCTGACCCGCCACCCCGGCCGTATGCACGCCCAGGCGGTCATCGACGCCGCCGCCCGCCTCTCGGAGGCGCTGCGGCGCGCGGGCTGACCGTTTCCCTCCACCTTCTCCACCTTCTCCACCGGATCCGGCCGGGGAGGGCCGCCTCAACGCCGCGGCAGGCCTTCCCCGCACCGGACACCACTCACGGCGCCGACGACTCCCGCTTCAGGCCGAGCCGCTCGGCCGCACGCTCGCCCCGCCGCCCGACCGGCACGACACCCGTGGCCGCGCCCAGCCCGAAGGCGGGCATGTTCACGTACACGGACTCGTAGGACCCGGCCGGCACGACGTACGTCTCGTGCCAGATGCCGACCTTGCCCCTCCCCTGCCTCAGCCGCCGGTTGAACTCGCCCCACGCGGGCCGGTGTTCCTTGTCCGGCGCCGACGCGTAGGCGAGCAGCTTCTCCTTGGACTCCCAGTACTGCACGACGTACACCACCCGCGGAAGGCCCAGCAGGGCCTGGTATCCCAGCAGTCCGTTCTCCTTCTCGCGCGCCAGCTCTTTGATCATCGGCCGCATCGCGCGCGCCGAGGGCACCCAACTCCGCAGCGCGGCGAAGCTGTTGATCCGCAGCCCGATGAGGAAGACGACGATCTCGTCCTCCGCCGCGGCGGTCACACGCCCCTCGATCGGCTCGCTCATGACGTCCCCCACTCCCTGTCGGTGTCTCGCCTGTCCTTCGCCTGTTCTTCCTGCCGTGCACGCTTTGGATAGCTGAACTATCCATGCTTGGATAGTGACACTCTCCAATGAAGGACGCAAGAGGAAGCACGAGGGCGAGGCGGATATGCGACTGGCGGAGCTGAGCGAGCGCAGCGGGGTCTCCACGGCCACGATCAAGTACTACCTGCGCGAGGGGCTGCTCCCGGCCGGACGCCGGGTCACGGCGACCCAGGCCGAGTACGACGAGGAGCATCTGCGCCGACTGCGTCTGGTGCGGGCACTCATCCAGGTGGGCGGCATCACGGTGTCCTCGGCCCGCGAGGTGCTCGCCGCACTGCAGGACGAGGGCCTCGACCACAACGAGCGCCTGGGAACCGCCGTCTGGGCGCTCCCCCACGGCCCCGCACCCGCCGCGGACGACCCGGTGGCGGCCGAGGCGGCGCGGCGCGCCGGCGAACTGGTGCGCCGACTCGGCTGGGGTCACGGCGAAGGCCTCGCCGAGGCGCCCGCCTACGGGATGCTGGTGGGCGCGATCGCGGCGCTCACCCGGCTCGGATACCCCTGCGCCGTCGAGGACTTGGAGCCGTACGGCCGGGCGATGGGCGAAATCGCCGGCTCCGATCTGGACCTGGTGGAGCGCTACGGCGGTTCGGCGGACGAGCAGGTGGAGGCGGCGGTGGCGCTCACCGTGCTGTACGAGCCGGTGCTGCTGAGCCTGCGGCGGCTGGCCGAGGCGGAGGAGTCGCGGCGCCGGTTCACGGGGAAGTGACGGCGCCCGCGAGACCCTCCCCGTGGGGTCCTCGTACACGTCGAAGGCCCTCCACCGAAGTGGAGGGCCTTCGAACTGCGTACCCCCGACCGGATTCGAACCGGCGCTACCGCCTTGAGAGGGCGGCGTGCTAGGCCGCTACACAACGGGGGCCTGGACACTGCGTTTCCGCAGGTCCGAGCTGGTCTACCTGGACTCGAACCAAGACTAACTGAACCAGAATCAGTCGTGCTGCCAATTACACCATAGACCAATGATGGTTTAGACCAGTCGTACCCCCGACCGGATTCGAACCGGCGCTACCGCCTTGAGAGGGCGGCGTGCTAGGCCGCTACACAACGGGGGCCCTAGCGATTCCGAGTGATCGGAACCAGTACCCCCGACCGGATTCGAACCGGCGCTACTGCCTTGAGAGGGCAGCGTGCTAGGCCGCTACACAACGGGGGCTTGCGGATGTGATCCGCGGTGCAGATGAGCTCTGCGAGCTGGCCTACCTGGACTCGAACCAAGACTAACTGAACCAGAATCAGTCGTGCTGCCAATTACACCATAGGCCACTGGAACGCAAGCCCTGGAAGGGGATCTTGTTCTAGTTTGTGCGCTTGGGGCCCGGCCTTTCGGCCTGTTCCCCTCGGCGCAGGAAGAACATTACCCGAAGGTGGACGGGGCTCCAAAACGGGTATCCCCAGGGGCCTGCGCGGCTCAGCCTTCGCTCGGGTCCGGGGCCACGAAGAAGTCCGTGAGGAAGCAGGTGACCTCGCCGTCGGCGTTGCGGCCGATCCAGGTGGGGTAGGCGCCGTCGCCCCAGCCGGAGGTGAAGGCGATCAGGTCGTGGCCGCCCTCGGTGGACGTGATCCGGTGGGGCCTGGGGGCCCACTTGCCGTCCTCCAAGGCGTCCCAGAGCGGCCCCTCGTCGCCCTCGCACTCCGGGAAGGCTCCGTCGGCGGACGCGTCGTAGAAGCAGCCGGTGCCGGCGTCCACGCCGTAGCCGTAGAACTCGTCGTCGCCGAGTTCGGCGGGGTCCTGGTCGGGCAGCAGGGCGAGTTCCCAGTCGGCGGCCGGCTCGTCGCGTATGACGAGGCGCGCCGCGGCCACCCGGTGGTGCGGGGTGTCCGAGGGCTCCTCGCCGGGCCGGGTGAGGGTCGCCACGGCCGTCTCGACGCGGTAGCGGCCCGGCTCGACCGTGACCGTGAACGGCTCGATGTCGCCGCTGCCCAGGTACACGAACGGGTCGCAGGCGATCACACGGCCGGTGGGCAGCGACAGCTCCCCGCCGTCCACGACGTGGATCACGCCGACCGACCCGGACGCCTCGTACGTGAACGAGCTTCCCGGAGTGAACAGCCAGGTGTGGTCGCGAGCGGACATCGGCATGACGGCGCCTTTCCTCGGGGTCGGTTTCCCGCAGCGTAGGCCCCGCCACCGACAACGAAGGGGCGGCACCCGGTGACCGGGTGCCGCCCCTCGCAGGGTGTGGCGTGCGTTACGCGGCGAGCTTCGCCAGCGCCGCGTCGATACGGGCCAGCGTGGTGTCCTTGCCCAGGACCTCCAGGGACTCGAACAGCGGCAGGCCGACCGTGCGGCCGGTGACAGCCACGCGGACCGGGGCCTGGGCCTTGCCGAGCTTGAGGCCGTGGGCCTCACCGGCGGCCAGGACGGCCTCCTTCAGCGACTCGGCCGACGTCCAGTCCGCGGACTCCAGCTTCTCGCGGGCGGTGCCCAGGAGGGCGTCGGAGCCCTCCTTCATCGCCTTGGTCCAGCTCGCCTCGTCGAAGACCGGCTCGGGGAGGAAGAGGAAGTCGACGTTGTCGGTGATCTCGGAGAGCACCTTCAGACGCGTCTGCGCGTGCGGGGCGATCGCCTGCCACTTGGCCTCGTCGAAGTCCTCCGGCGCCCAGGGGGCGAACGGGGCCTTCAGCCACGGCGCGCAGCGCTCGGTGAAGTCCTTCACGTCGAGCATGCGGATGTGGTCGGCGTTGATCGCCTCGCACTTCTTCAGGTCGAAGCGCGCCGGGTTGGGGTTCACGTCCGAGATCTCGAAGGCCGCGACCATCTCCTCGATCGAGAAGATGTCCTGGTCCGCCGAGAACGACCAGCCCAGCAGGGAAAGGTAGTTGAGCAGACCCTCGGGCAGGAAGCCGCGCTCGCGGTAGAGGTTGAGGGACGACTCCGGGTCGCGCTTGGAGAGCTTCTTGTTGCCCTCGCCCATCACGTACGGCAGGTGGCCGAAGGCCGGGATCCGCTGCGCGATGCCCAGCTCCATCAGCGCCTTGTACAGGGCGATCTGGCGCGGGGTGGAGGAGAGCAGGTCCTCGCCGCGCAGGACGTGGGTGATGTCCATCAGCGCGTCGTCGACCGGGTTCACCAGCGTGTACAGCGGGGCGCCGTTGGCGCGCACGATGCCGTAGTCCGGGACGTTCTCGGGGAGGTAGGTGATCTCGCCGCGGACCAGGTCGTCGAAGGTGATCGTCTCGTCCGGCATCCGGAAGCGGACGATCGGCTCGCGGCCCTGCGCCTTGTACTCCTCGGCCTGCGCGTCGCTCAGCTCGCGGCAGTGGCCGTCGTAGCCGGAGGGCTTGCCGGCGGCGCGGGCGGCCTCGCGGCGGGTGTCCAGCTCGTCCTGGGAGCAGTAGCAGTAATAGGCGTAGCCGCCGTCGAGCAGCTTCTGGGCGACGTCCTTGTAGATGTCCATCCGCTGCGACTGGCGGTACGGCGCGTGCGGGCCGCCGACCTCGGGGCCCTCGTCCCAGTCGAAGCCGAGCCAGCGCATCGCGTCGAGGAGCTGGTTGTACGACTCCTCGGAGTCGCGGGCCGCGTCGGTGTCCTCGATGCGGAAGACCAGGGTGCCCTCGTTGTGCCGGGCGAAGGCCCAGTTGAACAGGGCGGTGCGCACCAGGCCGACGTGGGGGTTACCGGTGGGCGAGGGACAGAAACGGACGCGTACAGGTGCGCTAGCCACGCTTGACAACCTTGTTGGTGAGAGTGCCGATGCCTTCGATGGTGACGGCGACCTCGTCGCCGACGTTCAGGGGTCCGACGCCCGCGGGGGTGCCGGTAAGAATGACGTCGCCGGGGAGCAGGGTCATCGCCTCGGAGATGTTGACGATCAGGTCCTCGATGGGACGGATCATCTCGCTGGTGCGGCCGAGCTGGCGCTGTTCGCCGTTCACGGTGAGCTGCACGGTGAGGTCGTTGGCGCGCGCGAGGTCCATGTCCGTCTCGATCCACGGACCGAGCGGGCAGGCGGTGTCGAAGCCCTTGGCGCGGGCCCACTGCTTCTCGCGGCGCTGCACGTCGCGGGCGGTGAGGTCGTTGGCGCACGTGTAACCGAGGATGACGTCCTTGACGCGCTCGCGGGGCACCTCGCGGCACATGCGGCCGATGACGACGGCCAGCTCGGCCTCGTACTGGAGGTCCTCGGTGAACGGCGGGTACTGGATGTCGTCGCCCGGGCCGATCACCGAGGTGGACGGCTTGAGGAAGGCGAAGGGGACGTCGGGCACCTCGTGGCCCAGTTCCTTCGCGTGCTCGGCGTAGTTGCGGCCGAAGGCCACGACCTTGTTGGGGAGCACCGGCGGGAGCAGCCTGACCTTGCTCAGCGGGACCTTGGTCCCGGACAGCTCGTGGTCGGCGAACGGGATGCCCTTGATGATGTCGAGGACCAGCTCGTCCTGCTTGTCGCCCTCGACCGCGCCGAAGGCTACGTTCCCGTCGATGGAGAACCTGGCGATGCGCACGGGATTCCTGCGCCTCTCATTGAGAACCGGCGTACTGTCGTCCCAGGTTAACCGCTCCGGCGGCGCGGTGTTCGCCGATGGTCCGCGGCGGTGGAGTTTATCGGCGCCGAATACCGGACCGGGGGAATTGCGAATTCGCCGGGCCGGGACGGCTCCGGGGCCTCGCGGGGGCGCCCTGCCGGGCCGTACCCGGCGGGGGCGGGGGCGAGCGGCCGGGCCGCGGGGAAATTCCGTGGCTTTTCCGGTCGGCGGCGGGGAAAATACCGCGCGGGACCAGGGGTGCGGGATTAACGGTTTTCGGGGCCGTGCCCTCCTCCCGGGGAGGTGCCCGGAAATGACTGAGCGCGGCCGGGAAGAACACGGCTGTGCGTGGTCTTCCCGGCCGCGCTCAGTGCGCGGTCCGCGGCTTCCCGTCAGACGCCGACGGAGGCGGGCAGCTCCATGAGGATGGTGCGCCGGGGGTTGGCGGTGCTCGCGGGCAGCTCGCCGGCGTGCTCCTGCGGCTCCGGGGCCCACAGCTCGGTGGCGTCCTCCAGGTGCGCCAGCGTCGTGCGGCGCGGGTTGGCGGTCTTCTGGAACATCTGAGTCGTCTTCACCGTTGTCTTCCTGTGGCCTCGTGTCGTGGGGGGGCGGCCGGGTGGGCAGAGCCGCTCATCCTGTAAAGCGTCAGGCTAAACATGCGATTCGCCGCCACTGCCGTGAACCACGCATGAATCGCGTGTGAGTTTGCTCACTTACTCGCGAACAAAACGGTCAATTCCGACCGTCAATTCGGCATGCCAAAACGGACATTGGTGATCTGAAGCCACCATTCCGCTCCTGATCATGGCGACTGGGACACCCGTCGGCCCTCGGCGGTTCGCCGGGATGCGCCCGCTTTGCGGGAGATCGACTTACACGCTTCGTGTCCCGTGCGCCACTCCCTGTCACGTAGGTCACAGCTCGGGGTACGTCCCTTGTTGGAGATCCGGCACTGTGCTGGAATGCCACGGACCGCCGCAGGATCGAGCCGGCGCGGGGGGCGCGACACAGCGCCGCGCGGCGGTTGAGAACAGGGGGGAATCCAGCGCCGGTCACTTCAAGACCAACACGGGGGGCGTATTCAGGGCGCTCTCCGAGACGCCGACACCGTGTCCCGCCGTTCGCGCGGAGGGGCGCCTGGTCCAGAGGTTGCGACGCTAGTGCAGGGACGTTTCAAGAGGGATGGCAGCGCTTCGGCCGAGCCGGAGCCGCACGGCGGGGCCGGCCGCGGTGCCTCGCCCCAGCACGCCCAGAACCCGGCTCCGGGCCAGTCCGAGAACGGCGAGCGCCCCGGAGGCCCGGGCGCGTCCGCGCCGTCGGGGACACCGGGCTCCGTGACCCCGACGCCGACCGTGAAGCCCGCCAAGGGCGTCGACGCCGGCCCCGGTTCGCGGCTGGCGATGCGCAACTGGCGCATCTCGACCCGTCTGGTGTCGCTTCTGGCGCTGCCGGTCGTCGCGGCCACCACGCTCGGTGGCCTGCGCATCGGCGACTCGATGGACGACATCAAGCAGCTCGACAACATGAAGCTGCTGACGGAGATGACCCAGCGCGCCACCGAGCTCGCCGCGGCGCTCCAGGACGAGCGTGACCAGTCCGCCGGTCCGATGTCGCACGGCGTCAAGGCCTCGGACTTCACCCTCAAGGGCTACCGCGACAAGTCCGACCGCGCGAAGGACAACTTCGAGGACACCGCCGAGCAGATCGACGCGGCCAGCAAGGACGGCAACCTCAAGGGTGTCCGCGACACCGTGGTCGGCCTCGTCTCCCAGCTGGGCAACCTCAGCAAGGTCCGCAACGACGCGTACACCACCGACGGCAACTCCAGCCAGACCATCGAGTCGTACCACCGGCTGATCACCCA
The DNA here is from genome assembly GCF_040638245.1 of Streptomyces sp. NPDC026659. Lineage (NCBI taxonomy): Bacteria > Bacillati > Actinomycetota > Actinomycetes > Kitasatosporales > Streptomycetaceae > Streptomyces > Streptomyces sp. NPDC026659. The sequence continues at coordinate 119,227 of NZ_JBEZXY010000011.1, read as the reverse complement.
GCTGATCGACCTCTCCCAGGACATGGCCGAGGCGACCAGCAACCCGGAGATGATCCAGCGCACCCGTGCGCTGTCCGCGTTCTCCAGCGCCAAGGAGTACGCCTCGGTGCAGCGCGCCGTCATCGCCGCCGCGCTGCCCGCCAACACCGACAGCAAGGGCCAGCTCTCCACGAACGACCGCCTCTACGGTGAGGCGGCCTTCGACAGCGAGCGCTCCGAGCTCAACATCTTCCGCAAGGTCGACGGCCAGGAAGCGGAGACGGTCCTCCAGCCGATCCAGGAGGACAGCCCGCAGATCCAGGCGGCCGACCAGTACGCCAAGCGTGTCCTGACGTCCACGAACGGCTTCGCGAGCCTGCCCGCCCGTTCCTACCGCGACTGGCTCGACGACAGCACCAACAAGCTCCAGCAGATGAAGAACATCGAGCACGAGCTGCTCGGTGACATGGAGCAGAAGGCCCGTGAGCTGAAGTCGACCTCGGAGCAGGAGGCGATCCTCTCCGGTGCGCTGATCCTGCTCGTGCTCGGCGTCTCGCTGGTCGGCGCCTTCGTCGTGGCCCGCTCCATGATCCGCTCGCTGCGCCGTCTGCAGGAGACCGCCACCCGGGTCGCCCAGGACCGCCTGCCCGAGCTGGTCAAGCAGCTCTCCGAGTCCGACCCGCAGGACGTCGACACGTCCGTGGAGTCGGTCGGTGTGCACTCCAGCGACGAGATCGGCCAGGTGGCCGCGGCCTTCGACGACGTGCACCGCGAGGCGGTCCGACTGGCCGCCGAGCAGGCCCTTCTGCGGGGCAACGTCAACGCGATGTTCACCAACCTCTCGCGCCGCTCCCAGGGCCTGATTCAGCGTCAGCTCTCGCTCATCTCCGAACTGGAGTCCCGCGAGGCCGACCCGGACCAGCTGTCCTCCCTCTTCAAGCTCGACCACCTCGCGACGCGTATGCGCCGTAACGGTGAGAACCTCCTCGTCCTCGCCGGTGAAGAGCCCGGCCGGCGCTGGACCCGCCCGGTCCCGCTGGTCGACGTGCTCCGCGCCGCCGCCTCCGAGGTGGAGCAGTACGAGCGCATCGAACTGGCCTCGGTGCCGAGCACCCAGGTCGCCGGCCGCGTCGTCAACGACCTCGTGCACCTCCTCGCCGAGCTGCTCGAGAACGCGACCTCGTTCTCCTCCCCGCAGACCAAGGTCAAGGTGACCGGTCACGCGCTGCCCGACGGCCGTGTGCTGATCGAGATCCACGACACCGGTATCGGTCTCTCCCCGGAGGACCTGGCCGCGATCAACGAGCGCCTCGCGGCGCCGCCCACGGTGGACGTCTCGGTGTCCCGCCGCATGGGTCTGTTCGTGGTCGGCCGTCTGTCCCAGCGACACGGCATCCGTATTCAGCTGCGTCCGTCCGACTCGGGCGGTACGACCGCGCTGGTCATGCTGCCCGTCGACGTCGCCCAGGGCGGCAAGAAGCCCGCTCCGGGCAAGGCCGGTGGACCCGGCGCCGGTGGCGGTCCCGCCGCCGCGCAGGCCGCGGCCGGTGCCGCGGCGGCCCGCCGGAACAACGGCGGAGGCGGCCAGGGCGGTGCCCTCGGCGGCGCTCCCGCCGGTGGCGGACTCCTCGGCGGCGGTTCCGCGCCGCGCGGTCAGGTCGGCGCGGGCCAGGGCCCGCGTGCGGCGCTGCCCGGTGCCGGCCAGGGCGGCCGTCCCGGTGGCGGACGCGGAGCGCAGGGCCCCGGTGCCGCGTTCCAGGGCCGTCAGGCCGCCGGTGCCGGTGCCCCGGGCGGTCAGAACGGTCAGGCGCCCGGTGGTCCGCAGGGTCTCCAGGCCGCGCAGCCGGGTGGCCCGCAGCAGGACGCCTTCGGCGGCCGCGGTCCGGCCGCCCCGCGCGGCGGCGCCGACCAGGGCCGTCAGCCCCAGCTGCCGCCGCGTGGCGGTCCGCGTGCCGAGCTGCCCGGCGGCAACCCGCAGCAGCGTGGCCCGGAGTGGGGCGACGCCCCGCAGAACCGCGCTTCGATGGACACCCCGCGCGGCCACGACGAGCAGGCCCCGCACACCGCGCGGATGCCGCGCGTGGACGACCGCCAGGGCGCGGGCGCGACCGCGGAGATGCCCCGCATCGACGCGCACGACCCGTCCGGCACCGGCGAGTTCCCGCGCCAGGACCTGTACGGCAACAACGAGGGCCACCACACCGGCCAGTTCGCCCGGCCCGGTGCGGGTGCCCCGCAGCAGCCGCACAACACGGGTCAGTTCGCCCGGCCCGGTGCCAGCGAGCAGCAGAACACGGGCCAGTTCCAGCGGCCCGGCATGAACGACCAGCACGGCAACGGTCAGTTCGCGCGTCCCGGTGCGGGCGAGCAGCAGAACACCGGACAGTTCCAGCGGCCCGGTGCCCAGCAGGGCAACCGGTTCGCCCAGCAGGGCGGCGGCCACGACCCGTACGCCCAGAACAACGGCTTCGGCGGCCCGGGAAGCGGCCAGGACCCGCAGAGCACCGGCCAGTTCGCGGCGCCGCAGGCGTACGACGGCGGCGGTTACGACGCGGGCAACACCGGTCAGCACGCGCTGCCCGGCAGCCACGGCGCGAACGGACCGCACACCGGTCAGTTCGAGCGTCCGCAGCAGGGCGGTCACGGCGACTTCGGCGCACAGCGCCCGCAGTTCCCGCAGCGCCAGGCGGCCCCCGAGCCCGACCGGGCTCCCGCGCAGCGCCAGGCGCCGAACGAGGGCTGGGCGGCGCTGCCCCCGGCCGGCGCTCCCGGTGACGGCCGTACCCCGCTGTACGACACGCTGGAGACCAACTGGTTCCACGGCGGCGGCCAGCAGGAGGCCGAGCAGGCCCCCGCTCCGGCGGCCCCGGCCGCTCACCAGCAGGCGCCCGCCCAGGCTCCGGCTCCGCAGCGTGCCGCGGCTCCCGCCTCCTCCTCGTCCACCACGGGCACCTGGCGCACCTCGCCGAACGACGAGATCGTCCGGCAGGCCGAGCGCGTACGGCAGCCCGCGGCAGGCGGCATCACCACCTCCGGTCTGCCGCGTCGCGTGCCCAAGGCGAACCTCGTCCCGGGCACCGCACAGCAACAGCAGCAGACCCAGACCGGTCCGCAGGTTTCGCGCTCCCCCGACGACGTGCGAGGCCGACTGACCAATCTCCGCCGGGGCATCGCGCAGGGCCGCCAGGCCGGCAACGGCCAGACCGGCAGCTTTTCCAGCCCCACTCACCAGCAGGAGCGTTAGTTGAGTCCGATGAGCCAGGCGGCACAGAACCTGAACTGGTTGATCACCAACTTCGTGGACAACACCCCAGGGGTGTCCCACACGGTGGTGGTCTCCGCCGACGGCCTTCTGCTGGCGATGTCCGAAGGTTTCCCCCGTGACCGCGCCGACCAGCTGGCCGCGGTCGCCTCCGGGCTGACCTCTCTCACGGCCGGGGCTTCCCGGATCTTCGAGGGAGGCAGCGTGTCGCAGACCGTCGTCGAGATGGAACGCGGCTTCCTCTTCCTCATGTCCGTCTCGGACGGGTCGTCCCTCGCGGTTCTGGCCCACCCCGAGTGCGACATCGGTCTCGTCGGCTACGAGATGGCGCTGCTCGTCGACCGTGCGGGTGCGGTACTCACCCCGGATCTGCGCGCCGAACTACAAGGCAGTCTGCTCCACTGACCCGCCCCGGCACCACCCACCTCACAAAACAACCGTCCGGCCGCCACAATCCCCCCACCGGCCCCGTCAGACGGCACGACTGACCGACTTGCTGTCCCGCCCGGAGGATTCATGACCCCGCCCAACGCCTCTCATGATCCGTACGCGGAGTCGTACGGCGATGAGGGGGACCAGCCGCTGGTCCGTCCGTACGCGATGACCGGCGGCCGGACGCGGCCGCGCTATCAGCTCGCCATCGAGGCGCTGATCAGCACGACGGCCGACCCGGCAGCGCTCATGGGACTGCTCCCGGAGCACCAGCGCATCTGCCAACTGTGCGTCGAGGTGAAGTCGGTCGCGGAGGTGTCCGCGCTACTGGCCATGCCGCTCGGTGTGGCCCGGATTCTGGTCGCCGACCTCGCCGAGGCCGGCCTGGTCGCCATCCACCAGCCGGGTGGCGACGAGAACAACGGCGGCGCTCCCGATGTGACGCTGCTCGAAAGGGTGCTCAGTGGACTTCGCAAGCTCTGACGGAGGGCGGGCCACGACCTCCGCGAAGATCGTGGTGGCGGGTGGCTTCGGCGTGGGCAAGACCACGTTCGTGGGCGCCGTCTCGGAGATCAACCCGCTGCGTACCGAGGCCGTCATGACGTCCGCGTCCGCGGGCATCGACGACCTCACCCACACCGGCGACAAGACCACCACCACGGTGGCCATGGACTTCGGCCGTATCACCCTGGACCAGGACCTGATCCTGTACCTCTTCGGTACGCCCGGTCAGGACCGCTTCTGGTTCATGTGGGACGACCTGGTGCGTGGTGCCATCGGCGCCGTGGTGCTCGTGGACACGCGGCGGCTGGCGGACTGCTTCCCGGCGGTGGACTACTTCGAGAACTCGGGTCTGCCGTTCGTGGTCGCGCTCAACGGCTTCGACGGACAGCAGCCGTACCAGCCGGAGGAGGTGCGCGAGGCCCTCCAGATCGGCCCCGACACCCCCATCATCACGACGGACGCCCGTCACCGGTCGGACGCCAAGAGCGCGCTGATCACCCTGGTCGAGCACGCGCTGATGGCCCGCCTTCGGTAGTACGCCGACCGCAGTACTCAAGTGGGATCTGCCGTACGGCAGTTGCCCTGAACGGACCGGAGCCGGCTGTGGCCTTGGACACGGCCGGCTCCGGTGTTCATAACAGTTCGGCAGAGGAATATCCGGGGATCGCCACGGGGCGCGTTCGTCCGGTGTCGCTGCGCGCACGAACCCCCCGCCTTTTGCTGGGACTCGCTCGGTATTGACCCGTTTTACCTGCGCCTTACAACCGCGCTGCCCCTGTTTGGAACTGCGCTGGTCCACGTGCTGGAATGCCTGAACTGCCCAGGGGTCAAAGACGTACTGAGTGGCCGAAGACGAACCGGGCTCTGCGAAGACAAACCGGGCTCTGAAGAGACTGCGGCACGAGACGGTGCCGACCGCCGAGAGGTTGTTGGTCGAGTGAGGCGAAGCAAGAACGGTCCCGAGCCGTCGGCGCGGGGCAACTTCACCCCGCCGCCGCGCGCTGCGGCCCCCGCACCGGTTGCACCGGGTCCGGAGCCCGAGGCCGCAGCACCCGCGGCTTCCGGAGGCCGGTTCTCGCCGCGCAACTGGCGGGTGCCGACCAGGCTGAACGCGATCCTGCTCATACCCGTGATGGTCGGTCTGGTCATGGGTGGCTTCCAGGTGAAGAACTCGATCGACACCTGGCAGGACGCGCAGGACGCGGAGAACACCGCCATTCTGGTGCGGGCGTCGCTGTCGTACGCCGACGCCCTGTACAACGAGCGTGACATCAGCGCCGCTCCCCTGCTGAAGGGCAAGGCCGAGACCGCCGAGGACAAGGCGACGGTCACGGGAGCGCGCAAGGCCACCGACGACGCGGCCGACGCGTTCGACAAGGCCGCGCAGAACATGCCGAGCAAGCCGGGCCTGGAGCGCCGGCTGAAGCTGTTCCGCGAGACCGAGCCCTTCCTCCAGACGCTGCGTGCGGGCGCCTACGGCCCCAAGTTCACCGGCGTGCAGACGGAGGAGGGCTACATCAAGGTCGCCCACCCGCTCATGGAGTTCGCCAACGAGCTGGGCCTGGGCACCGGAAACATCACGTCCTACGGCCGTACCGTCTACGCCATCTCGCTCACCAAGGCGGCGCTCTCCCTGGAGCGCTCCATCGGTATGCACATGCTGGTGAAGCCCGGTCCGGACGCCCCCAACCTGGCCAGCCAGCGCGTCGCGCTCTCCTCCTACGCCTATCTGGAGGGCATCGCGGTCGAGGAGTACCTCGGCGGCGGTACCCAGGAGGACTCCGACCGGCTCGACCAGGAGAAGCGGGACATCCAGGCGCAGGGCGCCAAGATGGTGGCCGAGGCCAAGGCCCAGGACCCGTCGTACAAGGCTCCGCCCGCCGACCCGCAGAACATGGTCACGGCGCTCGCCCAGCTGAAGACCACCGACCCGATCGAGCGGCAGCAGCTGGCCCAGCAGGGCGTCACCCCCGCCAACTGGTGGGCGGTCAACACCCTCAAGTTCAAGGCGTACCGCTCCATCGAGTCGGACATGGCCAACAAGGCCGTGAGCGAGGCCTCGGGCATCGCCGACGACGCCAAGATCTCCGCGATCATCACCGGTGCGGCCGTCGTGATCGCGCTGCTGCTCGCCTTCGTCCTCGCCGGTACGGTGGCCCGCCAGATGAGCCGCTCGATGCGCCAGCTGCGCAACGCGGCCTTCGGCATCGCCGAGCAGCGTCTGCCGATGCTGGTCGACCAGCTCTCCCGTACCGACCCCGGCCGGGTCGACACCCGGGTCGCCCCGATCCCGATCCACACCAAGGACGAGATCGGCGAGGTCGCCCGCGCCTTCGACCAGGTCCACCGCGAAGCGGTCCGGCTCGCCTCCGAGCAGGCCCTGCTGCGGGGCAACATCAACGCGATCTTCACCAACCTGTCGCGCCGCAACCAGTCGCTGATCGAGGGCCAGCTGACCCTGATCACCGACCTGGAGAACAACGAGGCCGACCCGGACCAGCTGGAGAACCTCTTCAAGCTGGACCACCTCGCGACCCGTATGCGCCGCAACGGCGAGAACCTCCTGGTCCTCGCCGGCGAGGAGCCGGGCCGCCGCTGGGACCAGCCGGTCCCGCTGGTCGACGTCCTGCGCGCCGCCTCCTCCGAGGTGGAGCAGTACGAGCGCATCGAGCTCTCCGGCGTCCCGGACGCCGAGATCCACGGCCGTGCCGTGACCGACCTCGTCCACCTGCTGGCCGAGCTGCTGGAGAACGCGACGACGTTCTCCTCCCCGCAGACCAAGGTCAAGGTCACCGCGACCCGTCTCCCCGACGGCCGCGTGATGATCGAGATCCACGACAAGGGCATCGGCCTGACGGCCGAGGACTTCGCGGACATCAACCACAAGCTGGCCAACCCGCCGACCGTGGACGCCGCGATCTCCCAGCGCATGGGCCTCTTCGTGGTCGGCCGGCTGTCCGACCGGCACGGCATCCGTGTCCAGCTCCGCCCCTCGGGCGAGCAGGCCGGCACGACCTCCCTGGTCATGCTTCCGGACGCGATCACGCACGGCGGTGGCGGCGAAGTCCCGCTGGAGCACGACGAGTTCACGGTCTCGCAGATCATCCCGGAGCAGCAGTTCCCGGGCGAGAACTTCGGTCAGCAGCAACAGCAGCCGCAGCAGCAGCCGTTGCGCACCGCCGCCGAACTGGGCTTCGACGACAGCCGCTACGAGGTGCCGGACGACATCCGGGGTCTCGACCCCGTCGGCCGCTCGCTGATGCGCGAGGAGCGCCGCGCCGCGCTGGAGACCCACGGCCACCAGCCGCAGGAGGAGACCGGGCAGCAGCCCGCGTTCCCCGATGCCTTCGAGCAGCCGCAGCAGGGCTTCGAGGACCCCTCCGGCTTCCCGGCGCAGCAGCACCCGCAGGCCGCCGCCCCCGAGGCGCAGCAGCCGTACCAGGAGCTGCCGCAGGCGCCGTACGAGGAGCAGCAGTACTACGCCCAGGACGCCGGGGTGCCGCAGAACGACGGCTTCGCCCAGAACGGCGGCTACCCCGACGTGTACCAGGAGCAGGCGCAGAACGGCCATGCGCCGGCGCACGCCTCGGCTCCCGACGCGTTCGGTCCGTACGACGGCGCCAACCGTCAGGACGAGTGGTCCGGGCAGAACGGTTTCCAGAACGACTATCCGGCCCAGTACGCTGCGGAAACGGAGTCTTCGCAGGCCGGTGACGTGAGTGAGCGGAACGGCGTAGGCTTCGAGCGTCCCGGACCGGCCTCCCCCGCCGCCCACGACATGACGAACGCCGGGCTTCCCCGCCGCGGTGGCGTCACGAGCGGTGCGAACGGCGTGAACGGCACGGCCCACGGACAGCAGGGGGCGCCGGCCTCCGCGGCGGGCCCGCTCGCCGCGAACAACGGCGACAGCGGCTGGCGTTCGGCGAACGACGACCGCTGGCAGCAGGCGTCGCAGCTGCGCAAACCCAAGGCGGGCGGAGTCACCTCCTCCGGTCTGCCGCGGCGGGTACCCAAGGCCAACCTGGTCGAGGGCACCGCCGAGAGCACCCCTCAGGGGGGCCCACAGGTCTCCCGCGCCCCGGAAGACGTCCGGGGCAGGCTGAGCAACCTGCGTCGCGGCGTCGAACGCGGACGCAACGCAGGCAGTGAAACGAACGGCCAGGCCACTAACAATCAGCACAGTGGTCCTGACAGCACCTACAACCAGGAGCGTTAGTGTGAGCCCGATGAGCCAGGCGGCACAGAACCTGAACTGGTTGATCACCAACTTCGTGGACAACACCCCGGGGGTGTCCCACACGGTGGTGGTCTCCGCCGACGGACTCCTTCTGGCGATGTCCGAAGGCTTTCCGCGCGACCGCGCCGACCAGCTCGCGGCCGTCGCCTCCGGTCTGACGTCTCTGACGGCAGGCGCCTCCCGGATCTTCGAGGGAGGCAGCGTGAACCAGACAGTTGTGGAGATGGAGCGAGGATTCCTCTTCATCATGTCCGTATCCGACGGTTCCTCGCTCGCCGTACTGGCCCACCCGGAAGCGGACATCGGCCTCATCGGGTACGAGATGGCCCTTCTGGTGGACCGCGCGGGCACGGTCCTGACCCCGGATCTGCGTGCGGAACTCCAGGGCAGCCTTCTCAACTAGCAAGCGGACGGTGCGCGTTCGCGTCCCGGGGCCGTAAGGTTTCGGGACGCGGCTCCACGCATATGGATGCCCGGCACAGTCGGAGGAGGAGAGAAAGTGGCAACACCCCCAGGCGGTTCGCATACGGGTGGCTGGTCGTACGGTCCCGTGCAGGGACAGGACGGCGGTACCGCGAACCCGTACGCTCCCTCCGCCCCCGACCACCGGCAGCCCTACGTACCGCAGGGTCCCGGTCCGGCTCCCTACCAGCAGCCCCAGGCCCCGCGCATCCAGCCGGTGCCCCCGCGCCGCGCCGAGCCGGCGTCGGCCCCGGCCGCCTCGAACAACCCCTTGGTGCGTCCGTACGCCATGACCGGCGGCCGGACGCGCCCGCGCTACCAGCTCGCCATCGAGGCACTGGTGCACACCACCGCCGCTCCGCATCAGATGCAGGGTCAGCTGCCCGAGCATCAGCGGATCTGCAACCTGTGCCGGGAGATCAAGTCGGTAGCCGAGATCTCGGCTCTCCTGACGATCCCCCTCGGCGTGGCCAGGATTCTCGTCGCCGACTTGGCGGAGGCGGGCCTGGTCGCCATCCATCAGCCCGGCGGCGACGAGAACGCCGGTGGCCAGCCAGCCGTGACTTTGCTCGAAAGGGTGCTCAGTGGACTTCGCAAGCTCTAGCGGAGGGCCTTCCCGCTCCACCACGTCCGCGAAGATCGTGGTGGCGGGCGGCTTCGGTGTGGGCAAAACCACGTTCGTCGGCGCCGTCTCGGAGATCAACCCGCTGCGCACCGAGGCCGTCATGACGTCCGCTTCGGCCGGCATCGACGACCTCACCCACACCGGGGACAAGAAGACCACCACGGTCGCCATGGACTTCGGCCGTATCACCCTCGACCAGGACCTGATCCTGTACCTCTTCGGTACGCCCGGTCAGGACCGCTTCTGGTTCATGTGGGACGACCTGGTGCGCGGCGCCATCGGCGCCATCGTGCTGGTCGACACCCGCCGCCTGGCCGACTGCTTCCCGGCCGTGGACTACTTCGAGAACTCGGGCCTGCCGTTCGTCATCGCCCTCAACGGCTTCGACGGCAGCCAGCCCTACAACCCGGAGGAGGTCCGCGAGGCCCTCCAGATCGGCCCGGACACCCCGATCATCACGACGGACGCCCGCCACCGCGCGGACGCCAAGAGCGCGCTGATCACCCTGGTCGAGCACGCGCTGATGGCGCGCCTTCGGTAGTACACACCCGCTGCGAAAGGGGCCCCTCCTGTCGGGAGGGGCCCCTTTCGGTTTCCGGAGCGGGACACGGAGAAGCGGGCCGCCCCGGGTGGGGCGGCCCGCTCTCGTGGGGCGTGTGCGGCTCAGTGCCAGCTGTGCGGGGCGCGGAAGCCGGGCTCGCGCTCCAGGCGGCGCCAGGCGGCGCGGGGGCGGCCTGCGGAGGGGCGGGTGGTGTGGCGGGCCGCGGCGCGGGCGAGGAGGACGGCCGTGATGGCGGCGATGTCCTCGGGCTCGGCGTGGCCCTTCTCGACGCGGATGTCGGGAGTGTTCATGGCTTCGGTCTCCGAGGGCTCGATCACTGCGGCGGGTTGCCGTGCTTGCGGGAGGGCAGGTCGGCGTGCTTCGACTGGAGCATCGCCAGCGACTTGACCAGTACCTCGCGGGTCTCGGCGGGGTCGATCACGTCGTCCACCAGGCCGCGCTCCGCCGCGTAGTACGGGTGCATGAGCTCGGCCTTGTACTCCTTGACCATCTTCTGGCGCATCGCCTCGGGGTCCTCGGCCTCGGCGATCTGGCGGCGGAAGATGACGTTGGCGGCGCCTTCGGCGCCCATCACGGCGATCTCGTTCGTGGGCCACGCGTACGTCAGGTCCGCACCGATGGACTGGCTGTCCATGACGATGTAGGCGCCGCCGTACGCCTTGCGCAGGATGAGCGAAATCCGCGGCACGGTCGCGTTGCAGTAGGCGTAGAGCAGCTTCGCGCCGTGCCGGATGATTCCGCCGTGCTCCTGGTCGACACCGGGGAGGAAGCCCGGCACGTCCAGCAGCGTGATGATCGGGATATTGAAAGCGTCACACATCTGGACAAAGCGCGCAGCTTTTTCGCTCGCCTCGATGTCCAGTACGCCCGCAAGGACCTGCGGCTGGTTGGCGATGATGCCGACGACCTGGCCGTCGAGGCGGGCCATCGCGCAGATGATGTTCCGCGCCCAGCGCTCGTGGACCTCCAGGTACTCGCCGTCGTCGACCAGTTCCTCGATGACCTTGGTCATGTCGTAGGGCCGGTTGCCGTCGGCGGGGACCAGGTCGAGCAGGACGTCGCCGCGCCGGTCGGCGGGGTCGGAGGACTCCGCGCGGGGCGGGTTCTCGCGGTTGTTCTGCGGGAGCAGCGACAGGAGGTAGCGCACCTCCGCGATGCAGGTCTCCTCGTCGTCGTACGCGAAGTGGCAGACGCCGGAGGTCTCGGCGTGCACGTCGGCGCCGCCCAGGCCGTTCTGGGAGATCTCCTCGCCGGTGACCGCCTTGACGACGTCCGGGCCGGTGATGAACATCTGCGAGGTCTCGCGGACCATGAAGACGAAGTCGGTGAGGGCGGGGCTGTAGGCCGCGCCGCCCGCGCACGGGCCGAGCATCACGCTGATCTGCGGGATGACGCCGGACGCCTTGGTGTTGCGCTGGAAGATGCCGCCGTAGCCGGCGAGCGCGGAGACGCCCTCCTGGATGCGGGCACCCGCGCCGTCGTTGAGGGAGACCAGCGGCGCACCGGCCGCGATGGCCATGTCCATGATCTTGTGGATCTTCGTGGCGTGGGCCTCGCCCAGCGCGCCGCCGAAGATCCGGAAGTCGTGCGCGTAGACGAAGACCGTGCGGCCCTCGACCGTGCCCCAGCCGGTGATGACACCGTCGCTGTACGGCTTCTTGGCCTCCAGGCCGAAGCCGGTCGCGCGGTGCCGGCGCAGCTGCTCGACCTCCTGGAAGGAACCCGGGTCCAGGAGCAGCTCGATGCGCTCCCGCGCCGTCAGCTTGCCCTTGGCGTGCTGCGCCTCGGTCGCCTTCTCGCTGGGGCCCGCCAGGGCCTGCGCACGGATCTCGTGCAGCTCGGCGACCCGACCACGCGCGTCCGTCGGCTCACCCGTCGTCTCTTCCAAAACGGTCATGTAGCGACCTTACGAAGGACATCAAGGAAAGCGAGCCGTCCACTCCGTACAGTCTCCGAAGCGTTTTCCTGGTACCACCGAACAGAACTATGCCGACATGCAGCTGTTCCGACTGCCCGGAGGGCGTCGGCGTTGTAGGGGTGCCACAAAGGCCGGTACCGGAGCGGGGCGCGGATCCGATGCCGCGACACGCCAGCCGTGGGGTGAAACGGGGACTCCGGACGGCCGACCCCGCCCACCGTACCCCGAACGGCGGCGGGGGCCGTCCCGGGGTTTTCCGCCCCGGTACGGCCCCCGCCTCGCGGCCGCTCAGCAGCCGCCGCAGTTGTAGTAGAGGACGTCCCAGTGATTGCCCTCGTCGGCGTAGATGTTGCCGGAGCCGGACTGGTACTGCGGCGCGCCGTCGCCGCGCAGCCCGATGTAGGTGAAGGTGTTCTTGATGTACGAGGTCACGCAGGTGTTCTTGCCGTAGTCCAGCTTGTAGCCGTTCCAGTGCGAGTAGGTCCCCGAGGCGTGGCCGGTCTCGGTGCCGCCGGTGATGTTCAGCGCGCAGCCGGTGGCCCGCTTGAGGGTCTGGGCGCCCTGGGCGGTGGGGAGGTTGAGCTGGTCGAACGACGTACAGGTGGAGTTGTTGCGGTTGGAGCAGCCTCCGGAAGAGGACCAGGTGATGCCGACGTCGCGGAACATCTGCGTGGCCGTGGCGTGAGTGATCTTGGTGACGGCGAAGGCGTCGGAGGCGGTGCCGACGACGGCGACTCCGGGCGCGACGACGAGCGCGAGCGCGGTCAGAACGGAACGGATCTTCACGTGGGGAACCCTTCCTGCGGTGGGCCGTGCTTCCTGTGGGGCGGCTGTGCAGGTGGCGCACCGCAGATGGTGCCCGAGTTCTACGCGCGTCCGCCAGAGGGCGGACGTGGTGACTGTGTGTTGGCGTGAAAACACGCACCGGATGATGTTGAAAACCAAACAGAATGGCGTTACCTTCGTAACCGCAGGGTTCGTTGAACCTTAAACAACCTCTCGAGGAGCACACGATGGGCATCTTCAGCCGCAAGGACAGCGCCACCACCGCCGCCACCGCCGAGCCCGGCAGCGACCTGGCCGGGCTCACCGGCGAGTACACGATCGACCCCGCGCACACCACGCTCGGCTTCACGGCGCGGCACGCGATGGTGACCAACGTGAAGGGCAGCTTCACCGAGTTCACCGGCACGCTGCACCTCGACGGCTCGGACGTCGCCAAGTCCACCGCGAGCCTCGACATCAAGATGGACAGCATCGACACGGGCAACGCGGACCGCGACACGCACCTGAAGTCCGCCGACTTCTTCAAGACGGACGAGTTCCCGACGATGACCTTCCGCTCGACCAAGGTGGAGTCCCTCGGCGGTGACGACTACCGCATCACCGGCGACCTCTCCATCCTCGGCACGACCAAGCCGATCTCCATCGACCTGGAGTTCAACGGCTCCGCCAAGGACCCGTTCGGCAACGACCGCATCGGTTTCGAGGGCAAGGCCGAGCTGCTGCGCTCGGACTGGGGCCTGACCTGGAACGCGGCCTTGGAGACCGGTGGCGTGCTCGTCTCCGACAAGATCAAGCTCAACTTCGACGTGTCGGCCATCAAGAACGCGTGAGCCTCTGGCGGCCCGGCCGCGAGTACGGCACCGCGACACCGACGAGCGCCCCGCTTCCCCTGACGGGGGAGGGGGCGCTCGCGCGTGTGCGCCCGGCCCTGGCGCGGATGTGTCGGGCCCGGCGCGGGTGTGCCCGGGCTCAGAAGCCGCCGCCGAAGTCTCCCCCGCCGCCGCTGTCGCCGAAGCCTCCGCCGTCGCCGAAGCCGCCGAAGTCACCGGGGTCGAAGTTGCCGCCCGAGACGTCGCCGCCCTCGAAGCCGCCGAAACCGCCACCGCTGTCACCGAAGCCGCCGCCGTAGTCGGACGCGTAGGCGGGGGTGGACATCATGCCGCCGAGCATGGTGCCCACCAGGAGGCCGGGCAGCAGGCCGCCGCCGAAGTAGCCGCCCGCCCAGGGGCCGTAGGCCGGGCCCGCGTCCCAGTAGGGGCGGCGGCCGTACTCGGTGTCGACCTCGCGCACCGCCGGGTCGCGGCCGTCGGCCAGCCGGGCGGCGTCGGCCGCGCAGACCGGGACCTCGCGCGGGCTGCCGCCGGACGGCGTCCAGAGGGCGTCGGTCACCGAGGGGCCGTGGCGCGGGTCGAAGAAGCAGGGCGGGCGCCGCTCGGGCAGCACGCGTCCCTCGCGGCGGGCGGCCAGCACGGCGAGCGAGAAGCGGCCGTCCTCCAGTGTCTCGGTGACCGCGCGCACGTCCTCGGGTCTGCGGGCCCGGTCCATGAGCTGCTTGGCGTTGTCGTAGGCGTTCAGGGCGCGCTCGTAGTCGGCGCGCATCGCGTCGTCGGCGCCGGGCTCGCCGGGCCGGAAGTCGAGCCGGTCCAGCTCCTCGCCGAAGGCGGTGATGTCCTCGTCCACCACCACGCGGAGCCGGTCGAGGGCGGCGCGCTGGTCCTCGTCGCGGCGGCGCCGGTTGCGGCGGACCAGGGTGTAGGCGCCCGCGCCGGCCGCCACCAGGACGCCGGCGGCCACGATCAGTCCGGTGCCGGAGACTCCCCCGCCGGAGGAGTCCCAGCCGGACGGGGCGTGTCCCTTGACGGTGTCGAGGGCGCGGTCGGTGAAGTCGGTGAGCTGCGCCTTGGCGTTCTCGCCCTGGACGCTCGCCACCAGGTTCTCGCGGGCCGTGTTCGATATGACCACCGCGTCGGCCTTGGCGTTGAAGCGGTCGCCCAGCCTTATGCCGTACAGGCCGGTGATTCCGGTGGCGGTGCGCACGTCGGAGAAGACACTGTCGGTCGGATACCCGGCGGGCAGGACCACTATGAACACCGGCTTCCCGGCGTCCTTTATCCGCTTGGACAGCGCGTCGGCGTCGGCGCGGGAGAGTTGTCCGGAGGCGGCCGGGTCGACGTAGACCGGGTTCTCGCGCAGGGCCCGGCCGATGGTGGACGCGCTCGTCTCCGCGCTCGCGGCGGGGGCGAACACGGTGGTGAGAGCCAGCACCAGCGCGGCCAGCAGCAGCGCGGGGAGGCTTCGGGTCGGCAGGACGGCCTTCATCCTTCGACGCTACCCGAAGCCTCCCCTTTTCGGTCAGGTGTACGGATCACTGGTTCGGGTGAATCAGGCCGCCCGATAGGCCTCCGCCAGCTTGCGCAGCGCCAGTGCGTAGTTCCCGGTCAGCAGCGCGTGGTCGGCCTCGGCGAAGGGCTTCGCCATCGCCGCCGTGATCCGCTGTCCGGCCTTGTCCTGGACGATCAGCCGGGCCTTGGTGACCAGTGCCCGACCGAGTCCGCCGTCGTGCGCCCGCCCGGCCCGCTCCGCCTTCGCGCCGAGCGCCTTCAGCTCGGCCGCGCCACCCTTCGGCACGGTGGTACGGGTGGTCAGACCCCACCCGTAGGGGTACTGCGGGTCGTACGACGCGTCGCCCACGTTGATCGGCAGCTGCGCCTCGGACCTCGGCCAGGTGACTGGGAGCTGTCCGGTGAAGGCCCGCCTGCCGTAGAGCACGTCGGCCACGCCGTCGCCCTCGGTGCCGGGCAGCCAGGAGGCGACCAGGGCGTTGATCCTGCCCAGCTGGTCCCCGATGAGCTGCGGGCGCCCGGAGACGATCAGCACCGCGCACTTCATGGCCGCGCACACCTTGTCCACGGCGGCCCGGTCGGCGGCGGACAGCTGGAGGCTGTGGCCGTTGCCCACGTCGCCCACGCCCTCCGCGTAGGGGGTCTCCCCGACGACGACCACGCCCACGTCGTACCCCTTGGTCGGCGCGGAGGCGTCCTTGGAGTAGGTGACGTCACCGCCCGCCTTCCGCATCCCCTGGAGGATGGTGGTGCCGGGGACGGTGTTCCCGGAGGCGCCCTGCCAGGTGACGGTCCAGCCGCCGGTCTGGTTGCCGATGTCGTCGGCGTTGGACCCGGCGACGTACACCTTCTCGCTCTTCCTCAGCGGCAGCAGCCCGCCGCTGTTCTTCAGCAGTACCTGGGACTCGGCGGCGGCCTGGCGGGCGACGGCGCGGTGGGCCGGGGAGCCGATCGCGGACGCGCCCGAGGTGTTCGCGTAGGGGTGCTCGAACAGGCCGAGGCGGAACTTCTGGGTGAGGATGCGGGAGACCGCGTCGTCGATGCGCCGCTCGGTGACGCGTCCGGCCTTCACCTCGGCGGTGAGGGCCGCGGTGAAGTCCTTGTAGCCGTAGGGGACCATCATCATGTCGACGCCCGCGTTCACCGAGGTGCGCACGTGCGTGGCGTAGTCGCCGGGGAGCTGGTCGATGGCGTTCCAGTCGCTGATCACGAAGCCGTCGAAGCCCATGCGGCCCTTGAGCACGCCGTTGATCATGTCCGCGCGGGCATGCATCTTCACCGGGCCGCGTCCGTCGCCGATGACCTCCAGTGAGGAGTAGGACGGCATGACCGTGCCGATCCCCCGGTCCACGGCGTCCTGGTACGGCGCGAGGTGGACGGCCTCCAGCTGCTGCCGGGTGACCTTGGTGACGCCCTGGTCGATCGTGTAGGTGCCGGTGGTGGAGGAGCCGTAGGCGGTGCCGCCGTCGCCGACGAAGTGCTTGGCGGTGGCGAGGACCTTGTCGGAGCGGGCGAGGTCGCGGCCGTCGGCGCGGCCCTGGAGGCCCTGGATCACCGTCTCCAGGGACTCGACCAGCGCCGGGTCCTCGCCGAAGGACTCGTAGGAGCGGCCCCAGCGTTCGTCGCGGGTCACGCACAGGCAGGGCGCGAAGTCCCAGGGGATGCCGGTGGCGCGGACCTCGGCGGCGGTCACCGTGCCGGTCTGCTGGGCGAGCCCGGGGTCACGTGTGGCACCGATGCCGATGTTGTGCGGCATGATCGTGGCGCCGACCAGGTTGTTGTGGCCGTGCACCGCGTCCACGCCGTAGATCAGCGGGATCTGGAACCGCGTTGCCTGGGCGCGCAGTTGGAAGCCGTCGATCATCTTCGCCCACGCCTCGGGGGTGTTGGGGGTGGGCGTGGAGCCACCGCCGGAGAGCAGCGAGCCGAGGTCGTAGGACGCGATGTCGGCCGGGTCGCTGACGGCTCCGCGCTCGGCCTGGGTCATCTGGCCGATCTTCTCCGCGAGCGACATCCGGCCGAGCAGGTCGGCCACCCGCTTGCGCAGGGACAACTTGGCGTCCAGGTACGGCAGTCCGTGGGCGTCGATGACGATCTGCGGGGTCTCGGCGGGGGCCTTGGCGCCGGTCACCGTGAGCTTGAGCGGGATCGTCTCGGCGGCCTCGGCACTGCGGTCCTTCAGGGTGGCCACCTTGACGGTCCGCGAGGTGCCGGAGGGGGCGCCGGCCGGGAAGGTGAGGGTGCCGTCGGCGGGCCGGTAGTCGGTGCCGGGGCGGGCGGTGCCGCCGGAGGTGGTGTAGCCGACGGTCACCGGGTCGGTCAGCGGCTTCTCCCCGGTGGTGGAGACGGTGACGCGGACGGAGGCGGTGTCGCCCTCGCGCACGGTGTGGACGGCCGCGTCGGTGGTGACGGAGGCGTGCAGCGCGGGGTCGGCGGCGCCGTAGAGCTCGACGCCGTCCATGGCGAAGCGGCCCTTGACGCCGGTCGGCAGCGTGACGGCGTAGCCCCACATCTCGGTGAGGCCGAGGACGTGGTCGATACCGCCGACGGGCTGGTAGTCGGTGCGATAGGTGAACGCGCTGAACGGGATCTCGATCTGCTTCCAGCCGGTGAAGTCGTCGGTGAAGGAGGTCGTCCACAGCTCGGACGCCTCGCCGTTGGCGCCGCCGTCCTTGATCTCGAAGGCGATCTTCCTGCCGTTGTCCTGGCCGTCCCACCAGAAGCGGATGCCCCGGTGCGCGGACCAGTCGTGGGCGGGTCCGGCGGCGGCGTAGTCGTGGGTGAAGCCGCCGTAGCCGCTGATGTCGTAGCCGCCGGTGAGGACCTTGGTGCCCTCGGGGGCGTCGGCGCGTGCGGCCAGTTCCAGGGCGGGCGGGTCGTCGCTGTCGCCGCCCCAGGTGAAGATGCCCTCGGCGGGCTGGGCGGCGAAGGGGACCTCGCCCTCGAAGCGGTCGACGGACACGGGCGGCGGGTCGGCGGCGCCCGAGGCGGTGGCGGCCGCGGTCAGCGGGAGAGTCGCGGTCAGCAAGGCGGCGGAGACGAGCAGGGCGGTTCTGCGCATAAACCCTTCGGACCCTTCGCTTGGCTCACAGTTCACTCATGACTTAACTCACGCCGTGAGTCAACTGCCGCCCCCGGCAGGCGTCAAGGCTTCACACCGGAAGTGGAACACCGCCGACTCATGTGTGGAGCAGGGGTGTTGTGCGTTCGCCTTCTGAATGCGCGACCCCTTGACGGACGGTGGAAGCCGTCATTTACTCACGCCTCGCACGCCGCTGTTCCCCATCCCCCCACCTCCCCGAAGGGCGGCGCTCCATGGGACCACCCCTGCGTCCGGTCCGGCTGCTGCTGGCCGCGCTGCTGACCACCGCCGGGCTCGGCACCCTCGCCGTCCCCGCCGCGCACGCGGCGGGCGAGCCGGTGACGGCCTGGCTCACCACCACCGACGACTCCGGCGGGCGGCACGTCACCCGCGGGCTCCAGCAACAGGCGCCGTTCGCCTTCTCCTCGGGCACCGGCGGCTCCGGCGAGAACATCACCGTCGACGAGGGCACCCGCTACCAGACCTTCACCGGCGGCGGCGCGTCCTTCACCGACACCGCCGCGTGGCTGCTGAACAGCAGCGGCGCGCTGTCCCAGGCCACCCGGGACGCCACCCTGCGCAAGCTGTTCTCCCCCACGGACGGCATCGGCCTGTCGTTCCTGCGCAACCCGATGGGCGCCTCCGACCTGGCCCGCTCCGGCTACACCTACGACGACGTGCCCGCCGGGCAGACCGACCCCTCGCTCGCCAGGTTCTCGATCGCGCACGACCTCGCGGACGTCGCCCCGCTCACCCGGCAGGCGGTCCAGCTGAACCCGTCCCTCACCGTCATGGCCTCCCCGTGGACCGCCCCGGCCTGGATGAAGGACAGCGGCTCGCTCAACGGCGGCTGGCTGAAGGCGGAGGACTACGGCGCCTACGCGTCGTACTTCGTCAAGTACCTCCAGGCGTACCGCGATCAGGGCGTGAACGTCTCCTACGTCACCGCGCAGAACGAGCCGACCTGCTGCTCGGGCTACCCCTCGATGAGCTGGAACGCGAGCGGCCTCGCCTACTTCACCAAGAGCGAGTTGCTGCCCAGGCTCCAGCAGGCGGGGCTGTCCACCAAGGTCCTGGCGCACGACTGGAACTGGGACTCCTACGACGCCTACGCCGCCCAGACCGTGGACGACGCGACCGTGCGCAGCCACCCCAACTTCGGCGGCATCGCCTGGCACGGCTACGGCGGTGACGTCGACAAGCAGACGGCCGTGCACAACCAGTACCCGAACCTGGACGCCTTCGCCACCGAGCACTCCGGCGGCACCTGGATCGCCGACCAGCAGCGCGAGGACATGTCCAACATCATCGACTACACCCGCAACTGGGCGAAGTCGGTGACCAAGTGGTCCCTCGCGGTGGACCAGAACATGGGCCCGCACAACGGCGGTTGCGGCACCTGCACGGGTCTCGTCACCGTGCACAACGGTGACAGCCGCAGCGGGAGCGTGGACTACACCGTCGAGTACTACGACATGGGCCACCTCACCAAGTTCGTCCGCCCCGGCGCCCAGCGCATCGCCTCGACGGCCTCCACCGCCGTGCCCAACGTGGCCTGGCGCAACCCCGACGGCAGCAAGGCCCTGATCGCCTACAACGGCGGCTCCTCCGCACGCACGGTGACCATCAACTGGGGCGGACAGCAGGCCACTTACTCCCTCCCCGCCCGCACCTCCGCCACCTTCACCTGGTCCGGCACCCAGTCCGGCGACGGCGCCCGCACCGGCGCCTTCACCGGTCTCGCGGGCAAGTGCCTGGACGTGGCGGGCGGTTCGTCCGCCAACGGCACCGCCGTCCAGCTCTACGACTGCAACGGCAGCGCCGCCCAGCAGTGGACGGTCGCCACGGACGGCTCGGTCCGCGCCCTCGGCAAGTGCCTCGACGTCACCTCCGCCTCCACCGCGAACGGCGCCAAGGTCCAGCTGTACGACTGCAACGGCACCGGCGCCCAGCAGTGGTCCTACAACACCTCCACCGGCGACGTGGTCAACACGGCGGCGGACAAGTGCCTGGACGTGACGGACAACTCCTCGGCGAACGGGGCCAGGGCTCAGATCTGGTCGTGCACGGGCGCCGCGAACCAGAAGTGGACGCTCCGCTAGTCCGCACGGCGGCGCGACGGGTTTCCCGGTCGGGCGGTGGTGGTACGCGGCCCGTATCACCCCTCCTGACCGGGAGCCCCAGATGACCACACCGCAGGATCTGCTGTTCGTCGTGCTCGACGTGCGGGCCGACCGGCCCGTGGAGCGCGGGGATCTCTCGCTGGCGCTGGCGGGGGCCGAGCTGCTGGACCTGGCCGGGGCCGGGGTGGTGAGCCTCCGGGAGGACCGGATCGTGCCGACCTCAGGGCATCTCACCGGGGACCGGCTGCTGGACGAGGCGGCCGCCGCGCTGGTGCGCGAGGAGCCGTACGAGTCGGTGGAGGACTGGCTGTGGCGGCGGGGGAACGGGCTCGCCGCGGCTTATACGGCCGCGCTGGAGCCGGGCGGGTCCGGGCTGCGGCACCTGTTCAAGCGGGCCGAGCCGGCGGACTCGGCCGGGCGGCGGCAGGCGGCGGAGCGGTGGGCCGTACGGGAACCCGTGCTGACCGGGCTCGCGGCGGAGCTGGGCATCGGGGAGCCGGGGGCGAAGAGCGCGGAGGAAGGCGCCGAGGACGACCGGGTGGCGCTCGTGCTCGCCGCCGTCGGGGACGCGCTGACCGAGCTGGAGGCGGTGCGGCAGCGGCGGCGGATCGAGGAGGACGCGTTCGACAACGTCTGGCGCGCTCCCTGACCGCCGCCGCACCCGGCTGCCCGGCCCTGCTCGGCGGCTACTCGGCCGGTTCGACGCCCGCGCGCAGCAGGCCGTAGGTGTAGGCGTCCTCCAGGGCCTGCCAGGAGGCGGCGATGACGTTCTCCGCGACGCCGACCGTGGACCACTCCCCCGCGCCGTCGCCCGTGGAGATCAGGACGCGGGTCGTGGACTGGGTGCCGTGCTTGCCCTCCAGGATGCGGACCTTGTAGTCCACCAGCTCCAGCTTGGCGAGCTGCGGGTAGATCTTCTCCAGGGCCACGCGCAGCGCCCGGTCGAGGGCGTTGACCGGGCCGTTGCCCTCGGCGGTGGCGACGATCCGCTCGCCCTTGGCCCACAGCTTCACGGTCGCCTCGTTGGCGTGGGTGCCGTCGGGGCGGTCCTCGACGATCGCGCGCCAGGACTCCACGTCGAAGTACTTCAGCGGAGCGCCCTGGGCCTCGGCGCGCAGCAGCAGCTCGAAGGAGGCGTCGGCGGCCTCGTAGGTGTAGCCCTTGAGTTCGCGCTCCTTGACCCGCTCGACCACCCGGCCGACCAGTTCGCGGTCGTCGCCGAGGTCGACGCCCAGCTCGCGGCCCTTGAGCTCGATGGAGGCGCGGCCCGCCATGTCGGAGACCAGCATCCGCATGGTGTTGCCGACCTGCTCGGGGTCGATGTGCTGGTAGAGGTCGGGGTCGACCTTGATGGCGGAGGCGTGCAGCCCGGCCTTGTGGGCGAAGGCGGAGACGCCGACGTAGGGCTGGTGGGTGGAGGGGGTGAGGTTGACGACCTCGGCGATGGCGTGGGAGATGCGGGTCGTCTCGCGCAGCGCGCCGTCGGGCAGCACCTTCTTGCCGTACTTCAGCTCAAGGGCGGCCACGACCGGGAAGAGGTTGGCGTTGCCGACCCGCTCGCCGTAGCCGTTGGCCGTGCACTGCACGTGGGTCGCGCCCGCGTCGACGGCGGCGAGGGTGTTGGCGACCGCGCAGCCGGTGTCGTCCTGGGCGTGGATGCCGAGCCGGGCGCCGGTGTCGGCGAGCACGGTGGCGACGACGGCGCCGATCTGCGCCGGGAGCATCCCGCCGTTGGTGTCGCAGAGGATGACCACGTCGGCGCCGGCCTCGGCGGCGGTCCGTACGACGGCCTTGGCGTACTCGGGGTTGGCGCGGTAGCCGTCGAAGAAGTGCTCGCAGTCCACGAAGACGCGGCGGCCCTCGGCGCGGAGGTGAGCGACGGTGTCGCGGACCATCTCCAGGTTCTCGTCGAGCGTGGTGCGCAGGGCGAGTTCGACGTGCCGGTCGTGGGCCTTGGCGACCAGGGTGATCACCGGGGCGCCCGACTCCAGCAGGGCCCTGACCTGCGGGTCGTCTGCGGCCTTGGCACCGGCGCGGCGGGTGGCGCCGAAGGCGACGAGCGTCGCGTTCCTCAGGTCCAGCTCTTTCGCGGCGCGGGCGAAGAACTCGGTGTCGCGCGGGTTGGCGCCGGGCCAGCCGCCCTCGATGAAGCCCACGCCGAAGTCGTCCAGGTGCCGCGCGATGGCCAGCTTGTCCGCGACGGTGAGGTTGATGCCCTCGCGCTGCGCGCCGTCGCGCAGCGTGGTGTCGAAGACGTGGAAGGAATCGTCGAGCTCGCTGGTTGCGGTCATGGTCTCAAGGCTCCTGTTGTGATGTCGGTCTTACCGGAATGACCGGCTCCACCGTTCCCCCCAGTTTCCCTCACGCTCCGTCACCGGCCGTGGGTGGGCCGAAAACGAAAAAACCTCTCGCGGGTGCGAGAGGTCTGCGCGCGGGTCGAGGACGACGATGCCACCCGTACCTGGTCGTACGAGGTGGTCACTGCGGACCGGCGCGCCTGCTGCCCATAATCATGGAGAGCGAGAACACGGGGGAAGTCTGGCACAGAACGCCCACCGTCCCACCGGCCGTCTCAGTATGCGGGCGCGGGTGTCCAGAACGGCGAACGGGCAAGCGCCCCGGACCTGCGGGGTCCGGGGCGCTTCCCTGTCGGCGGCTGCCGGGAGCCTTACGGCGAACCGTTACGGCACGCCTTACTGCGCCAGTTCGTGCATCCAGCCGTGCTTGTCCTCGGAGATGCCGCGCTGGAGGTCGAGCAGGGCCTCGCGCAGGCGGAGGGTGACCTCGCCGGGCTGACCGTCGCCCTGCTTCCACTCGGCGCCCTCGCGCTTGACGGTGCCGACCGGGGTGATCACGGCGGCGGTGCCACAGGCGAAGACCTCGGTGAGGGTGCCGTTCTCCGAGTCGCGCTGCCATTGGTCGACGGAGACGCGGCCCTCCTCGGCCTCGTAGCCCAGGTCGCGGGCGACGGTCAGCAGGGAGTCGCGGGTGACGCCCTCCAGGATGGAGCCGGTCAGGGTGGGGGTGACGATCTTGTTTCCGTAGACGAAGAACAGGTTCATGCCGCCCAGTTCCTCGACCCACTTGTGCTCGACGGCGTCGAGGTAGCAGACCTGGTCGCAGCCCTTGGCGGCGGCCTCGGCCTGGGCGAGCAGGGAGGCGGCGTAGTTGCCGCCGGTCTTGGCGTCGCCCATGCCGCCGGGGACGGCGCGGACACGGTCCTCGGAGGCCCAGATGGAGACGGGCTTCACGCCACCCTTGAAGTAGGCGCCGGCCGGAGAGGCGATGACGATGAACAGGTACTCGTTGGACGGCTTGACGCCCAGGCCGACCTCGGTGCCGATCATGAAGGGGCGCAGGTAGAGCGACTCCTCGCCGCCGTGCGCGGGCACCCAGTCCTTGTCCTGCGAGACCAGCGCGTCACAGGCCTCGACGAAGGTCTCGACGGGCAGCTCGGGCATCCCGAGGCGGTGCGCGGAGCGCTGGAAGCGGCGCGCGTTCTGCTCGGGGCGGAAGGTGGCGACCGAGCCGTCGGGGCGGCGGTAGGCCTTCAGGCCCTCGAAGATCTCCTGCGCGTAGTGCAGGACGTTGGTGGCCGGGTCGAGCGGGATGGCGGCGTACGGGACGAGTTGGCCGTCGTGCCAGCCGCGGCCCTCGGTCCACCGGATGGTCACCATGTGGTCGGTGAAGTGGCGGCCGAAACCGGGGTTGGCCAGGATCGCCTCGCGCTCGGTGGCGGCGAGCGGGTGGGCGGAGGGCTTGAGCTCGATCGTGGGCGTCGTCATGAGCGGGAATCCTTCTCTTCCTGGCGTGGTCGGGGCGGCTTCCGGTCTTTCGGCCGGACCGGGGTCGCCCCCGGCGAAACGCAGCACCGGTCGTGGCGGGCCGCGCTCACGCACCCGCACCGGCCGGAGGGCCGGTGTGAGGACGTCCGAGCATTCCCTCATACCGCGGCTCCGCGTTCGATTATCGCGCGGAGCCGGGGCCGGAAGGAATCGGGGTGAATGCGGACCCAGAGGTTGATGGTGGCATCGCGTGGGCGCACGGCAAAGGGCCGCCGGGCGCTGGACGCGACCCGGCGGCCCTCGGGGGCCCGGCGGGTCAGCCGGTTACGCCCGCTACGAGCGCGTCGCCGATCTCGGCGGTGGAGCGGGCGGGGCCGCCCACGCGGGCGGTGAGGTCGGCGGCCACGGCCGCGTCGACGCGGTCGGCCTCGGTCTCGTAGCCGAGGTGGCGCAGCAGGAGGGCCACGGAGAGGACCGTGGCGGTGGGGTCGGCCTTGCCCTGTCCGGCGATGTCCGGGGCCGAGCCGTGGACGGGCTCGAACATCGACGGGTACTCCCGGCCCGGGTTGATGTTGCCCGAGGCCGCGACCCCGATGCCGCCGGAGACGGCCGCGGCGAGGTCGGTGATGATGTCGCCGAAGAGGTTGTCGGTGACGATGACGTCGAAGCGCTCGGGCTGGGTGACCAGGTAGATGGTGGCCGCGTCGACGTGGATGTACTCGGTGGTGACCTCGGGGTACTCCTCGGCCACCTTGTTGAAGATGTTGGTCCACAGGTGCCCGGCGAAGGTCAGCACGTTGTTCTTGTGGACCAGGGTGAGCTTCTTGCGCGGGCGGGCCTGGGCGCGGGCGAAGGCGTCGCGGACGACGCGCTCGACGCCGTAGGCGGTGTTCACCGAGACCTCGGTGGCGACCTCGTGCGGGGTGCCGGTGCGGATGGTGCCGCCGTTGCCCGTGTACGGGCCCTCGGTGCCCTCGCGGACCACCACGAAGTCGATCTCCGGCTGGCCGGCGAGCGGGGTGGCGACGCCGGGGAGCAGCTTGGAGGGGCGCAGGTTGACGTGGTGGTCGAAGGCGAACCGGAGCTTGAGCAGGAAGCCGCGCTCCAGGACGCCGGACGGGACACTCGGGTCGCCGATGGCGCCGAGCAGGATGGCGTCGTGGCCCTTGAGGGAGGCGAGGTCGGCGTCGGTGAGGGTCTCACCGGTGGCGTGGTAGCGCCGGGCGCCGAAGTCGTACTCCGTGGTCTCCAGCTTCACGTCCTCCGGGAGGACGGCGGAGAGGACCTTGAGACCTTCGGCCACGACCTCCTGGCCGATGCCGTCACCCGGGATCACTGCGAGATCGATGCTGCGAGACATGTCGGCACCCTACTCCGGCGTCCCAGGTGATGACACGAGCTGTCCGCGATGCGGACAGGATCGCCCTCGGGGGGCGGCTCAGTGGCCGGTCTCGCCGCCGTTGTCACGGCGGTCCAGGGCGCGCTGGAGGGCGGCGGCGGCCTGGGCGCGGTCGGTCTCGTTCGTACGGGAGGTGTGGCGGACTCGGCGGCGGACGGTCGTCTCGGCCATGGGAAATCGACTCCTTCGACAGAGCTGGGGCACGGCAGCGATGAGCTGTGAGACGCCGGAAGGGGCGGAGAGCGGGCGCCGCAGGGGTTGCCTGCACGGGGCGCGGCTCACGACCGCCATTCGCTGATGGAGCGAGTCGTTCGGCTCATCCCAAGCTAAGGGACCGGCCCGCGCCTGTCTGCATCATTACTCGGACTTCCTACTATCTGAGACGGCGCGTCGGGCCGGACCGGGCTGACCTGCGCTTTCGCGCGCCCCGCCTCAGCCGAGGACGAACGGCAACCGCGCGGCCAGGGCACCGAGCCGGGCCCTCTCCCCGGCCGTCGGGGCGCGGCGGCCCGTGCCGAGCAGAAGGGCGTCCGTGTCGGACATCCCGGCGGGGAAGGGTTCGCCGGTGATGCGCTCCAGGAGGGCACGGGAGGCTGCCAGGCCCTCGGCGGGCGGGGGCGGCGCGTCCGGGAGGTGGGCGACGAGGTCCAGGTGGTGGAGGGTCCATTCCAGGACGTACGCCGAGAGGTAGTCGGCGGTGGTGAGGACCTGGTCCTGGGTGGTGACCCGGGTGGCGGGGTCGGCGAGCCGAGCCGCGCGGCCCGCCGCCGAGCCCACGTCGTCCAGGTGGAACCTGAGCAGGGCGGGGTCCTCGTAGGCCGCCGCGAGCCGGACGGTCAGGGCGTCGAGGGGGTCGTCGCCGGTGGGCGGGGTGTGGGTGACGGTCCAGTAGGTCGCCGCGTCGTGGGTCGGGGGCGTGTCGGCGGGCGTGACCAGGGTGATCAGGACGTCCTGGGCGTCGACGACCAGGTGGCACACCAAGTCGCGGACGAGCCAGCCCGTGCAGCCGGAGGGGCGGGCGAAGTCCGCGTCCGGGAGGGCGGCCACCGTCTCGCGCAGCGCCGTCCAGGAGAGGGAGAAGGGGTCCATGGCGCGGGACGCTAGCAGTGGCCGGGTATGGGGGGCGGGCGCCGGCAGCGGCCGGGTACGGGAACGGCCCGGGAGACCCCGACTCGTGGTCGGGGTCTGCCGGGCCGGTTCACCGGGAAGGTCAGCCCATGTGCGGGTAGCCGTACTCGGTCGGCGGGACCAGCGTCTCCTTGATGGCGCGGGTCAGGGTCCAGCGCATCAGGTTCTGCGGGGCGCCGGCCTTGTCGTCGGTGCCGGAGGCGCGACCGCCGCCGAAGGGCTGCTGGCCGACGACGGCGCCGGTGGACTTGTCGTTGATGTAGAAGTTGCCCGCCGCGTAGCGGAGCTTCTCCATCGTGTACGCCGCCGCCGCGCGGTCGTTGGCGATGACCGAGCCGGTGAGGGCGTAGTCGGAGACGGACTCCATCTGGGTCAGCATCTCGTCGTACTTGTCGTCCTCGTAGACGTGGACGGCGAGGAACGGGCCGAAGTACTCGGTGCGGAACACCTCGTTCTCCGGGTCGGTGCACTCGACGACGGTCGGACGGACGAAGTAGCCGACCGAGTCGTCGTAGGTGCCGCCCGCGACGATCGTGCAGGTGGGGTCCTGCTGCGCGCGGTCGATGGCGTCCTTGTTCTTGGCGAAGGAGCGCTCGTCGATGACCGCGCCGATGAAGTTCGACAGGTCGGTGACGTCACCCATGGTCAGACCGTCGACCTCGGCCGCGAACTGCTCCTTGAAACCGGAGTTCCAGATGGAGGCCGGGATGTAGGCGCGGGAGGTGGCCGAGCACTTCTGGCCCTGGTACTCGAAGGCACCGCGGGTCAGGGCGGTCTTCAGCACGGCGCGGTCGGCGGAGGGGTGCGCGACCACGAAGTCCTTGCCGCCGGTCTCGCCGACCAGGCGCGGGTAGGCGCGGTACTTCTCGATGTTGTTGCCGACCGTCTTCCACAGGTACTGGAAGGTCTTGGTCGAGCCGGTGAAGTGGATGCCGGCCAGGTCGCGGTGGTTCAGGGCGACCTCGGAGACCGCGATGCCGTCACCGGTGACCAGGTTGATGACGCCCTTGGGCAGACCGGCCTCCTCCAGCAGCGCCATCAGCAGCACGGCGGCGTGGGTCTGCGTGGGGGACGGCTTCCAGACCACCACGTTGCCCATGAGGGCGGGCGCGGTGGGCAGGTTGGCGGCGATGGCCGAGAAGTTGAACGGCGTGATCGCGTAGACGAAGCCCTCCAGCGGGCGGTGGTCCATGCGGTTCCACACGCCCGGGGAGTTGGCCGGGGGCTGCTCGGCCAGGATCTGGCGGGCGTAGTGCACGTTGAAGCGCCAGAAGTCGACGAGCTCGCAGGGGCTGTCGATCTCGGCCTGCTGGGCGGTCTTGGACTGGCCGAGCATGGTGGAGGCGGCGATGGTCTCGCGCCAGGGGCCGGCCAGCAGCTCGGCGGCGCGCAGGATGATCGCGGCGCGGTCGTCGAAGGACATCGCGCGCCAGGCCGGGGCGGCGGCCAGAGCGGCGTCGACGGCGTCCTGGGCGTCCTGGGTGGTGGCGTTGCGCAGGGTGCCGAGGACGGCCTTGTGGTGGTGCGGCTGGACGACCTGGAACGGCTCGCCGCCGCCCATCCGCTTCTCGCCGCCGATGGTCATCGGCAGGTCGACCGGGTTCTCGGCCAGCTCCTTGAGCTTGGCCTCAAGGCGGGCCCGCTCGGGCGTGCCGGGGGCGTAGCCGTGCACCGGCTCGTTGACGGGGGCGGGGACCTGGGTCACAGCGTCCATGGGTTCCGTAACTCCTTGATGTGAGCGGGTGATGGGGGGCTCGGCCGAGCGGGGTGGGGGGGGTTTCAGCCCTTGCTGACCATCGAGCGCAGGAAGAAGCGCAGGTTCGCCGGCTTCTCCGCGAGGCGCCGCATGAAGTAGCCGTACCAGTCGGTGCCGTAGGCGGTGTAGACACGCATCCGGTGGCCCTCGGCGGCGAGCCGCAGGTGCTCCTCGCTCCGGATGCCGTAGAGCATCTGGAACTCGTACTCGTCGAGCTTACGGCCGGCGCGGTGGGCCAGTTCCTGGGCGATGGCGATGAGGCGCGGGTCGTGGGACCCGATCATCGGGTAGCCCTCGCCCTCCATCAGGGTCCGCAGGACACGCACGTACGCCTTGTCGATCTCGTGCTTCTGCTGGTAGGCGACCTCGGCGGGCTCCTTGTAGGCGCCCTTGACCAGGCGCACCCGGCTGCCCGCGGCGGCGAGGCGGCGGGCGTCGGCCTCGGTGCGGAAGAGGTAGGCCTGGATGACGCAGCCGGTCTGCGGGAAGTCCTTCCGCAGCTCCTCGTGGATGGCGAACATCGAGTCGAGGGTGGTGTGGTCCTCGGCGTCCAGCGTCACCGTCGTACCGATGGCGGCGGCCGCCTCGACGACGGGGCGGACGTTGGCGAGGGCCAGCTCGTGGCCGCCGTCCAGCGCTTGGCCGAACATGGAGAGCTTGACGCTCATCTCGACCTTCTCGCCGAGGTTCAGGAGCGCGAGGCGGTCGATCAGCGCGAGGTAGGCGTCGCGGGCGGCGTAGGCCTGCTCGGGGGTGGTGATGTCCTCGCCGACGACGTCCATCGTCAGCTGGAGGCCCCGGGCGGTCAGGTCCTCGATGATCGGGACGATGTCGTCCACGCCCTCACCGGGGATGAAGCGGTCGACGACCTGCTTGGTCACGGGCGCCGCCGTGACGAGACGGCGCATCCGGTCGCTGCGCGACGCGGCGAGAATCACAGGACCCAGCACGGGGCACCTCCAACAGCACAAGCACCAAGCCGGCCGTCGGCCGACGATGCGGCAACGGCGCGGAGAACCACCGTGAAACCTAAGGATCTCTCCGATGGTCGGCCATCGACAGCTGTCACGCATCCGTTCCCCCGATCTCAGACAGATGTATGAAGGCCCCTCGGATATGCGGCAGAATGCCCGGGTGGCGGCGGATACCGGATCGTTTCACCGAGGCGACTACCAGGAGCTGGTGGACGAGATCTCGGAACTGCTGGACGCCCCGGCGACCCTGGAGAGCCGGGACTTCGAGCTGATCGCCTTCGGGGCGTACGACAGCGAGGGCGACCTCGATCCCACGGCCCTGGACCCGGTGCGCGCCCGCTCGATCCTGACCCGGCGTTCGACGGCGGCGGTGCGGGCGTGGTTCGAGGGCTTCGGCATCACCCGCGCGACGGCGCCGGTGCGTATCCCGCCCACTCCGGAGGCCGGGGTGTACCGGGGCAGGATCTGTCTTCCGGTACGCCATCGGGGTGTCGTCCTCGGTTACGTGTGGCTGCTGGACGACGATCCGGGCCCGACCGATGCCCAACTGGCCGCCGCCATGCAGGTGACCGGCCGGATCGGCGCGCTCCTCGCGGACGAGGCGCGGGCCGGTGCGGGGCTCGGCCGGGAGCTGCGGGCGGTGCTGACCGCCGGGGAGGGCTGGCAGCGGGACATGGCGGTGACCGAGCTGCGTACGGCGCTCGGTCCGCGCGCGGACGGCCCGCACACCGTGGTCTGCGTGGCCCCCTGGCCCTCGGCCGACCCCGACGACGCCCCCTCGGTCCGTACGGTCCCGCACGCGACCGCGCTGTGCACGGTGCCGTGGGGTGCCACCGGGCAGAGCCTGGCGGTGCTGGTGCGGCTGCGCAGTACGGACGTGACGGCTCCGGCGCTGACGGCGGCGGCGGCGCGGCTGGTGCAGGAGGCGGAGGGCGGGGGCCCGTCCGGCGTCCGGGTCGGGGTGGGCATCGGCGATCCGCGGACCGGGATCGCGGAGCTGGGGACCATCTGGCGGGAGGCGTCGGCCGCGGCGCGGGCCGCGCTGGCCGAGCCGAGGTTCGGGCCGGTCGCCCAGTGGCGCGGGATCGGGCCGTACCGGCTGCTGACCACGCTGCCGCCGAGCGCGGTCCAGGACCCGGTGGTGCTGCCGCTCCTCTCCCCCGCCCACCAGGAGCTGGCCCGCACCGCCGAGGTCTATCTCGACCGCGCGGGCCAGGCGGGCCGGGCCGCCGCCGAGCTGGGCATCCACCGGCAGACGCTGTACTACCGGCTGTCCCGGGTGGAGCGGCTGACCGGTCTCGACCTGGACGACGGCGAGGACCGGCTGCTGCTGCACATGGCGCTGAAGCGGGCGCGGCTGGGCTGAGGGGTCAGCCCTTCTGGGCCGCTGTGATGATCTGGCGCAGCCCCTCGGTGAGGCGGTCGGCGGTGGGCGCGGACTTGGGGTCGAAGGACCACTGCGCGATGAGGCCGGTCATGAGAGTCACGTAGAACGCGCCGAGGGTGTCCGCGGTCTCGTCCGTGACGTCCTCCTCGCGGCCGCCCATGAGCAGCGGGATGAGGCCGCGCCCCGCCTCCCGCTGGGCCGTGGCCAGATGGTCGCGGACCTCGGGCATCTGGTCGCCCATGGTCACGACCTCCATGCTGAGCCGCCAGATCGAGCCCGGTTCACGCATGGTGCCGATGATGTTCGACCACACCTCCTCGAACCGCTCGGTGGAGCCGGGCGGCGTGGCGCTCTCGCCGGTCGCCTCCCCCTCGAACGTGTCACCCATCGCCTCGACGAGGGAGACGTACGCCCGCGCGAGCAGCGCGTCCTTCGAGCCGTAGTGGTAGCCGATGGAGGCCAGGTTGGTGCCGGACTCCTTCACGATGTCGCGCGCCGTGGTGCGGCCGAACCCCTTGGCCAGCAGGCAGCGCTTGGCGCCTTCGAGCAGATCCTCACGGTGTCCCATGCCGGTCAGCGTACCCGGGGCCATACAAGCGTCCTAGACGCATGACTTATACAGTCGTCCTAGACAAGCGTTTAAGACGCGCGTACATTCCTCGGCATGGTGAATCCGACGAGCACCACCCCAACCCCCTTCCAGGACAAGCCCGTTCGCGCCGGACGCCGCGAGTGGACCGCGCTGGGCGTGCTGATGCTGCCGCTGCTGCTGGTCTCGATGGACGTCTCGGTGCTGTACTTCGCGACCCCCGCGATCAGCGCCGACCTCCGGCCGAGCGGCACCCAGCAGCTGTGGATCTTCGACATCTACGGCTTCGTCCTGGCCGGGCTGCTGATGACGATGGGCGCGCTCGGCGACCGCTTCGGCAGCCGTCGGCTGCTGCTGGCGGGGGCCGCCGCCTTCGGCGCCGCCTCCGTCCTCGCCGCCTACGCCGACAGCGCGGCGACCCTGATCGCGGCCCGCGCGGTGCTCGGTGTCGGCGGCGCGACCCTGATGCCGTCGACCATGGCGCTGCTGCGCACGATGTTCACCGACCCCGGCGAGCGGGCGAAGGCGATCGGGCTGTGGTCCGGGGTGATGACCGGCGGCATCGCGCTGGGCTCGGTGATGAGCGGGGTCCTGGTGGAGCACTTCTGGTGGGGCTCGGTCTTCCTGGTCAACCTGCCCGCGATGCTCCTGCTGCTGGTCCTCGGCCCGGTCCTGCTGCCCGAGTCGCGGAAGACGGCCTCCGGCCACTTCGACTGGCCGAGCGTGCCGCTGTCGCTGGCCGCCGTCCTGCCCGTGGTCTACGGCCTCAAGGAGATCCCCTCCGAGGGCTGGCATCCGCTGTACGTCGTCTCGGTGACGGTGGGTCTGCTCTTCGCCGCGCTCTTCGTCCACCGTCAGCGCACGGCCGCCGCGCCGCTGGTGCCGCTCACGCTGCTGCGGCGGCGGGGCTTCACCCCGGCGGTGGTGCTGACGCTGGTGTCGGCGTTCGGGATGCTGGGCTCGGCCATCTACACCACGCAGTACCTCCAGTCGGTGCTGGGCAAGAGCCCGCTGTCGGCCGCGCTGTGGAGCCTGTTGCCCTCGGTGCTCATCGGGGTGGCGGGGCCGGTGACCGCCGCGCTGGTCGCCCGGGGCGCGGACCGGGGCCGGGTGGTCGCCGCCGGGTTCGCGGTCTCCGCCGTCGGG
The DNA here is from genome assembly GCF_040638245.1 of Streptomyces sp. NPDC026659. Taxonomy (NCBI): domain Bacteria; kingdom Bacillati; phylum Actinomycetota; class Actinomycetes; order Kitasatosporales; family Streptomycetaceae; genus Streptomyces; species Streptomyces sp. NPDC026659. Next base: position 86,749 of record NZ_JBEZXY010000011.1, on the reverse strand, counting down.
TACGTCCTGCTCGCGTTCACCGGCACCGACTCCCTGTGGCTGGTCCTTGCCGGGGCCGGGGTGCTGGCCTGCGGCGCGGTGATGGTGATGTCGCAGCTGACCGACCTGGCGATGGGCACCGTCCCGGTGGAGCGGGCGGGCACCGCGTCCTCGCTGCTGGAGACGGCCACGGAACTGGGCGGGGCGCTCGGGATGGCGTTCCTGGGCTCGGTCGGCGCCGCCGTCTACCGGCACGGGATGCCGTCGGACGCCCCGGGTCCGGCGCGCGAGACCCTGGGCGGCGCCCTGGCCACCGCCGCCCGGCTGCCGGGCCGTACCGGCGAGGCGCTGCTGGCCTCGGCGCGCGAGGCGTTCACCAACGGGATGCAGGCGGCGGCGCTCACCGGGGCGGTGGTGCTGGCGCTCGCCGCGATCGGGGCGGCGGTGACGCTGCGCGGGCTCGGCGCGGAGCAGACCGGCACCGATCAGGACACGGAGCGGGCCGACACGAAGCAGCTCGACCCGAGGTAGGGGGAAACGCCGGAGCGCCGGGCGGACCGATGATCGGTCCGCCCGGCGCTCCGTTACGTGCTCAGACCAGGTTCACCGACCGGGCGGACGTCGCCCCGATCTCCTCGGCCAGCTCGGTCAGCGTGCCGGGCGAGACCGTGTCGTCCACGGTCAGCACGGCCAGCGCCTCGCCACCGGCCGCCGCGCGGGCGACCTGCATACCGGCGATGTTGATGCCCGCCTCGCCCAGGACCCGGCCGACGGTGCCGACGACACCGGGACGGTCCTCGTAGCGCAGGACGACCATGTGCTCGGCGAGCGCGAGGTCGACGTCGTACTCCCCGACGGCCACGATCTTCTGGACGTGCTTGGGGCCGGCCAGCGTGCCGGAGACCGAGACCTCCTCGCCGCCCGCGAGGGTGCCGCGCACGGTGACCACGTTGCGGTGGTCGGCCGACTCGGAGCTGGTGGTCAGGCGGACCTCGACCCCGCGCTCCTGCGCGAACAGCGGCGCGTTGACGTAGGAGACGGTCTCGTCCACCACGTCCTCGAACACGCCCTTGAGCGCGGAGAGTTCGAGCACCTTCACATCGTGCTGGGTGATCTCGCCGTAGACCTCGACGTCGAGGCGGACCGCGACCTCGCCCGCGAGGGCGGTGAAGATGCGGCCGAGGCGCTCGGCGAGCGGCAGGCCGGGCTTGACGTCCTCGGCGATGACACCGCCCTGGACGTTGACCGCGTCCGGGACCAGCTCACCGGCGAGCGCGAGGCGCACCGAGCGGGCGACCGCGATGCCCGCCTTCTCCTGGGCCTCGTCGGTGGAGGCGCCCAGATGCGGGGTGCAGACGACCTGGTCCAGCTCGAAGAGCGGGGAGTCGGTGCACGGTTCCTTCGTGTACACGTCGAGACCGGCGCCCGCGACGCGGCCCTCCTTGAGCGCCGCGTACAGCGCGGCCTCGTCCACGATGCCGCCGCGCGCGGCGTTGACGATCCGCACGGTCGGCTTGACCTTGCGCAGCGCCTCGTCGCCGATCAGGCCGAGGGTCTCGGGGGTCTTGGGCAGGTGGACGGTGATGAAGTCGGAGACCTCGAGGAGTTCGTCCAGGGACAGCACCTTGACGCCCATCTGCGCGGCCCGGGCGGGCTGCACGTAGGGGTCGTAGGCGACGACCTTCATGCCGAACGCGGACATGCGCTGCGCGACCAGGGCGCCGATGCGGCCGAGGCCGACGACGCCGAGGGTCTTCTCGGCCAGCTCGACGCCGGTGTACTTGCTGCGCTTCCACTCGCCGTTCTTCAGGGCGGTGTTCGCCTGCGGGATGTTGCGCGCGCTGGCGAGGAGGAGGCCGCAGGCCAGCTCGGCGGCGGTGACGATGTTGGAGGTGGGGGCGTTGACGACCATCACGCCGGCCTTGGTGGCGGCGGAGACGTCGACGTTGTCCAGGCCGACGCCGGCTCGTGCGACGACCTTCAGCTTCTTGGCGGCGGCGATCGCCTCGGCGTCGACCTTCGTGGCGGAGCGGACCAGAATCGCGTCCACGTCGGCGATGGCGGGGAGCAGCTCGGCACGGTCGGCTCCGTTGCAGTGCCGGATCTCGAAGTCCGGTCCGAGTGCGTCGACGGTCGCGGGCGACAGCTCTTCAGCGATGAGTACGACGGGTTTCGAGCTCACGTGAGTCCTCACAAGTCCAATGCGGACGGCCGTCCCGACGGCCGCTGGCGGTGGAGGGGTGCTAGCCGCGTGGAAGACGCACGACACTGTGGGCCTGACGCGTATGTAGTGGTGCAGTGTAGTGCGACGACGCCCGGCCGACTGTGCCGCTGCGGAAGGATCACCCGGACGGGAAGCGCCGCTTTGTACGGGGCCGGCGTACGGCCCCGCGGCCGCGCGCCCCCGGCGAACGGGGAGCGCGGCCGCGGGGCCCGTCGGTCACGCCTCTTCGTCGACCCAGGACATCAGCTTGCGCAGCTGCTTGCCGGTGGTCTCCAGCAGGTGCTCGGAGTCCTGCTTCTTGTACTCGTCGTACTTCTTCAGGCCGCCGTGGTACTCGTCCATCCAGTTCTTGGCGAAGGTGCCGTCCTGGATCTCGGCGAGGACCTGCTTCATCTCGGCCTTGGTGGCGTCGGTGACGATGCGCGGGCCGGTGACGTAGTCGCCCCACTCGGCGGTCTCGGAGATGGACCAGCGCATCTTCTCCAGGCCGCCCTCGTACATGAGGTCCACGATCAGCTTCAGCTCGTGCAGGCACTCGAAGTAGGCGATCTCCGGCTGGTAGCCGGCCTCGGTCAGGGTCTCGAAGCCCGCCTTGACCAGCGCGGCGGCGCCGCCGCACAGCACGGCCTGCTCACCGAACAGGTCGGTCTCGGTCTCCTCGGTGAAGGTCGTCTTGATGACGCCGGCCCGGGTGCCGCCGATGGCCTTGGCGTACGACAGGGCCAGCGCGAAGCCGTTGCCGGAGGCGTCCTGCTCGACCGCGACGATGCAGGGGACGCCGCGGCCCTCCTCGTACTGACGGCGGACCAGGTGGCCCGGGCCCTTGGGGGCGACCATGCAGACGTCGACGCCCGCCGGGGGCTTGATGAAGCCGAAGCGGATGTTGAAGCCGTGGCCGAAGAACAGCGCGTCGCCGTCCTTCAGGTGCGGGGCGATGGACTCCTCGTAGACCTGGGCCTGGATGGGGTCCGGGACCAGGATCATGATGACGTCGGCCTCTTCGGCGGCCTGGGCCGGGGTGACCACGCGCAGGCCCTGCTCCTCGGCCTTGGCCTTGGACTTGGAGCCCTCGGGCAGACCGACGCGGACGTCGACGCCCGAGTCCCGCAGCGACAGGGCGTGGGCGTGGCCCTGGCTGCCGTAGCCGATGACCGCGACCTTGCGGCCCTGGATGATGGACAGGTCTGCGTCGGCGTCGTAGAACAGCTCGGCCACTGGAACTCTCCTTGATGTGCGGATGTGCGTCCCACCGTATTGCGGCGGGGTGACGGAAGGTCTGGGGGTCTCGGCATCCGGTCGCCGCGCCGGTGTGGCGACGACCGGGCCGGGGGTCACGCCGAGCGGTCGAGGGCGCGCAGCGAGCGGTCGGTGATGGAGCGGGCGCCGCGGCCGATGGCGATCGTGCCGGACTGGACCAGCTCCTTGATGCCGAAGGGCTCCAGCATCTTGAGCATGGCGGACAGCTTCTCGCCCGAGCCGGTGGCCTCGATGGTGACGGCCTCCGGGGAGACGTCGACGGTCTTGGCGCGGAAGAGCTGGACGATCTCGACGATCTGGGAGCGGGTCTCGTTGTCGGCGCGGACCTTCACCAGGACGAGTTCGCGCTGGACGGCCTGGCCGGGCTCCAGCTCCACGATCTTGAGCACGTTGACGAGCTTGTTGAGCTGCTTGGTCACCTGCTCCAGGGGCAGGTCCTCGACGCCGACCACGATGGTGATGCGGGAGATGTCGGGGTGCTCGGTGACGCCCACCGCGAGCGAGTCGATGTTGAAGCCGCGGCGGGAGAAGAGGGCGGCGATGCGGGCGAGGATGCCCGGGGTGTTCTCCACCAGGACGGAGAGCGTGTGCTTGGACATGGTCGTTTACGTCTCTCTCGCTCAGTCGTCCGCGCCGTCGCCGAAGTCGGGGCGGACGTCACGGGCGGCCATGATCTCGTCGTTGCTGGTGCCGGCGGCGACCATCGGCCACACCATGGCGTCCTCGTGGACGATGAAGTCGACGACCACGGGGCGGTCGTTGATGGCGTTGGCCTCCGCGATGACCTTGTCCAGGTCCTCGGGGCGCTCGCAGCGCAGGCCCACGCAGCCCATGGCCTCGGACAGCTTCACGAAGTCCGGCACGCGGGTGCCGCGGGCCTCCGGGTTGACGTCGTCCGGGCCGGAGTGCAGGACGGTGTTGGAGTAGCGCTGGTTGTAGAAGAGGGTCTGCCACTGGCGGACCATGCCGAGGGCGCCGTTGTTGATGATGGCGACCTTGATCGGGATGTTGTTCAGCGCGCAGGTGGTCAGTTCCTGATTGGTCATCTGGAAGCAGCCGTCGCCGTCGACGGCCCAGACCGTGCGGCCGGGCTGTCCGGCCTTGGCGCCCATGGCGGCCGGGACCGCGTACCCCATGGTTCCGGCGCCGCCGGAGTTGAGCCAGGTCGCGGGCTGCTCGTACTGGATGAAGTGGGCGGCCCACATCTGGTGCTGGCCGACGCCCGCCGCGAAGATCGTGTCGTCGGGGGCGAGCTGTCCGATGCGCTCGATGACGGCCTGCGGGGAGAGCGAGCCGTCCCCGGGGCGCTCGTAGCCGAGCGGGTAGGTCTCGCGCCAGCGGGTCAGATCGCGCCACCAGGCGGTGTAGTCGCCCTGGTTGCCCTCGCTGTGCTCCTTCTGCACGGCCTGCACCAGGTCGGCAAGGACCTCGCGGGCGTCGCCCACGATCGGCACGTCGGCCTCGCGGTTCTTGCCGATCTCGGCCGGGTCGATGTCGGCGTGCACGATCTTGGCGTACGGCGCGAAGCCGTCGAGCTTGCCGGTGACGCGGTCGTCGAAGCGGGCACCGAGGGCGACGATCAGGTCGGCCTTCTGCAGCGCGGTGACGGCGGTGACCGAACCGTGCATGCCCGGCATTCCCACGTGCAGCGGGTGGCTGTCGGGGAACGCGCCGAGCGCCATCAGGGTGGTGGTGACGGGCGCGCCGGTGAGTTCGGCGAGGACCTTCAGCTCGGCGGTGGCGTGTGCCTTGAGGACACCGCCGCCGACGTAGAGGACCGGGCGCTTGGCGGCGGTGATCAGCTTGGCGGCCTCGCGGATCTGCTTGGCGTGCGGCTTGGTCACCGGGCGGTAGCCGGGCAGGTCCATGACGGGCGGCCAGGAGAAGGTGGTCTTCGCCTGGAGGGCGTCCTTGGCGATGTCGACCAGGACCGGGCCGGGGCGGCCGGTGGAGGCGATGTGGAACGCCTGGGCGATCACCCGGGGGATGTCCTCGGCCTTGGTGACCAGGAAGTTGTGCTTGGTGATCGGCATGGTGATGCCGACGATGTCCGCCTCCTGGAAGGCGTCGGTGCCGATCGCCTTGGAGGCGACCTGGCCGGTGATCGCGACCAGCGGCACCGAGTCCATGTGCGCGTCGGCGATCGGCGTGACCAGGTTGGTGGCACCGGGGCCCGACGTGGCCATGCAGACGCCGACCTTGCCGGTGGCCTGCGCGTAGCCGGTGGCCGCGTGACCCGCGCCCTGCTCGTGGCGGACCAGCACGTGCCGGACCCGGGTGGAGTCCATCAGCGGGTCGTACGCCGGCAGGATCGCGCCGCCGGGGATGCCGAACACCGTGTCCGCGCCTACCTCCTCGAGGGAGCGCACGAGCGACTGGGCGCCCGTGACGTGCTCGACAGGGGCGGCGTGCTGCCCTCCGGATCGGGGCCGCGGCTGCGGATGGTGGGCCCCGGTGGCCTGCTCGGTCATCGGCATTCTCTTCTCGATGCTGAGGGTTTTTGCGAGATTTGAGCGGAGCTGGAGCGCCGCACGAGGGTCGCTCGTGCAACAAAAAACCCCTCGTGCCGGGACGGCAAGCGAGGGGAGCGCGTCGGGGAGGTCGCTGGGGATTTCCGGATCGTCCTCCGGTCGTCCCAGCTCAGCCGACGCGCTTTCCAAGTACGAGAATTCGGGTGCGCATGGCATTGACCCTCCCTCCGGCGCGCACCTACTGTCAAGTGGGTGGGACAGCCGTCTCATTATGTGAGCGGAGGGTGGTGGTACCACCGATCACCGCGGACACGCCCCCGGCGTACACCCCGGCACCCGCGGCAGCGCCCGCGCCCTTGCCCGCGAGGACGGGCTCGCCCCCGGTGTGCGGCACCGGGTAGCGCCCGGCGGCGAGCGCGCGGCGCAGCCGGTACTCGTCCACCGGCCCCGCGAACGCCATGCCCTGGCCGTGGGTGCAGCCCATCGCGCGCAGGGCGACGACCTGTTCGGGCAGGTCCACGCCCTCGGCGACGGACTGGAGACCGAGATCGCCCGCGATCCGCAGCAGCCCACTGGTGATCTTGTGCAGCCGGGCGGACTCCACGACGCCCTCGACCAGACCGCGGTCGAGCTTGAGGATGTCCACCGGGAGCCTGCGCAGTGCGGTGAAGGCCGCGCAGCCGCCGCCGAAGCCGTCGAGCGCGATCCGCACCCCGAGCCTGCTGAGGGCGGTCAGCCGCCGCTCCAGCTCGTCCAGGGAGAGCCGCGGGTCGGTGTCGGAGAGTTCGATCACGAGCGCCCCGGGCGGCAGGCCGTGCCGGGTCAGCAGCGCCTCGATGGTGCCGAGCGGCGGCAGCGAGCGGTCCAGGAGCCGCCGGGCGCTCATCCGGACCGCGACCGGGACGACCAGTCCCCCGGCGGCCCGCTCGGCGGCCTGCTCCACGGCCTCGCGGAGTATCCAGCGCTCCAGCTCGGCCGTCTTGTCGCCGTCGTCCGCGACCCGCAGGAACTCGGCGGGGGTGAACAGCACGCCCTGCGAGGAGCGCCAGCGCGCGTGTGTGGAGACCGACGCGATCCGGCCGTTCTCCAGACAGACCACCGGCTGGTGCAGCAGCGCGAACTCGCCGTCGTGCAGCGCGGCCCGCAGCCGTCCGGCCAGCTCGGCCTTGCGGACGACGTCCTGCTGCATCTGCGGGCGGTACAGCTCCACCCGGCCCTTGCCGCCCGCCTTGGCGCGGTACATCGCCAGGTCGGCGTTGCGCAGCAGCTCGCCCGCGCCGAGTCCCGGCTCGGCGAAGGCGACGCCGATGGAGGCGTTGACCCGGACATCGTTGCCGTCGATGGCGTAGGGCTGGGAGAGGGTCGCCCTGAGGCGGTCGGCCAGCTCCAGGATGTTCCGCTCGCGCGCGGTGCGGTCGCGGGTGCCGTCGCCGGTGATCAGGGCGGCGAACTCGTCGCCGCCGAGGCGGGAGGCGGTGTCCGACTGGCGCACCGCCTCGTGGAGCCTGCGGGCGGCCTGGACGAGGAGCTGGTCCCCGGCCTGGTGTCCGATGGTGTCGTTGACGGCCTTGAACCCGTCCAGGTCGATGAAGAGCACGGCGGTGCCGCGCAGGGCGGCACCCCGGTCGCTGGCCCGGCGCCCGGACAGGGCCTGCTGGACGCGTCTGGTGAACAGGGCCCGGTTGGGCAGGTCGGTGAGCGGGTCGTGCTCGGCGTTGTGCTGCAACTGGGCCTGGAGCCGGACGCGTTCGGTCACGTCTCGGCTGTTGAAGATCAGGCCGCCGTGGTGCCGGTTGACGGTGGACTCGACATTGAGCCAGCCGCCCGTACCGGAGCGGAAGCGGCACTCGATGCGGGTGGTGGGTTCGTCCGGCGGACCGGCGGCGAGGAAGCGGCGTACCTCGTGCAGGACGCAGCCCAGGTCCTCGGGGTGGATGAGCTTGGCCAGTTCGGTGCCGACGAGTTCCTCGGCGGGGCGGCCGTAGACCCCGGCGGCGGCCGGGGAGACGTACCGCAGGATGCCGCTCGGCGCGGCGATCATGATGACGTCGCTGGAGCCCTGCACCAGGGAGCGGAAGTGGTTCTCCTGGTGGGCCAGTTCGTGGGCGAGGGTGATGTTGTCCAGGAGCATGATGCCCTGGCGGACGACGAGCGCGAGGACGACGGCCCCGGCCGTGATCAGCACGACGTGGTCGGGCCTGCGGCCGTTGAGCACGTTGTACAGGATGCCGAGCGTGCACACGGCGGCGGCGAGGTACGGGGTGAGCGCGGCGAGCGAGCCGGTGATCGGGCGGCCCGCCGGGTACCGGACCTGTTCGGCGTCCGGTGCGGGCGGGCGGCCGGAGCCCCCGGTGCGCTGCCCGGGGACGCGGTCACGCGCCGTGCGGGGCTGCTGCCCGTCGGGGCCGTGCGCGTGCTGCCTCGGGGCGGCCCAGGGGGCGTACGCGAGCAGCAGCGAGCCGGCGAACCAGCCCGCGTCGAGCAACTGCCCCGAGCGGTAGTGGCTGTGCAGCAGCGGGGAGGTGAACAGCGCGTCGCACATCACCGTGAGGGCGAGGGCGCCGATCGCGGTGTTCACCGCCGTGCGGTTGCCCGGGCTGCGCCGGAAGTGCAGCGCGAGGACCATGCTGACCAGGGCGATGTCGAGCAGTGGGTACGCCAGCGAGAGCGCGGTGTGCGCGACGCTCGGGCCGTCGAAGCGGGCGGCCTGGGCGAGGGCGAGGCTCCACGACAGGGTGAGCAGCGAGCCGCCGATCAGCCAGGCGTCCAGGGTGAGACAGATCCAGCCCGCCCGGTTCAGGGGGCGTTTGGCGAGGACCAGCAGGCCCACGATGGCGGGCGGCGCGAAGCAGAGGAAGAACAGGTCGGCGTAGCTCGGGCTGGGCACGGTGCGGCCGAGGACGACCTCGTACCACCCCCAGACCGCGTTGCCGAGGGCGGCCATCGCGGAGGAGAGCGCGAAGAGCAGCCAGGCGGGGCGGAAGCGCACCCCGGGGCTGCGGGCGTAGAGGAAGCAGGAGACCGCGGCGATGCCCGCGGCGGCGGCAAGCCCGAAGTCGCCCATGAACAGCGCGACTTGCTTGCTGCCCCAGCCCAGCGCGGCCCCGATGCCGTACGCCCCGCAGATCAGGGCGAGCACGAGCTGCTGGGCCAGGCGGGAGCCCTCGGCGGCGGGCGGCGGGACCGGCCTCGGGGCCTGGGGCGGCTGCGGCGCGCGCAGCACCCCGTCGAGCGCGGTCGGCGTGAGCGAGGGGGGCGCGTTCACCGGGGCCTCCCGGTCCGTGCCGGTCCCCGGTCGGCGGGGAGACGGTGGACGGGCCTCCTGCGGGCGCCCGGCCTGTGGTGCGGTCCGGGCCGTGAGCCGTGGTGCGAGCCGTGGTGCCCGTGACGGCTCGTGTGATGGCCGCGACCGCGCGCGGTCGTGCGCCAGGGTCGCCGCCGGCGGCTCCGCCGCGTCGGATCGTTCGTCCATAGGCCGTGCATCGCCCGTCGCCCCCCTCACCATTCCGAAGTTTCCATCCCCGGCGCCGAACGGTCGGCGGCGCTGCCCCTGTCGGGACGATACACCAGTATCGTCACTCAGGGACATAGCTTCTCTACTCTCCGTGACGACCAGCGGTGATGCGGGCACGGACCGCGCCCGAAGGGTCGCGGAGGGTGCCCGGAGCGGTCAACCGCCGGTGGTGCAGGGGCCGGTGGTGAGGATCACGTTGCGCAGCGGCTCATGGTTCACGAACCGGCTCAATTGGTCCACGAGCAGTCGCTCGGCACGCGGCGGGAACGCGGAGCTGAGCCCGCCCACGTGCGGACTGATCAGTACACCGGGTGCCCGCCACAACGGGTGCCCCGGCGGCAGCGGTTCGGGGTCGGTCACGTCGAGCGCGGCGGTGAGCCGTCCGCGCTCCAGCTCGGCGAGCAGCGCGCCGGTGTCGACGACGGGTCCGCGCGCGACGTTGACCAGCAGCGCGCCGTCCTTCATCCGGGCGAGGAAGGCGGCGTCGGCCAGGTACCGGGTCGTCTCGGTGAGCGGCACGGAGAGGATCACCACGTCGGCCTCGGGGAGCAGCGTGGGCAGTTCGGTGAGCGGGTGCACCAGACCGCGCTCGGTGGTGCGCCGGGAGCGCGCGACGCGCAGCACGCGCGCCGGTTCGAACGGTACGAGCCGGTCCTCGATCGCCTCCCCGATGGCGCCGTACCCGACGACGAGCACGGTCCGGTCGGCCAGCGACGGCATCGGCGCGGGCCGCCAGCGCTCCTCGTCCTGGGCCCGGACGAAGCCGGGGATGCCGCGCAGGGCGGACAGCGTGAGGGTGAGCGCCAGCTCGGCGGTGCTCGTCTCGTGCACCCCGCGCGCGTTGCACAGGCGAACGCCGGGGCCGACCTCCGAGAGCGCCGGAAGCATGTCGTCCACCCCGGCGGTGAGGGTCTGGATCAGCCGCAGCCGGGTCATCTCCTTCAGCGGGCGGTGCTTGACCGCCGCGCTGCGCAGGTACGGCACCACGTACGCCACGCAGTCGGCCGGGTCGCCGGGGAACTCCTGCTCCCCGTTCTCGCCCCCGTCCCAGAAGAGATGGCGGAACCCGTCGGGGAGTCCGTGGATCTTCTCCGGGGGAATGGGCAGCCAGACGTCATCGGTCATGTGCGGGAGGCTAATTCAGGACGGTCGTGCCGGGAGGCGTTTCGGGTGGTCGCGGGCGAGAGGCCGATTCCGGCGGGGCCGGTGGCAGAGGTTAGGTTGGGGCGGAGGGCGAGGGAGGTTCGCGGGCAGGTGGAGCGCAGGACGATCGGCGCGGGGATCCTCGCCGCGGGGGCCGTCGGGCTCGGGTGCATGCCGATGAGCTGGGCCTACAGCGCGTCGCGGCGGCGGGGCGAGGAGTCGCTGCGAACCGTGCACCGGGCCCTGGACCTGGGCGTGGATTTCCTGGACACCGCGGACATGTACGGCCCGTTCACCAACGAGCTGCTGCTCGGGCGGGTGCTGAAGGAGCGGCGCGCGGACGCCTTCGTGGCGACCAAGGCGGGGCTGCTGGTGGGCGGCGACCGGCACGTCGTGGCCAACGGCCGCCCCGGCTATGTGAAGCGCGCCTGCGACGCCTCGCTGCGCCGCCTCCAGACCGATGTGATCGACCTCTACCAGCTGCACCGCGCCGATCCCGAGGTCCCGGTCGAGGAGACCTGGGGCGCGATGTCCGAGCTGGTGCGGGCCGGGAAGGTGCGGGCGCTCGGGCTGTGCGCGGTGGGCCCGCGCGGCACCCGCCGCTCCGGGACCGGCCCCTACGACGCCACGCTGGACCAACTCCGGCGGGTGCAGCCGGTGTTCCCGGTGGCCTCGGTGCAGGCGGAGCTGTCGGTGTGGTCGCCGCAGGCGCTGCGGGCCCTGCTGCCGTGGTGCGAGGCGCGGGGTGTGGCGTTCCTCGCGGCGATGCCGCTGGGCAGCGGCTTCCTGACCGGCACGCTGACCCCGGGCCACGGTTTCGAGCCGGACGACGTACGCGCCCGGCACCCCCGCTTCACCGCCGAGATGATGGCAGCCCACCAGCCGGTCGTGGCCGATCTGCGCCGCGTCGCCCGCCGCCACGGCCCCGGGGTCACCCCGGCCCAGGTCGCCCTGGCCTGGGTCCTGTCCCGGGGCCGCCATGTGATCGCCCTGCCCGGCACCAAGCACGCCCACTGGGCCGAGGAGAACGCGCGGGCGGCAAAGCTGCGGCTGACCCCGGAGGACCTGGCGGAACTGTCGGGGGCGCCGGGGCCGTCGGCGGCGCGAGGGGCCTGGGGCTGACCGGGGGTGTTTCGGGGAACTCCGGGCTCCGGATGTGGCTCTTCGGGAACGGGAACGGTGTCGCGGTACGTTTCCGCGTCAGACGGGTAGCTGTTCCACGGCCGCAGCTCCGAGAGGATCTTGATCGTGCGAAGCCGAATCCTGCCGGCGGTGCTGGCGACGACCGCGCTGCTGCTCGTGGCGGGCTGCTCCGCCGACAGCGGCGGGGTGTCCGACGGCGGCCGGAGCACCACACCCGGCGGTCCGGCCACGGGCACCGCGTCCCCTGCCGCTCCCGCCGCCAAGGGCTCGGTGACGGTGCTGCGCACGGCGGCCGACGGCCTGCGCACCCCCTGGGGACTCGCGCCGCTGCCCGGCGGCGATCTGCTGGTCTCCTCCCGCGACGACGCCACGCTCACCCGGATCGACCCGAAGACGGGCGAGAAGACCGTGCTGGGCCGGATCTCCGGCGTCTCCCCGGACGGGGAGGGCGGCCTGCTCGGCATCGCCCTGTCCCCGGGCTTCGCCTCGGACCACATGGTCTACGCCTACTTCACCTCGGCCTCCGACAACCGCATCGTCCGCGTGCGCTACGACGAGAACAAGCCGTCCGGTGAGCAACTCGGCGCCCCGGACACGGTGTTCAAGGGCATCCCCAAGGGCCGCATCCACAACGGCGGCCGCATCGCGTTCGGCCCCGACGGGATGCTCTACGCGGGCACCGGCGAGAGCGGCAGCGGCGACCTGGCCCAGGACCGGAAGTCGCTCGGCGGCAAGATCCTCCGGCTGAGCCCGGAGGGCGAACCGGCGCCCGGCAACCCCTTCCCCAACTCGCCCGTGTACTCCTACGGCCACCGCAATGTGCAGGGCCTGGCCTGGGACTCCCAACAGCGGCTCTTCGCCTCGGAGTTCGGCCAGGACACCTGGGACGAGCTGAACGCGATCGCCCCCGGCGGCAACTACGGCTGGCCCGACGCCGAGGGCAGGTCCGACGACAAGCGGTTCACGAGTCCGCTGGCCCAGTGGCACACCGACGAGGCTTCCCCCAGCGGCATCGCCCTGGTGAACGGCGTGATCTGGATGGCGGGGCTCAGGGGCGAGCGGCTGTGGCGTGTCCCGCTGCGCGGCACCGCCGCCTCGGCGCCGCCCCAGGCGTTCCTCGACGGCGAGTACGGCCGCCTGCGCACGGTGGTCCCGGCGGGCGGCGACCGCCTCTGGCTGCTCACCAGCAACACCGACGGACGCGGCGACCCGAAGAAGGGCGACGACCGGCTGCTCGAGCTGCGGGTGAGCTGACGGGCACTCGCCCTGGCGGCGGTGGGGCCGTTGTCCGGCGGCCGCGGGCACCGTTGTCCGGCGCGCGCCGACATCACCCCGCCACCAGTCGCTCCTCCCCCGGTGGGAACAGCTCCAGCCGGTGGGCCAGCGCCGCCGCCTCGCCCCGGCTCGACACCCCCAGCTTCGCCAGGATGTTGGAGACGTGCACGCTCGCCGTCTTCGGGGAGATGAACAGCTCCTCGGCTATCTGCCGGTTGGTACGGCCGGCCGAGACCAGGCGCAGCACGTCCCGCTCCCGGCCGGTGAGACCGAGGGCGGTGGCGGGGTCCGCGACGGCGAGGGGCTGCTTCGGGGCGCGGGCCGGGGTGAGGCGGGCGCGGCGGCCGAGCCGGGCCACCGCGTCGGCCAGCGGACGGGCGCCCAGATGCTCCGCGACCGCCCCGGACAGCCGCAGCAGCTCCGCCGCCCGGTCCCGCTCGTCGTCCCCGCCCTCCGCGAGCAGCGCCTCGGCCAGCCGGTGGCGGACCCGGGCGAGATCGTACGGCCGGTCCAGGCACTCGAAGGCGCAGGCCACCGGCGACCAGTCGGCGGCCGTCGCCCGGTCCTCCGCGCGCAGCAGCTCCGCGCGGGTCCACTCCGCGTACGCCCGCCAGAGCGGGACACCGGTCGGCATGGTCCGCGTGGTCTCGCGGAGCAGGGCGAGCTGTGCGGCGCGGCCGGGCTCGGCGGCGGGCAGGGCGCGGACGTCGGCCTCGGCGGTGGCGGCGGCCAGCAGCAGCGGCCAGGCGTCCCGGTGGGCGCCCGTCGGCACCCCGCGCTCCAGCGTCGCGCGCAGCTCGGCCCGGGCGTCCTCGAACCGGCCCTCCTCGGCGGCGACCCCGAGGGCGACCCGGGCGAGGGGCAGCCACTGCTGGGGCATCGGGTCCTGCGTGCCGTAGCGCTCGTGGGCGACGGCCAGGTGCCGGGCCGCTTCCGTGATGTCGCCCCGGGCCAGCGCGAACCGGGCGAGGTTCAGGGCACCGCCGCCCTGCGGCCGGGCGCTGGTGCCGGTACGCAGGGCCCGCTCGGCCGCCTCGGCGGCCTCGCTCCAGCGGCCGAGCGCGTACAGCGTCTCGGCGAGGTTGCTCCACATCCACGCCTGCGGGTCGAGCGGTCCGGAGCGGCGGGCGAAGTCGAGTCCTTCGCGCAGCAGGGGTTCGGCCTCCCGCTGGCGCCCGAGGGTCAGCAGGGCGGAGGGCAGGTTGATGTAGGCGCGCCGGGCCACCTCGGTCACGCCCTCCGCGAGCGCGTCGGCGCTGACCTGGCGCAGCTCCGCGAGTCCGGCGTCGATGCCGCCCGCGTCGATCATGAGGCTGCCCAGGGTGAGCCGGGCGTGCAGCTCGATCTCGCGGGCGCCGACCATGCGCGCGTACTCCACGGCCCGCTCGGCGGCGGCGAAGGCGTCCGGGCCCGGCCGGTGCAGCATGGACCACCCGGCGACGAGGGCCAGCACCTCGGCGTGCACCTCGGAGGGCGGCAGACCGCGCACCAGGTCCTGGGCGGTGGCCAGTTCACGCCAGCCGTCGCCCCGGGCCAGCGCCTGGACCAGCCGCGAGCGCTGCACCCAGAACCAGGCGGAGCGAAGGGGGTCGGGCTCGTCCTCCAGGAGCCGCAGCGCGCGTTTGCAGATCTTCAGCGCGCGTTCGCGCTCACCGCCGAAACGCCCCGCCACCACCGCCTCCGCGAGCAGGTCGACGTAGCGCAGCGGGGCGGCCGGACGGCCCTGCTCTCCGGACGGGAGCGCGCAGGCCGGGTAGACGTCCATGCAGTCGATGGGGCGCAGGGCCGCGCGGGTCTCGTCGGGCGCGGTGTCCCACAGGACCGTCGCGCGCTCCAGGAGGCGCATTTGCTCGGTGTAGGCGTGTCTGCGGCGGGCCACCACGGCGGCGTCGAGGACGGCGGGCAGCGCCTTGGCCGGGTCGTGGGCGTGGTACCAGTACCCCGCCAGACGCAGCACACGGGCGTCGGCCGCGACGAGCCCGGGATCGGCCTCCAGGGCTTCCGCGTAACGGCGGTTGAGCCGGGAGCGCTCGCCGGGCAGCAGGTCGTCGGCGACGGCCTCGCGGACCAGGGAGTGGCGGAAGCGGTAGCCGTCGCCGTCCGGGTCCGGGATGAGGATGTGGGCGCCGACGGCGGCGCGCAGGGCCTCGATGAGGTCGTCCTCGGCGAGCCGGGCGACGGCGGCGATGAGCCGGTGCTCCACCGTCGAGCCGCCTTCGGCGATGATCCGGACGACCCGCTGCGCGCTCTCGGGCAGCGCCTCGACGCGGACCAGGAGCAGATCACGCAGGGAGTCGGTGAGTCCGGTGCCGCAGCCCTCGCAGCCGGCCACGGCCAGCTCCTCCACGAAGAAGGCGTTGCCGTCGGAGCGTTCGAAGATGGCGTCGACCTGGCGCGGGTCGGGTTCGGCGGCGAGGATGCCGGCGATCTGGCGGCCGACCTCCTCGCGGGTGAAGCGGGCGAGTTCGAGGCGGCGGACGGTGCGCAGCCGGTCCAGCTCGGC
This sequence comes from Streptomyces sp. NPDC026659, assembly GCF_040638245.1. Taxonomy (NCBI): domain Bacteria; kingdom Bacillati; phylum Actinomycetota; class Actinomycetes; order Kitasatosporales; family Streptomycetaceae; genus Streptomyces; species Streptomyces sp. NPDC026659. The sequence goes on along the minus strand of NZ_JBEZXY010000011.1, from coordinate 71,240 downwards.
GAGCAGCGGGCGCAGCGGGTGGCGGCGGTGGATGTCGTCGGAGCGGTAGGTGGCCAGCAGCAGGACGCGGCCGGTGCGCAGGGTGCGGAAGAGGTAGGCGAGGAGATGGCGGGTGGCGGTGTCCGCCCAGTGGAGGTCCTCCAGGATCAGCACCACGGTCCGCTCGGCGGCGGCCCGCTCCAGGAGCCGGGCGGTCAGCTCGAACAGCCGGGCCGTGCCCTGTTCGTCGGGCCGGTCCGCGGCCGTGCTCTCGCCCAGCTCGGGCAGCAGCCGGGCCAGTTCGCCCTCCTGTGTGCTCGCCGCGTCGGCGAACGGCTCGGGCAGTGCCGCGCGCAGGGTGCGCAGCGCGCCGGAGAAGGGGGCGAACGGCAGCCCGTCGGCGCCGATCTCCACGCAGCCGCCCCGCGCGACGACCGCGCCCCGGGCCGCCGCGAGGGCGCCGAACTCCTCGGTGAGGCGGGTCTTGCCGACCCCCGCCTCACCGCCGAGCAGCAGCGCCTGCGGCTCTCCCCCGGCGGCGCGGGCGAGCGCGTCTCTCAAGGTGTCCAACTCATCGGCACGGCCGACGAACACGGGACTGACGGACCTGGTTTCCACGTGCCCGAGCATCGCACGGGTCGGGGAGGTGACGGCGGGAGTTTTCCACAGGGCTGGTGTGATCGTCGTACCACCACCCGTCTTTGACGCCGCGGCAGTGCTCACCGGCCCGTTCCTCACGCCGCGCGCGTGAACCGGTGCCGTTCCGGACCGTCCGAGCGCCCGGGCCCGTCCGGACGCCCCGGACCGTCCGAGCGCCCCGGACCGCCGGTATGCGAATCGGCCTCCGTACCGTCCTGCCGGGCGCCCGCACCGCGCCCCTCGTCCCGGCGCGTCTCACGGGCCGTGCGTACCGCCTCGCGGACCAGCCGGTCCCGTTCGGCCGTGCGGCGCAGCTCGGCGGAACGCATCCGGTGGTAGTCGTCGTACGCGAACATGGCGTGTCCTCCTGGGATTTCGGGTCGGGTCGCTCGCTTCTCGCGAGGACTCCACCCTCCGCTCCCAGGGGGTGGCCCGGCATCGGGCGAGTTCCGCATCTTGGCGGGGCCGCCCCTGCCCCGGGCACGCATAAGGGGGCCTCAGAGACTCGCCGGAGGCCCTGAGGACACTCCGGGGACTCTCTGAGGCCCCCTGAGGATGAGCCGGGTCAGCTCGCCGAGGGCAGGCCGAGCAGGGCGTCGGAGTACTTCAGCACCGCGAGCAGCAGGCCGATGACGCCGAGCGAGACACCCGCCCAGGCGACCGACTTGATCCAGGGCGCCTGCGGCCGGCCGGGGGCGCCGAAGGCGGGCCGGATCAGGACGACCACGCCGGTGACCAGCGCGGCGACCGCGAACAGGCCGGCCCACAGGGCGGTGGCGTGCCAGGCGTCGCCGTAGACCGCCTTGATCTGCTGGGAGACGCTCGCACTGGACGAGGTCTGCAACTGGCCGATGAGCTGCGCACGGGCCGAGGCCAGCGTGCCGATCCAGCCGCCGTTGAGCGAGACCAGGCCGAGCGCGGCCGAGACCACGGCGGCGGCGCCCTGCCCGACCCCGGTCTTCTCCCGGGGCGCGGCGGGGTCGTCCTCGCCGAAGGACTCGTCGGCGTCCTCGCCGGAGGTCTCCTCGTGGTCCTCGGCCGAGGGCTCCACCGGGCCGGCGCCGGACTCCGTCTCCGAAGCCTCCGCCTCGGGGGCCTCCTTCTCGGGGGCCTCGGCCACCGGTGCCTCCTCAGGTGCCCGCTCGTCGTCGGTCTTGGTGACGTCTGTCTTCGTAGCCATGCCCGGCACCGTACGGATGGAGTCTGAGAGTCGTCTTAACGATCGCTGTGCGCTGCGCTCGCGCGTGCCGCACGCCACTCCGGGGCGAGCACCGCCCAGATCTCGGTGTCCTGGCGCACCCCGCGGTGCGGGAAGTTCTCGCGGAGGACACCCTCGCGGCTCATGCCCAGCCGCCGGGCCACATTGACGCTGGGCTGGTTCGCGGGCGCGACCAGCCACTCCACGCGGTGCATGCCGCGCTCGTCGAACGCCCAGTCGAGGAGCACCCGCATCCCGCGCGTGACGAGCCCGCGCCCGGCCGCCTCCGGCACCAGCCAGCAACCGGCCTCGCAGGTGCCCGCCTCCGTGTCCCAGATCCGGAAGAGCAGGCCGCCGACGAGCTTGCCGTCCAGCCATATGCCGTGCAGGCTGCCGCTGTCGGTGGCGCGCTTGTCGGCGTACCGCTTCAGAAAGGCACGCGCGCCTTCCAGGTCCGGCACCGCGTCCGGCAGACCGACGTACCGCCCGATGAAGTCCCGTGCGCCGTCGATGGCGGCGAACATCGCCTCCGCGTGCCAGACCTCCATGGGCCGCAGTTCGGCGCCGTCGTCCCCGAGGGATGTCGCGTACATCGTGTTCCGCTTCCTTCCGCAGTCCCCGGCGGTTCTTCCGGCCCGGGCCGCGACGAGCTTTTCACACCCCCGGTTCGCGTTCCCCCGCATTTCACACCCCGTCGAACCGGTCGCCTCGGTCGAATCAGTCGAACTGGTCGCCCAGCGCCATGATCATCGTCCCCGCCACCAGGAGCCACAGCGCGCGGCGGGTACGGCCCCGGGAGCCGAGGAACCCCGCGAGGGCGCACACGGCGGCACCGAGGGCGTAGGCGGCGGGCACCAGCGCGGGTTCGGCCCTGGTCAGCCGGAAGAGCGCGGCCCCGACCCCGGCGGCGCAGAGCACGGCACCGGTGAGGACGGAGGCCCAGCGGGCGCGGCGGGCTTCGTCGTACTCGTCATCGTCATCGTCGTCGTCCGGGGCGTCGGCCGGATCGTCATCCGGGTGGTCGTCCGCGTCACCGTCCGGATCGTCGGCGTCACCCGCGCCGTCGGCGTCGTCGGCGTCCCCGTCAGTGTCTTCGCCGCCGTCCCCCGCCAGGCCCTCGGCACCCGCCGTCTCCTCGTCGCTGTCCCCCGTGCTCTCCGCGAGGTCGTCCCGTTCGGCGGTGACGGGTGCGGTGCCGGAATCGGTACGTCCACTCATGCGGCGCGAGCGTAGCGCCTCGCCTGGATCAATCCCGGTGCGGGGCCGCCCGTAAGGGTGCTATCCCTAATCGTTCGTGACCGGAAATCCGCAGAGCCCCGACGAACTCACCCGTCGTCTCACCCTTCCCCGCTACCCCCGCTCCGCCCGCTACGACGCCCGCTGGACCATCGAGAACCAGATGGGTCCGCACGCCCTGTGGCTGCTGGAGTGGCTGGCGCCCGCGCTCGGGCTCGACCGGCTGCCGCCCGGTGCCCGCGTGCTCGACCTCGGCTGCGGGCGCGCGATGACCTCCGTCTTCCTCGCCCGCGAGTACGGCGTCCAGGTCGTCGCCGCCGATCTGTGGGTACGGCCGGAGGAGAACGCGGTACGGATCGCCGAGGCGGGCCTGGCGGACCGGGTGCTGCCCGTGCGCGCCGAGGCGCACGAACTGCCCTTCGGGGACGGCTCGTTCGACGCGATCGTGTCCGTCGACGCGTACCAGTACTTCGGCACCGACGACCTCTATCTCCCGCAGCTGACCCGGCTGTTGAAGCCCGGTGGCCGGATCGGTGTCGTCGTGCCGTCCCTGCGGGAGGAGTTGGAGGGAGCCGAGCCGCCCGCTTCGCTCGCCGCCCACTGGGAGCCCGCCTACTGGTGCTTCCACTCCCCCGCCTGGTGGCACCGGAACTGGACGCGCACCGGCGCCGTGACCGTGGAGGCGGCCGACCGGCTGGAGGACGGCGCGCGCGAGTGGCTGCTGTGGAGCGAGGTGTGCGCCGAGGAGAGCCCGAGCGAGTTCATGCGGGGCCTCGCGCGCGACTGCGTCGACCTGCTGAAGGCCGACACGGACGAGCTGCTGGGCTTCGCCCGGATCGTGGGCCGGCGCACATAGCGGCGCGCCCCGCGTACACAAGGGTGTGGCCCCGCAGGACGCGTTGTCCTCCGGGGCCACGACCGGTGTGTGCGGGACTCAGCCCTCGCTCACGCCCAGCTGCTCCAGGATCAGCTCCTTGACGCGGGCGGCGTCGGCCTGGCCACGGGTGGCCTTCATGACCGCGCCGACCAGGGCGCCGGCCGCCGCCACCTTGCCACCGCGGATCTTGTCCGCGATGCCCGGGTTACCGGCGATGGCCTCCTCGACGGCGGTGGTCAGCGCACCCTCGTCGGAGACGACCTTCAGGCCGCGCTTCTCCACGACCTCGTCCGGGGTGCCCTCGCCCGCGAGGACGCCCTCGATGACCTGACGCGCCAGCTTGTCGTTCAGATCACCGGAGTTGACCAGCGCGGTCACTCGCGCGACCTGCTCCGGCGTGATCGCCAGCTCGTCCAGGGACGTGCCCGACTCATTGGCGCTGCGCGCCAGTTCGCCCATCCACCACTTGCGCGCGGAGGCCGCGTCGGCACCGGCGTCGATGGTGGCGACGATCAGGTCCAGCGCACCGGCGTTGGTGATCGACTGCATGTCGGTGGCCGAGATGCCCCACTCCGCAAGGAGGCGGGTACGGCGGGCCAGCGGCAGTTCGGGCTGCGCGGCGCGGATCTTCTCGACCCACTCGCGCGAGGGCGCCACCGGGACGAGGTCGGGCTCCGGGAAGTACCGGTAGTCCTCGGCCTCCTCCTTCACGCGGCCCGAGGTCGTGGACCCCGTGTCCTCGTGGAAGTGGCGGGTCTCCTGGATGATCGTGCCGCCGCCGTCGAGCACGGCCGCGTGCCGCATGATCTCGAAGCGGGCCGCACGCTCGACCGAGCGCAGCGAGTTGACGTTCTTCGTCTCGGAGCGCGTACCGAACTTCTCGCGGCCGTGCGGGCGCAGCGACAGGTTCACGTCGCAGCGCATCTGGCCCATCTCCATGCGGGCCTCGGACACGCCGAGGGCCCGGATGACCTCACGCAGCTCACGGACGTAGGCGCGCGCGACCTCGGGGGCCCGCTCGCCCGCGCCCACGATGGGCTTGGTGACGATCTCGATGAGCGGGATGCCCGCGCGGTTGTAGTCGAGCAGGGAGTGGGACGCGCCGTGGATACGGCCGGTGGCGCCGCCGACGTGCGTCGACTTGCCGGTGTCCTCCTCCATGTGGGCGCGCTCGATCTCCACGCGGAAGGTTTCGCCGTCCTCCAGCTGCACGTCGAGGTAACCGTCGAAGGCGATCGGCTCGTCGTACTGGGAGGTCTGGAAGTTCTTCGGCATGTCCGGATAGAAGTAGTTCTTCCGGGCGAAGCGGCACCACTCGGCGATCGAGCAGTTCAGCGCGAGGCCGATCTTGATCGCGGACTCGACGCCGGTCGCGTTGACGACCGGGAGCGCGCCGGGCATGCCGAGGCACACCGGGCAGGTCTGCGAGTTGGGCTCGGCGCCCAGCTCGGTCGAACACCCGCAGAACATCTTGGTGTTGGTGCCGAGTTCGACATGGACCTCAAGGCCCATGACGGGGTCGTACGACGCCAGAGCGTCCTCGTACGACACCAGGTCGGTCGTGGTGGTCACGGTGAAAACTTCCCTCTCAGCCCAGCAGGACGTCGTCGTCGCCCAGCCGCTTCAGCTCGCGGTAGAGGATGGCGAGCCCGGTGACGATGGCGACGGCGGACGCGGCGGCGTCGATCAGGCGCAGCGTGTCGTGCTCGGCGCGGGCCTTCTTGATCTGCTTGGCGACACCGACCGCGCTGAACGCGGTCCCGGCCATGGACAGGTACGTGCCGGACCTCGACTTCTTGAAGCCCTTGGCCTTGTTCAGTGCACTCACAGCGACGGTGCCTCCTCGATGAGCGGGTGTCCCCACTTTTCCACGAAGGCGGCCTCGACGGCGGCGCCGACCTTGTACAGCCTGTCGTCCTTCATCGCCGGGGCGATGATCTGCAGGCCCACCGGGAGGTTGTCCTCCGGGGCGAGACCGCAGGGCAGCGACATGGCCGCGTTGCCCGCGAGGTTCGTCGGGATGGTGCACAGGTCCGCGAGGTACATCGCCATCGGGTCGTCGGCGCGCTCGCCGATCGCGAAGGCGGTGGTCGGGGTCGTCGGGGAGACGATCACGTCGACCTGCTCGAATGCCTTCTCGAAGTCCCGCGTGATGAGGGTGCGGACCTTCTGCGCGGAGCCGTAGTAGGCGTCGTAGTAGCCGCTGGAGAGGGCGTACGTGCCGAGCATGATGCGGCGCTTGACCTCGTCGCCGAAGCCCGCCTCACGGGTGAGGGAGGTGACCTCCTCGGCCGAGTGGGTGCCGTCGTCGCCGACCCGGCGGCCGTAGCGCAGGCCGTCGAAGCGGGCGAGGTTGGAGGAGCACTCGGACGGCGCGATCAGGTAGTACGCCGACAGGGCGAGGTCGAAGGACGGGCAGTCCAGCTCGACGATCTCGGCGCCCAGCTCCTTCAGCAGCTCGACGGACTCGTCGAAGCGCTGGAGGACACCGGCCTGGTAGCCCTCGCCGCGGAACTGCTTGACGACACCGACGCGCATCCCCGCGACCGAGCCGTTGCGCGCGGCCTCGACGACCGGCGGGACCGGGGCGTCGATGGAGGTGGAGTCCAGCGGGTCGTGACCGGCGATGACCTCGTGCAGCAGGGCCGCGTCCAGGACCGTACGGGCACAGGGGCCGCCCTGGTCGAGGGAGGAGGAGAAGGCCACCATGCCGTAGCGGGAGACCGAGCCGTACGTCGGCTTGACGCCGACCGTGCCGGTGACGGCGGCCGGCTGGCGGATGGAACCGCCGGTGTCGGTGCCGATGGCGAGCGGGGCCTCGAAGGAGGCGAGCGCGGCGGAGGAACCGCCACCGGAGCCGCCGGGGATCTTGGTGAGGTCCCAGGGGTTGCCGGTCGGGCCGTACGCGCTGTTCTCGGTGGAGGACCCCATGGCGAACTCGTCCATGTTGGTCTTGCCGAGGATGACGACGTCGGCGTCCTTGAGGCGCTTGGTGAGCGTCGCGTCGTACGGCGGGATCCAGCCCTCGAGGATCTTGGAGCCGACGGTGGTCGGGATGCCCTCAGTGGTGAAGATGTCCTTGAGTGCGAGCGGGACGCCGGCCAGCGGGCCGAGCTTCTCGCCGCGGGCCCGCTTCTCGTCCACGGCACGGGCCTGGGCGAGCGCACCCTCGCGGTCGACGTGCAGGAAGGCGTGCACCTTCTCGTCGACGGCGCCGATGCGGGCGAGGTGGGCCTCGGTGACCTCGACGGCCGTCAGCTCGCCGGAGGCGATCTTCTCGGCGATCTCGGCGGCCGTGAGCTTGATGATGTCGGTCATGACTTGTTAGTCCTCCCCCAGGATCTGCGGCACCTTGAAACGCTGCTGCTCCTGGGCGGGGGCGCCGGAGAGCGCCTGCTCGGGGGTGAGCGAGGGACGGACCTCGTCCGCGCGCATGACGTTCGTCAGCGGGAGCGGGTGCGAGGTCGGCGGTACGTCTTGGTCGGCGACCTCACTGACGCGGGCGACCGCGCCGATGATGTCGTCCAGCTGTCCCGCGAAGTGGTCGAGCTCTTCGGGCTTCAGCTCCAGACGCGCCAGCCGGGCGAGGTGGGCGACCTCCTCGCGCGTGATGCCAGGCATTCAGCGTTCCTCTGGGGTGAGTGTGTGTGCTTTGGGCCAATCCTATGGGGCGGGCCCGGGTACCCGTGAAACGGTTTCCCGGGGCCCGCGCCCCATGGCTCCACGCCCACCCCGCTCAGCGGCGCCGGTCCTCCCACACCTCGCTCCGCAGGAAGTGGTTGTCGTACCGCTCCTGCACCTCCAGCAGGCTCTCCGGGGTCAGCTCGCCGAGGCGGATGCGCTGGAGGTGGCGGAAGTACTCGAAGCGCTCGACGCCGGGGGTGATGACGACCAGGAGATCGGCGGTGGAGCCGGGGACGGCGGCGAAGGCGTGGGGGCGGTCCGGCGGGACGACGATCAGGTCACCGCGCCCGGCGGTCACGATGTCGTCGCCGGAGAGGACCTCGGCGGCGCCGTCGAGTAGGTAGAACATCTCGGCGGAGTGGTGGTGGACGTGCGGACGGGCGCCGTCGGCCCCCTCCGCGAGGGTAACGCGCACGGTGGACAGCGCGCCCCCGCTCGCGCTGCTGTCGGCCAGCAGCCTGACCCCGACGGGCTCTCCGCCGATCACCTCGGCGTCGGCGTCCCGGACGAGCACGGTCTCGTCGAACTTCGGCACGAACAGTGACATGACTTCCCCCTGTGAGATCAGACGGCGAAGAGCAGAGCGGCGCTGATCAGGACAACGACGCAGGTGGCGAAGTGGATCCCGAAGGCGACGGCCCTCGTGCCCCCGTTGCGCAGGACGATCAGCGTGTCGCCGAGCGGGATGAGGGCGACGCAGAGCATGAACCACGCCTCGGCCCGCACGCCGACGAAGAGGAGCAGGGCGAGACCGACCAGGCCGAAAGTGCCGTCCCTCAGCCCCTTGATCGAGAGATAGGCCCCCGCGTCGCCGTCGGGCCGGGCGGGGACTCCGTAGCCGGCCGCGGCGGAGGCGGGCTGGAACAGGAAGCGGTAGCCGATGAACACGCAGAACAGATCGAGCGCGACGGCCAGGGTGTACGCGGTGACGAGCATGTCTTCTCCCCCTGTTTTCTAGCAGCGCTAGCAGTAATAGCGAAGCTAACAGAGCGAAGACAGAAATGCTAGCACTGCTAGAATCCGAACCATGTCGATCCAGACGCGCCGCGAGCGCGAACGAGCGGAGCGCGAGCGGCTGATCATCACCGCCGCACGGGAACTGGCCGAGGCCGAGGGCTGGGACGCGGTCACCACCCGCCGCCTGGCCGCCGAGATCGAGTACAGCCAGCCGGTCCTCTACAGCCACTTCAAGGGCAAGGACGCGATCATGGCCGCGGTCGCGGTCGAGGGCTGCGTGGAACTGGCGGCGGAGCTGCGGGCCGCCCGCACCGGGGCGGCGGACTCAAAGGGCGCCCTGGCGGCCGTGGGCAGGGCGTACACCGCCTTCGCCCACCGCAGGCCCGCCCTCTACGACGCGATCTTCACCCACCCGGTGGACCTGCCGTTCGCCACGCCGGAGGCCCCGGCCCCGCTCCAGGAGGCGTTCGGTGAACTGTTCCAGGCGGTGGAACCGACGGCGGGCGAGAACGAGGACCGGGGCCTCCTCACGGAGACCTACTGGGCAGCCCTGCACGGGTTGGTGACACTGATGCGAAGCGGCCGCCTGCCGAAGGAAGCACAGGAGACAAGGCTGGCCCTACTGATCAACCACTTCACGACAACTCCCTGAGGGGCGCGGGGAACTGCGCGACCAGCCACACCGAACCGGCACCCGCCAACGGCGAGAACCCCCCTATTCCCCGGCCGGAAGCGCCGCGGGCGACCGCCACCCCCGAGACCCCCGAGCCCGCAGCCAGGCGGTGGTCTCCTCGGGAGGCATAGCGGCAGCGACCAGCCACCCCTGCACCGCGTCACACCCCAGATCCCGCAACCGCTCCCACGTCTCGTCGTCCTCCACACCCTCGGCGACGACCACGAGCCCCAGCGAGTGCGCCAGGTCCACCGTGCACCGCACGATCTCCGCGTCCTCGTTGTCCACCGCGAGCCGCGCCACGAAGGACCGGTCGATCTTCAACTCGCTGACGGGCAGCCGCCGTAGATGCACCAGCGACGAGTACCCCGTACCGAAGTCGTCGAGCGACATCTTCACCCCGTGCCCCGTGAGCGCGGCCAGCGTGTCGGCAGCGCGGGTCGGGTCCTCGAGGAGCACATGCTCGGTGATCTCCAGCTGAAGCGCCCCCGCCGGGACCCCGTGCCGGGCGAGCCGGGCGGCGACCGAACCGGCGAAGCCGGGCGAGTGGACGTCGCGCGGGGAGACGTTGACGGCCACGGGTACCCGCAGGCCCTGTTCGCGCCAGCGGGCGACCTGGGCGAGGGCGGTCTCCAGGACGTACTCGGTCAGCAGCGGCATCAGCCCGGAGGTCTCGGCGATGGCGATGAACTCGTCCGGCGGAACCTTTCCGCGCTCCGGGTGCACCCAGCGCACCAGGGCCTCCAGACCGGCGACCTGTCCGTCGAAGCGCACCTTGGGCTGGTAGTGCAGCTGCACCTCGTGGGCGTCCAGGGCGCGGCGCAGATCGCCGAGCAGGGCGAGCCGGTCGGGGGTATTGGAGTCCCGCTTGGACTCGTACGCCTCGACGCCGGAGCGGTCCCGCTTCGCCTGGTACATCGCCACGTCGGCGCGGCGCAGCATCCCCTCGGCGTCCAGGGCGTGGTCGGGGAAGAGGGCGACGCCCGCGCTGGCCTCCAGGACGAGGGTGAGCCCGTCGAGGTCGAGCGGGGAGCTCAGCGCGGTGACCAGGCCGCGGGCGATGCGGGTGGCCGAGGTGGTGGAGTCGGCCACGGGCAGCAGGACGGCGAACTCGTCACCGCCGAGCCGCGCGGCCTCCGCTCCGCGCGGCAGGGCGTGCCGCAGCCGTTCCGCGATCTGCAGCAGTAACCGGTCCCCGGCGAGATGACCGAGGGTGTCGTTGACGGACCGGAACCGGTCGAGGTCGATCAGCAGGAGCGCGGAACGCGCCCCGATGCGTTCGGCGTCGTCCAGCGCGGTCCAGATGCGCTCCAGCAGCCACTGCCGGTTGGGCAGTCCGGTCAGCGGGTCGCGCAACTGCTCCTCGGCGCGCGCCCGGGCCATCCACAGCGCGGAGTCGAGCGCGATCAGCGGGACGGCGAACAGCGGCAGCAGCACCGGCTGCGCGTCCGCGACCACGCACACCAGCGGGGCGATGCCGAGCAGCGCCACCGCGACCAGTCCCTGTCTGACCAGAGCGCTGCGGGCGATGGTCGGCAGCCCGCGCCCGCGCGGGGCACGCAGGTACCACAGCAGCCCCCGGCCGACGACGAGGTACGCGGCGGCCGCGAGGACGGTCTCGGGGACGGTGCCGAGCCCCCAGCCGCCCATCCCCCAGGGCCGTTCGACGGTGGGCACCCGGCCGAACGCGCCGAGCACCAGGGCGCCCGCGCCGATGCCGAGGATGTCCACCGCGCCGTGCAGCAGTCCCTGGGCGAGGCGCTGCCGCCGGGCCGCGCCGACCAGGACGACGACGGTGAGGCTGACCAGGGCCGCGGGTATCCAGCCGTAGAGCAGCAGGACGGCGAGGGTGAGTGCGGCGCCGGAACCGGTGCCGCCCCACCAGCGGGCGCGGCCCAGCATGACGAGGTGTCCGACGATGACGCCGGTGAGCAGGGCGAGCGCCCAGCCGGCCGTGCCGCTCGGGAAGAGGGCGTGGCCCTCGACGAAGGCGGCGGCCAGGCCGCCGGTGAGCAGGAGTCCGGCGGCGCCGACCACGAGCGCGGGCAGTGACCGCAGTCGGCGCAGCCGGGAGGGGGCCGGAGCGCCGAGGGCCGGCGGGAGTTCGGGAGTTCGCGCGGGGGCGGGGAGGGGTGCCGGGACGCGTGGACCGGCGCGGTCGCCGCTCTGCCCCGTCCACCGGTTCCCCCGCCACGCGCCCGGGCGGCGGCGCGGCCGCCGTGGGTCCGGGGCAACGCTCTCGGTCGGTTCCATTCCCGTCCCTCTCACAGCCGGCGGTGCCCACGCCACGCGGCTCGATGGCCGTCGGCCATCGGCGGCCCGGCGGTGTACAGCCCTCCCCCGGGCCGCCCGGCGGCCGCGGAGATGCACCGGCCGCGGCTGGGCACGGCGGGCGCACATCTCAACAGTAGGCCGCCAAGGGCTTCCTGGGGCAGCGGTCGTGGACGGTTGCCCGAATGCGGCCGGGCCACCCGTATGCACCTGATATGCGCCGATCGGGTGGCCTTCAACCGCTACTCCTCGGTCGGCAGGGCGACTTCGGCCGCCGCGTCGGGGCCGCTGTCCAGCAGGACGGTGAAGCCGTCCTCGTCCAGGACGGGCACCTTGAGCTGCATCGCCTTGTCGTACTTGGAGCCGGGGTTGTCACCGACGACCACGAAAGAGGTCTTCTTGGACACCGATCCGGTCACCTTCGCGCCCCGGGTCTGGAGCGCCTCCTTGGCGCCGTCGCGGGTGAAGTTCTCCAGGGTGCCGGTGACGACGACGGTGAGTCCTTCGAGCGGGCGCGGGCCCTCGTCCTCGCCGGTGGCCTCCTCCTCCAGCGGGACTCCGGCCGCCTTCCACTTGCGCACGATCTCGCGGTGCCAGTCCTCGGCGAACCACTCCTTGAGCGCGGCGGCGATGATGGGGCCCACGCCGTCGGTGGCGGACAGCTCCTCCTCCGTGGCCGCCTCGATGCGGTCGATGGAGCGGAACTCGCGGGCGAGCGCCTGCGCGGCCACCGGGCCGACATGACGGATGGACAGGCCGTTGATGAAGCGGGCGAGCGGGCGCTGCTTGGCCGCCTCGATGTACTCCAGGAGGGCGAGGGTGTTCTTCTTCGGCTCGCCCTTCTGGTTGGCGAAGACGGTGACGACCTTCTCCTCGCCGGTCTTCGGGTCGCGCTTGGGCAGCCCGCTGTCGGGGTCGAGGACGTACGCCTTGATGGGGAGCAGCTTCTCGACCGTCAGGTCGAACAGGTCGCCCTCGTCCACCAGCGGCGGTTCGGCGGGCTCAAGGGGGCGGGTGAGCGCGGCGGCGGCCACGCCTCCGAAGTGCTCGATGTCCAGGCACTCGCGTCCCGCGAGGTAGGCCACGCGCTCTCTCAACTGGGCCGGGCAGGTACGCGCGTTGGGGCAGCGGAGGTCGATGTCGCCCTCCTTCATGGCCCGCAGCGGGGTGCCGCACTCGGGGCAGTTCGCCGGCATCACGAACTCCCGCTCGCTGCCGTCGCGCAGGTCGACCACCGGGCCGAGGATCTCCGGGATGACATCACCGGCCTTGCGCAGCACCACCGTGTCGCCGATGAGCACGCCCTTGGCCTTGACGACCTCCTGGTTGTGCAGGGTGGCGAACTCGACCTCGCTGCCCGCGACCTTGACCGGCTCGACCTGGGCGTAGGGGGTGACGCGGCCGGTGCGGCCGACGCCGACCTTGATGTCGACGAGCTTGGTGTTGACCTCCTCCGGCGCGTACTTGTACGCGATGGCCCAGCGCGGGGCGCGCGCGGTGGAGCCCAGGCGGCCCTGGAGGCGGATCTCGTCGAGCTTGACGACGACACCGTCGATCTCGTGCTCCACGGAGTGGCGGTTCTCGCCGTAGTACGCGATGAACTCCCGTACGCCGTCGAGGTCGTTCACCACACGATTGTGCGTGGAGGTGGGCAGGCCCCAGGTCTTGAGCAGGTCGTACGCCTCGGACAGACGGGTGAGGCCGCTGAAGCCCTCCAGGGCGCCGATGCCGTGGACGACCATGTGCAGCGGGCGGGTGGCGGTGACGCGCGGGTCCTTCTGGCGCAGTGAACCGGCCGCCGCGTTGCGCGGGTTGGCGAAGGGCTTGTCCTCGGCGGCGACCAGGCGTTCGTTCAGCTCCAGGAACTTGTCCATCGGGAAGTAGACCTCGCCGCGGATCTCCACGAGGTCGGGCACCTCGTCGCCGTGCAGGCGGTCCGGGATGTCGGCGATGGTGCGGACGTTGGGCGTGATGTCCTCGCCGGTGCGTCCGTCGCCCCGGGTGGCGGCGCGGGTGAGGCGGCCGTGCTCGTAGGTGAGGTTGACGGCGAGGCCGTCGACCTTCAGCTCGCACAGGAAGTGGTACTCCTGGTCGCCCAGTTCGCGGTGGACGCGGTCGGCCCAGGTGGCCAGCTCCTCGTCGTCGAAGGCGTTGTCCAGGGAGAGCATCCGCTCGCGGTGGGCGACGGCGGTGAACTCGGTCTCGTAGGACCCGGCGACCTTCTGGGTGGGCGAGTCCGGGGTGCGCAGCTCCGGGTACTCCTCCTCCAGGGCCTCCAGGCTCTTGAGCAGCCGGTCGAACTCCGCGTCGCTGACGACGGGAGCGTCCTTCACGTAGTACCGGAAGCGGTGCTCCTCGACCTGCTCCGCGAGCCGCCCGTGCCGCTCGCGCGCCTCGGCGGGCACCGTTGTCGTCGCCGCTTGCTTGTCGCCGGCCACCGTGTGGTCCTCCCGTTACTCAGGGTTGTCCGCGAGGGATCTCGCCGCCCGGACGCAGTGGGCGAGCGCCTTGCGGGCGTAGGCGGGGGAAGCACCCGCCAGACCGCACGTGGGCGTGACCGTGACCGCCTCCGCGAGCAGCCCCGGACGCAGCCCCAGCCTGCGCCACAGCGTCCTGACACCCATGACGCTACCGGCAGGGTCCGACAACGCGGCATCGGTGCCGGGCACGACACCCGCGAAGAGCCGGGTGCCCGCCTCGACGGCCTCGCCGATCGCGTCGTCGTCACGTTCGGTGAGAAGGGCGAAGTCGAAGGAGACGGCGTCCGCGCCCGCGCGGCGCAGCAGCGCGAAGGGCACGTCGGGGGCGCAGGAGTGGACGAGGGCGGGGCCTTCGCCGTTGGCGCCGAGCACGTCGCGCAGGGCGGACTCCACTATCTGGCGGTCGACGGCGCGGTGGGTGCGGTAGCCGCTGGCGGTCCTGACCTGGCCGCGCAGTACGGCCGTCAGGGAGGGCTCGTCCAGCTGGAGGACGACGCGGGCGCCGGGGATGCGGCGGCGCACGTCGGCGAGGTGGAGGCGCAGCCCCTCGGCGAGCGAGGCGGTGAGGTCGCGGCAGGCGCCGGGGTCGGAGAGCACGGCCTCGCCGTTGCGCAGCTCCAGGGCGGCGGCCAGCGTCCAGGGGCCGACGACCTGCACCTTGACGTCGCCCTCGTAGCCCTGGGTGAACTCCTCCAGGGCGTCGAGGTCCTGGCGCAGCCACGCGTGCGCGCGCCGGGTGTCGCGGCCGGGGTGGTCGGACAGGCGCCAGCCGCTGGGCTCCACGCGCGCGTACAGCTCGACGAGCATCCCGGCGGTGCGGCCGATCATGTCGGCGCCGGGGCCGCGCGCGGGCAGCTCGGCGAGGTACGGGAAGTCCTCCAGGCTGCCGGTGACCGTCCTGGCGGCCTCGCGCGCGTCCTCGCCGGGCATCGAACCGACGCCGGTGGCGGCCGGGAAGGTGAACTCGCTCTTCTCACTCACCCCGGCAGGGTATGCCGTACGGCACCGGCGTCGCAGGTCAGCGGCCGGGACGGACCGTCAGGTCGTTGATCTCGGCGTCCCTCGGCAGATCGAGGGCGAGCAGGATGGTGTCGGCCACCGACTCGGGGTCGATGAACCTGCCGGGGTCGTACTCCTTGCCCTCCTGCTGGTGCACCTTGGCCTGCATGGGGCTGGCGGTGCGCCCGGGGTAGACGGAGCTGACCCGCACGCCGTTGCCGTGCTCCTCCTGGCGCAGGGAGTCCGCGAGCGCCTTGAGGCCGTGCTTGGAGGCGGCGTACGCCGACCAGTTCGCGTGCGCGTTCAGGCCCGCGCCGGAGTTGACGAAGACGACCTGGCCGCGGGCGGCGCGGAGCTGGGGCAGGAAGTGCCGGGTCAGCTCGGCCGGGGCGATCAGGTTGACGTTGAGCTGGTGGCGCCAGGACTTGGGGGTGAGGTCCCCGACCTCACCGAGGTCGACGACACCGGCGATGTGCAGCAGCGAGTCGACGCGCTCCGGCAGGCTCTGGTGGGAGAACGCCCAGGACAGCTTGTCGGGGTCGGAGAGGTCGCCGACCAGGGTGCGGGCGCCGGGGAACTCGGCGGCGAGCTCCTTGGCGCGGCCCGCGTCGCGCGCGTGCAGGACGAGTTCGTCCCCGCGCGCGTGCAGACGGCGGGCGACGGCGGCGCCGATGCCGGAACCGGCGCCGGTGATCACATGAGTAGCCATGTGCGCCATGCTCGCATCAGCGGGCGGGCAGGGAGTTCTCCAGGTGGGCCAGGACGGCCGCGGGCTCCTCCGCGAAGTGGACCAGCTCGGCGAGCGGGCGGGGCAGGAAGCCCTCCTCGTCCATGCGCCGGAACTGCTGCTGAAGACCGTCGTAGAAGCCCGCCGTGTTGAGCAGGACCACCGGCTTGTCGGTGTGGCCGTGCTTCTTCAGCTCCAGGATCTCGGTGGCCTCGTCCAGGGTGCCGGTGCCGCCGACCATGATGACGACGGCGTCGGCCTTGTCCAGGAGCAGCTTCTTGCGCTCGGCGAGGGTGCTCGCGACCACCATCTCGTCGGCGCCGGGCCGCGCCACCGCCGAGAGGAACTCCACGGAGACGCCCACGAGCCTGCCTCCGGCCTCCTGTACACCGTCCGCGACGACCTTCATCAGGCCGGAGTCGGAGCCGCCCCAGACGAGCGTGTGGCCGCCCTTGCCGATCAGTTTCCCGAACTCGCGCGCGGGGCGCGTGTAGCGGTCGTCGAGGTCGGCGGCGGAGAGGAAGACGCAGATGTTCATGGCGCCCACGGTACGCGGGAACATCGGCGGCTCCGCCGGTGCTTTCCCGGTATGGCCGATGGACACACGATCACGATCGACAAGGGCGAGCAGCATGTGCGCGTCGTACACGACGGCCGGGTGCTCGCGGAGACCGACCGACCGCTGGTGTTGCGCGAGACGGGCTGTCCGCCGCGCTACTACCTCCCCGCCGAGGACGTCCGCCTCGACCTGCTGACGCCCTCGGAGACACACACCGTCTGCCCGTTCAAGGGCACCGCGTCCTACTGGTCGCTGCCGGACGCACCCGACCTGGTGTGGGCGTATCCCGACCCGAAGCCGGAGGTGGCCGAGATCCGGGACCACTACTGCTTCTACACGCCCGAAGTGTCGTGACCTCGGGTGTCGCCGCCGTGTCGTGACGGATGAGTACGGCGCGGTACGGCAGTCTCCACGGGCATGGACAAGAAGACGACTTCCGCCGACGGCACCCCGCTCGCCTACCAGGTGACCGGCGAGGGGCCCACGGTGATCCTGGTGAGCGGCGCGATGTCCACCGGGGGCACGCTCGCGCCCTTGGCGCTGTCCCTCTCCGACCGGTGCAGGACGGTCGTCTACGACCGCCGGGGACGCGGCGCCAGCGGTGACACCCCGCCGTACACGGTGCGGCGCGAGGTGGAGGACCTGGCGGCGCTGCTCGCGGCGGTGGGCGGCGAGGCGGCGCTGTTCGGGGTGTCCTCGGGCGGCGCGCTGGTCCTGGAGGCGGCGGCGAGCGGGCTGCCGGTGGGCCGGACGGCGGTGTACGAGGTGCCGTACGCGGACTTCCTCGCGGGCGGCGCCGAGCAACAGGCGGTCTACGCGGCCAACCTGTCGCGCCTGCTGGAGGCGGGGCGCCTGGGCGACGCGGTGGAGCTGTTCCTGCGGCTGACCGGGCTCGCGGAGGAGATGATCCAGCGCGCCCGGCAGTCCCCGATGTGGCCCGGCATGGAGGCGGTCGCGCCGAGCCTCGCCCATGACGCCGCCGTCCTGGGCGACGGGCTGCTGCCCCTCGCGCGGCTGGCGGAGATCCCGGTGCCGGTCCTGTCGGTGGCGGGCGGGGTGAGCCCGGCCTGGATGCGGGAGGCGGCCCTGGCGGTCGCGGAGGCGGTGCCGGACGGCACGTATCTGGAGCTGGCGGGCCAGACCCACATGATCGAACCGGCCGCCCTGGCACCGGTGCTGGCGTCCTTCTTCACGGACTTCGCGGAGTGACGCGGCACGGAACGGCGCGGTACGGAACGGCGCGGCCCGCTCCGTGCGTGGTCAGACCGTCGCCGCCGTCGCCCGTGTCGTGGCGGCGATGGTCGCCGAGCCCACCACGCGCGTGCCGTCGTACAGCACGATCGCCTGGCCGGGGGCGACGCCCCGCACCGGCTCGGTGAAGGTGACGCGCAGTTCGCCGTCCACCAGCTCGGCGTCGACCTCGGTCTCGCCGCCGTGGGCGCGCAGCTGGGCGGTGTAGGTGCCGGGGCCCTCGGGGGCGGCGCCGCACCAGCGGGGCTTGATCGCGGTGAGCGCGGTGACGTCCAGGGCGGCGGCCGGGCCGACCGTGACGGTGTTGGTCACCGGGGAGATGTCGAGGACGTAGCGCGGCTTGCCGTCGGCGGCCGGGGTGCCCAGGCGCAGGCCCTTGCGCTGGCCGATGGTGTAGCCGTAGGCGCCCTCGTGGGTGCCGAGGCGGTTGCCGTCCTCGTCCACGATGTCGCCCTCGGCCTTGCCGAGCCGCTGGGCGAGGAAGCCCTGGGTGTCGCCGTCGGCGATGAAACAGATGTCGTGCGAGTCGGGCTTCTTGGCGACGGCCAGGCCCCGGCGCTCGGCCTCGGCGCGGATCTCGTCCTTGGTGGTGACGGTGTCGCCGAGCGGGAACAGCGCGTGCGCGAGCTGGCGGTCGTCCAGGACGCCGAGCACGTACGACTGGTCCTTGGCCATGTCCGAGGCGCGGTGCAGCTCGCGGGTGCCGTCCTCGCGCACGATCACCTGGGCGTAGTGGCCGGTGCAGACCGCGTCGAAGCCGAGCGCGAGCGCCTTGTCGAGCAGCGCGGCGAACTTGATCTTCTCGTTGCAGCGCAGGCAGGGGTTGGGGGTGCGCCCGGCCTCGTACTCCGCGATGAAGTCCTCGACCACGTCCTCGCGGAAGCGGTCGGCGAGGTCCCAGACGTAGAAGGGGATGCCGATGACGTCGGCGGCGCGGCGGGCGTCGCGGGAGTCCTCGATGGTGCAGCAGCCCCGCGCTCCGGTGCGGAAGGATTGCGGGTTCGCGGAGAGCGCGAGGTGGACGCCGGTCACGTCGTGCCCGGCTTCCGCGGCGCGCGCGGCGGCGACGGCGGAGTCGACACCGCCGGACATGGCGGCGAGGACGCGGAGGGGGCGCTGCGGGGTCTCAGTCATAACCCTTCCAGGGTACGGGGCGCGGGAACCGCGGACGCCGGGAGGCCGTTGAAGATCACAGGGGTACCGGGACGGCGGGGAGACGGGGACGGCATGGGTGACGGGGACCGGCGGCTGGGTCGGCGGGCACTGCTGATCGGCGGCGCGGCGGCGGCCGTGGGCACGGCGGCGCTGGCGCGCGAGGAGCTGGCGCATCTGTGGTGGCGGCTGCCGGGGGTGGAGCGGCCCCGGGTGGCCGGTGCGGTGGACTTCAGGGGTGCCCGCTGGGTGGCGGCCTCGCCGGGGAACTACCGCCGCGCGGACCGCCCCGACGACTACACGGTGGACCGGGTCGTCATCCATGTCACCCAGGGCGGCTACGCGTCGGCGGTGAAGGTCTTCCAGGACCCGGCACACGGCGCGGCGGCGCACTACATCGTGCGCGGGGACGGCGGGATCACCCAGCTGATCCGCGAGCTGGACGTGGCCTTCCACGCGGGCAACCGGTCCTACAACGAGCGCAGTGTGGGCATCGAGCACGTCGGCTTCGTGGACGATCCCTCGTCCTTCACGGACGCGATGTACGCGGCCTCGGCCCGGCTGACGGCCCGGATATGCGCGCGGTACGGCATGAAGCCCGACCGGGAGCACGTCATCGGGCACGTCGAGGTCCCGGGGACGGACCACACGGACCCGGGCCCGCACTGGGACTGGGACCGGTACATGAAGCTGGTGCGGCAGGCGAGCGCCTAGGCCACGCCTGCCCGGCCGCTAGGTCAGTCCGGCCGCACGGGCCCGCTCCACCGCGGGCCCGATGGCCTTGGCGACGGCCTCCACGTCCTCGTCGGTGGAGGTGTGGCCCAGCGAGAAGCGCAGGGTGCCGCGCGCCAGGTCGGGGTCGGTGCCGGTGGCGAGCAGGACGTGGCTGGGCTGGGCGACGCCCGCCGTGCAGGCAGAGCCGGTGGAGCACTCGATGCCCTGCGCGTCGAGCAGGAGGAGCAGGGAGTCGCCCTCGCAGCCGGGGAAGGTGAAGTGGGCGTTGGCGGGCAGCCGGCCGCCGGGTGCCGGGTCGCCGCCGAGGATCGCGTCGGGGACGGCCGTGCGCACGGCGTCCACCAGCCGGTCGCGCAGGGCGCCGATCTCGCGGGCGAACCGCTCCTGCTGCTCGGCGGCGATGCGTCCGGCCACCGCGAAGGAGGCGACGGCGGGCACGTCGAGCGTGCCGGAGCGGACATGGCGCTCCTGCCCGCCGCCGTGCAGCACGGGTACGGGGCTGTGCTCGCGGCCGAGGACGAGGGCGCCGATGCCGTACGGGCCGCCGATCTTGTGCCCGGAGACGGTCATCGCGGCGAGCCCGGACGCGGCGAAGTCGACCGGCACCTGCCCGAACGCCTGGACCGCGTCGGCGTGCAGCGGGACGCCGAACTCAGCTGCCACGTCCGCCAGTTCGCGGACCGGCATGATCGTGCCGATCTCGTTGTTGGCCCACATCACCGTGGCCAGAGCCACGTCGCCGGGGTTGCGCGCGATGGCCTCGCGCAGCACCTCGGGGCTCACCCGGCCGTGACGGTCCACGGGCAGGTACTCCACGACGGCGCCCTCGTGCTCGCCCAGCCAGTGCACGGCGTCGAGGACGGCGTGGTGCTCGACGGGACTGGACAGGACGCGGACGCGGGCCGGGTCGGCGGCGCGGCGGGACCAGTACAGGCCCTTGACCGCGAGGTTGTCGGCCTCGGTGCCGCCGGAGGTGAAGACGATCTCGCTGGGGCGCGCGCCCAGCGCCTCGGCGAGGGTTTCGCGGGACTCCTCGACCGTGCGGCGGGCCCGGCGGCCGGAGGCGTGCAGCGAGGACGCGTTGCCGGTGACGCTCAGCCGGGCGGTCAGCGCCGCCGCGGCCTCGGGGAGCATCGGGGTCGTGGCGGCGTGGTCGAGGTAAGCCATGGTGACGCCGATTCTACGGCGGCCGGAGGCCCGCCCTCCGAGCGGCGGGCGCACGGCACCCGCGCAGGTGATCCCGGGCCGGTCGCACCGGGCTCCGGGGCGCCGGAACTCACCGGGCTCCATGGCGCCGGGACACCGGGCCCGACCGGGCTCGGAGACACCGGGACTTATCGGCCCCGGGACGCCAGGACTCACCGGACCCCAAGGCGCCGGGACACCGCGACACCGGGTTCGACCGGACTCGGAGACACCAGGGCGCCGGGTCCGACCGGGCCCAGAAACAGGGGCCTCACCGGCCCCGAAACGCCGGTGTCACAGGCTCCAGGACACCGTGTGGGACAGCTGCATGGCGACGGCCAGGACCACCAGGTCGGCCACGCCGAGGGCCATGCCGAGCCAGGCCCGGCCGGGGCGCGAGGTGCCGCGCCACAGGGCCACGGCGGCCAGGACGACCGAGACCGGGCCGAGGACGACGTTGAGGACGAGCAGGCCGAGGAGGCCGAGGACGAAGGAGGCCACCGCCATGCCGTCGGCGTCCCGGGTGTGCGGGGCGGCCTCGGTGGGCCGGACGGCCGGTGCGGTGAGTCGCGGTGCGGTGAGTCGCATGGTGCTCAGCTCCTGAGGTCGTGACGGACGGTCAGTCGGCGGAGTGGCGGCGCCTGCGGCCATGGTGCTCGCGGAGCGCGAAGACGCCGAGCCAGACGGCGATGAGGACGGCGAGGGCGGCGGTGACCGGCAGTGGCGCGTGAGCCACGGTGCCGAGGACGACACCGAGCAGCATCAGTGCGGCGACGAGGAACAGCATGGGATCGGATCCCCCCTCCAACTCTGGGTGAACAGTTGTAGTAACAGTTGTTCACTGACGCCGAGTCTAGCGCGCGGCACGACTTTTCAATTCCGGAGAACAGTTGTTAACTGGATGACATGAGTCACACCCTCGGCGCCCGGCAGGCCCAGAAACAGAGGACCCGTCAGGCGTTCCTGGACGCGGCGCTCACCCTGCTCGAGGAGCAGAGCCTGAGCAGTCTGGGGCTGCGCGAGGTGACCCGGGCCGTCGGCGTGGCCCCCACCGCCTTCTACCGGCACTTCCGCTCGACTGCCGACCTAGGCGTCGCGCTGGTCGGCGAGGCGCTGGGCAGCCTGCACCCGATGGTCCGCCCGACGGTCGCCGCCGGGGACGACAGCGAGGAACGCATCCGCCGCGCCGTCGAGTTGATCGCCCACCACGTGGACAGCCATCCCGCGCACGTCCGCTTCATCGCGCGCGAGCGGCACGGCGGGGTGAGGGCGGTGCGCGAGGCGATCCAGGCCGAACTGGCCCGGTTCGCCGAGGAGGTGCGCTCCGAACTGGCCGCCGACCCGCAGACCGAGGGCTGGGCGGATGCCGACGTGCTGATGCTCGCCCACCTCTACGTGGACCAGATGCTCATCACCGCCTCCCTGTTCCTGGAGTCCCAGGACGGGCCGCCGGGCGAGCGGGAGCGCGTGACACGGCTCGCCGCCCAGCAGTTGCGGCTCATCTCACGGGGCAGCAGGCACTGGCTGGACTGAGCGGGAGCAACTCCCGTCACGACGGCGCCTGTTCGCCGTACAACTCCAGCGCCGAGCGCGCCCCCCGCAGGAGTTCGGCACGTGCCTCGGGCGGGTCCAGGATCTCCACCTGGTCGGAGAAGCCCAGGAGTTGGCGCACCGCGCGCAGCACCGGGAAGGTCATCCGGGCGACGACCCACTCCTCCTCCCCCGCGCCCGGCGGGAGTTCGGCCAGATGGGGGCCCGCGACGCGCAGGAAGAAGTCCAGGCGTTCGCGGCGCACCCGCACGGTGACGTCGATCGCGCCGTCCGGCCAGTCCTCCACCTGGCGGAGCAACACCTCCCACACGTCGGCCAGTTCGGTGCCGGGGCGGCGGCGCACGGGGTCGTCGAGGAGGCGGGCCGCGCTTACCCGGTCGGCCCGGAAGAGCTGCGGCCGGGCCCGCCGGTCCGCGACCAGATACCAGACCCCGGCCTTGGCGACCAGGCCGTACGGGTCCACGGTGTAGGTGCGCGGCTCCCGCTGTCCGCTGTGCCGGTAGCGCAACCGCAGCCGCCGGTCGCGGAACACCGCCTCCCGCAGCACCTCCAGATCGACGGCCGCCTGCGGTCCGCCGCGCCAGCGCGTGGCGTCGACCAGCACGCGCCGGCTGGCGAGTTCGGCGGCGGGCCGGTGCGGTTCGGGCAGCGCGGCCATCACCTTGCGCAGGGCCGAGCCGAGGGCGGCGTCGAGGCCGAGCGCCGCGTGCGTGCCCTCGGCGGCCAGGATGAACAGCGCGCGGGACTCGTCGGCGGTCAGCCCCGTGACATCCGTACGGAAGCCCGCGAGCAGGGCGATGCCGCCGTGCCGCCCGCGCTCGGCGTACACCGGGACCCCGGCGGCGGACAGCGCCTCCACGTCCCGGTAGACCGTGCGCACCGACACCTCCAGGCGAGCGGCGAGTTCACGCGCGGGCACCCGGCCCCGGGTCTGGAGGAGCAGCAGGATCGACAGCAGCCGGTCGGACTTCACGCACCCAGAATCGCGCCATCCGGAGGACGCGCACAAATGTTGACGGAATCTGTCAGGTTTTCCGCCGATGCTCGCTCCACCGGCTCAAGAGCTCCACCGATGCAGCGAGAGGCACACCATGACCACCACCGCGTTCACCGACCCGCGTCCCGTCTACCACCGCGCGAGCGAGCAGGCGGCCCGCCTGATCGCGGCGGTACGGCCCGATCAGCTCGGACTCCCCACCGCGTGTACCGAGTTCGACGTGCGCGGACTGCTGGAGCACGTCGTCAACGGCACCCGGGGCATCGCCGCGATCCCGGGCGGCGCGGCACCCGCACCGGGCGGCCGCTCCGCCGGGGAGGTCGCCGACGACGGCTGGGGCGCGGCCTACGACGAGGTCCGCACCCTCATGCTGAAGGCGTGGGACGACGACGACCTCATGACGCGGGCGGTCCAGGTGCCGTGGGGCGAGGTCCCCGGCCACGCGGCCCTCTCGGGCTATGTGATGGAGATCGTGGCCCACACCTGGGACCTCTCCGACGCGCTCGGCCACCCCTTCCCGCTCGACCCGGAGGTGGGCGGGTTCGCGCTCAAGGTGGCCGAACGGCAGCTCCCGGACTCGCGTCCGCGCGAGGTGCTGCCGTTCGGGGAGCGCCACCCGGCCCCCGAGGGCGCCGACGCCTACGGGCGCCTCGCGGCCTGGCTGGGCCGTACGCCGGTCAGCCGAGCCTGACGCGGGCGAGCTGACGGGACTGGGCGACGAGCCGGTCCTCGCTGTCCCAGACCTCGGCGTCCTCCTCCAGGAAGCCTCCGGCCAGGTTGCGGGTGGTGATCGACACCCGCAGCGGGCCGGGGGCCGGGCGCCTGCGGACGTGGACGGTCAGTTCGACGGTCGGCACCCAGCCGGTCAGCCCGATCTCGAACGCGGTCGGCGGCAGCGCGTCCACCGTGAGCAGCAGCGAGAGCGGGTCGGCGTCGCGGCCGTCGGCGAGCCCGAACCAGGCCCGCATCTCGCCCTTGCCGGAGGGCGCGCCGAGCGCCCAGCCGAGGGTCGCGGGGTCCAGCTTGAGCATGAGCCGGTCGGTGATGGCCGAGCTGCCCTCGACCGGCGCCGGACCGTCCTCGGGACCGAAGCACCGCTCCAGCGGCGGGATCACGGGCGGGACGGCGGTGGTGCGCACGTCGTCGGGGAGGGCGCCGAGGTCGCCGTAGGAGGCGAGGACGCGGATGCGCTCCACCTCGTTGCCGTCGGCGTCGTACTGGAACAGCGACGCCTGGCCGGTGGAGAGGGTGCGGCCGGTGCGCACGGTCTCGGTGCGCACCACGGCGGGCCCCGGCTGGGAGGCCGTCAGATAGTGCGCGGAGACCGAGAACGGGTCGGGGTGCGGGAGGGTGTCCGCGAGGGCCCGGCCGAGGACGGCCAGCAGATAGCCGCCGTTGACGGCACTGATGATGGTCCAGCCGGCCGAGAGGTCGATGTCGTAGACGCCGGGCTCGCGGCGGACGACCGCGGTGTCGCGGTCGAACTCGCTGTCGCCGATCAGGGCCGCTGCGGCGGGTACGGAAGCTGCTTCTGGCATGGGTGAACCGTACAACAACAAATTACTAAGCAGTAGCTTTGGATGTTGCGGGCGGATGACAAGATCCCCCGGCCTCCGTCCGGCCGGCTCCCCGCACGGGCCCGCCTACTCCTCCGTGACCGTCGAGCGCCGGTTCCAGGCGCGCGGCGCCCGCCAGTGGTACTTCATCGCAAGCAGCCGCAGCACGAAGGCGGTGACGGCGGCGACGCCGCTGGTGAGCGGGGTGAGGGCGTCGTAGCGGATGCAGAGCACCACCATGGCCGAGCCGACGATCGCCGGAACCGCGTACAGGTCGCGGTCCCAGCGCAGCAGCGAGGGCACCTCGTTGGCGAGCACGTCACGCAGCACACCGCCGCCGACGGCGGTGGCGAGGCCGAGCGTCGCGGAGGCGGTGAGGCCGAGGCCGTAGCTGTACGCCTTGGTCGTGCCGGTGACGCAGAAGAGGCCGAGTCCGGCCGCGTCGAAGACGAGCACCGCCGACTGGATGCGCTCGACGTGCGGATGCAGGAAGAAGACCACCACGGCGGTGAGCAGCGGGGTCACGAAGTAGCCGAGGTCCGTGAAGGCCGCCGGCGGCACCGCCCCGATGATCAGATCGCGGATCAGCCCCCCGCCCAGCGCGGTCACCTCGGCGAGGACGGCGATGCCGAAGACGTCGAAGTTCTTCCGGACGGCCAGCAGGGCGCCGGAGATCGCGAACACGAAGATGCCGATGACATCCAGCGTGTGCTGAACGGAGGGACTGAAGAGTTGCTGGATCTGCACCCTGACATTCTCACCTGAAGGCGGTTGCGCGCCTTGCAAAGCCAGGCCGGGTCCGGGGCCGGTCCGGGAACGCGAACGGCCGCCGCGAGTGCGGCGGCCGTTCGGTGTCACCTGCCGGTGCGGTCCGGGCCTACTTCCCGGTCTGCTCGGGGCTCTCGGGCTCGGCCTCGGGCTCCGGCTTAGCCTCGGACCCCTCGGCGTCCGTGGCCGTCTCGGCCGCGACCTCCGCAGCCTCCGCGACCTCCGCCGCCACCGCGGCCGACGTCTCCGCCGACTCCTCCAGGACCGTCTCCGGCACCAGCTCGGAGGCCGCCTTCGCCGCGGTCAGCAGGACCACGTCCTGCGGCGCCTGGTCGGCGAAGTTCTCCGGGTGGTGGCAGGCGACCCGCTGGCCGGGACGCAGCTCCTTGAGCAGCGGCTCGGTCGTCTTGCAGATCTGCGTGGCCTTCCAGCACCGGGTGTGGAAGCGGCAGCCCGACGGCGGCGCGATGGGCGAGGGCACGTCGCCGCGGAGCAGGATGCGCTCGCTCTTGGCGCCCTGGCGCTTCGGGTCCGGGACCGGCACCGCCGACATCAGCGCCTTGGTGTACGGGTGCATCGGCGACTCGTACAGCGAGTTGCGGTCCGCCAGCTCGACCATCTTGCCGAGGTACATCACCGCGATCCGGTCCGAGACGTGCCGGACGACCGAGAGGTCGTGCGCGATGATCACGTACGTCAGGCCCAGTTCCTCCTGGAGGTCGTCCATGAGGTTGACGACCTGGGCCTGGATCGACACGTCCAGCGCGGAGACCGGCTCGTCGGCGACGACCAGCTTCGGCTTGAGCGCGAGCGCGCGGGCGATGCCGATGCGCTGGCGCTGGCCGCCGGAGAACTCGTGCGGGTAGCGGTTGTAGTGCTCGGGGCTCAGACCGACGAGCTCCAGGAGGCGCTGGACCTCCTTCTTCACCCCGCCCTCGGGCGTGACGTTCTGCAGCCGGAAGGGCGCCGAGACGATCGAGCCGATGGTGTGACGGGGGTTCAGGGAGCCGTACGGGTCCTGGAAGATCATCTGGATGTCGCGCCGCAGCGGCCGCATCCGTCCCGTGCTGAGCCGGGTGATGTCCTGGCCCTCGAAGGTGATCTTTCCGCCGGTCGGGTCCTGGAGCCGGGTGATGACCCGGCCCATGGTCGACTTGCCGCAGCCCGACTCGCCGACCACGCCCAGGGTCTCGCCCTTGCGCACCTCGAAGTCGATCCCGTCGACGGCCTTCACCGCGCCGACCTGGCGCTGGAGAATGCCCTTCTTGATCGGGAAGTGCTTCGTCAGGCCCTCGACCCGGAGCAGCACGTCGCTGTCCGCCGCCCCGCCCTCGGAGCCCGCCGGACGCGGGATCGCGGCCCCGCCGATTTTCTTGGTCTCAGTCACAGCTTCGGCGCAATCTCTTCGGTCCAGATCCGCTCACGGTCCTCGGCCGAGAGGTGGCAGGCGGTCCAGTGCCGCCCGGAGTCCACCAGCTCCAGCTCGGGGCGCACGGTGCGGGTGACGTTCCCCTTGGGGATGTCCGCGTACGGGCAGCGCGGGTTGAAGGCGCAGCCCGAGGGGATGTTGATGAGGCTCGGCGGCTGGCCCTTGACGGGGATGAGCCGGTCCTCGGTCACCCGGTCGATGCGCGGCATCGAGCCGAGCAGGCCCCAGGTGTAGGGGTGCTGCGGCTTCTCGAAGATCTCGTCGACCGGGCCGCGCTCCACGCACCGGCCGCCGTACATCACCAGCACGTCGTCCGCGATCTCGGCGACCACACCGAGGTCGTGGGTGATCATCATGACCGCGGAGCCGAACTCCTTCTGCAGGTCCCGGATCAGGTCCAGGATCTGCGCCTGCACGGTCACGTCGAGCGCGGTGGTCGGCTCGTCCGCGATGAGCAGCTCGGGGTTGTTGACCAGGGCCATGGCGATCATGGCGCGCTGGCGCATACCGCCGGAGAACTCGTGCGGGTAGCTGTCGACGCGCTTGCCCGGCTCGGGGATGCCCACGCGGTCCAGCATCTCGATGGCGCGCGTGCGGGCCACCTTCTTGCTGACCTTGTGGTGGACCCGGTACGCCTCCACGATCTGGTTGCCGATCGTGTAGTACGGGTGCATCGCGGACAGCGGGTCCTGGAAGATCATCGCCATCTCGCGGCCGCGGAGCTTGCGCACCTCGTCCGGGGAGGCGGAGACCAGTTCCTTGCCGGCGAGACGGATCTCGCCGGACATCTGGACGTTCTTGCCGCGCGCGCCGAGCCGGTGCAGGCCCATGATCGCCAGCGAGGTCACCGACTTGCCGGAGCCGGACTCACCCACGACGGCGAGGGTCTTGCCCTTCTCCAGCGAGAAGGTGAGCCCGTCGACGGACTTGACGAGGCCGTCGTCGGTCGGGAAGTGCACCTTGAGGTCGCGGACCTCCAGGAACGCCTCGGAGGCCTTGCCCGAGGAGCCGGAGGGCTCCTCCACGGCGGCGCCGGTCTTGGAAAGTTCGGTCACGAGAGCCTCACGCGCGGGTCGGCGGCCGCGTACACCACGTCCACCAGGAGATTTGCGATCACGACGAAGAAGGCGGCGAGCATGGTGACGCCGAGGATCTTGGGCAGGTCGTTGTCGGTGATGCCCTGCACCGCGTACTCGCCGATGCCGTGCAGCGAGAACACGTACTCCGTGATCACCGCACCGCCCAGGAGCAGGCCGATGTCCATGCCGAAGACGGTGATGATCGGCGTGAGGGCGGCGCGCAGACCGTGCCGGAAGACGACCCGCTGCTCGCGCAGGCCCTTGGCGCGGGCCGTGCGGATGAAGTCCTCGTTCATCGTCTCCAGCATGCCCGAACGGGTCAGGCGCGCATAGATGGCCGAGTACAGCAGGGCCAGCGAACACCACGCCGGGAAGAGGGTGTTGGCCCACTGGCTGGGGTTCTCGGTGAACGGCACATAGGTGTCACCGAAGATCGGCCAGGTGTCGACGAAGAGCAGGATCGCCAGGTTGCCCGTGAAGAACATGGGCAGGGAGACGCCGGCGAGGGCGACGCCCATGAAGGTGCGGTCGAGGACCGAGCGCGGCTTCAGGGCGGAGATGACACCGGCGATCACGCCGGAGACCAGCCACAGCACGGCCGCGCCGACGGCCAGCGAGAACGTGACCGGAAGGCGGTCGACCAGCTCCGGCCAGACCGCCTGGTGGGTCTTGAAGGAGTAGCCGAAGCACGGTGCCGCACAGAGCACCGTGGTGGGACCGAGGTCGTAGGTCGCGCCGGACACGATCCCCTTGATGAAGTGCCAGTACTGGATATAGACAGGCTGATCCAGACCGAGGTTGTGCTTGACCGCGGCGATGTCCGCCTTCGACGGGCTCTTGCCGATGTACTGCTGCGCCAGCTGATCCGCTGTCTGGCCGGCGAGCCGTGGCAGCAAGAAGAAGATGGCGAAGGTGACCGCGGAGACGACCAGCAGCAGGATCACTGCCGCGAACGTCCGGCGGAGGATGTACGAGATCACGGGGACCGGCGCTGGTGCCCGCGGGCTGTAGACCCGCGGGCACCAATGCCTTCACCTGCCTTCCGGGGCTGCTACTTCTGGTTGGAGCCGATGTTGAGGTAGTCGTACTGACCGCTGAAGGCAGCAGTGGAGACCAGGTTGGTGTTGTTGTACGGGCGGGCCAGCAGGACCTTGAAGTACGTCAGCGGAACGAGGGCCGCGTCGTCCATGGTCTTCTTGTCGATCTGCGCGTAGAGGGCGTTGCGCTCGGAGTCGGCCTGCGTCGCGATCGACTGACCGAGGAGCTTGTTGACGTCCTTGTTGTCGTACTGCGACAGGTTGGTGTTACCCGACTGGCTGATCGCCTTGCCGTTCAGGATCTGCTGCAGGAAGCCGTAGCCGGAAGGCCAGTCGGCACCCCACTGCATCATCATCAGGCCGATGTTCTGCTTCTTGGTGAAGTCCGGCACGCCCGCGTAGTCGGTGAAGTACTTGCCCGACGGGTACTGCTTGAGGGTGGCGTTGATGCCGACCTTCTTCAGCGAGTTGATGATCGCGGTGGCCGCGTCCACCTCCTGCTGGCGGTCGGAGCGCGCGGAGATGTTGGTGCTGATCTTCGTCTTGCCGCAGGCCTTCAGCTGCTCCTTGGCCTTGGCGACGTCACCCTTGTTGCCGGCCGTCGCGTAGACGTCGGCCTTCTGGTAGCCGGTGATGTCCGGGGGCAGGACCGTGGTGGCGATGTCGCCGCGGATCGGGCCGCCCTCGGCGGTCTGCACCGAGAACTTGTCGACGGCGTACTCGACGGCCTTGCGGCACTCGAGCTTGTCGAACGGCGCGACCTTGGTGTTGATCGCCATGTAGACGAGACGGCCACCGAAGGTGTTGTCGGTGTTGGCCTTCTTGTCCGGGTCGGAGAGGACCTGGGCCTGGGTGGCGGCCTGGACGCCGGTGCCGGCGAGCTCGATGGCCTTGCCCGCCTGGACGTCCTTGTCGATCGTCTCGGGGTTGACCTTCAGCTTGACGACGATCTGGTCCGGCAGCTGCTTGCGCAGCGGGTCGGTCTTGGCGTCCCAGTTCTTGTTGCGGACGAGGACGGCCTGCTTGCCCTCGTCGTAGCTCTGGAACTGGTAGGAGCCGGAGGAGACGACGTTCTTGACGTAGTCGACGCCGTTGTCCTTGGCCTTCGGCACCGGCGCGGTCTGCGGCGCGGCGACCAGGTAGTCGAACTCCTGGAAGGCCTGCTTCAGGTGGAAGACGATCGTGGTGTCGTCCGGCGTCGCGATGGAGGACAGGCCCTTGTCGCTCTTGTCCTTGTAGGGGCCCTTGTACTTGTCCCCGCCGGCCAGCAGCTGCTGGAAGTAGTTCGGGCCGAGGGAGAGCACGTCACGCGCGAAGTTGGAGCGCTCGACGGCGTACTTGACGTCCTTCGACGTGATCGCCGAGCCGTCCTGGTACTTCAGGCCCGCACGCAGCTTGTACGTCCAGGTCTTGCCGCCGTCGCTCGGGACACCCTTGCCCGCCGCGAGGTCGGGAACCAGGGTGTTGCCCTTCTCGCCCGGGGCGGGCTGGAAGGTCATCAGCGGGCGGGCCCACAGACGGCTGAGGTTGTACATGTACGCGTAGTACGTGTTGCCGGGGTCGAACGAGTCCGGGACGTCGGACAGTTCGTAGGTGACCGTCCCGCCCTTCTTGTCCGAGGCGTTGACGACACCGGTGGTCGCGGCGTTGGCCGGGGCCGACTTGGCGTCGCTCTTCTTGGAATCGGCCTTGCTGCAGCCTGTGACGAGCAGGCTCGCGGACCCGAGGACCGCGATAGCGGCCAGCGCTGACCTTCGCATGATGGGCGCATTCCCCTTCAGAATCGGAAACTTGGTTGGGCTCTCCGCGGCAGACGTCAGCGGCTGCGCGGGTCGAGAGCGTCGCGGAGACCGTCACCGAGCAGGTTGAACGCCAGGACAGTCACGAAGATGGCGAGACCGGGGACGATCATGTACTGCGGATCGACCTCGTAGAAGTTGACCGCGTCGCGGAGCATGCCGCCCCAGGACGCCTGCGGGGGCTGGATACCGACACCGAGGAAGCTCAGGGAAGCCTCGAACAGGATGTTGGTCGGGATCAGCAGCGTCGAGTAGACGATGATCGGGCCGACCAGGTTCGGCATCAGCTCGCGGAAGAGAATGTACGGGCCCTTGGCGCCCATGCCGCGCGAGGCGTCGACGAACTCGCGCTCGCGCAGGGCGAGGGTCTGGCCGCGCACGATCCGGCCCAGGTAGGGCCAGTTGAAGAAGCCGATGACGAAGATCAGCACGCTCAGGTGCAGCGGCAGGCCGGTGAGGCCGAAGGCGCCGCCCTGGAGGGTGGCCGAGATCGCGATGGCGAAGAGCAGCAGCGGGAAGGCGAGGAAGGTGTCCATCAGGCGGCTGATGATCGAGTCCACGCGGCCGCCGTAGAAACCGGCGACGACACCGAGGATGGCGCCGATCACGTTGGAGAGGATCGTCGCGCCGAAGGCGACCACCAGCGAGACCCAGGAACCCTCGAGGATGCGGGTCGCGATGTCACGGCCGAACTTGGGGTCCACGCCCAGCGGGTGGTCCGCGCTCATACCGCCCCAGCTCCCCTTGGGGAGCGAGGTGTTGGCGTCGATCAGGTCCTGGTGGAAGGCGTTGGGATCGAGGCCGAGAGCGGCCTGGATCGGACGCGCGAGCACCGCCAGCAGCACGAGCAGGACGACGATGACGCCGCCGGCCACGGCGGCCTTGTCCTTCTTGAACCGCGTCCAGGCGATCTGCCCTAGAGAACGACCCTCGATCTTCCCCTTGCCGGCGCCGTCGAGCACAGCTTCCGGCTGTGCTTCGGCTGCCGCCCCGGTGGTCTCGATCGGTGCGGTCACAGTGACCCGACCCCTCTCGCCGGTGGTGACCGGCCTGTGCCTGCCGCGGATTGCGGCTATGTCGACTTGCACTCGAACACAAGATCTCCACCTCGTGTTCTGTTCGGGAGTCTTCAGTGCGTTCACGATCGCCCGCCAGTCCTGGCGGGGAATGGATGCGCAACCGTGATCCACTGAAGGGGGTTTCTGTTACCGGATCCGTGGGTAACCATCTTCGAATGGTGGCCAGTTGGGACAGACTGGCAATTCCACGCGGTTGGGGTGGAACGGTGCACGCACGGGTGCGCCCTTGTGTTTCCGGTACGTAAATTTTGCTCGCGGAAAACCAAAGGCCCTCCGTGGAGGGCCTGTTGCTCAGTAACTGCCGCGCACCGGTGGGTAGCCGTACCCGGGGGCGGGTGCCTGAGGCCGTGCGGACGGCGGGAGTTGGGGCGGGGCGCCGACCGCGTGGGCCTCGCGGTCGTAGAACGGGCGCGCGTTGGCCCGCATCCACATCACGACCGGGTCGTAGTCGTCGGTCATCGCGACCGTCGAGACGGGCAGCCCGTCGGGCACCGCGCCGATGGACTGCTGCATCATCGCCCGCACCGAGTCGACCGCCGCCGGGGTCGTCTCGTACACGTCCAGGCCGATGGCGAGGTACGGCGCGCCGAGCGCGGGCTGCACCCAGGCGCGGCGCAGCGAGCGCAGGGCGGGGGTGCGGTGGGCGTTCTGCCCGAGCAGGGCGTAGAACGCCGGTACCCCGATGGCCGGTTCGGACATGCTGAGCGGTCCGGCGGGCTGGCGGTCCAGGCCCGTGGCGATGCGGCGCAGGTCCAGCCAGGGGATGCCCACGCCGCCGCCGGGGGCGTGCGGGTTGAGCCAGAGGCCGTAGTGGTCGGGGTAGAGGGTGCGGGCCACGTCGAGGCCGTCGACCACCTCGTACGACCGGCTCCAGCCGCTGGCCGACAGCTCCTGCGCGGAGGTCACACAGGGGGCGTAGCCGAAGCCGTCGACCTCCATGTTTCCGTACTGCGCGTCCGGTGAGCCGGCCTGGCCGTGCCAGAGCAGCATCCAGATCTGCCCGGTCGAGGGGGTGGCGAGGGCGCGCAGCAGTGCCTCGTAGGCGTCGTAGCGGCCGGGGGTGACCTGGCGGAGTGTGTGTTCGACGCCGGCGCTCGGGCTCGCGCTCACCAGTCTTACCGCCCCTTCGATTCTTGCCCCAGTGTGGAGGACAGCTTAAGCGGCGATCGCCGTGATCCCCATGGAGGACCGGTTGCCGAATTGGTGGAGAGGACTAGTTGCCGAACTGGTAGAAGGGCCGCACGTTCGTCTTCAGCCAGTCGCCCACCGGGTCCTGGGCCACGTCGAGGAGGACGAGGTTGACCGGCCACGGGGGCGGGGACTGGGTGAGGGCGCGCTCCAGGGCCTCCAGCGGGCGGGCACGCAAGTCGCCCTCCCACTGGGAGAGTTCGACGCCGACGAAGAGGACCGGATCGGCCGTCTCGATGGCGGCGAGGCAGCGGCGGGCCGTGACGACGACGCCCGTGCCCGCGAACTCGGCCGAGGCGGCGGCGAGGAAGTCCACCGGGTCCTCCTGCCAGTCGGGCTCGAAGAGCCGGACGCGGGCGCCGCCCGCGGGGCCGTCCAGGGCCGTGCGGTCGGCGCGGCACAGCTCGGCCACCGCCTGGGGCGGCAGCGGCAGGCCCACCACGCCACCGGGGTTGAGCACCAGGCCCACCTGCGGCGGCAGACCGCGCGCGAATTCCACAGCCGGGGCGACGGTGAAGGAGAGGTGCGCGCCCGCCGACTGGCGGAACTGCTCCTCGGAGCTGAACACCGGGACGTACCCCTGGCCGTCGATCTCCACGGTGGGCAGGTCGAGCGAACCGCTCTGCGGGCCGCCGCCGTTGGGCAGCGGGATCCACAGGAAGCCGCGGGAGAGCACCTCGACGATCCGGGCGCCCGCCGAGGGCACGCCGAGGGAGGCCGAGAGCACCTCCTCCAGCTCGTTGCCGGGCCAGCCGCCGTGCGAATGGGGGTGTGCCTGTGCCGGGAAGTCCGCGGGAAAGTCCGCCGGGAAGTCCATGTTCCTACCGCCTGCCGGGAAAACCATGCTGTGGTGCAGAAGGCTATCCGGTGCGGGCGGCGGACCTCACGC
Organism: Streptomyces sp. NPDC026659; assembly: GCF_040638245.1. NCBI lineage: Bacteria > Bacillati > Actinomycetota > Actinomycetes > Kitasatosporales > Streptomycetaceae > Streptomyces > Streptomyces sp. NPDC026659. The sequence goes on along the minus strand of NZ_JBEZXY010000011.1, from coordinate 37,266 downwards.
CGCGAAGTGGATCCGGCGCAGCCCGTCCGCCGAGGCGCGGTCCAGGAGCACCGCCGAGGCGCAGCCCGGGGGCAGTTCGCCGCGCTCCACGGCGCGCAGCAGCCGCCCCGTGGCGTGCCGGTGCCGTCCGAAGGCGTACCGGGAGACGCCCCGGCCGCGCTCGCGCTGGCCCTGCCGGGCGGCCTCGGCGTCGACGTCGAGCAGGATCAGATGGAGGGCGGCGCCCCTGCGCCGGGCCTCGTGGGCGAGCCAGGCGCGCACCCAGGGCTGGGCGCCGCAGTCGTGCACGACGACGCCCTCGCCGGTGGCCAGGGCGCGGCGCAGTCCGGCGTAGTGGGCGAGACGGACCAGGGGGCGGTACAGCGCGTACGGCAGCCCGGTCAGGCGGGTCTGCCAGCGGTCGCGGGTGTCCTGGGAGTCGATCCGGCGGCCGGGGACGGCACGGTGCATGAGGGTGGACTTGCCGCTGCCGGGCAGCCCCGTGACGACCACCAGGTCCCGGGGGCCGAAGCGGAGTTCGCGGGGAGTGCGGCCGGGACGCTCGCGCAGGTCGCGCACGAGCGGAGCGGGGCGGGCGGCGGCCCGGCGCTCCCGCGTCGGGGCGGAGGGCTGGCGCGGCACCGCCAGGCCGGTGGTGGCGTACGCCGGAGTCCTGTTCACCGTGATCGTCCTCCCCTTGGGTTCGGTAATCCCTTGCCCATCGAATGTAAAGAGAAGGTAATGCGGGAAGTCGGTGGTTCGGTGTCCGTACTGCCACGGTCCGGTCACAGGCGGCCGCCCCTTCAGCGGCGGCGATCGCCGTGCGATGATGTGGCCGCCAACTGCATACCGGCCGCTTGAATCCGCGCGGGAGAGTCCCCGGCAGTACGTCTGCCTGGGCGCCGAAGGAGCAAGTCCCTCCCTTGAATCTCTCAGGCCCCGTTACCGCGCGGGCGAGGCACATCTGAAAAGCGGGCCGCTGCCGTCAGTGGCTCCACCCAAGGTGCAAACCGTGACCGTGCGGGTCATGGCGAACCTCTCAGGTTCCGATGACAGATGGGGAGGAACGTTCCTCGCCCCATCCCCCGTTGCCCTGGGAGACGACCGACCGATGAGCAGCACCGAACTCCGTCACACCGCGCTCGACGCCGTGCACCGCGCCCTCGGCGCGACCATGACCGACTTCGCCGGCTGGGACATGCCCCTGCGCTACGGCTCCGAGCGCGACGAGCACGTGGCGGTGCGCACCCGCGCGGGTCTCTTCGACCTCTCGCACATGGGTGAGATCACCGTGACCGGCCCCGACGCGGCCGCGCTCCTCAATTACGCCCTCGTCGGCGACATCGCCTCGGTCGGCCTCGGCCGCGCCCGCTACACCATGATCTGCCAGGCCGACGGCGGCATCCTGGACGACCTGATCGTCTACCGCCTCGGCGAGACCGACTACATGGTCGTGGCCAACGCCTCCAACGCCCAGGTCGTCCTCGACGCGCTGACCGAGCGCGCGGCGGGCTTCGACGCCGAGGTCCGCGACGACCGCGACGCCTACGCGCTGCTCGCCGTCCAGGGCCCCGAGTCCCCGGCCATCCTCAAGTCGCTCACCGACGCCGACCTGGACGGCCTCAAGTACTACGCCGGGCTCCCCGGCACCGTCGCGGGCGTCCCCGCGCTGATCGCCCGCACCGGCTACACCGGCGAGGACGGCTTCGAACTGTTCGTGAAGCCGGAGCACGCGGTGGAGCTGTGGCAGGCGCTCACCAAGGCGGGCGAGGCGTCCGGCCTGGTCCCCTGCGGTCTGTCCTGCCGCGACACCCTGCGCCTGGAGGCGGGCATGCCGCTGTACGGGCACGAGCTGACCCGCGAGCTGACCCCGTTCGACGCCGGTCTCGGCCGGGTCGTGAAGTTCACCAAGGACGGCGACTTCGTGGGCCGCGCCGCGCTGACGGAGGCCGCCGAGCGCGTCGAGCAGAACCCGCCGCGCGTCCTGGTCGGCCTGGTCGCCGAGGGCCGCCGCGTGCCGCGCGCCGGGTACGCCGTCGTCGCGGGCGGCGAGGTGATCGGCGAGGTCACCTCCGGCGCCCCCTCCCCCACCCTGGGCAGCCCGATCGCCATCGCCTACGTGGACGCGGCGCACGCGGCGCCGGGCACCGAGGGTGTCGGCGTCGACATCCGGGGCAGCCACGAGCCGTACCGGGTCGTGGCGCTGCCGTTCTACAAGCGCCAGAAGTAGCCGGCCGCCGCGCGGGCTCGGGAAGCGGCCACCGGCCGGGACCGCCGTCGGTACCACGCCGGCGTGAGCCTGCGCACATTTTCCCCGCTCACCAGCGGTTTACGTCCCCTTCGTCCGTCCAGCACGCCCTCGCGTACAGGAGAATTCAGGTCATGAGCAACCCGCAGCAGCTGAGCTACACCAAGGAGCACGAGTGGCTGTCGGACGCCGAGGACGGCGTCTCGACGGTCGGCATCACCGAGCACGCGGCCAACGCGCTCGGCGACGTGGTCTTCGTCCAGCTCCCCGAGGTCGGCGACACGGTGACCGCGGGCGAGTCCTGTGGCGAGCTGGAGTCCACCAAGTCGGTCTCGGAGCTGTACTCGCCGGTCACCGGTGAGATCACGGAGATCAACCAGGACGTCGTCGACGACCCGGCCCTGGTGAACTCCGCGCCCTTCGAGGGCGGCTGGCTGTTCAAGGTGCGCGCCGCGGAGAAGCCCGAGGAGCTGCTCTCCGCCGACGAGTACACCGCCTACACCGCAGGCTGAGGAGCCGGACCCGTATGACTGACGTCCTGAACACGCCCCTGCACGAGCTGGACCCCGAGGTCGCGGCCGCGGTCGACGCCGAGCTGCGCCGTCAGCAGTCCACCCTCGAGATGATCGCCTCCGAGAACTTCGCGCCGCTCGCGGTGATGGAGGCGCAGGGCTCCGTCCTGACCAACAAGTACGCCGAGGGCTACCCGGGCCGCCGCTACTACGGCGGCTGCGAGCACGTCGACGTGGCCGAGCAGATCGCCATCGACCGGGTGAAGGAGCTGTTCGGCGCCGAGTACGCCAACGTCCAGCCGCACTCGGGCGCCTCCGCGAACCAGGCGGCGCTGTTCGCGCTGGCCCAGCCCGGGGACACCATCCTGGGCCTGGACCTCGCGCACGGCGGCCACCTCACCCACGGGATGCGGCTGAACTTCTCCGGCAAGCAGTTCGACGTGGTCGCGTACCACGTGGACGAGGAGACCGGCCTGGTCGACATGGCCGAGGTCGAGCGCCTCGCCAAGGAGCACCGCCCCAAGGTGATCATCGCGGGCTGGTCGGCGTACCCGCGTCAGCTGGACTTCGCGGAGTTCCGCCGGATCGCGGACGAGACCGGGGCCCACCTGTGGGTCGACATGGCGCACTTCGCCGGTCTGGTCGCGGCGGGGCTGCACCCGAACCCGGTCGAGTACGCGGACGTGGTGACCTCCACCACGCACAAGACGCTCGGCGGCCCGCGCGGCGGCATCATCCTGGCCAAGAAGGACTTCGCCAAGAAGCTGAACTCCTCGGTCTTCCCCGGTTTCCAGGGCGGCCCGCTGGAGCACGTGATCGCCGCCAAGGCGGTCTCCTTCAAGGTCGCGGCCTCGGAGGACTTCCGTGAGCGCCAGCGGCGTACGGTGGAGGGTGCCCGCATCCTCGCCGAGCGGCTGACCGCGCCGGACGCCCGCGCGGCCGGGGTGAACGTGCTGTCCGGCGGTACGGACGTGCACCTGATCCTGGTCGACCTGCGCGAGTCGGAGCTCGACGGGCAGCAGGCCGAGGACCGTCTCCACGAGGTCGGCATCACGGTCAACCGCAACGCGGTCCCGAACGACCCGCGTCCGCCGATGGTGACCTCCGGTCTCCGGATCGGCACGCCCGCGCTGGCGACCCGCGGCTTCACGGCCGAGGACTTCGCCGAGGTCGCGGACGTGATCGCGGAGGCGCTGAAGCCGTCGTACGACGCGGAGGCGCTGGCCGCCCGCGTGCGGGCGCTGGCGGACAAGCACCCGCTGTACCCCACGCTGGGCAAGTAGTACCCCGAAGTTCACCTGGGTGCCCCGCCCACCGTCCCGTGGGCGGGGCACCCGTGGTCTGTCAGCATCACTTTTGTACGTGTTCGTATTTGAGGAGTCACCGTGGCCGTCTCGGTCTTCGACCTGTTCTCGATCGGCATCGGCCCGTCCAGCTCCCACACGGTCGGCCCGATGCGCGCGGCGCGCATGTTCGCCCGCCGCCTGCGCAACGAGGGTCTGCTGGACTCCGTCGCCTCCGTGCGCTGCGAGCTGTACGGCTCGCTCGGCGCGACCGGCCACGGCCACGGCACCCCGAAGGCGGTCCTGCTCGGCCTGGAGGGCGCCTCCCCGCGCACGGTGGACGTGGAGGGCGCGGACGAGCGGGTGGAACAGATCAAGGCGGCAGGCCGTCTGCTCCTCCTCGGCGAGCACGAGATCCCGTTCTCCTTCGACGACGACCTGGTCCTGCACCGCCGCAAGGCCCTGCCGTACCACGCCAACGGCATGACCCTGTGGGCGTACGACGCCTCGGGCGCCGAGCTGCTCACCAAGACGTACTACTCGGTCGGCGGCGGCTTCGTCGTGGACGAGGAGGCGGTGGGCGCGGACCGGATCGTGCTGGACGACACGGTCCTGAAGTACCCCTTCCGCACGGGCGACGAGCTGCTGCGCCTGACGAAGGAGACGGGCCTGTCGATCTCCTCCCTGATGCTGGAGAACGAGCGGGCCTGGCGCTCGGAGGAGGAGATCCACGACGGCCTGCTGGAGATCTGGCAGGTGATGCGCGAGTGCGTGCGCCGGGGCCTGTCCCGCGAGGGCATCCTCCCCGGCGGCCTGCGCGTCCGTCGCCGCGCCGCCGTCTCCGCCCGCCAGCTGCGCGCCGAGGGCAACCCGCTCGCGCACGCCATGGAGTGGATCACCCTCTACGCGATGGCGGTCAACGAGGAGAACGCGGCGGGCGGCCGCGTGGTCACCGCCCCCACCAACGGCGCGGCCGGCATCATCCCGGCGGTCCTGCACTACTACATCAACTTCGTCCCCGGTGCCGACGAGGAGGGCGTGGTGCGCTTCCTGCTGGCAGCGGGCGCCATCGGCATGCTCTTCAAGGAGAACGCCTCCATCTCCGGCGCCGAGGTCGGCTGCCAGGGCGAGGTCGGCTCCGCCTGCTCCATGGCGGCGGGCGCCCTCGCCGAGGTCCTCGGCGGCTCCCCCGAACAGGTCGAGAACGCCGCCGAGATCGGCATGGAACACAACCTCGGCCTCACCTGCGACCCCGTCGGCGGCCTCGTCCAGATCCCCTGCATCGAACGCAACGGCATGGCCGCGGTGAAGGCCGTCACCGCCGCCAAGATGGCCATGCGCGGCGACGGCGCCCACATGGTCTCCCTCGACAAGGTCATCAAGACGATGAAGGAGACGGGGGCGGACATGAGCGTGAAGTACAAGGAGACGGCGCGGGGCGGGCTCGCGGTGAACATCATCGAGTGCTAGGGGAACAGGCTCCGACCAGCGCGTTCGCGCCTTCCGGCGCTGTCAGGGCCTTTCCTGGTTACGCGGCGGGCCAGGTCGTGAAGAGTGGCCGTCGGCGACTGCGACTGTGACTTGAACGCGTTCAAATTCCGTGCCAGGGTACAGCCCGGGTTCTTGAGTCCACCGGTCGCGCACGCGGCCCGCGGAACCCGTTGGGGGTGGAGTGTGTTGTGTCGCTGTCGTCCTGCGCTGATCCTGCTCGCCATGGCCTTCGCTCTCACGGCCTGCGGCAGGTTGACGGTCATGCCGCCGCCCGAGGGCGAACCGGTCGTGCTGAAGCCGGCCGAACTCGCGACCACGTGGACCGATGCCGACGGCGGCACCCTCAGACTGAAGCAGGACGGGACGTTCGTCGCCGACAAGATCTGCGTCGCCGTCCGCTGGTACGACAGCCTGGCCTGGTCCGGGACGGGCACCTGGGAGCAGGGCTCCAACAAGAAGGAAAGCTTCGTCGACGTGACCTTCGACGAAGCTCACTCCGTCAACGACGGTCACCCCGAAGAGAGTGAGCGGCAGCCCGCTACCTACTCCGCCTTGCGCCAGGGCAAGGTCCTGAAGCTCTGGGTGCCCGTCGGCGATCCGGACAACGATTATCCGCACTGCATCCTGACCAGCCGGGCGAGCTGACCCGGCCGCCGCGTCACACGTCGAGCTGCTCGAAGATGTGCGGGGTGGCATACCTCGGGATGACACCGAACCCTGAGGGGGCAAGGCTCCGCGGAGGTGAAACTCCGGCCGGGGAAGAGGCACTGTCGTTCGACGCGGACGAAGTCATTCACCGCGGGTCAGACGCAGAACCGCCTTACCGGGGACCCGGCGCCCGCGGAGGGCATCGGCGGCTTCGGCGAATCGGTCCCAGGACCCCTGCCAGCCGATCTCGACAGCGAGAGATCCCTCGGCGGCCAGCTCGGCGAGAACGGCCAGGTCCGGTCCGGCGTCACCCTCGATGACGAAGGACGTCAGCGACTTGGACGGGCCTACGGTCGCATACGGGGGAAGGACGGCCGACTCGCCGGAAGTCCAGCCGACGCTCTGCAAGCTGCCTCCAGGAGCGAGCAGGTTCCACGCCGCGACCAGTTGAGGGCCGCCGACACTGTCGATGACCACGTCGACCGGTCGTTGGAGCCCCTCCAAACCGATCAGCACCTCGTCGGCGCCGGACCTCGCCGGTCCCTCCCCGCGGGCCGTCGACCCCACGGACGCGATCACATGGGCGCCCGCCCGCGCGGCCAACTGCACGGCGAACCGGCCGACCCCGCCGGAGGCCCCGGTGATCAGCACCCTCTTGCCCGGCCCGAGCCCGGCCGCCCGCAGCGAGCGCAGTGCCGCCACTCCGGCGACCGGCAGAGCCACCGCTTGTGCCAGGTCCAGGCCCTTCGGCACCTCGGCGAGCGCGCCCACGTCGATCGCGACGCGCTCGGCGAACGCCCCCGAGGTCAGAGCCACCACCCGGGTGCCCACCGCCGGGCCGGTCCCGTCGGCGGCGGCCTGGACGACCACCCCGGCCGCGTCCGAACCGAGCACCGCACCCACAGGTACTCGACCGGAGCGGGCGTCGTTGAGGTCGCCGTGGTTCAGGGAAGCGTGGGAGACGTCCACCAGGACCTGGCCCGGCCCCGGCACGGGGTCGGGAACCTCGGCGCGGCGGACGGCGGCGGGCGCGGACGGATCGACGACGAGAGCACGGACAGGCATGTCTTCCCCCTTGGCGCATGACTTGTAACAGCAGTCATCATCGGTAACCTCGCCGCCAGGCGGAAGAAGGCACATTTATGTCACGCAGTCACATCCGTGTTCCGGAAGCGGTGTGGGGCGAAGGCCGCTCTCGACCACGGCGAGAGGTCCCCCGCGACCGGACGTCAGTCTCTCCGCAGCAACAGCCGCAACATCCCCAGGCGTGACGGGGACGCCGAGCCGTTCAGCAGCCCGGCGCCTCGCGCCGACACCGCGTCCGCGGTGAGGAGTTCGACCTCGACCAGGGTGCGCAGCAGGCGGCGGTGGGGGGACGGAGCCAGTTCCGGCAGCTCTCTTGCTTTCTCCAACGACGTGCGGGCGAGGGCCACTTCGTGGTCGACCAGGGCGCGCAGGGCCGAGGGGTCGGGGTCCTTCGTGAGGTCGGCCGCCGTGAGGGAGAAGCGGGTCAGGGTGTCCGTCGGGATGCCGGGGCGGCCCTCGTGGAGGTCCTCGGCCAAGTCGTTGATGAAGTCCAGGCGTTGGGCGCCCTCGATGAAAACGCGGCAGGCTGCTCGGAAGGAGCCGTCGTCGTCCTGGGGGCCGAGGAGGGTGCCGATGAGGAGGAAGGCGGGGAGGGAGTAGGCGTCGATGTAGGACTGGTAGTCGGACTCCGCCACGAAGCCGGTGAAGGTCAACTCGGCGGGGGCCGAGGCCAGATAGGTCTCCGTCGTCTCCCGCATGCGGGGGTACGCGGTGATGGTGTGCACCAGGGTCCGGATCAGGGCGTCGTCGCTCTCCCCGGTGTCCAGCGCCTTGCGCACCCATTCCTCCCAGGAGGCCCAGGCACGCTGACGGTCGGGCAGGGGGCCGGTGTCCAGGAGGTTGTCGCCGTGTTCCATCACGGCCGTCGCCGCCAGGACATGGGGCAGGACCGGCCGTGGCAGGAGCCAGCGGGCGGCCAGATAGGCGGTGGAGCGGGAGCGCTTCACCAACTCCCGCTGTGCGCCGTAGTCCTCACGTAGTCCCGCGTCCCTGATACCCGCCGCGTCCAGGCTTCTCGTCCACGTGCTCATTGGCCCGATCGTAGAGCGGTGGCGGAGTCGGTGTCGTCCATGAAGCTCAACATCCGGGCGTTGAGCAGGTCGGGGTGGTCCATCTGCGGCACATGGCCGGTGGCGGCGACGATCTCGGCGCGGGCGCCGGGGATCAGGCGTGGCACCCGCTCCAGCTGCCGCTGCGGGTGCACGAGCAGGCTGCGCTTGCCCATGACCAGGTAGAACGGCGTGCGGATCGAGGCCAGTTCCTCGTCCGACAGCGGCAGCGGGGCGGGGCGGCGCATCCGGAAGGCACGCGCGCGCAGTTGGGCCATCGCGCGCAGTTCGGGGACGACGAGCACCGGCTGGTCCAGCCAGGCGGCGAGCCGGGGGCGCAGCGCCTTCGGGGCGAAGGTCGCGAAGAGGCTGGCGAAGATCCACACGAAGAAGCGCAGGCCCACCTTCTCCAGGCCGCCCGGGTCGAGCGCGACGACGGAGGCGAGCCGGCCGGGGCGGAGATGTGCCTGGTTGATGACCAGCCAGCCGCCGTAGGAGGAGCCCACCAGGTGGACCCGGTCCAGCCCGAGCGCGTCCAGCGCCTCGTCGAGCCACTGGGCGGCCCGCTCGGGCTGCCACATGTGCTCGCGCTGGACGCTGAGCCCCGCGTCGCCGGGGGTGTCGAGCGCGTACACCGGCCGCTCGGCGCTGAGCGCCCGGGTGTTGGGGTACCACTGCGCGGAGCAGCCACCGGCCCCGTGGATCAGCACGACCGGCGTACGGGACTCGGCGGCGGGGTCCGCGGGGCCGTACCGGTAGACGTGTGTGGTGCCGAAGCTCGTCTCGACGTCCGTCTCGGAGCGCGCGGGCGCGCCCAGGGCGTAGAGCGCGTCGCAGGCGGCGAGGTACCGGTCCCGCAGGGTGTCGTTCACGTAGTGGCCCATGTCGCGGCGGGCACGGGTCGTGTTCTCGGGCACGGGGGCACCTCCGGGGAGATCCGGTTTTCGTAATACGACCGTACCACGATGGTGGTACGGCGGTACCATGAAAAAATCCGGACCGACCCCTCACCGACGGAGACGCGACCATGCCGAAGCGGGTAGACCACGAGGAGCGGCGGACCCAGATCGCCGAGGCGCTCGTCCGGGTGGCCGGGCGACGCGGGCTGCACGCGGTCGGGATGCGGGACGTCGCGGCCGAGGCGGGCGTCTCGCTCCGGCTGGTGCAGTACTACTTCCAGACCAAGGAGAAGCTGCTCCTCTACGGGCTCCAGCACCTCACCGACCGCTTCACCGCGCGCGTGGGGGCGCGTCTCGCCGCCGTCGGCGAGCGGCCGGGCCCGCGCGCGACCGTGGAGGCCATCCTCCTGTCGTCCCTGCCGGCCGACGAGGAGAGCCGCGTCTTCCACCTGCTCTACACCTCGTACGCGATCCTGTCGGTGACCGACGAGGCGCTGGCCGCGCAGCCGTTCATCGACAACCCGGACACCGCCGAGGACGCCCTGACCGGACTGCTCCGCCAGGCGCAGGAGGACGGTCTGGCCGACCCCGGGGCGGACGCGCGTACGGAGGCGATCGGGCTGCTCGCCATGGCGGCGGGCCTGGGCACCAGCGTCCTCGTCGGCCAGCGGGACGTCGCATCGGCGGCCGAGGTACTGCGCCACCACCTGGACCGGATCTTCACACCCCCGGCGAAGTCCGGGGCCAGGGGCGGGAAGCGGCGGGCGGAACACGGGGCCGCCGCACCCGCGCGCTGACAACCGCCGCCGCCACAAAGGGAGTCCCATGTTCCGAGTGCCCCTCCCGGGGGCACAACCAAGGCATGCTCCATGGGATCGACGTCAGCGCCTACCAGTCCTCGTCGTACGACACCGACGGGCTCTCCTTCGTCTTCGTCAAGGCGACGGAAGGCCGGTCGTACGTCAACTCCAGACTCGCGGCCCAGACGAAGACCGCGCGGGACGCCGGTCTGGTCGTGGGCTTCTATCACTTCCTGTGGCCCGGCAATCTCACCGAGCAGGCCGAGTACTTCCTGGCGAAGGCGCCGGACAAGGCCGGGGACATCCTGGCCGTCGACTGGGAGACCACCGGCGACGGCACCCACGCCAGTAACGCGGAGAAGGACGCGTTCATCCGCAAGGTGAAGCAACTGCGCCCGAAGAACCGGGTCGTGCTGTACACGAACCGCAACTACTGGCTGAACGTGGACACGACCTCGTACGCCGGTGACGGGCTGTGGATCGCCGACTATGTGAGCGCGGGCAAGCCGCGCATCCAGGCCGACTGGCGCTTCCACCAGTACACCAGCGAGCCGCTCGACAAGGACGTGGCCGACTTCCCCAGCAAGGCCGCCCTGGTGGCCTGGGCCCATCTGAGCAGCTGAGGGCCCCGCGCAACGGCACCGGGCGGCCCTGCCGGGTTCCGGCGGCGGGGTCAGCCCCTGAACTCCGCCGGGCGGTCCGGAGACGCCTGCGCGAGGGCCTCGCGGACAGCGGCCACGCCCTCGCGCAGGCCGTAGACCGGAGTCGCGGGCTGCTGGCGCCAGGAGTCGTCGATGCCGCCCGCGTCGACCGTGTCGAAGCCGAGTTCGTCGATGAGCGCGCGCACCTTCGCCTTGGCGGCCTCGTCGTCGCCCGCGACCGGGAGGGCCAGGCGGTCCGGGGCGCCGACGGGGCGGGGCCGGTCCAGGATGTCCTGGGCGTAGGTGCCGTTGAACGCCTTGACGACCGGCCGCCCGAGATGGCGCTCGGTCCAGCGGCTCTCGGTGATGCCCTCGTCCTCGATGCCCGCGATACGGCCGTCGCGCTCACGCGGGTAGTAGTTGTTGGTGTCGATCACTGCGGCCCCCTCGGCGGCGCCGTCGAGCAGCCCCGCGGGCAGGTCCGGAACCGCCTTCAGCGGGACGGTGACCACGACGACCTCCGCGCCCTTCGCCGCCTCCTCGGCCCGTACGGGCGTCGCGCCGGTCTCCTCGGCCAGCGCCTTGAGCGTCTCGGGGCCGCGCGAGTTGGCCACGGACACGTCGTGGCCGAGGGAGGTGAGCCGCCGGGTGAGATTGCCGCCGATGTTGCCCGCGCCGATGATGCCGATCTTCATGAAAACCTCTCAGGGTTCATGCATGTGCATTCTTCTGTCGTGGGCGACAACCGTGGCACGGGGCGGGCTATTCCGGCCCGTAGGGCGAACAGGTGACGGGCGTCGGGCGCGAAAAAGGGGCACCCCTTCAGGGCGCCCCTTCCCGCACACGCGTCACCTGGCCAGGTAGGCCCAGAACTCGTCGAACGACAGGACCTTGTCGCCGTTGAGGTCGCGGGTCTTGATGATGGCCGCCGCCACCGTCTCGGTCACGTTCCAGTCGCCCTCCTGGGCGAGAGCGCTCTTGAACTCCGACGCGGTGATGAACCCGTCACCGTCCGCGTCGATCCGCTGGAACTGCTTGCGTGCTTCCTCGATGTCGGCCACCGATCCGCCCCTTTTTCCTCGTGTGTGCGTTGCCGTACCGGCACACTGACGCTGGTCAGATTAACCGTCCGTGCGCGCCCGCAGTGCGGCGACCACCCACCCGAAGTCCTCTTCGTGGCCGAAGACGGGTGTTCCCTTGAGGACGCCGAGGAGCCTGCGGTACCGCGCGAGCCGGGGATTGTGCGAGGCGAGCATCCGCTCCAGCACCTTGTCCCGGTCGGTGTCGCCGAGCAGCTCGCGCAGCACGGACTCCGCCTCGGGGGACGCCGGGTCGATGCCCTTCTCCCTTGCCCCGCCCGCGAGTTGGACCAGCCGTCGGGCGAACCACATGGACGCGCCGGGCGGCGCCCCCTGCCCCCGGTCGGCCGCGTTGAACTCCGCCGCCCGCCGCATCTGCGCCCGGAACTCCGGGTCCTGCACCAGCTCCGCCAACTCCACCCACGCGTCCACCTGTTCCGGCGTGGGATCGTCCGGCAGATTCATCGCGCTGTCCCGCATCCGGGTACGGATCTCCGGGTCCGCCGTGTCGAGCCCGTGGAACATCTCCTCCACGAACTCCTCCATGATCCGGCGCCGTTCGGCCGCCGACAGCCGGGCCAGTCTGTTCATCAGGGTCATCTCCTCCGCGCTGGAACCACGTCTCGCCACGGACGACAGCACCGCGCGGGTCACCTTCAGCGAGCTGATCTGGGCGTCCAGCGCCACCACATGGGCGGCGGCGACCTCGGCCACCGTCCGCTCCCCGGCCAGCACCTGACGTACGTCCGCGAGGCCGAGGCCCAGTTCGCGCAGGGTGCGGATCAGTTCGAGCCGGGCCACCGAGGCTGCGTCGTAGAGCCGGTAGCCGCCGGTGGAGCGGGTCACCGGAGGGAGAGCGCCCTCGTCGGACCAGTAGCGGATGGTGCGGACCGTCAGACCGGTGGCCCGGGCCAGATCGCCGATGGTGAGAAGGACTGTGCCTTCGTCGTTCACGGAGCCGTCGTCGTTCACAGCGCCGAGTCTGATCCCTCCACCCGCTGGAGACTCAAGCGAGCGGTCGCACGGAGAGTCCGCGCGCGACCTCAGCGGTCCGCCAGCCGCATTTCGAACCAGGTCGTCTTGCCGCGCGGGAGCAGGTCCACGCCCCAGCGGTCGGAGAGCTTGTCGACCAGGAACAGCCCCCGGCCGCTGACGTCCATCTCGCGGACCGGCAGCAGACAGGGCAGCCCGCGCGAGGGGTCGCGCACCTCGACGCGGATCGAGCCCCGCCGACGGCGCATCCGGAGTCCGAAGACGCGGGCGCCGGTGTGCCGTACCGCGTTGCCCACGAGTTCGGAGACGAGTAAGACCGTGTCCTCGGTCATCTTGGGGCTCAGCCCCCACTGCCGCAGCACGACGACCTGGACGAGCCGGCGCGCGGTGGCGGCGGACTCGGGGCGGGACGGAAGTCTGACCTCCGCCTCGACCGGATTGCCGAACAACTCCAGCGCCTTGAGCGCCCGTTCGTCCTCGACCGCGGGCGACCAGCGCGCCGCGGCCGCACGGCTGTGTCCCCGTGGCTGTTCGATGCCCTCCAGCCCCGCCATGCCCCCATGATGGCCGTCATCGAGCGTCTCCGGGGGCGTTCCGGGGGAATACGCCCCCTGTACGCCCCTGCCGCGCTCCATGCGCTCGGCATATGCCATTGGCACGACAGGCTGCGCGGAGACCTCTCCGACCTGCGGAGAAGACTCGGTTCCTGGCAAGCGAAGGGCTCCCCTCGACGAGGCAGGCTTAAGGTGGGGTTAAGGCTCCCATAAACCGGTCCGCCGAGGGGGCCGAATCAGACGACGCGTCAATTGCAAGGGCCTACCGGGCACTTGACCCGGAAATTCGGCCCTGCCGGAGTCGCCGCCGAACGGTTCACCGCAGGATCAGAGGAACTTGGCCTTGCCCGGCCCCTCCTCCACAAAGCTGCGCATCCCCCGCTCGCGGTCCTCGGTGGCGAACAGCCCGGCGAACCAGTTCCGTTCCATCGCGAGCCCGCTGTCGAGGTCGGTCTCCAGGCCGGTGTCGATCGACTCCTTGGCGGCGCGCAGCGCGACGGCCGGGCCCTGGGCGAGCCGGGCGGCCCAGGCGTGGGCCTGCTCGTACACCTCGGCGGCCGGGACGACCCGGTCCACCAGGCCGAGGGTGAGCGCCTCGTCGGCCTTCACCATGCGGCCGGTGAAGATGAGGTCCTTCGCCTTGGACGGCCCGATCAGCCGGGGCAGCCGCTGGGTGCCGCCCGCGCCCGGGATGAGGCCGAGCAGGATCTCGGGCTGGCCGAGCTTGGCGTCGTCGGCGGCGATGCGGTAGTCGGCGCACAGGGCCAACTCGCAGCCGCCGCCGAGCGCGTACCCGGTGACGGCGGCGACGACGGGCTTGGGGATGCGGGCGACGGCGGTGAAGGCGTCCTGGAGGGCGCGGGCCCGCCGGACCATGCCCAGATGGTCCATGGCCTGCATCTCCTTGATGTCCGCACCGGCGGCGAACACCCGCTCCCCGCCGTAGATGACCACGGCGCGCACGTCGTCGCGGCGCGTGGCCTCCTCGGCGAGTTCCTTCAGCCGGTCCTGGGTGGCGATGTCCAGCGCGTTCATCGGCGGCCGGTCCAGACGCAGGGTGCCGACGCCCTCGGAGACTTCGAGATTCACGGTCATGCGCAGCAGGTTAACGCTCGCTAACGACAGTGGGCCCCATGCCGTGTGTCACAGCAGGGGGCCCACCTCGTGCGGTCCTACTTCTTCCAGTCGGCCCAGCTCATGTTCCAGCCGTTGAGGCCGTTGTCCGGGGCGACCGTGCGGTCGTGGGAGTTCTTGACGACGACCACGTCACCGACCATGGAGTGGTTGAAGAACCAGGCCGCCGGGACGGACTTGTCGTAGCCGCCCTTGACGTCGCGCAGGCCGACGCAGCCGTGGCTGGCGTTGTAGTTGCCGAACGCGCCGCCGCCCCAGTAGTTGCCGTGGATGAAGGTGCCGGAGTCGGTGAGGCGGATGGCGTGCGGCACGTCCTTGATGTCGTACTCGCCGCCGTAGCCCACGGTCTCGCCGTTCATCCGGGTCACGGTGAGCTTCTCGGTCATGACCATCTGGCCGTTCCAGGTGTCGTACCCGGGCTTGCCGGTGGTGACCGGGAGGGTCCGAACGGTCTTGCCGTCCTGGGTGACCTTCATGGTGTGCTTGCTCGCGTCCACGTACGAGACCTGGCTGCGGCCTATCGTGAACGTCACCGTCTTGTGCTGCTTGCCGTAGACCCCGTCGCGGCCCTCGACGCCGTTCAGGTCGAGGTCGACGGTGACCTTGGTGCCGGCCTTCCAGTACTTCTCGGGGCGGAAGTCCAGGCGGTCGTTGCCGAACCAGTGGCCCTCGACGTCGACGGCGGGCTCGGTCTTGATCCGTATGGCCTTCTCCACCGCCGCCGGGTCGGTGATCCCCCGGGTGAAGCGGACGGAGAACGGCATTCCGACGCCGACCGTGGAGCCGTCCTCGGGCGTGAAGTGGCCGGTGAAGGTGTTCTTCGGCGTGAGCGTGGTGAAGGAGGAGTCCTCGGCGGCCTCGCGGCCCCGGGAGTCCTCGGCGACCGCGTGCACCGTGTACTTGGTGCTGGCGGCCAGATGGGTCGACGGGGTCCAGGTGGCTCCCCCGTCGGTGAGCCTGCCCTCGATCTCGGCGCCCTTGGTGTCCTTGACGACGACCTTGGTCAGCCGCCCCTTGGCGACCGTGACCTTCAGGGCACCGTTGGTGTTCACGCTCTTCGCCCCGGACTTGGGCGAGATGCTGACGGCCGCGGCCGACTGCTTGTCCTGCTGGGCGGTGCCGGCGCCCTTGGCGTCCTTGGACCCGCTCTCGGTGTCGCCGCCACCGCACGCGGCGAGCGACAGCACCAGCGCGCCCGTCACGAGCACGAGTCCTCTACGACCTTTGCGCCGGCTCCCCGCCGACGCCCCCGATATCGGCCGCACGTTCAAGTCGGTCTCCCCTCCGTGGCCTGGCTCGACAGGCCCGCACACCCCGGCGCGTCCCGCGCACACCAGGGATGTTAGCCGCCGGGTTCCGGCCTGAACGCCCGCCCCATGTCACCGTTCCGTCGCAACTTGAACCAGTACCCGCTCACCGGAACCCCGCAGCTCACACGGTCACTTGAGCACGCTGCCCGCCTTCCACTGGTTCCATGCCATGTTCCACCCTCCGAGCCCGTTGTCCGGTGCGACGGCTTTGTCCTCGCTGTGGACGATCTCGATCACGTCGCCGACAAGGCTGCGGTCGAAGAACCAGCCCGCCGGGGTGTCCGCGCCGCCGCCCTTGACGTCCCTGAGGCCCACGCAGCCGTGGCTGACGTTGGTCTCGCCGGGGGCGTCGGGCGACCAGTAGTTGCCGTGCAGGAAGGTGCCGGAGTCGGTGAGCTTCATGGCGTGGGGCACGTCGGGGATGTCGTACTCGCCGCCGAAGCCGACGGTGCCGCCGTTCATGCGGGTCACCTCCAGCATGTCCATCACGACCATCTTGCCGTTGTAGGTGGGCGTCTTCGGGGCGCCCGCGGTGATCGGCACGGTGGCGAGCAGGGCGCCGTCGCGGCGGACCTGCATGGTGTGCTTGCGCGCGTCCACCTTGGAGACCTGGCTGCGGCCGACGGTGAAGGTGACGGTCTTGTGCTGGAGGCCGTAGACACCGGGGGCACCCTGGACGTCGCGCAGGTCGATGGCGACGGTGACCTCGGTGCCGGGCTTCCAGTACTTCTCGGGACGGAAGTCCAGGCGGTTCTTGCCGAACCAGTGCGGGCGGATCTCAACGGCGGGCTTCGCGGTGACGCGCACCGCGCGCTCGACGGCGGCGCGGTCGGCGATCTCCCGGCTGAAGGCGAGGGAGACGATCATGCCGGTGCCGACGGTGGAGCGGTTCTCGGGGGTGACGTACGCGATGAACCGCTCGTCGGGGACGTAGGTGCTGAAGGTGGTGTGCCGGGCCGAGCGGCGGCCCTCGCCGTCAACCGCCACCACGTCCAGGGTGTAGCGGGCGGCGAGCGCGAGCTGCTTGTCGTCGGGCTCCCAGGTGCGGCCGTCCGCGCTGATCCGGCCGGTGACCGGGGTGTCCCGGGCGTCCTGCGAACGGGTGGCGGTGACCTTCTCCAGCCGCCCGTCGGGCACCCGCACCCGCAGCCGCCCGTCCGGGCGCACGCCCGTGCCGCCGTCGCGCGGGGTGACGCGGATGACGTCCTCGGGGGCCGGGGACCGGCCCGGCGGTCCGCCGATGCCCAGCGGGCCGGAGCCGTCGGCGGTGCAGCCGGCGGCCCCGGCCACCAGTCCCGCCCAGGTCAGTGCAGTGGCCAGTGCGCCCAGCGCGCGCCGCGCGCGTCCTTGTAGATGCCTCACACCGGACATAACGACCAAGCCCGTCCCTGGGGCACGTGAGTGCGACGCCAGGGCTGGGCAGAACAGTGGGGAGGACGACATGGAGGGCATCCCGCGAGGGGTGCCCGCAGCCCGCTGTGGAGCCGTCGGGCGCAGTCGCACCGGGCGGCCCTGCCGCGTCCTGGGGTCGGGCGCCCCGGGACGCGGCAGGCCGCCCGGCTCGGCCGTGCGCGCCCCGGGACCGAGCCGTGAAAGAGGGGCCGACTGGTGACGAGCGCAGCCGAGCGGCGGGCGCGGGCGGGACAGCCGCCCGCACAGGGCGGCCCGGTGACCGCCGTGGTGCGCGAGGGCCACCGCGCGGTGCCACCGGGCCCGCCCGTGTGGCCGGGGTCGTCGACCCCGCTGGGGGCCCGGTTCCGCACCGGCCCGGACGGGGTGGCGGGCACCAACTTCGCGCTGTGGGCGGGCGGGGCCGAGGCGGTCCGGCTGTGCCTGTTCGACGAGCGGGGCCGCGAGACACAGGTGCGGCTGACCGAGCTGACGCACGAGATCTGGCACGGTTTCGTGCCGGGCGTGCTGCCGGGCACCCGCTACGGCTACCGGGTGGAGGGCCGCTGGGACGCGTGGACGGGCGCCCGCTGGAACCCGGCGAAGCTGCTGCTCGACCCGTACGCGCGCGCCGTGGACGGAGAGTTCACGCTGCCACCGGAGGTGTACGGGCACGTCCGGGACTGGCCGGACCAGCGGGTCGCGGACACCGTGCGCGACGAGCGGGACTCGGCGCCCTTCGTGCCCAAGGGCGTGGTGGTCCATGACGACGACGACTGGTCCGACGACCGCCGCCCGAAGACACCGTGGGCGGACTCGGTCATCTACGAGCTGCACGTCAAGGGCTTCACCAAACGGCACCCGGGCGTCCCCGAGGAGCTGCGCGGCACCTACGCCGGGCTCGCCCACCCCGCCGCGATCGAGCACCTCACGCAACTGGGCGTCACGGCAGTCGAGTTGCTGCCCGTCCACCAGTTCGCGCACGAGGACCATCTGCTGCGCCGGGGCCTGACCAACTACTGGGGCTACAACTCGATCGGCTACTTCGCCCCGCACGCCTCCTACTCCGCCTCCGGTACGGCCGGACAACAGGTCGGCGAGTTCAAGCGGATGGTGCGCGCGCTGCACGCGGCCGGGATCGAGGTGATCCTCGACGTGGTCTACAACCACACGGCGGAGGCGGGTGAGCTGGGCCCCACGCTGTCCCTGAAGGGCATCGACAACCGGGGCTACTACCGCCTCCAGCAGGACGCGCGCCGCTACGCGGACTACACCGGCTGCGGCAACACCCTGCACGTGGTCCGGCCCCAGGTGCTGCGGCTGATCACCGACTCGCTGCGCTACTGGGTCACCGAGATGGGCGTGGACGGCTTCCGCTTCGACCTCGCGGCCGCGCTGGCCCGCTCCATGCACGACGTGGACATGCTCTCGCCGTTCCTCGCCGTCATCGCGCAGGACCCGGTGCTGCGCCGGGTGAAGCTGATCGCGGAGCCGTGGGACATCGGCTCGGGCGGCTACCAGGTCGGCGCCTTCCCGCCGCTGTGGACCGAGTGGAACGACCGCTACCGCGACACCGTGCGCGACTTCTGGCGCCACGCGCTGCCGGACGTACGGGAGATGGGCTACCGGCTCTCCGGCTCCAGCGACCTGTACGCCTGGGGCGGACGCCGCCCGTACGCCTCAGTCGACTTCATCACCGCGCACGACGGCTTCACCCTGCGCGACCTGGTGTCGTACGAGCACAAGCACAACGAGGCCAACGGCGAGGACAACCGCGACGGCACCCACGACAACCGCTCCTGGAACTGCGGGGCGGAGGGCGAGACGGACGACGAGGGCGTACGGGCCCTGCGCAGGCGGCAGTTGCGGAACCTGCTGACCACGCTGCTGCTGTCCACGGGGGTGCCGATGCTGGTCGCCGGGGACGAGTTCGGGCGCACGCAGGGCGGCAACAACAACGCCTACTGCCAGGACAACGCGACCAGTTGGGTGGACTGGTCGCTGCTCGACGACCCGGAGTGGCGGCCGCTGTTCGACCTGACCGCGCGGCTGATCGCCCTGCGCCACCGGCACCCGGTGCTGCGCCGCAGCGCCTTCTTCTCCGGCCGCGCGCACTCGGCGGACGGGCTGCGGGACCTGGCCTGGTTCACCGCGCACGGCAGGGAGATGACGGAGGGCGACTGGTACGCCCCGGCCGCCACGCTTGGCATGTATCTGTCCGGCCGGGACATCCCGGGGCGCGACGAGCGGGGCGCGCCGGTCCTCGACGACAGTTTCCTCGCCGTGCTGCACGCGGGCGGGGAGCCGGTGGGCTTCACGCTGCCGGGGGCGCCGTGGGCGGAGTCGTACGAGGTGGTGGTCGACACCTCCCTGGAGGAGCAGACCGGTGCGCCGGGGACGGTCCACCCGGCGGGGACGGAGATCCCGCTTCCGGCGCGGTCGGTGCTGTTGCTGCGGGTGCGCTGAACTCGGCTGTGTACGGGGCCTGTTCGGGGGCTAACCGAGGATGCCCCGCTCGTACGCCGCCGCCACCGCCGCCGCGCGGTCCTTGGCGCCGAGCTTGGTGTAGAGGTGGGTGAGGTGGGTCTTCACGGTCGCCTCGCTGATGAACAGCTCGCGGGCGATCTCCCGGTTGGAGGTGCCCCGGGCGACCAGGGCGAGGACCTCGCGCTCGCGCGCGGACAGCGGCTCCTTGCCGGGGGTCGCGGGTGCGCGGACCGCCGAAACGAGGCGGGAGGCGACGGCCGGGGAGAGCACGGTGCGGCCCTCGGCGGCGGCGCGGACGCCGGTGAACAGCTCGTCGCGCGGGGCGTCCTTGAGGAGGTAGCCGGTGGCGCCCGCCTCGATGGCCGGAAGGGTGTCGGAGTCGGTGTCGTAGGTGGTGAGGACGAGCACCTTGGCGCGGGCGCCGCGCCGGGTCAGCTCGCGGATGGCGTCGACACCGGAGCCGCCGGGCATCCGCAGGTCCATCAGCACCACGTCCGGGTCCAGGGCGGCGACCCGCTCGACGGCCTCGACGCCGTTCGCCGCCTCGCCGAGCACGGTGAAGCCGGGCGCGGAGGCGAACATGGCGCTCAGACCGTCCCGTACGACGGGGTGGTCATCCACGACGAGCAGGGTGATCGGGGTGTCAGCGGTCATCGCGCACCAACGGTACGCGAGCCGAGACGGCCGTGCCGTGGCCCGGTTCGGACTCGACCGTGAGGGTGCCCGCGATGCGCTCGGCGCGGGCCCGCATGCCGTCGAGACCGAAGCCTCCGGCGCGGGTGCGGGGCGGCAGCGCGGCCGGGTCGAAGCCGGTGCCGTCGTCGCGGATGTCGAGGACGACCTCGTCGCCCATGAAGGAGAGGGTGACGCCGAGGCGGTGGGCGCGGGCGTGCCGGGCCGCGTTGGACAGGGCCTCTTGGGCGATGCGCAACAGGGTCGCCGCGACCTCCTCGTGGAGCTGCTCGGCGGTGCCGGTGACAGTGAACTCGGCGCGGATTCCGGTCCGTTCGCCCCACTCGGTGACCGTCTTCTTCAGCGCCTCGGGCAGTCCGTCGGCGGCGAGGGCGACGGGTGCGAGGTTGTGCACCGAGCGGCGGGCCTCGCCGAGGCTGTGCCGGGCGAGTGCGGAGGCTCGCTCCAGGTGGGTGCGGGCGGTCGCCAAGTCCTGTGCGCCCGACACGACTTGGAGCTGGGCGATGATGCCGGTCAGCCCCTGGGCGATGGTGTCGTGGATCTCCGCGGCGAGCCTGCGGCGTTCGTCGGCCACGCCCGCTTCCCGCGCCTGCACGAGGAGTTGGGCGTGAAGAGCGGCGTTCTCGTCCAGCGCCTGCTGCAACGCCGTGTTGGTGCGCTCCAGTTCCGCGATGGTCCCGGCCTGTTCGCGGGCGCGGGCCTGCTCCTGTTCGTTGAAGCGGGTGAAGAGGGCGACCATGCCGATGTTGACCCCGAACACCACCACGAAGCCCAGCCAGAGCACGGGCCCGCGCGGGGGCATCCCACCGATCTCGCTGCCCGCCATGGTGGCGGCGGTCAGGCACAGGCCGGGCATCATCAGCCGGCGCGGCAGCTGCCGGGCGCCGTTGTAGTACCCGGTGACGGCGTAGAAGGCGAAGAACGGGTTGAGCCAGGTCAGGACGAACCCGTTGGCCCACCGCACGAAGTAGAAGGCCGCCCCGGTACGGCTCGCCCCCGGCCGGCCGCGGTTGACGCGTCCCCAGGCCAGTTGCAGGGCGACGGCGAACACCACCAGCACGCCGGAGACGTACAGTTCGGCCCGGCTCATGCCGACGAGCCGGGCCGATCCGGCCGCCGTCAGCGCACCGGCGGCGAGCAGCGCGTAGGGCCCCCAGCTGTCGAAGAAGGCATGCCGTTCGCGCTCCGCCGTCCGCGTCATCCCCTCAGTGTCGGGCACGGCGGTGTCGGTGTGGGGCATGCGCTCACTCCCAGCGGAACCAGCGGGCCGCCGCCGCGGTGAGCAGGACGGTCCAGGTCGCGAGCACGCCGAGGTGCTCCCAGCCCGGCCAGTGGCCGGTGGCGGCCTCGCCGAGCGCGCGGGCGGCGGCGCCGAAGGGGGTGAGGCCGACGATCCGTCCGAGAGTGTGCGGCATGGACTGCACGGGCACCCAGAGCCCGGCGCAGAACATCATCGGGAAGAACACCATCGTGCCGACCGCCCCGGCGATCTTCGTGGTGCCGGACACCGCGGCCACGACCGAGCCGAGGGCGAGGGCGGCCAGGGCCGCGAGCGCGAGGGCGACCAGATAGCCGAGGGACTGCTCGGGGAGCCGTACACCGAAGGCGATCCGGCCGACGGCGAGCGCGAGCAGCGCCGAGACCAGGGCGGCCGCGCCCTGCACGGTCATCTGGGCGGTCAGCAGCGCGGCGGGGCGTACGGGGGTGGCGGACATGCGGCGCAGGATGCCACGCTCGCGGTAGCCGGTGAGGGTCTGCGGCATCGACTGGACCCCCGCCATGATCAGGGAGATGAGGACGGCGACGGGGACGTAGACGTCGATCAGCCGCTGCCCGCCGAGCGCGTCGTCGCTCTCACGGAAGGTGGGGATCGAGCCGAGGATCACCAGCAGCAGGGTCGGGAACAGCAGGATCCAGAAGACGGCGCCGGGTTCGCGGCGGAAGAGGCGGAACTCGGTGCGCAGGACTGCGGTGTTGAGGAGAGTGGTGTTCAGGGACCGGGTGCGCGGGGCCGGGGTGTTCGCGGCTGCGCTGTCCGGGGCTGTGGTGTTCATGCGGCGGCCTCCTTGGTGAGGTCCAGGAACGCGTCGTCGAGGGTGGCGTCGGACACGCGCAACTGGTGGGCGGTGACGCGGTGCCGGGCGAGCAGGGTGAGGACGGCGTCGACGGTCGCGTCGGTGCCGGAGAGCGTGATCCGGCCGTCCTTGTGCGCGACGGAGGCGAGGCCGGGGAGGGCGGAGAGGTCGGCGTCGTCCAGCGGGGCGGACGGGGTGAAGCTGATGACGGTCGCGCCCGCCGAGCGGCGGATGAGCCCGGCCGGGGTGTCGAGGGCGGCCACCCGGCCCTTGTCGATCACCGCGATCCGGTCGCAGAGACGCTGGGCCTCCTCCATGAAGTGGGTGACGAGCAGGACGGTGACCCCGCTCGCGCGGACCTCCTCGATGAGCTGCCAGGTGTCCCGGCGGGCGCGCGGGTCGAGCCCCGTGGTCAGCTCGTCCAGAACGACGACGCGCGGGCGGCCGATCAGTGCGAGCGCGATGAACAGCCGCTGCTGCTGCCCGCCGGAGAGCCTGGCGAAGCGGGTGTCCAACCGGTCGGTCAGGTCCAGGCGTTCGGCCAGGGTCCGCCAGTCGGCCGGTGCCGGGTAGAAGGAGGCGTACAGCTCCAGTGCCTCGCGCACGGTGAGCTTGGGCTGGAGTTCGCTCTGCTGGAGCTGGGCGCCGAGGACCCGGGCGACCTCGGCGTGGTCGGCGACGGGGTCGAGGCCGGTGACGCGGACGCGGCCCGCGTCGGGGACGCGCAGCCCCTCCACGCACTCCACGGTGGTGGTCTTGCCGGCGCCGTTGGGGCCGAGGACGCCGAAGATCTCGCCCTCCTCGACCGCGAAGGAGACGCCGTCCACGACGGTGCGGCCGCCGTAGGACTTGCGCAGGTCGGTGACTTCGATGACGGATGCCATGGTCCGAGGTTCGCGGGCGGAGGGCACCGGCCACATCGGCCGTCGCGCTCGAAGCGGCATCATCCGATCGGTTGATCCTGGGCTACGACCTCCCCGGCCCCCGGGCCACGACCTCCGTGCGCGGCCCCGCGAACCCGCTGGTCGTAGGTCTGCGGGCGGATACGGGTCCGGCCAAAACTCGGTGGGCGGCGGCGGTGCGCGTCCGTACGCTCGCGATGATGGCCACTACACACACGAACCCCGAGGTCCGGCGCTCCACGGTGCGCACCCTGCTACGGCTGTGGCCCTTCGTCCGGCCCGTACGGGTCCGGCTGGGCGCCGCCGTCGCCGTGGCGGTCGTCGCCTCGTGCACCGGCCTGGTGATCCCGCTCGTGCTGAAGTGGATGGTGGACGGTCCGGTCGCCCGTCGCGACCCGTCGGGGGTGTGGCTCGGCGCGCTGTGGCTGCTGCTGCTCGGGGTCGCCGAGGCGCTGCTGTTCGGGCTGCGGAGGTGGCTGGTGGCGCGGCCGCTGTCGCGGGTGGAGGCCGACCTGCGGGCCGCGCTCTACCGGCGCCTCCAGCGGCTGCCGGTGTCG
Source organism: Streptomyces sp. NPDC026659 (assembly GCF_040638245.1). NCBI lineage: Bacteria > Bacillati > Actinomycetota > Actinomycetes > Kitasatosporales > Streptomycetaceae > Streptomyces > Streptomyces sp. NPDC026659. Next base: position 13,457 of record NZ_JBEZXY010000011.1, on the reverse strand, counting down.
TTCCACGACCGCTGGCCCTCGGGCCAGTTGCTCTCCCGGGGCACCGCCGACCTGATGCTGCTGCGGATGTTCCTCGCCTTCCCGCTGACGTTCCTGATCGTCAACTCGGTGACGATCGTCGCCGGTGTGGTGATCATGCTGGTGCAGGACTGGGCGCTGGGCCTCGTCGTCCTCGGGCCCGCCGTGCCGGTGGTCGTCGCCTGCGCGGTCGTGGAGCGGCGGTACGCGCTGGCGTCGCGGCGTGCCCAGGACCAGGTGGGCGATCTGACGACGCTGGTCGAGGAGAGCGTGCTCGGCATCCGGGTGGTCAAAGGCTTCGGGCGCCATCGCAGCCAGGCCCGTGCCTTCCGGGAGGTGGCGGCCGGGCTGCGCGGCACGGAGCTGCACAAGGCGCGGCTGCTGGCCGCGATCTGGGCGGTCATCATGACGCTGCCCGAGCTGGCGATCGGCGCGGCGCTGGTCCTGGGCGTGCTGCGGGTGGCGGACGGCGGCCTGTCGGCGGGCACGCTGGTCGCGTTCCTCAGTACGGCGCTCGCGCTGCGCTGGCCTGTGGAGTCCATCGGCTTCCTGCTGGCGATGACCCAGGAGGCGGCGACCGCGACGGAACGGTACTTCGAGGTGATGGACGAGGCGCCCGAGGACGCCGGGGACGCGCCCGTACCGCCCGCCGCGCGCGAGGACGAGGAGGCGGGCGGGCTCCGGTTCGAGGGGGTCGGCTTCCGCCACCCCGATGTGCCGCCCGGCACCGCTCCGCTGCTGGAGGGGGTCGACCTGCATGTCCGGCGGGGTGAGTCGATGGCGCTGGTCGGGGCCACCGGCAGCGGCAAGACGACGCTCACGGCGCTCGTCCCGAGGCTGTACGAGGTGACGCGGGGCCGGATCACCCTGGACGGGGTCGACATCACCGCCATGTCCCGCGCGGAGCTGCGCGCCCGGGTCGCCGTCGCCTTCGAGGAGCCGACGCTGTTCTCCGCGAGCGTCGCCGAGAACGTGCTGATGGGCGCCGGGAAGGACGCGGAGCGCACCGACCTGGACCGGGCGCTCGCGGTGGCCCGCGCCGACTTCGCGCACGAGCTGCCCGAGGGCCCGGACACCCGGGTCGGGGAGCAGGGACTCAGCCTCTCCGGCGGGCAGCGGCAGCGGCTGGCGCTGGCCCGCGCGGTCGTCGGGCGCCCGGAGTTCCTGGTGCTGGACGACCCGCTGTCGGCGCTGGACGTGCACACGGAGGCGGCGGTCGAGGCGGCGCTGCGGGAGGTCCTCGCGGACACCACGGCGCTGATCGTGGCCCACCGCCCCTCCACGGTGCTGCTCGCCGACCGGGTCGCCCTGCTCTCCGGCGGCCGGATCACCGCCGTCGGCACGCACCGCGAACTGCTGCGCACGAACGCCGAGTACGCCCGTCTGATGTCGGGCGGGCCGACCCCCGACGAGACCGGCCCCCACGAGACCTCCCACCACGAGACCACCCCCCACGCCCCGGAGGACCGCCGATGACGACGACCGCGTCCGCCGCCCCCGGCACGGGCGACGACCTGCCGAAGCCCGAGTCCGCCCCGCACCGGCACGGCACGGGCGACGGCCTGCCGGAACCCGAATCCGCCCCACCCGGGCACACTTCGGGCGGCGACCCCTTCGACCGCGACGTGCTGCCCGCCCCGGACGGCGCCACCGGCGCCCTGCTGCGCTCGCTCCTCGCGCCCATGAAGGGCAGGGTCGCCCTCACCGTGCTCCTGCTGCTGCTCCAGCAGGCGGCCGCGCAGTCCGGCCCGCTGCTGGTGGCGTACGCCATCGACACCGCCGTGCCCGCGCTCGGGCGGCACGACCACGGGCCGCTGCTCGCCGTCGCGGTGGGGTACGCGCTGTGCGCGCTGGGCTCCGGCGGTTTCCAGTTCGCGTTCATCGAGACGTCCGCGCGGGTCAACCAGGACGGGCTGCTGGATCTGCGCGGCCGTATCTTCCGGCACGCGCAGGCGCTGAGCGTCGACTTCCACGAGCGGTACACCTCGGGGCGGCTGATCTCCCGCGCCACGGCGGACGTGGAGGCGCTGCGCGAACTCCTCGGCGAGGGGCTGCAAGAACTCGTGGGCGTGGTCCTGTCGTTCGTCTACATCGCGGCCCTGCTGCTGTGGCTGGACGTCGGCCTCGGCGCGGTCGCGGTGGCCTCGTTCGTTCCGCTGTACATGCTGGTGCGGATCTACCAGCGGCGCGCGGGGCGGGCGTACCGGGCGCGCTCGACGGCGATGGCCTCGGTGATCGTCAAGTTCGTGGAGACGATGAACGGCATCCGTCCGGTGCGCGCCTTCCGCCGGGAGGCCGTGAACGACGCCGGTTTCGGTGTGCTGAACCGGAGTTACGAGCTGCGCAACGGCGACACCCTCCTGGAGATGGCCCGTTACGTGACCGGCTCCCGACTGGTCGCCAACACCACGGTCGCGGCGATCGTGCTGTGGGGCGCCTACCGGGTGGCGACCGGCTCGCTCGCGCTCGGTGTGCTCGCGGCGGCGGTGCTGTATCTGCGGCGGCTGTACGACCCGATCGACCGGCTCGGCATGTTCCTCAACTCCTATCAGGCGGCCGCCGCCTCGCTGGAGAAGATCGCCGGTCTGCTGGCCCAGACGCCCTCGGTGCCGGAGCCGGTCTCACCACGTGAACTCCCGCCGGTGCGGGCCGGGTTCACCGGTCGCGAGGTCGTCTTCGAGGGGGTCGGCTTCGCCTACCGCACCGGTGGCGAGGTGCTGCCCCGCTTCGACCTGACGATCCCGGCCGGGCAGACGGTGGCCGTGGTGGGCTCGACGGGCGCGGGCAAGTCCACGCTGGCCAAGCTGGTCGCCCGCTTCTACGACCCCTCCGACGGGCGGGTGCTGCTCGACGGGGTGGACCTGCGCGAGCTGCCGGCCGCGGAGCTGCGCGGCGCGGTCGTGATGGTGACCCAGGAGTCCTTCCTGTTCTCCGGCACGGTCGCGGACAACATCGCCATCGGCCGCCCCGACGCCGACCGCGCCGACGTCGAGCGCGCGGCGAAGGCCATCGGCGCCCACGAGTTCATCAGCCGCCTCCCCGACGGCTACGACACCGACGTGCGCAAGCGCGGGGGGCGCATTTCGGCCGGGCAGCGCCAACTGGTGTCCTTCGCACGGGCGTTGCTGGCGGACCCGGCGGTCCTGATCCTGGACGAGGCGACCAGCTCGCTGGACATCCCGGGCGAGCGCGCGGTGCAGCGGGCGATGGCGACCGTCCTCCGGGGCCGCACCGCCGTGGTCATCGCCCACCGGCTCTCCACGGTCGAGATCGCGGACCGGGTGCTGGTGATGGAGGGCGGGCGGATCGTCGAGGACGGCGAGCCGAAGACCCTGATCGACGGCACCGGCAGGTTCGCGGACCTGCACCGGGCCTGGCGGGAGAGCCTGGCGCGGCGCTGACCGGCGGACGGGCGCGGCGGGCGCGGCGGGCGCGGCGGGCGCGGCGGGCGCGGCGGGCGCGGCGGGCGGGCCACGTCCCGCCCGCCCCTGCCGCGAAGTCCATTCCGGCCAACTTGCCTTTGCGGTCATGACAGTTGTCCCGCTCGCCTGACAACCTTGTCGTACCGGCTCACAGCAGCCCCACAGCTCTCACGGCGCACCGTGTGGGCCGGTTCCCGCACGCGTACAGGTTCCGCGCACAGCCCTGTTCTGCCCGGGCGCTCGACCAACGTCCGGTCTCCCCTGGCCGCACGACCGGCGGCCATGCAGAAGGAGTCAGTGTTGAGCAGCAGTTCCTCCCGCAGACGTATCGCCCCCTCCCCCCGTCGCACCGCCGTCGTCGCCCTGGCCGGTGTCGCCGCCCTGCTGGCCGCCGCCGTCCAGTCGGGTGTCGCGAGCGCCGCCCCGGCCGCTCCGCATCCCCGCAAGGCCGATCCCGCGCACACGGCGGTACGGCTCTCCCCCGCCCAGCGCACGGAGCTGATCCGGCACGCCGACACCGGCACGGCCGCCACGGCCCGCTCCATCGGGCTCGGCGCCGAGGAGAAGCTGGTCGTCCGCGATGTCGTCAAGGACGGCGACGGCACCGTGCACACCCGCTACGAGCGCACCTACGCCGGACTGCCGGTGCTCGGCGGCGACTTGATCGTGGACACCGCGAAGTCCGGCGCGACGCAGCGCGTCATCCGCGCCACCGGCGCCACGCTGAAGGTCGCCGGTCTCACCCCGGCCGTCACGAAGGGCGCCGCCGAGCAGCAGGCCGTGAGCCGTGCGAAGACCCTCGGTGGCACCAAGTCCGCCGCGGACAGCGTGCGCAAGGTGATCTGGGCCGCCTCCGGCACACCCGTACTCGCGTACGAGACGGTCGTCGGCGGCCTCCAGGACGACGGCACGCCCAACGAGCTGCACGTGATCACCGACGCCACGACCGGCGCGAAGCTCTACGAGTACCAGGGCATCGAGACCGGCGTCGGCAACACCCAGTACAGCGGCCAGGTCCCGCTGACCACCACCCAGTCGGGGTCGGCGTACACGCTCACCGACGGGGCGCGCGGCGGCCACAAGACGTACAACCTCAACCGGGGCTCCTCCGGCACCGGCACCCTGTTCTCCCAGTCCTCCGACACCTGGGGCAACGGCACCACGTCGGACGCGGCGACGGCAGGCGCGGACGCGCACTTCGGGGCCGCGACCACCTGGGACTTCTACAAGGACACGTTCGGCCGCACCGGCATCAGGAACGACGGCGTGGGCGCCTACTCCCGTGTGCACTACGGGAATGCGTACATCAACGCCTTCTGGAGCGACTCCTGCTTCTGCATGACCTACGGCGACGGCGCGAACAACGCCGACCCGCTGACGGCGCTGGACGTGGCCGGTCACGAGATGAGCCACGGCGTCACGTCGAACACCGCCGGGCTCAACTACAGCGGTGAATCGGGCGGGTTGAACGAGGCGACCTCCGACATCTTCGGCACCGGTGTGGAGTTCTACGCGAACAACAGCTCCGACCCCGGTGACTACCTCATCGGCGAGAAGATCGACATCAACGGCGACGGCACACCGCTGCGTTACATGGACAAGCCGAGCAAGGACGGTGCGTCGAAGGACAGTTGGTACTCCGGCCTCGGCGGGATCGACGTGCACTACTCGTCGGGCCCGGCGAACCACTTCTTCTATCTGCTGAGCGAGGGCAGCGGCGCCAAGGTCATCGACGGCGTGAGCTACGACTCGCCCACCGCCGACGGCGTTCCGGTCACCGGCATCGGCCGGGACAAGGCGCTGCAGATCTGGTATCGGGCGCTGACCACCAAGTGGACCTCCACCACCAACTACAAGGCCGCCCGCACCGGCACCCTGGCGGCCGCCGGGGAGCTGTACGGCACGGACAGCCCGGAGTACCTGGCGGTGCAGGACGCGTGGGCGGGCGTCGGGGTCGGCACCCGGCCCGGCGGTGAGACCGGCACCTCGTACGAGAGCACCACGCAGGTGGCGATCCCGGACAACGGGCCCGCGGTCACCTCGGCCATCACGGTCGCGGGGCGGGGCGGGAACGCGCCGAGCAACCTGCGGGTCACGGTGGACATCACCCACACCTGGCGCGGTGACCTGGTGATCGACCTGGTCGGCCCCTCGGGCGCCTCGTACCGCCTGAAGGACTTCAGCTCCTCCGACTCGGGCGACGACGTCGACGACACCTATGTGGTGGACGCCTCGGCCGAACCGGCCGACGGGACCTGGACGTTGAAGGTCCAGGACAAGGCGGCCCAGGACACCGGCCGGATCAACGGCTGGAAGGTGACCTTCCCGTAAACGGCCGCCGGGCCGTGGCCGACGGCCCGGTGAACCCTGTGAACCCGGTGCCGTCCGGGGTTTCCACGCCCCGGACGGCACCTGTTCACACGGCCGCAACAACTATCGGACGCCTCTTTTCAGCCAACATCACCTCGGGGTCATGACATGTACGCGTCCGTGATGCCACGCTTCCCCCACCCGCCGCAGCAGCACAGCAACTTCAGCCCCACCCCGGACGGTGACCCCACGCCGCCCGGACTCCCCCACGCGAAGGAGCTACTGTGAGCCCCCTCTACGCGCGTCACAAGCGCACCACCCTCGCCATCGCCACGGCCGTCGCCGCCGGTGCCCTCATCTCCACCGGACTGGCCACCAACGCCAGCGCCCAGCCCACCTCGGCCGCCGCCAAGCCCCTGGCCGGCGCCCCCACCCTCCTGTCGGCCGCCGCCCGCACCGGCCTCATCCAACAGGCGCAGACCGACGCCACCGAGACCGCGCAGCACATAGGTCTCGGCGCCCAGGAGAAGCTGGTCGTCAGAGACGTCGTGAAGGACGTGGACGGCACCGTCCACACCCGCTACGAGCGCACCTACGCGGGCCTGCCCGTGCTCGGCGGCGACCTCGTCGTCCACACCTCCGAGTCCGGCAAGGCCGAGGGCGTCACCCGCGCCACCAACTCGACGATCGCGGTGGCCTCGCTCACGCCGAAGATCACCGCCGCCACGGCGGAGAAGCAGGCCGTCGGCGCCGCCAGGACCCTCGGCTCCGCCGAGTCCGCCCCCGACGGCGCCCGCAAGGTGATCTGGGCGGGCTCCGGCAAGCCCGTGCTCGCCTACGAGACCGTCGTCGGCGGCCTCCAGGACGACGGCACCCCCAACCAGCTCCACGTCATCACCGACGCGGCCACCGGCAAGAAGCTCTTCGAGTACCAGGGCATCGAGAACGCGACCGGCACCGGCAAGACGCTCTACTCCGGCACCGTCAGCCTCACCACCACCCTGTCGGGCTCGACGTACTCGCTGACCGACGCCTCACGCGGCAGCCACAAGACGTACAACCTGAAGCACACCACCAGCTCCGGCACCGGCACCCTGTTCTCCAACACCACCAACACGTGGGGAACCGGCACGGCCTCCAGCTCCACCACCGACGAGACCGCCGCCGCCGACGCGGCCTACGGCGCGCAGGAGACCTGGGACTTCTACAAGAACACGTTCGGCCGCACCGGCATCAAGAACAACGGCGTCGGCGCCTACTCCCGCGTCCACTACGGCAGCTCGTACGTCAACGCCTTCTGGGACGACAGCTGCTTCTGCATGACCTACGGCGACGGGTCCTCCAACACCCACCCGCTGACCTCGCTCGACGTCGCGGGCCACGAGATGAGCCACGGCGTCACCTCGAACACCGCGGGCCTCAACTACAGCGGCGAGTCCGGCGGTCTGAACGAGGCCACCTCCGACATCTTCGGCACCGGCGTGGAGTTCTACGCCGCCAACGCCTCGGACCCCGGTGACTACCTCATCGGCGAGAAGATCAACATCAACGGCGACGGCACCCCGCTGCGCTACATGGACAAGCCCAGCAAGGACGGCGGCTCCGCCGACTACTGGTCCTCCTCCGTCGGCAGCAAGGACGTGCACTACTCCTCCGGCGTCGCCAACCACTTCTTCTACCTGCTCTCCGAGGGCAGCGGGGCGAAGACGATCAACGGGGTGTCCTACAACTCCCCGACCTCCAACGGCTCCACGGTCACCGGCATCGGCCGCGCCAAGGCGCTCCAGATCTGGTACAAGGCCCTCACGACGTACTTCACGTCGACGACCAACTACAAGGCCGCCCGCACCGGCACACTGAACGCGGCGACGGCCCTCTACGGCTCCGGCAGCGCCGAGTACAGCGCGGTGGCGGCGGCCTGGTCGGCGGTCAACGTCAGCTAGCGCAAGGCCACTTGAGCCAGGGCGCCCCCGGGAAGGAGCTCTTCCGGTGGGCGCCCTACTCTTGTGACCCATGTCCTCGGCGCCCTACACGTACGAGCCGGTCGGCGCGACGCGCGACGACCTCGCCGTCTGCCCGCCCGGCTTCCACCACCTCTACGTCCGCACCCGCATCGGCGAGGGCACGGGCCTCTTCCACCGGGCCGCACAGGCGCTGCTCACCTGGGAGATGCACCGCGAGATGGGCGTCGCCATGGACACCACCGCCGACCGCGCGGCCCCCGGCGTGGACGTCACCGTCGGTCTCGCGGGCCTGATCAAGGCCCCCTGCCGGGTCGTCTGGACGGCCGACGAACCCCGCCGCGCGGGCTGGGCCTACGGCACCCTCCCCGGCCACCCCGAATGCGGCGAGGAGGCCTTCGTCGTCTCCCGCACCGGCGACGGCACGGTCTGGCTCACCGTCGCCGCCTACAGCCGCCCCGCCAAGTGGTACGCCCACGCGGCGGGCCCCGCCGCCCGGGCCTTCCAGCACGCGTACGCCCGCCGCTGCGGCAAGGTCCTCAAGCGGCTGTGCGCCGACGAGGACGAGTCGTAGACCCTCACGCGCGGCTCCTCCTCACCCGGCGCCGCATCCAGTCGCCGAACTCCCCGACCGCCCCGAGGAACAGCCCGGAGAGCGCACAGCCGAGGAAGGACGCGGGCCGACCGAACGCCAGCCCCAGCAGCCACAACGCCAGCCCGGCCGCCAGCCACCAGAGGAGCAGGGACAGCACGAGACGCGCGGCCCGGTTCACGCGGCCACCGCTCGGGCGTACGCGGTCGGCGAGCAAGGCGTCGCAAGGAGAATCCACTGCCAGGTCATGGGGTGCGGGGCTCCGGAGTGTCGGGCGGGTCGTCGTCAGGGCCGTCCTCACGAGCGGCGTGCCGCGGAGACAGCGCGCCGCTCCCACCCGTTCTTGACGTGTTCTTTACACTCTAGCGACGACCGCACCCCCTGCCCACCCCGTTACCTCAGCAGCACCCCCGCCACCTCCACCGCGTCCTCCGGAGGAACCGTCACCAGACCCGTCTCCGCCGGGGAGGCCAGCAGGCGGTGGGCCGGGAGGATGCGGACCGTGTAGCCGAAGGGGCCGGTGCGGTCGAGGAAGAGCGGGCCCTCGTACAGCCAGCGGCCCTCCAGGTCGGGGTTGCCCACCGGCTTCAGCGGGACCGCGCTCGCGTCCGTGATGCGGTCGCCGGAGTCCACCCGCCCCGAGACCACCTGGACCTCCACGTCGTCCGGGGTGAGATCGCCGAGGCCGACCCGGACCCGCAGTCCGACGCTCGTCCCCAGTTCGGCGGTGGCCGCCGGGGCGGTCGTCTCCACATGGTCCACGCTGACCCCGGGCCACGCCGCCCGCACCCGGGCCTTCCAGCCGGCCAGATCCCGCGCGGTGCCGGGGTCCAGGGCCCGGTGGGCCTGGGCGGCGGGAGCGTAGAGCCGCTCGACGTACTCCCGGACCATGCGCCCGGCCAGCACCTTCGGGCCGAGCAGGGTGAGGGTCTGGCGGACCATCTCGATCCAGCGGTCGGGCAGCCCGCCCCGGCCCTGCTCGTAGAAGCGCGGGGTGACCCGCTGTTCGAGCAATTCGTAGAGGGCCGCCGCCTCGATGTCGTCCCGCCGGTCGGGGTCGGTGGCCGCGCCGTCCGCCGTCGGGATGGCCCAGCCGAAGTCCGGCTGGAACCACTCCTCCCACCAGCCGTCCAGCACCGACAGGTTGAGACAGCCGTTGAGCGCGGCCTTCATCCCGGAGGTGCCGCACGCCTCCAGCGGGCGCAGCGGGTTGTTCAGCCAGACGTCACAGCCCGGGTAGAGCTTCTGCGCCATCCCCATGCCGTAGTCCGGCAGGAACACGATCCGGTGCCGCACCCGCGGATCGTCCGCGAACCGCACCAGTTCCTGCACCAGCCGCTTGCCGCCGTCGTCCGCCGGATGCGCCTTGCCCGCGACGACGATCTGCAACGGCCGCTCCGGATGCAGCAGCAGCTCGGTCAGCCGCGCCTTGTCCCGCAGCATCAGCGTGAGCCGTTTGTACGACGGCACACGGCGGGCGAACCCGATGGTGAGCACGTCGGGGTCGAGCACCCCGTCGATCCAGCCCAGCTCCGCCCCGGCCGCCCCGCGCTGCCGCCAGGAGGCCCGCAGCCGGTCCCGCACCTCGAACACGAGCTGCTCGCGCAGGGTGCGGCGCAGGTCCCAGATCTCCTGCGCGGAGATGTCGGCGACCGCGTCCCAGCGCTCGGAGCCGCCGGTGGCCAGCGCGTCCTCGGCCCGCTGCGCGCCGAGCTGCCGTACGCCGAGCCGCAGCACCTCCGGGGCCACCCAGGTCGGCCCGTGCACCCCGTTGGTGACCGAGGTGATCGGCACCTCCTCGGTGTCGAACCCGGGCCACAGCCCGGCGAACATCCCCCGGCTCACCTGCCCGTGCAGCAGCGACACCCCGTTGGCCCGCTGCGCCAGGCGCAGCCCCATCACGGCCATGTTGAACAGGTTCGGCTCGCCGCCCGGATACGTCTCGGTGCCGAGCGCGAGAATCCGCCGTACGTCGAGACCGGGCAGCTCGCCGTCCGGCCCGAAGAACCGGGCGATCAGCTCCTGGGTGAAGCGGTCGATCCCGGCCGGGACGGGGGTGTGCGTGGTGAACACCGTGCCGGAGCGCACGGTCTCCAGCGCCGCGTCGAAGTCGAGCCCGCCCTCGCACAGCTCCGCGATCCGCTCCAGACCGAGGAAACCGGCGTGCCCCTCGTTGGTGTGGAACACCTCGGGCTCGGGGTGGCCGGTGAGACGGCAGTATGTCCGCACCGCCCGCACACCCCCTATGCCGAGCAGCATCTCCTGGAGCAGCCGGTGTTCGCTGCCGCCGCCGTAGAGCCGGTCGGTGACGCCGCGTTCGCCGAGGTCGTTCTCCTCCACGTCGGAGTCGAGCATCAGCAGCGGCACCCTGCCGACCTGCGCCACCCAGATCCGGGCGTGCAGCGCGCGGCCGCCGGGCAGCGCGAGCCGGACCCCCGCGGGGGTGCCGTCGGCCTCCTTCAGCAGGGTCACGGGCAGCTCGTTGGGGTCGAGCACCGGGTAGTGCTCCTGCTGCCAGCCGTCGCGGGAGAGGGTCTGGCGGAAGTAGCCGTGCCGGTAGAGCAGGCCGACCCCGATCAGCGGTACGCCGAGATCGCTGGCCGCCTTGAGGTGGTCGCCGGCGAGGATGCCGAGGCCGCCGGAGTACTGGGGCAGCGCGGCGGTGATGCCGAACTCGGGCGAGAAGTACGCGACGGCGGCGGGCAGCCCGTCGCCCTGGTGCTGATACCAGCGGTCGCCGCTCACATAGTCCCCGAGGTCCCCGGCCACCGCCGCGAGACGGCGCAGGAACCGCCGGTCCTCGGCCAGCTCGGCGAGCCGTACGGGACTCACCCGGCCCAGCAGCCGCACCGGGTCGCCTCCGGCGGCCGCCCAGTGCTCGGGGTCCACCGCCTGGAACAGGTCGCGCGTTTCCACATGCCAGGACCAGCGCAGATTCCTCGCCAGATCACTCAGCGGGCGCAGGGGTTCGGGGAGAACGGGACGGACGGTGAACCGACGGATGGCCTTCAATTTCCACCTCGGACGCGTCGCTAGGAGGGACGCACAGCGCTGTGCGTCCCGTCGTCATTCTCGACGGTAGTGGTTACCGGGGGGTCGGTGGGGACGCATCCGGGTGAAGCGGTCGGAACGTGGCGCAAACGGTGACATGCCTTTACCCGGGGGCACCGGCGTCTTCCGGCCGAATAGGCGGGCCGCACCGTCGCGCGCCCGCGACTCCCGGGGCAGGCTGTGCGGAAGTCAACCCTGTTACGCACAAGGCCAGTTGCTGACCTTCTCTTGGGGAGTCAACGCGGTCCCGGCGGGAATGCGAAAAAGGGGCCGGTCTTGGACGTAGACATACGCGCGAGTAGTTAACAAAGTGCCGGATTGCCCACCCGAACCGAGTGGGAAGGCTCCTCCGGTACGACCCCACAGGCGCACCACAGCACCACCGCAGGACCCACCTCCCCATGTCCATCCGCCCATAGCCACGTTGACGCGGACAGGAGCGGTCATGCCCGCCAAGCACCACACGCCGACGGCCAAGCCTCCGGCCGGAAACCAACCGCGGCCCCCCGACGCCCCCGACCCGGCGGCACCCTCGGAGACCACGCCCCGCCCCGGTCCGGCCGAGCCAGGGCGCCCGAAGCCGAAGCGCGCGGACTCCGGACGACCGGAGTCGGAACGAACCGAGGCCGGACGAACGGGACGGGAGCGAGCCAAGCCCGGACGGCCGGGGCCGAAGCGAGTCGAGGCCAAGGGGCCGGGACCGGAACGGGCCGAAGCCGGAGGGCCGGAGGCGGAGCGGACCCGAACCGGCCGCCCGGGGCCGGAGGCCGCTCATGCTGAGGCCACTCGCGCCCGGCGCGGACCGGCGGGGACAACACGAGCCGACGCCTCCGTGCATGCGCGCCCTTCGTCCCCGCATGCCGAATCCGTCGCCGCGCGGCCGTCGCCCTCGCCCGCCGAAGCCATCGCCGCGCAGCCCTCGCCCTCGCCCGCCGAAGCCATCGCCGCGCAGCCTGCGTCACCGCACCCCGAAGCCCCTTCCGCGCAGCCCCCGGCCCGGCACACACAAATCGCCCCCGTCCAGCCCCCCTCCCCACACGCCCAAGTCATCGCCCCACAGCCCCCCACCGTCGTAGGCCGCATCCCCGTCCTCGACGTACGCCCCGTCGTGCAGCACGGCCGCAGGCCGGCCAAGGCTGTCGTCGGGGAGGTGTTCCAGGTCAGCGCGACCGTGTTCCGGGAGGGGCACGACGCCGTGAACGCCGATGTCGTGCTGCGCGGCCCCGACGGCCGCGCCGGGCCCTGGACGCCGATGCGGGAACTCGCCCCCGGCACGGACCGCTGGGGCGCGGATGTGAGCGCGGACGCGACCGGGCACTGGACCTACACCGTGGAGGCCTGGTCGGACCCGCTCGCCACCTGGCGGCACACGGCCGGGATCAAGATTCCCGCGGGTATCGACACCGGTCTCGTGCTGGACGAGGGCGCGCGGCTGTACGAGCGGGCGGCGGCTGGGGTGCCGGAGGAGCGGCGGAAGACCGTGCTGGAGGCGGCGGCGGCGCTGCGGGCCGAGGACCGTCCGGCGTCCTGGCGCCTGGCGGCGGCTCTGGCGCCCGAGGTCGTGGAGGTCCTGGAGCGTTATCCGCTGCGGGAGTTGGTGACCGCGTCCGATCCGCTGCCCCTGCTGGTCGAGCGCGAGCGTGCGCTGTACGGCTCCTGGTACGAGTTCTTCCCGCGCTCGGAGGGGACGGTCGAGCAGCCGCACGGCACCTTCCGGACCGCCGAGCGCCGCTTGGAGGCCATCGCGGAGATGGGCTTCGACGTCGTCTACCTCCCCCCGATCCACCCCATCGGCACCACGCACCGCAAGGGCCGCAACAACACGCTCACCGCGACACCGGACGACGTGGGCGTGCCGTGGGCGATCGGTTCGCCGGAGGGCGGCCACGACAGCATCCACCCCCAGCTGGGGACGATCGAGGACTTCGACCACTTCGTAAGCCGTGCGCGCGAGTTGGGCCTGGAAATCGCGCTCGACTTCGCCCTCCAGTGCTCCCCCGACCACCCCTGGGTGGAGAAGCACCCCCAGTGGTTCCACCACCGCCCCGACGGCACCATCGCCTACGCCGAGAACCCGCCGAAGAAGTACCAGGACATCTACCC
>NZ_JBEZXY010000010.1:0-320964 GCF_040638245.1 Streptomyces sp. NPDC026659 | reverse complement strand
GGGAGTCGACGCGGAGCGTCGGCGACCGACGACAACGCCGCAGATGTGCGTGCCAGCCCCCGCGACTCGGGCTGATCCGAAAGACAGGCCCTAGGCGATCCGGAGCACTGGCGCAACGGACCGTCGGCCAGGCAGGAACATCGCCCGCCGACGGTCCCGGCTCGCCGGTTCTCGTCGGCGGTCCCCCTGCCGATCGGCGGCAGGAACGCCGAAGTGCGCGTCCCGCGGCGGCGGCGACTCCCGTTCATCTTCTGCCGGCCGGATCGGTAACGACCGGCACAGCACTTCGCCGATCGGCGGACGTGCTGCCGAAGTGCGTCACCAACTCTTGTTCATCAGGCCCTGAGGGGGGGCCTCACCTATGAGCAGATCACTACGTCGGCACCTCACGCCGGACGGCCGCTCGGTTGCGGTCACGCACGGTCGGTCACGCCGAGTTCCGACGATCGTCTTCGCGTTGGCGACCGTCGTGATGGCCGGCAGTCCGGCCTCGGCTGCCGTCGCCGACACGACCGGCTTCGGTACCGCGGTGAACCTCGACGACAACGGCCGCGGCAGCTACGCCGTCGCGATCGGCGATCTCGACGAGGACGGAAAGCCGGACCTCGTGACGGCGATCCGCGCCGAGGGCCTCGGCGTGTTCCTCGGCTCGGGCGGCGGCGGCTTCGGCGGTGTGACGAAGTACGCGGCACCGCGCACCGCGTCGAGCGTCTTCCTCGGCTCGGCAGTGATCCGCGACGTCAACGGTGACGGCCACAAAGACGTCGTCAGCCAGGACTCGCGCGGCAAAGTCGCTCTGGTCTGGCTCGGCGACGGTTCCGGTGCTCTCGGCGCCGGAGCGGCGGTGCAACTCAACCCGACGTCCGGGTGCGACACCACGAGCGACAACCCGTGTGTCGCGCGCTTCCCGACCGACGTCGCCGTGGGCGACTTCGACGAGGACGGCAAGCCGGATCTCGTGACGTCCAACGCGAACACGAACAACGTCTCGGTGGTGCTCGGAGACGGCGACGGCACATTCGGCGCGGCAACGCAGTTCGGACTGGGCGGCGGTACCAACCCGCAGGGCATCGCGGCCGCCGATCTGAGCGGCGACGGCCATCTGGATCTCGTCACGGCGAACTTGTCGACCGGCACGCTCTCCGTGCTGCCGGGCGACGGACACGGGGGCTTCGGCGCGGCGTCGAGCGTCTCGGCCGGTATGACACTGCCGTCCAAGCTCAAGCTCGCCGACGTCAACGAGGACGGCAAGCCGGACGCCGTCGTCGTGGCACCCGGCTCGCAGGGGCAGGTCGCTGTCCTGCTCGGCGACGGCGCGGGCGGGTTCAACGCCGCGAGCGTCCTGTCGGCGGGGGCGAACCTCAGCTCCGCGTCGGTGTCCGACCTGAATGGCGACGGCCACGTCGACCTGGTCGTCTCCAGCGCCGATTCGGACGAGGTCGTGGTACTCGAGGGCGACGGCACCGGTGCGTTCGGCAGCCCGCTCGCCTTCGGGCTGAACGGCGGCGACAACCCGCAGGCCACAGCGGTGGCCGACCTCGACGGCGACGGGCGTCCCGATGTCGTCACGGCCAACGGCAACAGCTCGGCGACGTTCACCAACGACGCGTCGGTACTGCTCAACACGACGAACCGGGCGCCGACGGCCACGAACGAGTCGTACAGCCACGTCGGGGCGGACACCCCGCTCGTCGTGGGCGCTTCCGGTCTCCTCGGCAACGACACGGACGCCGACGGCAACACGCTGACGGCGTCGGTCGTGACCGGGCCGACGCACGGCACCCTCACGCTCGACCCGGACGGCTCGTTCAGCTACCAGCCCGACAGCGCGTACGTCGGAAACGACAGCTTCACGTACAGGGCGAGCGACGGCACGGACGACTCGAACGTCGCGACCGTGTCGATCAGCGTCTCGGCCGGCTGTCACGGTCTCGCCGCCACGATCACCGGCAACGGGATCGTGTACGGCACGAGCGGCGCCGACGTGATCGTGACCGGCAACGGGAACGACGGTGTCACCGGGAACGGCGGCAACGACACGATCTGCACGTTCGGTGGCAACGACGCCGTGGCGGCCGGCGGCGGTGCCGACTACATCGACGGCGGTGACGCCACCGACGCCATCACCGGCGGTGACGGCAACGACGTCGTCAAGGGCGGGGCCGGCGACGACGCGCTCTCCGGTGGCTCCGGCAACGACACCGTGGTCGGCGGCGCCGGAAGCGACATCCTCGCCGGCGGCAACGGCACGGACGTCTGCGCCGGCGACGCGAACGGCGGTGCGACGCTCTCGGGTACGGACTCGATCGCGAACGGCGGCTCCTGCGAGACCGTCGTCGAGGTGCCTTAGCCGACGAGCCGTTTGGGGCGGCTGCCTATGAGACGGTGACGTGCGTGGCGGGCACGGCGGTTGCGATGATGCGACCGCCGTGCCCGCACGTGCGCCGCGGTGACGTGGATGCCCGGGCGATGACGACCGCGAGCGTGACGTCAGCCGGCTTTGACGGCTCTCCGCGTCGAGTCGGCGTCGACGGCGTCGAGGAGCCGGCGCGCGGCGCGGACGTGCTCCAGCCGCCAGGCGTAGATCGCGCTGGTGAGGTGGTTGCCGGCCTGCTCCTTGGCGCGCAGCGACTTCTCGATCTCGTCGATCACGACCCGTTGACGCTCGATCAGGCGAGCCGGGCTGGTGTCGCGACGCTGGAGCAGCAGGAGCTTGCTCGTGAGGTCGGCGCGGACGTCGCGCAGGTGGGCCACGGGTTCGCTGAGCCACCGGTTGACGGCCGTCTTCGCCTGGCGGGTGGCGGCATAGATCATGCGCTGCGGTCCGCGATCGCTCTCCTCGGCGCCGACCGGCGTGATCAGTCCGCGCTCGACCAGCCGCGTGATCGACCGGTAGACCATGGGTCGCGAGACGTACCAGAACTCACCGATTTCCGTGCCCTCCGCCGTGAGGGCCGCGATGGCGAAGCCGTGGCTGGGTCGTTCGGCCACGAGTGCGAGTACGATCCACTCGGCCAGTGGCAGATCAGGTTGTTCCATGGTAACTAGGGTAGGGCTCGCCGGTGATGGTTCGCGATGTCGCCCGGTCCTGGAGTCAAAAAGGGCTGAAACCGGGACCGGATCCCAGGCCCCGCGACCGGCGTCCGGCCCGGGTGGTCACGGCCGGTGGTGGACCGTGGTGAGCGGCGCACCCGTCGCGTAGGGGTCGCTCAGGCTCTCGTACCAGTGGACGACAGGTGCTCCGACCAGGACGGCGGCGATGGCGCCGGCGGCGAGAAACAGGCCGAAGGGGAGGCGGGTACTGCGGGTCGCTCGCCCCGTCGCCATGAGCGCGATGCCCACCAGCAACCCGGCGACGCTGCCGGCCAGCAGCGCGAAGACGAGATACCACGGGCCGAGCCAGCCAAGGCCGGTGCCGAGCAGGCCGGCCAGGCGTACGTCGCCGAATCCGAGCCAGGCCGGCCGCACCCAGTGCAGGGCGAAGAAGACGGCGAACGCGCCCACTCCGCATGCCGCGGTCACGCCGAGCCGATGCCACTGGCCGGTGGCCGCCGCGGCCGCGAGCAGACAGGCGGCGGTGAGCCCGAGCGTCGGGTAGACCAGCCGCCGAGGGAGCAGGAACTGTTCGGCGTCGCAGGCGGCCAGGGCCAGTAGTCCCGCGGTGAATACCAGTGCGGCCGGCAGCGTCTCCGACCGGCCGAAGCGCAGTGCCTCGGCGAGGAACAGGATCGCGGTGAGCGCTTCGAGGAGCGGGTAGCGCACGGGGATGGGAACCCGGCAGGCGCGGCAGCGCCGGCCCAGCAGGAGCCAGGACACGACGGGGATGTTGTCCCGGGCGGCGATCGGCGTGCCGCATCGCGGGCAGGCGGAGCGGGGCCGTACGACCGAGCGGCCGGCCGGCACCCGGGAGACGGCGACGTTGAGGAACGAGCCCACCGCGAGCCCCAGCAGACCGATGATCACGACGAGTGCGGGTGGCATGGCCGGATCCCCGCTTCCCGTATCAGGCGCAGGGCCCTGTGGCCTTCGGCGTGACGGTGTATGTGTTGCCGGTCAGAGTGACATCGTGCCAGTTGGAAGCGGTGGACAGGAAACCACCGTCCGTCAGGGCTTTCATGTCCCCGTACTGGTTGGTGGTGGCGAAGAGCGCCTCTTCCGCCGTCTCGATCGTGGACTTGTCTGTCTTGCAGGCCGAGCCCTGGCCCTTGTCGTTGATGCCGCGGACGGAAAAGACCACGATGGCGGACAGGATGCCGAGGATCACGATGACCACGAGAAGCTCGATGAGCGTGAAGCCGGCGTCCGCCGTCTCGTTCAGTCCACGCGTTCGCTGACGCAGCTTGCTTTGCGGGTAGGTGAACATCCTTCTCCATCCACGGCGACCGGTGCGAGCGAAATCGAGCGATAGTAACCGTTTGACTATTCAGCGATAGACTACGTAGTGAGTGATGGACTTACAAGAGGTGACTCCGGCGATTGCCGCGAAGTCGACGCGGATGACAGCATGGTGACGTCCTGTAGTATGCAGCTGACTAATCAGCAGTTGACTGCACTGCGGATGCGCGAAAAGGGGTGGGGTTCCTTGGCGAATCGCCGGCTTCTCCGGCGCCGCGCGGCGACGACAAGCCCTGCGGGCGAGGACGGCACCCTGTCCGAGGGAGCACAGGGCCCGGCGCCGTCTCCGGTTCTGGCGGCCGAACCGGTCCCGACAGGCGAACCGGTCCGGGACGCGGCGTCCGACGCGGCGCAGTCGTCGCCCGCCGGGCAGAACCGGCCGCGCATCGGGGAACTGCTGGTCCAGCGCGGGCTGTTGACCCCGGCGCAGGTGGACGAGGCACTCCTGCAGCAGTCGGCGTCGGGCAAGCGGCTCGGCGTGCTGCTGGTCGAACTCGGCATGGTCGACGAGCGGTCGCTGGTCGAGGCGCTGTCGGTTCAACTCGGTGTCCCGGTCGCCGACTTGCGTCAGAGCGAACCCGATCCCGAGGCGGCCGCCCGGGTGCCGGAGGCGCTGGCCCGCTCGCTGGGCGTCGTCGCGGTACGGCGGACCGAGGGCACGCTGCTGATCGCGGCGGGCGACCCGGGTGACCCGCGCGTGCTGGACGAGGTCGGCCGGGCCGTCGCGCCGGACCGGGTGCGGCTGGCGATCGCGGCTCCGTCGGACATCCGGCGCTCGATCGACAGCACCTACCGGGCGCTGGCGGGCGTCGGCAGCCTGGTCGAGGCCTTCGAGGCGGCCGAGACCGGCCGCAACGCCGACTCCGGGGCCAGGGTGGTGAGCGAGGACGCGCCGGTCGTGCACCTGGTCAACCTCATGCTGACCCAGGGCCTGCGCGACCGGGCCTCGGACATCCACATCGAGCCGCACGCCGACCGGGTCCGGGTCCGGTACCGCATCGACGGCGCGCTGCACGACGTACTGAGCCTGCCGGAGAGCATGGGCCCGTCCCTGGTCAGCCGGATCAAGATCATGGCCAACATGAACATCGTCGACCGACGGCGCCCGCAGGACGGGCAGTTATCCACGGAGATAGACGGCAGGTCTGTCGACATCCGGGTCGCGACCAGCCCCACCATCTGGGGCGAGAAGGCGGTGCTGCGGCTGCTCGACAGCAACCGCACCCTGTTCCGGCTGGCCGAGCTGGGCATGCCCGCCGCGACCTACGAACGGTTCTCGTCCCTGCTGCGCTCCCCGTACGGCATGGTCGCCTGCGGCGGACCGACCGGCAGCGGCAAGACAACTACCTTGTACGCCACGCTCGGTGAGCTGAACCAGAGCGAGCGGAACATCACCACCATCGAGGACCCGGTGGAGTACGTGTTCCCGTCGGTCAACCAGATCCAGATCAACGACCAGGCAGGCATCACGTTCGCGACCGGGCTGCGCTCGATCCTCCGGCAGGACCCCGACGTGATCCTGGTCGGCGAGATCCGGGACGCCGAGACGGCACGGATCGCGGTCGAGTCCGCGCTCACCGGCCACTTCGTCCTGTCGTCCATCCACGCCGCCGACGCCTGCTCCGCGCTGCACCGGTTCACCGACATGGGCATCGAGCCGTTCCTGATCACCTCCACGGTCGCCGGGGTGGTCAGCCAGCGGCTGGTGCGGCGGATCTGCGACCAGTGCCGCGAGCCCTACCAGCCGGGCGTGGACGAACTGGCCTTCTTCGCCAAGGCGGGCGGGTCGACCGACACCGGGTTCTGGCAGGGCCGGGGCTGCAACTTCTGCTCCCGGACCGGCTACCAGGAGCGGATCGGCGTCTTCGAGCTGCTCGTGATGAGCGACGCGGTCAAGCGGCTGCTCGTCGAGAAGGCGCCGATCGACAGCCTGCGCAAGGCCGCCCGCGAGCAGCACATGGACACCCTCCTGGACGGAGGCGTCCGGCTGGTGGAGGAGGGAGTCACGACCATCGCCGAGATCATGTCCAGCGTGTACGTGGTCTAGGGGGACGAGGCGCCCCTGGTGCCCGGCTCGCCTGCCGCCGTACCCGAACACCGACGACGCGAACCCCTGACACCGGAGACCAGGAGGGCATCGGCATGGCCACCTTCAAGTACGTCGCGGTCGGCCCGGACGGGCAGCGGGCCACCGGCGTGCTCACGGGCTCCAGTGTCGACGGCGTGACCGACAGCCTGACCCGGCAGGGCTACGACGTGCGGTCGGTCAAGGCCACGGGCCGCAACCTGCTGCAGCTCGAACTCACCGCGGAGAAGGTCGACCTGGTCGAACTGAGCAACTTCTCCCGCCAGATGGCCGCCTTCATCAAGGCCGGAGTGCCCATCCTGGACGCCCTGGAGATCATCCGCGCCGAGACCAAGGACAAGAAGCTCGGCAAGGTGCTCGTCGACGTCATGGACTCGCTGCGGTTCGGCGAGAGCTTCGCCGTCGCGATGGCCGCCCACACCAGGGCACTTCCGCCGTTCTACATCTCCGTTCTCCGCTCGGCCGAGGCGACCGGTGAACTCGACCTGGTGATGGCCCAGTTGGGCCGCTACATCGAGCGTGACGTCGAAGGGCGGCGCAGTATCCGTTCCGCCCTGACCTATCCGAGCCTGGTCATGGGGCTGGCCGTCGCCGTCGTCCTCGTCCTCGTCATCTTCGTACTGCCCCGCTTCAAGCAGTTCTTCGCGTCCTTCCACGCGCAACTCCCGCTGCCCACCCGGATCCTGCTCGGCTTCACCGACTTCGTCACGGCCTGGTATCCGGTCATCCTCGGCGTGCTCCTCGCGGTCGTCGTGGCGTTGATCGCCGGTCTGCGGACCGAGCGGTGGCGGGTACTGCGCGACCGCTTCCTGCTGGCGATGCCGGTGGTCGGCGACGTGGTCCGCTTCATGGTCATCGAACGGTTCTGCCGCATCCTGACCTCGATGATCAAGACCGGCGTGCCCATCCCGGAGGCCCTCGACCTGGCCGCCTCGGGCGCCAACAACCTGGTGTACGAGCGGTCTATCGCGACGGCCCGGACGGAAATGCTCGAAGGCGGCGGCATCTCCGGGCCGATCGCCCGCACGAAGCTGTTCCCCGGGGCGGTCACGCAGATGATGCGCGTGGGGGAAGAGACCGGAACCCTCGACGACCAGCTGGAGAACGTGTCGGATTTCTACGAGAAGGAGCTGCAGCACAAACTCAAGCGGCTGACCAGCCTGTTCGAGCCGACAGTCGTGATCATGGTCGGGGTGGTCGTGGGGTTCGTGGCCGTCGCCCTCGTCTCGGCGATCTACGGCGTCTACAACCAGGTCAACGTCCAATGACCGGCCTGGCACAACATCCGACGACCGGCCTGGCACGCCGCCCGCGGCGCGGTCGCGGCGAGGAGGGCGAGACCCTGATCGAGGTTCTCGTCGCCGTGGTACTCATGGGCGTCGCCTTCGTGACCATCCTCGGGGGCATCGGCACCGCGATCATCAGCTCGGTCACGCAGGCGAAGGTGACCACCGCCGACTCGGTCATCCGCAGCGCCGCCGAGAAGGTCGTCAGCGATCCGTACGTGTCCTGTGCGAGTGGTTACGAGACTCCGACGCCGCCGGCCGGGTACACCGTGACCGTCGAGGTCGCGTACTGGGACGGGGTGGGCGCCTTCGGCAGGCCCTGCCCGGCGGCCGACACCGGAGTGCAGATGGTGACGCTCACCGTGCACTCGACCGGCCCGCGCCCCGTGAGGGACGCGACGCTCCAGGTGGTCAAGCGGGAGTCGATGCTGTCGTGACCACGCAACGGCCGCCCGGGCGCTCGGAGTCGGGGTTCACCCTGACCGAGCTGCTGGTCACGATCGTCATCATGGGCATCATCGGGGTAATGCTGCCCAAGGCGATCATCCTCGGGCTGCAGTTCACCGCGGGCACCGAGAAGCGGGTGGCCGCCACCAGCGCGGTCGGCACGCTCAACCGCTACTTCTACGGCGACGTGCAGAGCGCGGACGACGTCACGACCGACCCCGCGTGCGGCGTCGCCGACGTGATCGTCCATCTGAGCCGGCCCGGCACCGACGTCGTCTACACCTACGACCGGCCGACCGGCGCCCTCAAGCGCGTGAAGTGCGCGGACGGACGCGTCGTCACCACGTTGCTGGGCCGGTTCGACAACGCCGCACCGACCCGTCCGGTGACGCTGAGCTGCGGTGCCGAGACCTCGTGCACCCCGCCCACGGAGGTGACGCTGACCGTGCGGAGCGACCCCGCCGCGCCCCCGACGGACCTCACCGCCGTCCGACGATCGGGCTCGCCATGACCGGGCGCCCGAATCCGTGGCGCCTGCATCCGCGCCGCCCGAGTCCACGCCGCCCGCGCGACGAACAGGGCGCGACGCTGATCCTCGCGCTGGCGTTCGTCGTCGTCTTCAGCCTGGTCACTGTGTCGGTCCTGTCCTTCGCCGGCGCGGGGCTGAAGGCCGCGAACGTGTACGTCGACCAGGGCAAACGGAGCTACAGCGCGGACGGTGCCACGCAGCTCGCGATCAAGAACTTCTCGCAGGGCAACCCGTGTGCCGACTACACCGCCCCGCCGATCAACGGCAGGCAGATGACCGTCCACTGCGACCCCCTCAACGCGTCCCCCGTAACCGCGCGCGCGACCCAGCCGCAGGACGCGCTGCGCAGCCTGGGCAAGGCGGCGGACGACGGCATCGATGTGACCACGCGCGGCCTGCGCGTGCAGGGCAGCGTGTTCTCCCACTCGGACATCACCACCGGCGCCGGTGCCTCGATGGTGGTGTCCGGCGACGTGTCCGCCGTCGGCGACTGCTCCAGTGCCGTGTCACAGGCCCAACTGCCTCCGACCCAGGCGCCGTACGTGCGCGGCTGCGCCAACGACACCCCGCCCTCTCCCGCCGACGAGGCCGTGGGTGGCGACCCGGACTACACCCCGCCCGCCACGGCCGTCCCGGTCCGGCGGACGGTGCCCGCGTGTCCCGACGACGGTTCCTGGCTGGTGCGGTTGCGGCCCGGTTACTACGACGACGCCCGCGCCCTCACCCGTCTCACCGGTGGCGACTGCCCCGGCGTCGTCGTATGGCTCCAACCGGGGCTCTACTACTTCGACTTCACCTTCACCGGTGGCAGCGCGGTCTGGACGGTCGACGACCCCACGGTCAGCGTGGTCGGCGGCACGCGGGCAGGCTGGGACCCCGGGGCCGTTACCCGCCCGACCGTGCCCGACCCGGGCGGTTGCGACAGAACGGCGCCCGAAGGCGTCGAGGTCATGATGGGCGGCGGCAGCCGGTTCCAGGTCGACCGTGGACACGCCGAACTGTGCGCCCCGGTGTCCCCGGACGCGCAGCAGGTGGCGGTGTACGGGGTCCAGCCGCCGAAGCCGTCCCACACCCTGAAGCCGACAGCGGTGGTCACGAACACCGGCTTCGCCAACCCGGGCCACGCCCTGACCAGTGGCGAACGGCCGACCCTGCCCGGGTGTGCGCAGCCGACGGACACCGTGGGCTGCACGGCCGACGCCGTCCTCGACCCGACGAACCGTCGGTCGGCCTCGATACAGCTCGCCGGCTTCACCCCGCAGATACCGGCCGGTTCGGTCATCACCGGCGCGACGCTGCGGGTGAGGCACGAGGACGACGGCGACCTGACCGCCCCCGGCGCGGTGAAGGTCACCACCGCCGTCGGCGCGGACACCTGCCGCACGGACAACCTGCCCCGGCACACGGCGCTCGCCGCAGATGCCCCGATCGACCTGCTGGGCGCGTGCGGGCTCACCGACCCGGCCCGGTTCACCGGCCTGACGGTGACCTACGCCGCCACCCTGGACACCGACGGCACCACCGCCACGGAACGCCTGGACGGCATCTGGCTGGAGGTCGCCTACCGCACGCCGACCACGTTCAAGCCGACGGCCGTGACCGCGTCGGCCGGGTTCACCGCTGCCGGCACCGATCCCGACAACGCCCTGGAGATCGGTGAACAGCCGACACCCTTGGTGGCCGGTGCCGTTCTGACCACGGCGGCCCCGTCCGCGTCGATCACCCTGGCCGGGTTCGGCCTGCCGCCCTTGCAGCCGGGGTCGACCATCGACTCCGCCGTGCTGCGGGTGGCCCACCGGGAGACCGGCGACGCGGCGGCGCCCAGAATCGACGTCACTCCCGCGGGCGGCGGTGGCAGTTGTACCGATCTGCCGCTCACGGCGCGGGCCGACCTGGGCGACGACCGCGTCGACCTGACGGCATGCGGCATCACCGACCCCGCACAGCTCACCGGCCTGACCGCGACCTACGCCGCCGGGCTGAACGCGGGCGGCACCGTGGGCGCCGATTCCCTGGACGGCATATGGCTCGAAGTCGTCTACGACCCGCCGCCGCCCCGGCCGGCGACGAGCGCGGAGTCGACGACGTTCACCCCCGTGGCCAATGCCAGGGCGATCGACGGCGCCGACACGGCCCGCGCCACCCTTGACCCGGTCACGACGCCGACCGCCACCATCGACCTCGGCGGTTACGACACCCCTGCGGTGGCGCCCGGCTCGGTCCTGGACGGGGCCCTGCTGCACGTCGCGCACCGCGACGATCCCGGGGCGGGCGGAGGACCACCGCCGACGGTCGCGGTCACCCTGACCGGGCCCGACCTGCCCCGCTCCTGCACCACCTCGCAGAAACTCGCCACGCATCAGAACGCCCTGGCCACCGACACCCTGGATCTGGTCGCCCTCTGCGGGCTGACCGACCCCGCCCAGCTGACCGGCCTGGTCGTGACCTACACCGCCACCCTCGGCACCGGCAGCACCACCGCCACCGATCAGCTCGACGGCGTCACCCTGGAACTGGACTACCGGCCCCCGCTCCCGGTACGGCCCACCAAGGCGACCAGCACCGCGACGCCCACCGCCTCGGCTTTCCTCGACCCGGAGAACGCGCAGGCGATCGACACCACCACCTCGACCGCGACACTCGCCACGGCCACCCCGTCGGCGTCGATCCGGCTCGACACCTTCGCGATGCCGCCCCTGCCGGCGGGGGCGGTGATCGACAAGGTCGTACTGCGCGTGTCGCACCAGGACGACACCACCAGTCCGGCACCGCCCTCGCCCACGGAGCCGCCCACGACCGCGCTGACCGTCTCCGGCACCGGTACCGCCTGCGACGCGAACCATGCCCTGACCGCCCATGAAGGGGCGCTCGGTGTCGACGTGATCGACCTCGGCGACTGCGGGGTCAGGACGGACGCCCAGTTGTCCGAGCTCGCTGTCGACTACACGGCGAGGCTGGGCACGGGCAGTACCGGCGCCGCCGACCGACTCGACGGCGTCGAGCTCGACATCGTGTTCCGGGCCCCGTCCATCAGGGCCCTGTCCGGCTGCCTCACCACGGGCAGCGGTTGCGCGGTGCTGAAGTCGACCGACGACGCCGACACGGCCACCGAGCACAGCCGCCTGGTCGTCAACGGCACCGTCTACGTACCGACCGCCGCCGTCGACCTGTCGATGAGCCAGGTCGGCGCACAGGTCGTCACCCGGGGCATCATCGCCCGGACCATCGGGCTCGGCATCAGCCCGGCCACCACGTATCTCCGCCCGGTGATCGGCATCCCACCGGAGCCGGTGCTGTTCACGACCTATCCGGCCGTGATCGCGAAACCGGTGTCGGTCACCGCGATCACCGGGTTCACGACTCCGGCTCCCGGCGCGCCAGTCGACGTCACGGACGCCACCGTCCCCGGCGGTGGCCGGGCGTCCCTCACGCTCGGCGGCTACGACCGGTCGGCACCGGCCGTGACCGGACCGCTCGACCACGTCGTCCTGCGGGTGACGCACCACGACGAGGGCGACGTGGAGTCGGTGAGGATGTCGGTGGACTTCACCGGCAGCACGTGTACCGGTGCCGACAACGCACTGGACGTGCCGGTCCATCCCGGCTCCAGCGGCCCGGTGACCGACCAGGTCGACCTGGCAGCCTGCGGCCTGACCACGGCCTCCCAGCTGGCCGGGCTGACCGTGGCCTACACCGTCACCGCCGGGAGCGGTGGCGCGACCGAGCACCTCGGCGGCGCCCGGATCGACCTGCTGTCCGGCCCGCTCGTCCAGGCCGCCGTGTCCTTCGACGGCCACGCCGCCACCGTCAAGCAGTGGACGGTCCTGCCATGAGCAAGCACTTGGAGGCCACCATGTCCGGGCCGAGTTCCGCGATCATCGACCACCTGCTCGGTGAGCTGTGGGAGCGGGGCGGCAGCGACCTGCTGCTCACCGCCGGATCGGCGCCGTTCCTCCGCGTCGACGGCGCCCTGCGACCGGTCGAGGGGGCCGCGCTGACCGAGCCGGAGGCCGACCGTCTGGTGACCGGAGTGCTGGGCAGGGAACTGACGGAACGGTTCCGTCGGGAGAAGCAGGTCGATTTCGCGTTCAGCTGGGGGGAGAAGGCCAGGTTGCGCGGGAACGCCTTCGTGCAGCGCGGCGCGTCGGCGCTGGCACTGCGGATCATCCCGTTCGACGTGCCGTCGTCCGAGCAACTGGGGCTTCCCCCGGTCGTCATCGGGTGGGCGGGCCTGCCGCGCGGGTTCGTACTGGTCACCGGGCCGACCGGGTCGGGGAAGTCGACCAGCCTGGCGGCGCTCCTCGACCACGTCAACACGCACCGGTCGGTGCACATCCTCACCATCGAGGACCCGATCGAGTACCTGCACCGGCACAAGCGCTCGGCGGTCAGCCAGCGCGAGGTCGGCACCGACACCGACTCGTTCCCCACCGCACTGCGCTCGGCCCTGCGCGAGGACCCCGACGTCCTGCTCCTCGGCGAGATGCGCGACCCGGAGAGCATCTCCGCGGCCCTGACCATCGCCGAGACCGGGCACCTGGTGTTCGCCACCCTGCACACCAACGACACGTCGCAGACGCTGGACCGCATCGTCGACGTGTTCCCGGCCGAGCAACAGCCTCAGATCCGGCTGCAGTTGGCGCACACCCTGGTCGGCATCCTCAACCAGACGCTCGTCCCCCGGACCGGCGGGGGCCGGGTGGCCGCCTTCGAGGTGCTGGTGGGCACGTCGGCGATCCGCAACCTGATCCGCGAGGGCAAGACCCGACAGCTCCGCAACATGATCTCCACCGGCCACCGTGACGGCATGCAGACCATGGAAGCCGGCCTCAACGCCCTCGTCGCGGCGGGCACCATCGCCCACGAGGAGGCCGTGCTGCACACGGCCCACCCGGAGGACATCCAGCGGCCCTACATTCCGGTCGGAAAATAAGCCCACCATGTGTCGCACGGGGAGCACACCGCAGCAATTGTCGCCCCGGAAGATCAAGAGGCACTCACATGAGTGAACCGACCCGGATCATTTGGCTTTGGCGGTCATGACTCCACTACGGTGATGGCAGAGCGGATGTTGGACGCCATCGACGAGGAATTCGACCCGTCCGAGTAACCACGAATTCCGGAAATGGATGCTTCCATCCGCCCACCTGTGCGCTGTCTCGGCTTTCGCAGCGCCCGGGCTTCCTGTCATTCGCGTCATTTCTTACGCGTACCGAGGATGGAGCATCATGCCTCCCGTAGTACCGCCCTTTCTGATCGGTCTCATCGCCGCGCCTCTGGCCAAGCGGCTCTTCAAGCCGTTGATGCGCGGCATCGTCAAGACATCCGTCGGCCTCGCCCTCGAGGTGAAGAAGGTGACCGCCGAGGCCGGGGAGAACATCCATGACCTCGCGGCCGAGGTGGCCGCCGAAATGGTGGCGGCGCAGATCGCCGCAGGTGACGGCGAGGCCCGATCGGCCGGCGGCCGGGACGCCGCCGCGGGCGGCACCCCCAGGGACGCGAGGGAAGGGGCTGCCGCCCGGGCCGACGGAGAGTCAAGGGCCCCGAAGATCCGCCCGACCGCCGGTGCCGGAAAGACGCAGTGACGACACCCTCCGGGCGGCCGGGCCGCCACTCGGGCCCGGAGGAATTCACCCGGTGGCGGTCGGCCGCGAATACACCGGCCACATCGCTTTACCCTGAAATTCAGCTGTCGCGTTAATCCGTCGAATTCGTCACGGTTTTTGCGACCTCCACTAAGGTGTTCGTAAACATGCCATCTCTGCTGGGCGCCGCAGCCGGAAACAGCTCCGTGAATGTGGACGTGCATCCGCGTTCGGTTATTCCGGGCCGCCAGCGCTGGCACGTAAAGCTGGTTCTCGGCCGCCCTCGGACCGCCGAAATTCTCGCCGCGACTCTGCGCCGCCTTCCGGGAATCACCGAGGCACAGGCCAGCCCGGTCACCGGCGGGGTTCTCGTCCGGCACGACGCGCGGGTGAAGACCGCGGACGTCGCCCGGTTCGTCCGCGGAGCCGTCGCCCTGGTCGTGGAGCGCACGGCCGGAGCAGGGCGCCCAGCCCCCGCTCGGACCGCCGCCGCATCCGCCCCGCACGCGGATCACGGTGTCGTGGGCCCCGTGCTCACCGTCGCGGGCGGGGTGGCGGCAGGCGTCGCCCTGATCCGCGGGTCGTCCCTGAGCAGGCAGCTGGTGGCGCTGGCCGGGGTGACGGCGGCGACCGCGGCCGTCATCCGCAAGGCATGGCGCAGAACGGTCGACGCGACCCAGGACCTGCCGGGAGCCGAAACCGGACGACATCCCCTGCTGGAGATCGTCGGACCACACCGTCGGCGCCTCTACCGCGCCTCCGCGCTCTCGGTCGCCTGCCAGGTCTCGGAGATGGCGCTCGGCACCTTCCTCGGCTGGACCGCGCTGGTCCTCATCAAGGGTGAGGCCGCACCGCTCGTCCGCGTCGGGCTGACGACCGCGTCCGCCCAACTCTGGGGCCTGGCGGGGCTGATGGCGCTCGCCTGTGCCGCCGTGGCGGGCCTGTCGTACTCCTCGAACCTCCAGTGGCGCGGGCTCGGCCAGGACATCGAGCACGACTGGCGCAACCGGACGTACGCCCATGTGCAGCACCTCGAACTGCGGCACCTGGAGGGCGAGCGGACCAGCCGCATCGCCGGTGCGCTCACCGAGGACGTGCGCCAGTTGGGCACCTTCTTCGCCACTTCGGCCAGCGACCTGCTGCAGCTGGGCACCAGTCTGGTCCTCCTGGTCCCCCTGTTCCTGCTGCTGGCACCGCAGATCGCCTGGATCGCGTTCCTGCCCATCCCGGTCATCGCCTGGCTGTCGTTCCATTACCAGGACAAGGTCGCGGCCGACTACGCCGTCTCCGGCGAGGACCGCGCCAGGCTGCACAGCCAGTTGGTGAACACGCTGGAGGCCGGCGCCACCGTCAAGAGCTTCTGCGCCGAGGACTACGAGGCCGAACGCATCGACCGGCTGAGCGCCCGGACGCGGGAGAGCGACCGGCAGACCGACCGGAGCACCATCCGCCACGCCGAGATCGTCCGGGTCTGCACGACCAGTTCGATGGCCGGAACCCTGCTGATCGGCGGCCGGTCGGTGCTCAACGGCAGCCTGCCGTTCGAGGTGTTCAGCCCGCTGATCGGGCTCCCCCAGATGGTGCTGCTGCGGATGAACCGGCTCGGCGGCATCATCGACCAGTACCAGCGCACGGTCACCGCCTACGACCGGGTCCAGCGGCTGCACGAGCTGCCCGCCGAGGCGGACGGCACCGGCGAACCGCTCGACGCCGACCGGGTGCGCGGGGAGATCCGGCTCGACAACGTGACCTTCGCCTATCCCGAACGGCCGTCGACGCTGGAGAACCTCTCGCTGACCGTACGCGCCGGGCAGGTCACCGCCCTCGTCGGCCCCACCGGCTCCGGCAAGACGACCATCGCGAAGCTGCTGATGCGGTTCCAGGACACGGAGTTCGGCAGTGTGCGGCTCGACGGGCGGGACGTGCGCGACCTGCCGCGGCGCGATCTGCGCCACGCGATCGGGTTCGTGGCCCAGGACCCCTTCCTGTTCGACGGCACCATCGCCGACAACATCCGCTACGGCAGCTTCGGCGCCCCGGACGAGGCCGTGGTCGAAGCGGCCATGATGGCCGAGGCGCACAGCTTCGTGGCGGCGCTGCCGGACGGCTACGACACGGTGATCGGCGAACGCGGCGCCGCCCTCTCGGGCGGCCAGCGGCAACGGATCGCGCTGGCGCGGGCGATCCTCAAGAACCCGCCCGTCGTGATCCTCGACGAAGCCACCTCCGCCGTGGACAACGAGACCGAGGCCGCCATCCAGCGCACGCTCCGTGTCTTCGCCGCCGACCGGACCATGGTGATCATCGCCCACCGGCTCTCGACGGTCCGCCACGCCGACCGGATCTACGTCATGGACAAGGGCGGAGTCGTGGCCGAGCAAGGCACCCACGACGAACTCCTCGCCCAGCACGGACTCTACGCATCCCTCTGGCAGCTCCAGGCCGGCGAACTCGCTGCCTGACCCCGGCCGCCGCGTCACCCGCCCGCCGACCGCGTGACATCACCGCGGTCGGCGCGCCCTGGCGCGCTCTGCGACCACGCCTGCCCACACTTCTGGAGGTACCACCCCATGTCCCGTCGCGACGGCGATGCCCTTCCCCTGACGGCTGCCCAGCGTGAGATCTGGCTCGCCGAGCAGCGTGCGCGGACAGCGCTCGACGCCTACCGCATCGGCGACTGCCTGGAGGTCCACGGCCCCGTCGACGCGCGGGTCTTCGAGGCCGCGGTGCGCCGGGTGGTCGACGAGACCGACGCGCTGCACGTGAGTTTCGTCGACGACGGTCAGGAGCCGCTGCAGGTCGTCCGTGAGACATGGGACTGGCAGCCCCATCTGCTCGACCTGAGCGCGGAGGCCGACCCGCGAGCGGCGGCCGACGCGTGGATGGCACGGGACCGGATGCGCCCGCTGGACCTCTCGCGCGATCCGCTCTTCAGCTTCGCCCTGATCAGCCTCTCTCCGACCCGCCACCTCGTGTACCAGAACCACCATCACCTGGTGATGGACGGTTTCGGACTCTCTCTCGTCCGGCGGCGGCTCACCCGGACGTACACGGCACTGGCCACCGGCGCCCCGGTCCCGCCGTCGCCGTTCCGTTCCCTGGCCGAGCTGGTCCGCGGTGACGCCGGTTACCGCGCCTCGGAGCAGTTCGCCACCGACCGGTCGTACTGGACGGAGCAGCTCGCCGGACAGCCGGAGCCCACTCAGCTCACCGGCCGGGCCCCGCACGACGGGAGCGGCCCCGCCGCCGCCGAACCGGCGGTGCTCCGGCTGGACGCGCTGCGCGCGGGCACGGCAGGGTCCGAAGTCCACTGGTCCCGTCCCCTGATCGCGGCGGCGGCTCTCTACGCGCACCGGCTCACCGGGGACCGGGACGTGCTGATCGGCCTCCCCGTCACCGGGCGCGAGGGGGGCGATCGCGCCGCGCTGTCCACCCCCGGCATGACGGCGAACGTGGTACCCCTGCGTCTGGCGGTACGACCGGACACGCGGTGGCACGACCTGATCGCCGAGGTGGCGCGGGAGACCGACGCGGCCCTCGCGCACCAGCGCTACCGCGGTGAGGAGCTGCTCCGCGACCTGGGCGGTCCCGGTGCCACCGCGGCGGCGTTCCCGCTGGTCGTCAACATCATGGTCTTCGACTCCTCACCGACCTTCGCCGGGCATCCCGCCACGCTGCGCTATCTGCTCCCGGAGCCCGCCGCCGGGCTGGCGCTCTGGGTCATGGGCTGCCGGGGGGACAGTGAGCTGCGGGTCGAACTCAAGGGCGCGCCGGAGGTGTGGAGCGAGGACGAACTGGCGCTCCATCAGCGGCGGTTGACCGCGCTCGTCGGCACCCTCGCCGACTGTGCCCCGCAGGAGCTCGTCGGCCGGGTCGGTCTGCTCGACGCGGACGAGGAGCGTGAGCTGCCGGCGCTGGGCGCCGGACCGGTGGTCCCGGTCTCCGCCGAGAGCCTGCCTCGGGTGTTCCGGGCGCAGGTGCGGGCGACGCCGGACGCGGTCGCGGTGGCCGGGCCGGACGCGTCGCTGACGTACGCGGAGCTGGACGCGCGGGCCAACCGGCTGGCCCATGCCCTCATCGCCCGGGGGGCGGGACCGGAGCGGCTGGTGGCGGTGGCCCTGCCGCGCTCGGCCGAGCTGGTGGTGGCGATCCTCGCGGTGCTGAAGGCGGGGGCGGCGTATGTTCCGGTCGATCCGGAGTACCCGGTCGCCCGGATCGCCTTCATGCTCGACGACGCCCGGCCGATCGTGGTGGTGACCGACTCCCGCACCGAGGACCGGCTGCCCGGGGCCGGTCCCGCCGGACGACTGGTGCTCGACGCCCCGGAGAGCGCCGCGACGGTGGCGCGGTGCCCGGCAACAGACCCTGAAGCGGCCGTCGAACCGGAGCACCCGGCCTACGTCATCTACACGTCCGGTTCCACCGGGCGTCCCAAGGGTGTGACGGCGACCCACGGCAGCCTGCTCAACCTGTTCGAGGGCCAGCGGCAGAGCCTCTTCCCGCCCGTGCCCGGGGACCGGCGACGGCTGAGGGTGGCCCTGACCACGTCGGTCTCGTTCGACGCCTCCTGGAACCAGTTGCTCGGTCTGTTCGCGGGCCATGAGTTGCACGTCCCGGACCAGGCGACCTGGACCGACCCGGACGCCTTCCTGGACTACGCCCGGCGCCTCCGGCTCGACTTCGTCGAGGCCACGCCGTCGTACCTCCACGTTCTGGTGGAGCGGGGACTGCTGGACGGTCCGCAGTGGCGTCCCGCGATCGTCGCGGCGGGCGGGGAGGCCGTGCCGGAAGCGCTGTGGGAACGGCTGCGGGCGGCCGACGGGGTGTCCTGCCTGAACCTCTACGGCCCGTCCGAGTGCACGGTGAACACGGTCGTCGCACCTCTGGCGTCGAGCAGGCGCCCGGTGATCGGCCGGCCGGTCGGCAACACCCGGCTGTATGTCCTGGACGGCGCGCTGCGGCCGATGCCCACGGGTCTTGCGGGTGAGCTGTACATCTCGGGCGCGAGCCTCACCCGTGGCTATCTGAACCGGCCCGGGCTGACCGCCGGGCGTTTCGTGGCCGACCCGTTCGGTCCGGCCGGTGCGCGCATGTACCGCACCGGTGACCTGGTGCGGTGGGGCCGGGACGGGAACCTGGAGTTCCTCGGCCGTACCGACGACCAGGTCAAGATCCGGGGCTTCCGCATCGAACTCGGCGAGATCGAGGCGGCGTTGGCGGAGCACCCGCAGGTCGCGCAAGCCGCCGTCGTGGTGCGTGACGAGGGGGACACCCGGATCGTCGCCTATGTCGTGCCGGTGCCCGGTGCCGGGGTGAGCGTGCCCGCGCTGCGCGCGCACCTGCGCGAGCGGCTGCCGGAGTTCATGGTGCCCGCCGCGTTCGTGTCGCTGGAGACGCTGCCGCTGACGCCGAACCGGAAGCTCGACCGACGGGCCCTTCCCGTCCCCGAGCGGGCCACCGCCGCCCCGGGCCGTGCTCCGCGCACCGCGACCGAACACCTGCTGGCCGGGCTGTTCGCCGAGGTGCTCGGGGTGGCCGGGGCCGGTCCCGACGACAACTTCTTCGACCTCGGCGGAGATTCGCTGTCGGCCACCCGGCTGGTCGCCAAGGCGCGGTCGGCACTGGGCGTGGAGCTGAGGCTGGGGGACCTGTTCGAAGCACCGACGGTGGCGGAGCTGGCGGCGGCAGCGGACGGCGCGGACGGGGCACGGCCCGCTCTGAAGCGGCGCGAGCGGCCTGAGGTGATGCCGTTGTCCTTCGCCCAGCGCCGGTTGTGGTTCCTGCACCGGATGGAGGGTCCGGGGGCCACCTACAACATCCCGCTGGCGCTGCGGCTGTCCGGGGAGCTGGATCAGCGGGCGCTGGAGGCCGCCCTGGCGGACGTGGTCGAACGGCACGAGAGTCTGCGTACCGTCTTCCCGGTGACCGACGGCGTGCCGTACCAACGGGTGCTGGACCCCGACGACGCGCGGCCGCGGCTGCGGGTGACCGAGATCGGCGCGGAGGAGCTGCCGGACCGTCTGGCGATGGCGGCCCGGCACGGCTTCGAGCTGTCCGAGGAGCCGCCCCTGCACGCCGAGCTGTTCCGGTCGGGTGCCGACGAGCACGTGCTGCTGCTGGTGGTGCATCACATCGCCGGTGACGGCTGGTCGACGGGGCCGCTCTCGCGGGACCTGACGACCGCCTACGCGGCGCGTTGCGAAGGGGGGAAGCCGGAGTGGTCCGCGCTGCCGGTCCAGTACGCCGACTACACGCTCTGGCAGCGGGAGCTGCTCGGTGAGGACGCGGCCGCGGACAGCCTGCTGAGCACCCAACTGCACTACTGGAAACAGAAGTTGGCGGGCCTGCCGGAGCAGGTGGAGTTGCCGTTCGACCGGCCGAGGCCTGCGGTGACGTCGCACCGGGGCGCCCATCTGCCGGTACGGATCGACGCCGAGCTGCACCGGGGCCTGCGCACGCTCGCCCGCGACGGCGGGGCCAGCCTCTTCATGGTGCTCCAGGCCGGGCTGGCCGCCCTGCTGGGCAAGCTCGGAGCGGGCACGGACGTACCCGTGGGCACGCCGATCGCGGGACGCACCGACGAGGCCGTGGACGACCTGGTCGGCTTCTTCGTCAACACGCTGGTGCTGCGCACCGACCTCTCGGGCGACCCGTCGTTCACCGAACTGCTGGCCCGGGTGCGCGCCGACGCGCTGACCGCGTACGCGCATCAGGACGTGCCGTTCGAGCACCTCGTGGAGGCGCTGAACCCGGCCCGGTCGCTGTCGCACCACCCGCTGTTCCAGACCATGCTCGCGCTGCAGAACGCGCCGCTCGCCACGTTCGACCTGCCGCGGCTGCGGGTCGCGGCCGACCTGGTCCACACCGGTACGGCCAAGTGCGACCTGACCTTCATGCTGACCGAACAGCCAGGCACCGACGGCCTGTCGGGCCTGGTGGAGTACAGCACCGACCTGTTCGACGCCTCCACCGTGGAGGGGATCGTCGAGCGGTGGCTGCGTCTGCTGCGCGCCGTGGTGGCCGACCCGGGGCGGCGGATCGGCCAGGTGGACGTGCTCTCCGCCGACGAACTCGGCGCGCTGCTGCCGGCCGTCGACGACAGGGACGGGGAACTGCCGGAGACCACCCTCACCGCGCTCTTCGAGGATCGGGTCCGGGCGAACCCGGCGGCGGTCGCCGTCGTGAGCGGCGAAGTCACGTTGACGTACGGCGAGTTGAACGCCCGGGCCAACCGGCTCGCGCACGCCCTGATCGCCCGTGGGGCGGGGCCGGAGCGGCTGGTGGCGCTGGCCCTGCCGCGCTCGGCCGACCTGGTGGTGGCGGTCCTCTCAGTCCTCAAGGCGGGCGCCGCCTACGTTCCGATCGACCCGCAGTACCCGGCCGCCCGGATCGCGTACCTGCTGCGGGACACCCGGCCGTCGCTGCTCGTGACGACCGGCTCCATCGGTGAACTGCCGGGTACGGAGGAGGTGGACCGGTTCCTGCTGGACGCCGCCGACCTGAGCGGGCTGCCGGACACGGACCCGGGGACCGCCGTCCGTGCGGAACACCCCGCCTACGTCATCCACACCTCCGGCTCCACCGGCGACCCCAAGGGTGTCGTGGTGCCGCACCGGAACGTGGTGCGGCTGTTCGACGCCACCCGGGAACTGTTCGGCTTCTCCGCGGACGACGTCTGGACCCTTTTCCACTCCTATTCCTTCGACTTCTCGGTGTGGGAGCTGTGGGGCGCGCTGCTGCACGGCGGCCGGCTGGTGGTCGTGGACCACGGGACGAGCCGCTCGCCGCACCTGTTCCTGGAGCTGCTCGCCCGTGAGCGGGTGACGGTGCTCAACCAGACGCCGTCCGCGTTCTACCAGTTGATGCGGGCGGACGAGGAGGCACCGGAGACCGGGAGTTCGCTCGCCCTGCGCACCGTGGTGTTCGGCGGCGAGGCGCTGGAGCACGCCCGGCTGGCGAACTGGTACGAACGGCACCCGGACGACGCCCCACGGCTGGTCAA
The DNA here is from genome assembly GCF_040638245.1 of Streptomyces sp. NPDC026659. Classification (NCBI taxonomy): domain Bacteria; kingdom Bacillati; phylum Actinomycetota; class Actinomycetes; order Kitasatosporales; family Streptomycetaceae; genus Streptomyces; species Streptomyces sp. NPDC026659. The sequence continues at coordinate 298,634 of NZ_JBEZXY010000010.1, read as the reverse complement.
CATGTACGGCATCACCGAGACCACCGTGCACGTGACGCACGCGGCGCTCGACCGCTCCGGCACCGTTCCCGGCCAGGTCGGCGCGGCCCTGCCCGGCCTGCGCACGTACGTGCTGGACGACCGTTTGCGGCCGGTGCCCCCGGGTGTGCCGGGTGAGCTGTACGTCGCGGGCCACGGACTGGCGCGCGGCTACCTGAACCGGCCCGCTCTGACCGCCGGACGCTTCGTGGCCGACCCGTTCGGGCCGGCCGGTGCGCGCATGTACCGCAGCGGCGACGTCGTGCGCCGGGGCGCGGACGGCAACCTGCGGTTCGTGGGCCGGGCCGACGACCAGGTGAAGGTCCGGGGTTTCCGGATCGAACTCGGCGAGATCGAGGCGGCGCTCGCCGCGCACCCCGCCGTCGCGCAGGTCGCCGTCCTGGCGCGGCAGGACCGGGCCGACGACACCCGGCTGGTCGCCTACCTGGTGCCCGCCGGGGATGCGGCTCCGCGCCCGGCCGAGCTGCGCGAGCACTTGCGGGAGCGGCTGCCCGAGCACATGGTGCCCGCCGCGTTCGTCATGCTGGAGAGCCTGCCGCTGACCGCCAACGGCAAGCTGGACCGGCGCGCCCTGCCCGCACCCGACCTCGCCCCGGTGCACACCGGCCGCGTGCCGCGTACACCGCAGGAGCAGATCCTGTGCGAGTTGTTCGCCGAGGTCCTCGGCATGGCCGAGGCCGGAGTGGAGGACAGTTTCTTCGACCTCGGCGGGCACTCGCTGCTGGCGACCCGCCTGGCCGCCCGGGTCCGCGCGACCCTGGGGGTGGAGCTCGAACTGCGCACCCTGTTCGAGACGCCGACTCCGGCCGGGGTGGCCGCCGCCCTTGCGGGTGCCCGCGAGGCGCGGCCGGCGCTGGAGCCCCACTCGCGGCCGGAGCGGACCCCACTGTCGTTCGCCCAGCGGCGGCTGTGGTTCCTGCACCAGCTGGAGGGTGCCGGGGCCGACTACCACATCTCCCTGGCGTGGCGGCTGTCCGGAGAGCTGGACCGGCGGGCCCTGGAGGACGCCCTCGCGGACGTGGTCGGACGGCACGAGACCCTGCGCACCGTCTTCCCCGTGGTGGACGGTGTGCCGTACCAACGGGTGCTGGACGGCGAGGCCGCCCGCCCGCGCCTGGAAACGGGCCGGATCACCGGGGACGGGCTGCCGGGCGCGCTGGCGGCCATGAAGGGCCGACCGTTCGACCTGGCGGCCGATCTGCCGCTGCGCGTCGCGCTGTTCGAGCAGGCGCCGGACGAGCATGTGCTCCAACTGGTGCTCCACCACATCGCGGGGGACGGCTGGTCACTGGGCCCGCTGGCGAAGGACCTGACCGCCGCCTATGCGGCGCGCCGCCGCGGCGAGCGGCCGACGTGGTCTCCGCTGCCGGTCCAGTACACCGACTACACCCTGTGGCAGCACGAGCTGCTCGGCGACGCGACGGACCGGGAGAGTCCGCTCGCCCGCCAGACGGCCTACTGGACGCGGCAGTTGGCCGGTCTGCCGGAACAGCTCCAGCTGCCCGGCGACCGGTCACGCCCGGCGGTCGCCTCGCACCGGGGCGGCTTCGTGCACGCCGGGCTGGACGCGGAGCTGCACCGGGGTCTGCGCGAGCTGGCCCGTACGCACGGGACCAGTCTGTTCATGGTGCTCCAGGCCGGGCTCGCGGCCCTGCTCAGCAAGCTCGGCGCGGGCGACGACATCCCGGTCGGCAGCCCGGTCGCGGGCCGGACCGACCAGGCGCTCGACGACCTGGTCGGCTACTTCGTCAACACGCTGGTGTTCCGTACGGACACCTCGGGCGACCCGACGTTCGCCGAGCTGCTGGGCCGGGTGCGGGAGACCGCGCTGGCCGGGTACGCGCACCAGGAGCTGCCGTTCGAGTACCTGGTCGAGGCCCTCAACCCGGTGCGGTCGCTGGCGCACCACCCGCTGTTCCAGGTCATGCTGGTGCTGCAGAACGTGCCCCGGGCCGACTTCGCCCCGCCGGGGCTGCGCGTCGCCGAGGTGGAGCCGGTCACGGCCACGGCCAAGTTCGACCTCGTCTTCTCACTGGCCGAGCGATACGCCGGAGACGGTTCCCCGGCCGGGATCGACGCGTCCGTCCAGTTCGCGAGCGATCTCTACGATCCGGCGACCGTCGACGCGATGGTGGCGCGCTGGGAGCGGTTGCTGAGGGCGGTCGTCGCCGACCCGGGGCAGCGGCTGGGCCGCGTCGGGCTGCTGTCCGACACGGAGCGCTGCGAGCTGCTGCCTTCCGTCGAGGACGGGGCGGTCACCGAGAGCGTGCTGGAGGCCTTCGCGGCTCAGGTGGCGGCCACCCCGGAGGCCGTTGCCCTGGCCGCCAAGGATGTTGAACTGACGTACCGTCAGGTGAATGCGTGGGCCAACCGGTTCGCGCATGCGCTGATCGCTCGCGGGGTGGCTGCCGAGCAGGTCGTGGCGGTGGCGCTGCCGCGGTCGGTGGAGTTCGTGGTGGCCGTTCTGGGCGTCCTGAAGGCGGGAGCCGCCTATCTGCCGGTGGATCCGGTCTACCCGCAGTCGCGGATCGTGTTCATGCTGAAGGACGCGCGGCCGAGCGTGGTGGTCGACGACCCGGCGATGGTGGCCGAAGTGCCGGAGTGGCCGGAGACCGACCCGGTCGTTGCCGTGGACGCCCGGCACGCGGCGTACGTGATCTACACGTCGGGTTCGACGGGCCGGCCCAAGGGCGTAGTGGTGAGCCACGCGGGCGTGCGGGCCATGGCGGCGGCGCACACCGATCGGCTCGGCATCGGCGCCGACAGCCGGGTGCTCCAGTTCTCCTCGCCGAGCTTCGACGTCTCGCTGTGGGACATCCTCGGCGCTCTGCTCACCGGTGCGGCCCTGGTGCCGGCACCCGCGACCGAGCCGGTCGCCGCGTTGACCGATCCGAGCCTCATGCTCACCCACGCGACGGTACCGCCGTCCGTACTGGCGGCGCTCTCGCCGGACGCGGTGACCGTGCCGACGCTGGCGGTGGCGGGTGAGGCGTGCCCGCCGGAGCTGGTGGCGCGCTGGGCGCCGGGGCGCCGGATGATCAACGCGTACGGTCCGACCGAGACGACGGTGGTCGCGACGATCAGCGAGCCGCTGTCGCCGGGGTCCGGCGTACCGCCGATCGGCCGTGCTGTCGCCGGTCTCCGGGCGTACGTGCTGGACCAGCGGCTGGGCCTGGTGCCGCCGGGCGTGACCGGGGAGTTGTACCTCGCCGGCCCGGGCGTGGCACGCGGCTACCTGAACCGGCCGGGGCTGACCGCTGGGCGGTTCGTCGCCTGCCCGTTCGGCGCGGCAGGTGAGCGCATGTACCGAACCGGGGACCTGGTGCGCCGACGCGCAGACGGCCAGGTGGAATTCCTCGGCCGCGCCGACGACCAGGTGAAGGTGCGCGGCTTCCGGATCGAACTCGGCGAGATCGAGAAGGCGTTGGCGGACCACCCGCGGGTCGGCCAGGTGGCGGTGATCGCGCGGACGGACCAGGCGGAGGACACGCGCCTGGTCGCCTACCTGGTGCCCGCCGCGGGTGCCGGGCTCCGGCCGGAGGAACTGCGCGGTCATCTGCGCGACTGGCTGCCCGACTACATGGTGCCGGCCGCGTTCGTCGTCCTCGATGCCCTGCCGCTGACCGCCAACGGCAAGCTCGACCGGCGTGCCCTGCCCGAACCCGATTTCACCGGATCGCGGAGCGGCGGGGCGCCGCGCACTCCTCGGGAGCAGGTGCTGGCCGGACTGTTCGCCGAGGTGCTGGGCGTGACGGAGGTCGGCGTCGACGACGACTTCTTCGACCTGGGCGGACACTCCCTGCTCGCCACCCGGCTGGTGGCCCGGGTCCGGGCGACCCTGGGTGTCGAACTGGCGCTCCGCAGCCTGTTCCGGGCGCCGACCGTGGCCGGGCTCGCCGCGGTTCTGGAGGGCGCCGACCGGGCCAGGCCCGCCCTGGAACGGGCGGAGCGGCCCGAGCGGGTACCGCTGTCCTCCGCACAGCGACGGCTGTGGTTCCTGCATCAGTTGGAAGGTGCCGCGCCGGTCTACAACATGCCCCTGGCGTGGCAGCTGTCCGGACGGCTGGACCGGGTGGCCCTGGAGCAGGCGCTCGCCGATGTGGTCGACCGGCACGAGAGTCTGCGGACGGTCTTCCCGGCGGCGGACGGCGTGCCGTACCAGCGGGTGCTGGCCCCCGGAGTGGTGCGGCCGGGGCTGCGGGTCGTCCCGGCCGAGGAGACGGAGCTGCCCGGGCTGCTGACGGCGGCCGCGGCGCGCGGATTCGACCTCGCCTCCGAACCGCCCCTGCGGTCCGAGCTGTTCGAGACCGCACCGGACGAGCAAGTACTGCTGGTGGTGGTCCATCACATCGCCGCCGACGGCTGGTCGCTGGGCCCGCTGTCGGCCGACCTGGCCACCGCGTACGCGGCCCGCTGCCGGGGCGAGGAACCGCGGTGGGCGCCCCTGCCCGTCCAGTACGCCGACTACACCCTGTGGCAGGACCGGCTGCTCGGCGACGCGGCCGACGAGGACAGCCCGTCCGCCCGCCAGACGGCCTACTGGAAGCGGACGCTCAAGGACCTGCCGGAGCAGATCGCGCTGCCCGCCGACCGCCACCGTCCCTCCGTTCCCTCCAGCTCCGGCGGCAACCTCGCGGTCGAGCTGGACGCCGAACTGCACGCGGGTCTCGTCCGCCTGGGCCGCGAGCACGGGGCCAGCGCCTACATGGTGCTGCAGGCCGCGCTGGCGGCGCTGCTGGACAAGCTCGGGGCGGGGAGCGACATCCCGGTCGGCAGCCTGATCGCGGGCCGGACCGACCAGGCCCTGGACGATCTCGTCGGGTTCTTCGTCAACACCCTGGTGCTGCGGACCGACACCTCGGGCGACCCGACCTTCGCCGAGCTGCTGGGCCGGGTGCGGGAGAACGCGCTGGCCGCGTACGCGCACCAGGACCTGCCGTTCGAGCATCTCGTGGAGGCCCTGAACCCGGCCCGCTCGCTCGCCCGCCAGCCCCTGTTCCAGGTGCTGCTGGCGCTGCAGAACGTGCCCCGCGCCGAGTTCGCGCTGCCCGGCCTGAGCGCCGAGACCGTTCTGGTGCGGACGCCCACGGCGATGTTCGATCTCTCCGTCCACCTGCTGGAGCGCGGTGGCACCGGCGGGCCGGCCGAGGGCATCGTCGGGCGGGTCGAGTACAGCACCGACCTGTTCGACCACGCCACGGTGGAGGCGCTGGTCGCCCGGTGGCTGCGCCTGCTGGCGGCCGTGGTCGCCGAGCCGGACCGGCCGCTGAGCCGGATCGACGTCCTGACCGCCGAGGAGCGGCACGAGCTGCTGGTCGAGCGCAACGACACCGCGTGCCCGGCTCCCGCCACCGCTCTGCCGTCCCTGTTCGAGGCCCAGGTCCGCGCGCTTCCGGACGCCCCCGCGGTGGTGTTCGAGGACACCGTGCTGACCTACCGCGAGCTGAACCGCAGGGCCAACCGCCTGGCGCACGCGCTGATCGCGCGCGGGGCCGGACCGGAGCGGGTCGTCGCCCTGCGGCTGCCGCGCTCCGCCGAGCTGGTGGTGGCCGTCCTCGCGGTGCTCAAGACGGGTGCGGCGTATCTGCCGGTCGACCCGGCCTACCCGGCCGCCCGTATCGCCTACATGCTTCAGGACGCGCGACCGGCCGTGGTGCTCGACGACCTCGTGGCCGTCACGCCGGACGGGGAGTGGCCGGAGCACGATCCGGCCGTCGCCGTGGACCCTCGGCACCCGGCCTACCTCATCTACACCTCGGGCTCCACCGGCCGCCCCAAGGCCGTGACGATGCCCGCGGCCGGGCTGCTGAACCTGCTGGCGTGGCACCACGGGGCCGTCGGTGGCGAACCCGGCACCCGCACCGCGCAGTTCACCGCGATCAGCTTCGACGTCTCGGTCCAGGAGACGCTCTCGGCGCTGCTGTACGGCAAGACCCTGGTGGTGCCGACCGAGGAGGTGCGCCGCAGCGCCGAGCTGTTCGCCCACTGGCTGGACCGGCACGAGGTCGAGGAGCTGTTCGCGCCCAATCTGGTGGTCGAGGCGCTGGCCGAGGCCGCCGAGGAGGCCGGGCTGGACCTGCCGCGCCTGCGGCTGATCGCCCAGGCGGGCGAGGCGATGCGGCTGGGCGGTGCCGTACGCCGCTTGCAGGCCCGGCGCCCCGGCCGGGTGCTGCACAACCACTACGGCCCCGCCGAGACCCATGTGATCACCGCCTACCCGCTGCCGGCCGACCCCGCCGACTGCCCGCTGCCGGTGCCGATCGGCCGGCCGATCGCCAACTGCGGTGCATACGTGCTGGATTCGGCCCTGCGGCCGGTCGCGCCCGGGGTGACGGGTGAGCTGTACCTCGCCGGGGCGGGACTCGCCCGCGGCTATCTGAACCGGCCCGGGCTCACAGCCGCACGCTTCGTCGCCAACCCGTACGGTCCGCCCGGCGTGCGGATGTACCGCACCGGTGACCTGGCCCGCTGGCGTGCCGACGGAGAGCTGGAGTTCGCGGGCCGGGTGGACCACCAGGTGAAGGTGCGCGGCTTCCGGATCGAGCCGGGCGAGATCGAGGCCGAGCTTGCGGCGCATCCGGGTGTCGCCCAGGTCGCGGTGCTCGCCCGGGCGGACCGGCCGGGCGAGCTGCGGATCGTCGCGTACGTGGTGCCCACGACAGGCGCCGGAACGACAGCCGCTGTACTGCAGACGTATCTGCGGGACCGCGTGCCGGACTACCTGGTCCCGTCGGCGTTCGTGCTGCTGGACGCGCTGCCGCTGACGCCGAACGGCAAGCTGGACCGGGAGGCGCTGCCCGAGCCCGAGCCGGGGAACGCCGGGAGCGGCCGTACGCCCCGCACGCCGCAGGAGCAGATCCTGTGCACTCTGTTCGCCGAGGTGCTGGGCCTGCCCCGGGCCGGGGTCGACGACAACTTCTTCGACCTGGGCGGGCACTCCCTGCTCGCCACCCGGCTGGTCTCGCGTATCCGGGCGGCCCTCGGTGTCGAGCTGGAGCTGCGCACCCTGTTCCTGACGCCGACGCCCGCCGGACTCGCGGCCGGGCTGCAGGACGCCGGTGCCGCGCGGTCGGCCCTGGTTCCCCGGCCCCGCCGCGAGCCCATGCCGCTGTCGTTCGCGCAGCGCCGGCTCTGGTTCCTCCAGCAGTTCGGGGCGCCGAGCGCCACCTACCACATGCCGCTCGCGCTCCGGCTGTCCGGCGACCTCGACCGGGCCGCGCTGGGCGCGGCGCTCACCGACGTGGTGGCCCGGCACGAGACCCTGCGCACGGTCTTCCCGCACACCGCGGGCATTCCGCACCAGCGGGTGCTGGACCCCGCCGGGATCGCCGTCCCGCTGGCCCTGCGCGCGGCCGACGAGGCGGAGGTACCGGCCCTGTTGCGGGCGGCGGCGGTGCGGGAATTCGACCTGGCGTCGGAACTCCCCCTGCGGGCGGAGCTGTTCGCCCTCGCACCCCGGGAGCACGTGCTGCTGCTGGTGATGCACCACATCGCCGGTGACGGCTGGTCCATGGACCCGCTGGCCCGCGACCTCGCCGCGGCCTACGCCGTCCGGCAGGGCGGCGGTGCGCCCGCATGGCCACCGCTGCCGGTGACGTACGGCGACTACACCCTGTGGCAGCACGAGATCCTCGGCGACGAGGACGACGCGGACAGCGTGTTCTCGCGCCAGGTCGCCCACTGGACCGAGGCGCTGGCCGGGCTGCCCGACCAGCTGGCCCTGCCCGCCGACCGGCCGCGTCCGGCCGCCATGTCGTACCGCGGAGACGTGCTGGACGTCCGGATCGACGCCGAACTGCACGCGTCGTTGGGCGAGTTGGCCCGGCGTACCGGCACCAGTCTGTTCATGGTGCTCCAAGCCGGCCTCGCCGCGCTCTACACACGACTGGGCGCGGGATGCGACATCCCCATCGGCAGCCCCATCGCCGGACGCACCGACGAAGCCCTCGACGACCTCGTCGGCTTCTTCGTCAACACACTCGTCCTGCGCACCGACACCAGCGGCGACCCCACCTTCACCCAACTCCTCGAACGCGTAAGGGAAACAGCACTCTCCGCCTACGCCCACCAGGACGTACCCTTCGAGCACCTGGTCGAGGTACTCAACCCGACCCGCTCCCTGTCCCACCACCCCCTCTTCCAGACCGGACTGGTCGTCCAGAACGCGCCGGGCGGTGACTTCGACCTGCCGGGTCTGACGACCACCGGCATGCCCGTGTCCACCGGGACCTCCCGGCTCGATCTGACCTTCGGCCTGGCGGAGCGGTACGGCTCCGACGGCGCTCCGGCCGGTCTGAGCGGTGCGGTCGAGTACAGCACCGATCTGTTCGACCGCTCGACGGTGGAGACCCTCTTCACCAGGTGGACCCGGCTCCTGGCCGCGGTGGCGGCAGCCCCGGACCTGCCGATCGGCAGGATCGACCTGCTGTCCGACGAGGAGCGCGGCGCGCTGCTGCCCACCGCCGGCAGCGGGACCGCCCCGTCGAGCGTGCCGGAGATGTTCGCGGCGCGGGTGGCGGCGACACCGGACGCGGTCGCGGTCGTCCGCGGCGACACCGAACTCACCTATGCGCAACTCGACGCGCGGGCCAACCGGTTCGCCCACGCGCTGACCGCCAAGGGCGTCGGCCCGGAGCAGATCGTGGCCGTCGCCCTCCCCCGGTCACCGGAATCCGTGGTCGCCGTCCTCGGCGTACTGAAGTCCGGGGCCGCCTACCTGCCCGTGGACCCCGCCTATCCCCCGTCACGCATCGCGTTCATGCTGGACGACGCCCGCCCGACCGTGGTGATCGACGACCCGGCCACGGTGAACGACGGGGACTGGCCGGACTCCCCTCCGGTGACCACCTTCGACGTCCGGCATCCCGCCTACGTCATCTACACCTCGGGCTCCACCGGCCGCCCCAAGGGCGTCGTGGTCAGCCATTCCGGCGTGGCGAGTCTGGTGGCGGCTCAGGTCGAGCGGCTCGGCGTGGGGCCGGGCAGCCGCGTGCTCCAGTTCGCCTCGCCCAGCTTCGACGCGGCGTTCTGGGACCTGTGTGGCGCCCTGCTCACGGGTGCCGCCCTCGTCCTGGCCCCGTCCGAGGCCCCGTTGGAGGCCCTGACGGACCACCGGCTCGACGTCACCCATGTGACGCTTCCGCCCTCCGCCCTGGCCGCGCTCGACGACGCCGGTGTCACGGCCGCCACCGTGGTGGTGGCGGGTGAGGCGTGCCCACCGGAGCTGGTGGAGCGCTGGGCCCCGGGCCGCCGGATGATCAACGCGTACGGCCCGACCGAGACGACGGTCTGCGCGACCATGAGCGACCCGCTCTCTCCGGGAGCGGGCACACCCCCGATCGGCCGACCGGTCGCGGACTTCCGGGTGTACGTGCTGGACGAGCGGCTGCGCGTCGTACCGCCGGGTGTGACGGGCGAGTTGTACGTCACGGGCCCGGGCCTGGCGCGCGGATATCTGAACCGGCCGGGGCTCACGGCCGGGCGGTTCGTCGCGTGCCCCTTCTCCGACGACGGCGCACGCATGTACCGCACCGGCGACCTCGTACGCCGCCGCACCGATGGAGAGCTGGAATACGCCGGCCGCGCCGACGACCAGGTGAAGGTACGCGGCTTCCGCATCGAACCCGGCGAAATCGAAGCGGCACTGACCCAACACCCCGCCGTCGCCCAGGCCGCGGTCCTCGCACAGGGCGACCGGCTCGTCGCCTATGTGACGGCGTGTCCCGGTGCGGTCGTCCGACCGGCGGAGCTGACGGCTCATCTGCGTGACCGTCTGCCCGACTACCTGGTCCCGTCGGCGTTCGTGGTGCTGGACGCGCTGCCGCTGACGCCGAACGGGAAGCTGGACCGAGGGGCGCTCCCCTCGCCCGAGCCGGTCACCGCGGCGACGGGCCGCGCGCCGCGTACACCGCGCGAGCAGATCCTGTGCGAGCTGTTCGCCGAGGTGCTGGGCGCGCCCCGGGTCGGGGCCGACGACAACTTCTTCGACCTGGGCGGGCACTCCCTGCTCGCCACCCGGCTGGTCGCACGGATTCGCTCGGTCCTCGGGGTGGAACTGGCGCTGCGCGCGCTCTTCCAGGCGCCCACGGCGGCGGACCTGGCCCAGGCGCTGGACGAGGCCGGTCACGTCCGCCCGGCGCTGACGGCGCAGGCGCGGCCGGAGACGGTACCGCTCTCCTACGCGCAGCGGCGGCTCTGGTTCCTGCACCGCATGGACGGCACCGCCGCGACGTACCACATCCCGCTGGCCCTCCGGCTGACCGGGACGCTCGACGCGGCGGCACTGGACGCGGCACTCGCCGACGTGGTGGCCCGGCACGAGAGCCTGCGGACGGTGTTCCCGGAGGTCGACGGCGTACCGTGCCAACGCGTCCTGGACCCGGGCGCGGCGCGTCCCCCGATGCCGTCTGCCGAGGTGGAGGAGGGCGAACTGCCCGGTCTACTGGCGGAGTTCGCCCGGCAGCCCTTCGACCTGGCGGCAGAACCGCCGCTGCGGGCCCGGCTCTTCACGCTCGCGCCGCAGGAACACGTGCTGCTGGTGGTGATGCACCACATCGCGGGTGACGGCTGGTCCACCGGCCCGCTGGCCCGCGACCTGGCCGAGGCGTACGCCGCACGGTCCCAGGGCCGCGCACCGAGTTGGCCGGCCCTGCCGGTGCAGTACGCCGATTACACGCTCTGGCAGCGCGACCTGCTCGGCGACGCCGACGACGCGGAGAGCCGGTTCGCCGAACAACTCGGCTACTGGAAGGAGCAGTTGAACGACCTGCCGGAGCTTCTGCAACTGCCCGCCGACCGGCCGCGGCCTGCCGTGGCCCGCTGGCACGGGGACCAGATCGGCCTGGAACTCTCCCCCGAACTGCACGCGTCGTTGGGCGAGTTGGCACGGCGTACCGGCACCAGTCTGTTCATGGTGCTCCAGGCAGCCCTCGCCGCGCTCTACACACGACTGGGCGCGGGATGCGACATCCCCATCGGCAGCCCCATCGCCGGACGCACCGACGAAGCCCTCGACGACCTCGTCGGCTTCTTCGTCAACACACTCGTCCTGCGCACCGACACCAGCGGCGACCCCACCTTCACCCAACTCCTCGACCGCGTAAGGGAAACAGCACTCTCCGCCTACGCCCACCAGGACGTACCCTTCGAACACCTGGTCGAAGTACTCAACCCCACCCGCTCCCTGTCCCACCACCCCCTCTTCCAGACCGTCCTCGCCGTGCAGAACGCGCCGATGGGCCGCTTCTCGCTGCCCGGTCTGGAGGTCGCGACCTACGCGGTGGCCACCGGAACCGCGAAGTTCGACCTCGGTGTGAACCTCGCCGAGCAGTTCGGGCCGGACGGAAGCCCGGCCGGGATCGTCGGCGGGGTGGAGTACGCCACCGACCTGTTCGACCGGGACACGGTGGCCGCCCTCGCCCGACGCTGGACGCTCCTGCTGGAGGCGGTCACCGCCGACCCCGAGCGGCCGATCGGGCTGATCGACCTCCTCGGCACCGACGAGCGGCACCGGCTGCTGGAGGAGGGCAACGCGACCGCCCGCGAGGTGGGCACCGTGCCTGTGCCGCAGGCGTTCGCGGCTCAGGTGGCGGCGACGCCGGACGCGGTCGCGGTCGTCTGCGGCGACACCGAGCTGACGTACGCCCAACTGAACGCGCGGGCCAACCGGTTCGCCCACGCCCTGATCGCCCAGGGCGTGGGCCCCGAGCAGATCGTGGCCGTCGCCCTGCCCCGGTCACCGGAATCCGTGGTCGCCGTCCTCGGCGTGCTGAAGTCCGGAGCCGCCTACCTGCCCGTGGACCCCGCCTACCCCCCGTCACGCATCGCGTTCATGCTGGACGACGCCCGCCCGACCGTGGTGATCGACGACCCCGCGACGGTGAACGACGGTGACTGGCCGGAGACCGACCCGGAGATCCCGCTCGACGTCCGCAACCCCGCCTACGTGATCTACACCTCGGGCTCAACCGGCCGCCCCAAGGGCGTCGTGGTCAGCCACACCGGTGTGGCGAGTCTGGTCGCCGCCCAGATCGAGCGGTTCGCGATCGAGCCCGGGAGCCGGGTGCTCCAGTTCGCCTCGCCCAGTTTCGACGCCTCGGTGTCGGAGGTCTTCACCGCCCTGCTGCGCGGCGCGGCGCTGGTGCTGCCCCCCGCGGCGGACCCGGTCGCCGCGCTGACCGATCCGGGCCTCGCGGTCACTCACGCGACCGTGCCCCCGTCCGTCCTGGCCACCGTGGAGCGGGACGCGCCGACCTTGTCGACGCTGGTGGTGGCGGGTGAGGCGTGCCCACCGGAGCTGGTGGAACGCTGGGCCCCGGGCCGCCGGATGATCAACGCGTACGGCCCGACCGAGACGACGGTCTGCGCGACCATGAGCGACCCGCTCTCCCCGGGAGCAGGCACACCGCCGATCGGCCGGCCGATCGCCAACGCGCGGGTGTACGTCCTGGACGAGCGGCTGCAACCGGTGCCGCCCGGTGTGGCGGGTGAGCTCTACGTCGCCGGGGCGGGCCTGGCGCGCGGATATTTGAACCGGCCGGGACTCACGGCCGGGCGGTTCGTCGCCTGCCCCTTCTCCGAAGACGGCGCACGCATGTACCGCACCGGCGACCTCGTACGCCGCCGCACCGACGGAGAGCTGGAATACGCCGGCCGCGCCGACGACCAGGTGAAGGTACGCGGCTTCCGCATCGAACCCGGAGAGGTCGAGGCGGCACTGGCCGAACACCCCGCCGTCGCCCAGGCCGCGGTCCTCGCGCAGGGCGACCGGCTCGTCGGCTATGTCGTTCCGCGTCAGGAGCCGGACCGGGACAGCGGCCTCGAAGCGGACCACGTGGGCGAGTGGCGGGACATCTACGACGCGCTGCCGATCGTTCCCGGGGAAGCCGCCTTCGGGCAGAACTTCGTCGGCTGGAACAGCAGTTACGACGCGAGTCCGATCCCCATCGAGCAGATGAAGGAGTGGCGGGACGCCACCGTGGCGCGCATCCTGGCCCTGCGCCCCCGCCGGGTGCTGGAGGTCGGTGTGGGCACCGGTCTGCTCCTCTCGCAGATCGCACCGCACTGCGAGACCTACTGGGCGACCGACTTCTCCGCCACCGCGATCGACACCCTGGCCGCCCAGGTGGCGCGGGAGGAGCGGCTCGCCGAGCGCGTGGTGCTGCGGACCCGCCCGGCGCACGACACCGACGGACTGCCGGCCGGGCGGTTCGACACCATCGTGCTGAACTCCGTCGTCCAGTACTTCCCGTCCGCCGACTACCTCGCGGACGTCATCGACCGGCTGATGGGGCTGCTCGCACCCGGCGGGGCGCTCTTCGTCGGCGACGTCCGCAACCTGCGGCTGCTGCGCCCGCTGACGACGGCCGTACAGCTCCACCGTGCCGACCGGGGCGCCGACCTGCCCTCGGTGCGCCGTGCGGTGGAGCAGTCCCTCCTGGTGGAGAAGGAACTCCTGGTCGACCCGGACTTCTTCACCGCCCTGCGCGACCGCGGCACCGTCGGCGCCGTGGCCGTGGAGGTCAAGCGCGGCCGGCACCACAACGAGCTCACCCGCTACCGCTACGACGTCACGCTGCACGAGCGGTCGGCCGTTCCGGCGGCGGCCGCGACGCGGGAGCTCGCATGGGGCCGTGAGGTCGCCTGCCTCACGGACGTGCGCGAGCTGTTCACCGGGCCCGGCGCGGACGCGGTGCGCCTCACCGGGGTGCGCATCACCGGGGTGCCGAACCGGCGCGTGGCCCGGGAAGCGGAGCTGGCCCGGGCGGTGCGCGACGGGGACGGCACGCTCCCCGGACTGCTGGACCGGCTGCACGGCCCGGACGAGGGCGGTCTGCCCGATCCGGAGGACTTCCGCGAACTCGGCGACGAACTCGGCCGCCGGGTGGCCGTCACCTGGTCGGCCGGCGCGGCCGACGCCCTGGACGTCGTCATCGGCGGCGTACCGGGCGAGGCACCGCTCGATGTACCAGGAGAAGCACCCCTCGATGCCTACCGGCCGCTGCGGCCGTCCGGCACCGAGCTGTCCTCGCTCACCAACCGCCCGACCGGAAGCCGCGCCACGGGCGCCCTCGTCGGCGCGCTCCGCGACCGGCTGCGCGACCGGCTGCCCGACTACCTCGTGCCGTCGGCCATCGTCGTCCTGGACGCGCTGCCGCTGACCCCCAACGGCAAGGTCGACCGCCGCGCGCTGCCCGCACCCGACCTGGGGACGGCCGCGGCCGGGCGGGCGCCGCGCACCCCGCAGGAACAGCTGCTCGCCGATCTCTTCGCCGACGTGCTCGCGCTGCCCAGGGTCGGCGTCGAGGACAGCTTCTTCGACCTCGGCGGGCATTCCCTGCTGGCGACCCGTCTCGCCTCCCGGGTCCGCACCGCCTTCGGTGTGGAGATCGAGGTCCGTACGCTCTTCGAGCACCCGACCGTGGCGGCACTGGCGGCCCGCCTCGACGGCTCGGTCACGCGGCGCCCCGCGCTGACCGCCCGTCCGCGCGTCACGGAGGCGTCCGCGCGCCACCGGGACGGGGAGCGGATCCCGCTGTCCTTCGCCCAGCAACGCCTGTGGTTCCTGCACCGGATGGACGGGCCGAGCGCCACGTACAACATGCCGCTCGCGCTGCGCCTGGACGGTGAACTGGACCGGGCGGCGCTGCACACGGCGGTCGCCGACGTGATCGCCCGGCACGAGAGTCTGCGGACGGTGCTGCGCGAGGCGGACGGCGTGCCGTACCAGCTCGTGCTGAGCGAGGACGAGGCCCGCCCCGGGCTCCCGGTCGTGGAGCTCGACGACGCACGGCTGGCCGCCCGGCTGGCGGAGGGGGCCCGGTACGGCTTCGACCTGGCCGCCGAGCCGCCGATCCGCGCGGAGCTGTTCGCGCTCGCCCCCGACCGGCATGTCCTGCTGCTCGTGGTGCACCACATCGCGGCCGACGGCTGGTCGATGGGCCCGCTCTCCCGGGACCTGGCGACGGCCTACACGGCCCGCTGCCGGGGCGAGGAGCCGCGGTGGTCCCCGCTGCCGGTGCAGTACGCCGACTACACCCGGTGGCAGCGCGATCTGCTCGGCGAGGCCACCGACCCGGACAGCCTGTTCGCCCGTCAACTCGCCTATTGGCGCGAGGAGTTGACCGGACTGCCGCAGCGGCTGCAGCTGCCCGCGGACCGGCCCCGGCCGGCTGTGGCCTCCCAGCGGGGCGGCACGCTCGCCGTCCGGCTGGACGCCGAACTGCACCACGCGCTGCGGGACCTGGCGACCGCGCACGGCGCCAGCGTGTTCATGGTCCTCCAGGCCGGTCTCGCCGCGCTGCTCACCCGGCTCGGCGCGGGCACCGACATCCCGGTCGGCAGCCCCATCGCGGGCCGCACCGACCAGGCCCTGGACGACCTCGTCGGGTTCATGGTCAACACGCTGGTGCTGCGCACCGACACGAGTGGCGACCCCGGTTTCGCCGAACTGCTCGGGCGGGTGCGGCAGAAGGCGCTGTCCGCGTACGCCCACCAGGACGTGCCGTTCGAGTACCTGGTCGAGGTGGTCAACCCGGCCCGGTCGCTGTCGCACCACCCGCTGTTCCAGATCATGCTGGCCCTGCAGAACGCGCCGGTGAGCGACTTCGATCTGCCGGGTCTGTCGACCGGTCACCTGGCGGCACCCACCGGCACCTCGCGGGTCGATCTGACGTTCAGCCTGGCCGAGCAGTACGGTCCGGACGGCAGCCCGGACGGCATGGCCGGTGCGGTGGAGTACGCCACCGATCTGTTCGACCCGGCCACCGTGGAGCTGCTGTTCGACCGCTGGACGCGCCTGCTGCGCGCGGTGGCGGCCGACCCCGGCCGGCCGATCAGCCGGATCGACATCCTGTCCGGCGAGGAACGCCACCGGCTGCTGTCCGAGTTCAACGACACCGCCGTGGAGCTGCCCGGGGCCGCGCTGCCGGAGCTGTTCGCCCGTCAGGCGCGGGCCACCCCGGACGCCGTGGCGGTCGTGGCGGGCGGCACCGAGCTGACCTACCGGGAGCTCGACCAGCGGGCCAACCGCCTCGCGCGGGCGCTGATCCGCCAGGGCGTGGCGGCGGAGACACCGGTCGCGGTCCTGATGGAGCGCTCGGCGGACCTGGTCGTGGCGATCCTGGCGATCATCAAGGCGGGCGGCGCCTACGTGCCCCTGGACTCCCGGTTCCCGCAGTCCCGCATCGGCCTGATCCTCCAGGAGGCCGGGGCCGCGCTGGTCCTCACCGAGGACGTGCTGAGCGCGCTGCTCCAGACGGAGTCCGACACCTCCGACCCCGAAGTGCCGTGCGATCCGATGCAGTTGGCGTACGTGATGTACACCTCCGGCTCGACCGGGCGCCCGAAGGGCGTGGCCGTCACCCACCGCGACGTGATCGCCCACGCCCTGACCCCGTGCTGGCGCGGGGGCGGACACGAGCGGGTGCTGCTGCACTCCCCCACCGCGTTCGACCTGTCGACGTACGAGCACTGGGTACCGCTGCTCGGCGGCGGCCGGGTCGTGGTCGCACCGCCCGGGCGGCTCGACCTCGATCTGCTGCACCACACGGTCGAGGAGCACGGGGTGACCGGGCTGTGGCTGACGGCCGGGCTGTTCCGGCTGGTCGCCGAGGAGCGGCCGGGCCTGCTCGCGGGGGTCCGCGAGGTGTGGACCGGTGGCGATGTGGTGTCCCCGGCCGCCGTCGCCCGGGTGCGGGAGGCCTGCCCCGGCATCACGGTGGTCAACGGCTACGGGCCCACCGAGGCCACGACCCTGGCCACCTGCCACCCGGTGGACACACTCCCCGAGCACGCGGCGACCGTGCCGATCGGCCGCCCGATGGCGAACATGCGCGCCTATGTGCTCGACGACCGGCTGCGGCCCGTACCGCCGGGCGTGGTCGGCGAGTTGTACCTCGCGGGGGTGGGCGTGGCCCGGGGCTATGTCGGCCGGCCCGGCCTGACGGTGCAGCGGTTCACCGCCGACCCGTACGGTCCGGCCGGAAGCCGGATGTACCGCACCGGCGACCTGGCGTGGTGGCTGGCCGACGGCACGCTGGAGTTCGCCGGGCGCGCCGACCACCAGGTCAAGCTGCGCGGCTTCCGGATCGAACCCGGTGAGATCGAGGCGGTGCTGGCCGGTTGCCCGGGCGTCGCCCAGGTGGCCGTCGTCGTCCGCGAGGACCAGCCGGACGACAAGCGGCTCGTCGCCTATCTCGTACCCGCTCCCGGGGGTGCCCCCGAGACGGGTGAGCTGTCCGACCGGCTGCGCCGCGAACTGCCCGAGTACATGGTGCCGTCGGCGTTCGTCGCCGTGGACACGCTGCCGCTGACCGCCAACGGCAAGCTGGACCGGGCCGCCCTGCCGGTGCCCGACTACGGTGTGCCGGGCAGCGGGCGCGGTCCCCGGACGCCCCGCGAGGAGTTGCTGTGCGACCTGTTCGCCCAGGCCCTGGGCCGGGACCAGGTGCACATCGACGACAGCTTCTTCGACCTGGGCGGCCATTCGCTGCTCGCCGCCCGGCTGGTCTCCCGCATCCGCGAGACCCTCGGCGTCGAGGTGGGCCTGCGCACGCTGTTCGAGGCGCCGACCGTGGCCGGGCTCACGGAACGCCTGATCATGGACGATCCCGACGACGCGCTGGACGTGCTGCTGCCGCTGCGCACGACGGGCAGCGGGACACCGCTGTTCTGCGTCCACCCCGGCGGCGGCATCAGCTGGTCGTACAGCGGGCTCCTGAACCACATCGGTTCGGACCACCCGGTCTACGCGATCCAGGCGCGCGGCCTCGGCCGCCCCGAACCCCTGCCGTCGTCCTACGAGGAGATGGCGGCCGACTACGCGGGCCAGATCCGCAAGATCCAGCCCGAGGGCCCCTATCTGCTGCTCGGCTGGTCGGCCGGCGGGCTCATCGCCCACGCCGTCGCCTGCGAGTTGCAGGCGCAGGGCGAGCGGACGGCGCTGCTGGCGATCCTCGACGCCTATCCGGTGAAGGACGTGACGTTCGAGGAGGTGCCCGTGCCCACCGAGCGGGACGTGCTCGTCGGGATGCTCGACTGCAACCTGGACGAGCTGGGCGACCGGCCACTGACCCATGAGGAGGTGGCCGGGATCCTGCGCCGCCGGGGCAGCGCGCTGGCCGGTCTGACGGGGCAGCAGATCGAGGTCGTCGTCCAGATCATGATCAACAACGCGAAGCTGGCGGTCGACTTCGTCCCGGGCCGGTTCGACGGGGACCTGTTGCTGTTCAACTCCACGATCGACCGGGACCACGACGACGCCGGGCCGGCCCTCTGGCGCCCGTACCTCACCGGCCGGCTCGACTCGCACGAGATCACCACCCGGCACGACCGGATGACCCAGGCCGGCTCGCTGGCCCAGATCGGACCGATCCTGGCCGCCAGGCTCGCCGAGGCCACCGGTGACACCACCACCACCAACCAGGAGGACTGATGTCCACGACCAACCCCTTCGAGGACCAGGACGGCACCTTCCTCGTGCTCGTCAACCAGGAGAACCAGCACTCGCTGTGGCCGCAGTTCGCGGACGTCCCGGCCGGCTGGACCGTCGCCCACGGCCCGGACACCCACGCCGCGTGCCTGGAGTACGTCGAGGAGAACTGGACCGACATGCGGCCCCAGAGCCTCGTCGACGCCATGGAAGCCCAGCGGTAGCGCGACCGACGTGAACTCCACCGACACCCTGGACGGGGCCCGCGGCAGCGCGGGCCCCGTCCCGCCCGGCGACCTCGCCGCAGCGCTGCACACGCCCGAGGCACGCCTGGACCCGTATCCCTTCTACGCCCGGATGCGGCAGGAGAGCCCGGTCCACCGCAGCCCCCAGGGCATCTGGTACCTCACCCGGTACGCCGACGTCGAGTCGGCCCTCGGAGACTTACGGCTGTCCAACGACCGGGACAGGATGACCCGCGCCTACGGTGCGCTCGGCGGCGATCTCAAGGCCTTCAGCCGGATCACCGACCGGCTGGGCCGGGTGATGACCAACACCGACCCGCCGGACCACGCCCGGCTGCGCAAGCTCGCCAACCGCGCCTTCACCGCCCGGCGGGTCGAGGCCCTGCGCGACGGCATCCAGCGGATCGTCGACCGGCTCGTCGACGAGGCGGTCGCGGCCGGGCCGTCCATGGATCTGATCGAGGCGGTGGCCTCACCGCTGCCGCTGTCCGTGGTCTGCGAGTTGTTCGGCATTCCGCCCGAGGACCGGCCCCGGGTCAAGGGCTGGTTCCGCCGCTTCGGGCGGCTCTCCGAGGACCTCGGGAAGTCGGAGGCCGCGATCGGGCAGTACGAGGAGTACCTCGCCCGGCTGGTGCGCCGACGCCGGGCCGTTCCGGGCGACGACCTGATCAGCGCGCTGGTGGCGACGCAGGCGCAGGACGACCGGCTCACCGATTCCGAGCTGCTGTCCACCTGCTTCGTCCTGATCACGGCGGGCGACGAGACCACCACCCACCTGATCGGCAACAGCGTCCTGGCCCTGCTGCGCCACCCCGGCCAGCTGGCCCGGCTGCGCGAGGATCCGGCGCTGATCCGCACGGCCGTCGACGAACTCGCCCGCTACGACACGCCGACCCAGGCGATCGTCCGGGTCGTGGCCGAGGACCTCGGGATCGGCGGGCGGACGCTGCGCGAGGGCGAGCTGGTGTACCTGCTGCTCGCCGCGACCAACCGTGATCCCGAGCGCTTCGAGGACCCGGACCGGCTCGACCTGTCCCGCTCCGGCAACCGGCATCTGAGTTTCGGCAACGGGCCGCACTTCTGCCTGGGCGGTCCCCTGGCCAAGCTCCAGGCGGAGGTGGCCGTCGGCACGCTGGTCCGCCGGCTCCCGCGCCTGCGGCTGGCCGACGGCGCGGCCCTCGACTGGCGGCCCAACCCACTGCAGCGGCGGCTGACCGCCCTGCCGCTCACCTACTGACGCATGAACGACGACGAAGGAGAACCGACCATGGCGCGAGAGTTCGAGGTCCGCCGGGAGCAGCACCTGACCGCCACGCCCGAGCAGGTCTGGCACGCGGTCGCCACCGGCGAGGGCAACCTCGGCTGGCTGTACCCCATGGAGGTCGAGCCGCACGTCGGCGGAAAGGTCACCCGGGCCGACGGCACCGTCGTGGCCTGGGAGCCGCCGCACCACTTCGCCGTGCGCGTGTCCATGGACGACGGGTTCTCCAACACCCTGACCTACCGGATCGAACCGCTCGACGACGGGACCAGCCACCTGCGGATGGGAATCCACTGGGTGCACACGGGAGTCGTCGACGAGTACTGGGACGTCAAGTCCGACGCGGCCGAGAAGCACGTCGACTTCTACCAGCACGGCCTGGCCGAGTATCTGCGGCACTTCGCGGGGCGTCCCGCCGTCTACGTCAAGGCGGGCCGGAGCGAGCGCACCGAGGACCCCGCCGACTTCGCCGCGCTGCGCCGCCGTCTCGGCCTCGCCGACGACGCTGCCGTCGGCGACCGGCTGACGCTCGACATCCCGGGTGCGGACGGGGGCCCGGAAGAGGTGGTCGTGGACTGGATCAACCCCGACTTCGTCGGCCTGCGCGGCCCCAACGCGCTGTACCGGTTCTTCAACGGCAGCTCCTGGAACTGGCCGATCTGGGTGGGCCACCACCTCTTCGGCGAGGACGCGGACGACGAGCGGGCCACCAAGGTGTGGAACGCCTGGCTCAACGGCGCCTGATCCGTCACCCGAGACAACCGGAGGACCTCTGGTGGAAACACTGCTCTACACCGCCGAACTCGTCCAGGAGGACGGTGCCTACAAGCTCGTCGTGCAGGACGTGGTGCGGGACACGGTCCAGGTCACCCCTGTCCCCAAGTCCGCGGTGGACCGGCTGCCGACCTTCCTCTCGGTGCTGAGTTCCAAGCTCGGCACGGCCCGCGGCCGCTGACGGGCCGGTCCCAAGGTCACGGGGCCGGTGCCGGTCGCACCGGCCCCCACGGGAAGTGGCACGCGACGCCGTGCGGCTGCCAGGACGCCTCCGGCCGGGGGTCGCGCACGGCGCAGACGTCCCGCCCGGGAAGCCGGTCCGGCCCCACCGGGCACCGTGGATGGAAGCGGCACCCGGCCGGCGGTGACGCGGGGTCGGGCACCTCCCCGGAAAGGAGCGGCACCTCGGCCGCTCGTCGTCCGGCGCGCAGGCTCGGCACGGCGGACAGCAAAGTTCGGGTGTAGGGATGCCTCGGGCCGCGCAGCAGGCTCTCGGTGGGCGCGTTCTCGACGATCCGGCCGAGGTACATCACGGCGACGGCGTCCGACACGTGGCGGACGGCGGCGAGGTCGTGGCTGATGAACAACATGGCGAAGCCCAGGCGTCGTTGCAGGTCCCGGAGCGTGGTGAGGAGCGCCGCCCGGACCGACACGTCGAGCGCCGAGGTGATCTCGTCGGCGATGAGAACCGCCGGATCGACGGCCAGCGCGCGGGCGACGGCCACGCGCTGGCGCTGCCCGCCGGAGAGCTGCCCCGGCACCCGGTCGGCGCAGCCCGCGTCGAGGCCGACGAGCGCCAGCAACTCGCCGACGCGCCGTTCGCGGCCGCGACGGTCCAGCCGGACGAAGGCCCCGGCCGCTTCGGCGAGCGACTGACGTACCGTCATACGCGGGTCCAGCGCGGTGTCCGGGTCCTGGAACACCAGCTGGACCTGTCGGCCCAGCCGGCGCCGGTCGGCCGCCCGGCGCCCCCGGTACTCCAGCCCGCCGACCGTGATCCGCCCTGCGCAGGGGCTGTCCAGTCCGACGACCGCCCGGGCCAGGGTGGACTTTCCCGAACCGGACTCACCCACCAGGCCGACCGTCGTGCCCCGGGGAACCTCCAGTGACACCCCGTCCACCGCCGTGACCGGCCCGGACGGCCCGTGGTGGCGGACGGTGACGTCGTACAGCGCGAGTCCTGTGCCTTCCCTCACCGGTCCGCCTCCTCCGTCTCCCGCTGTGCGCCGAGCGGTGCCTGCGACACCGGCTGCCAGCAGGCGACGTCGTGCTCCGGGCCGAGCGGCGACAGTACGGGGCTCTCCACGGCGCACCGGTCCAGCCGGTGCGGACAGCGGTCGTGGAACGGGCAGCCCGGAGCCGCGCCGTACGGATCGGGCAGCCCTCCCTCGATGGTGTGGAGCGGGCGGTCGCGGTCCGCGTCCAGGTCCGGGACCAAGGCGACGAGGGCGCGCGTGTACGGATGCCGTGCGCCGGTCGCCAGTTCACGGGCGGGCAGGTTCTCCACGACCGTTCCGCCGTACATGACCAGCACCCGGTCGCAGGCGTCGGCGACCAGGGCGATGTCGTGGCTGATGAAGAGGATCGCGGTGGCGTCGTCGCGCCGGATGTCGCGGAGCAGGTCCATGATCTGCCGCTGCACGGTGACGTCCAGGGCCGTCGTCGGCTCGTCCGCGATGATGAGGTCGGGCCGCATCATGGCGGCGGTCGCGATCGCCACCCGCTGGCGCTGACCGCCGGACAGCTGGAAGGGCCGGGAGCGCAGCAACCGGCGCCCGCCGGGCAGCGCCACCCGGCGCAGTTGGGCCAGGGCCTGTTCGACGGCCTCGGCACGAGAGGTGCCTCGGTGGGTGCGCACGGCCTCCGTCATCTGCGTGCCGATGCGGAGGGACGGGTTGAGGGCCGACGCCGGGTTCTGGAAGATCATCGCCATTCCCGTCGCCAACTGCCCGCGCCGCTCCGCCCTGTTCGACGACTCGGCGTCCGCGCCGAGAAACCGGTGGGTGCCCCAGGTCGCGCGGGCGCCGTCCGGCAGCAGATCGGCGAGGGCGAGCGCCGTCAGTGACTTGCCGGAGCCGGACTCGCCGACCAGCCCGGCCATCTCGCCGCGCCGCAGGGCTAGCGTGACACCGCGGACGGGCCGGAGCACCCCGTCCGCCGTGGGCAGCTCGACCCGCAGGTCCTCCACTTCCAGCACGTGGTCGGCGGCGGCCGGAGGGCCGGTACGTGCGGGGAGCGCGCGTTCCTCGAGTCGCCGTGGGCGGGGGCGTCGTACGGCGGCTCCGGCCAGCATCTCGCCCAGCAACTGGAAGGCCACGGCGGCGTAGACGATGGCGATGCCGGGTGCCACGGCGGGCAGCGGCTCGGTGTAGACGCGGTCCAGGCCCTGGCTCAGCAGGAGCCCCCAGTCGTACGAGGGGGGCTGGACCCCGAGGCCGAGGAAGCTCAGTCCCGACAGGGCCACGAGTGCCGAGCCCGCGGCGACCGTGGTGTTGAGGATCAGCGGTTCGGCGATGTGCGGAAGGACATGGCGCAGGAGGAGCCGGTGGCGGCGCAGGCCCAGCACGCGCGCCGCCGCCATGAAGTCGGTTCCGGCGACTTCGGCGGCGAGGGTCTGCGTGATGCGCGCGAAGCCCGGTGCGCAGGCGATGGCCAGTGCGCAGACGGCCCCGCCCGCGCCCGCGCCGAGGAGGGCCGCGAAGAACATCGTGACGAGGAGCGCGGGGAAGGCGAGCAGGAGGTTGATCAGGGCTCCCAGCAGACGGCGTGCGCGTCTGCCCACGACGGCGGTGAGCGCGCCGAGCCCGATCCCCGCGGAGGCTCCCATGAGCGTGGCCCCGACGGCGAGCAGCAGGGAGAGCCAGGTCGCCGAGAGCAGCCGGGCCAGCAGATCCCGACCGAGGCGGTCCGTGCCGAGCGGATGGCCCGCAGTGGGTGCCAGCAGTACCGACGACGGGTCGGGGCGGTCGGCGGCCTGCCCCCAGAACACCGCTCCGGCGACGGCGAGTACGGCGAGCGAGGCGAGCATCACCAGGGTGACGACGCCCATGGGCGAGGCCCAGCCCGACCGCCACGCGCGTGGCCTGCCGGTCGCCGTACGCGGAGCGGAGGGAGCGGAGGGAGGGGACAGCACCATCGGATCACGTCTCCCGGATGACCGAGCGGGGGTCGAGCAGCGCGAGCGCGAGGTCGACGAGGAAATTCACGACGAGGACGGCCGAGCCCATCACCAGCACGGTCGCCTCGACGACCGCGTAGTCCTGCGCGGCCACGGACTGCGCCATCGCCGACCCGATGCCGGGCCAGGCGAAGACCTTCTCGACCAGTACCGTTCCCGCGATCAGGCCCGGCAGCAGGTTCCCGGCGAGCGTCAGTGACGCGGTCAGGGCGTTCGGTGCCACGTGGCGCAGCCAGAGCGGGGCGGCGGGCAGCCGTTTCGCCCGGGCGGCGCGCACATGGTCGGCCGCGAGCACCTTGAGCGTCTCCACCCGGACGATCCGCAGGAGAACCGCGGCCGGAGCGAGGGCCAGCGCGAGCACGGGCAGCACGTAGGACCGGGGACCGAGGTCACCGGCCGCCGGAAAGAGGCGCAGACCGACCGCCAATCCCGCGGTGAGACCCGCGGCGAGCACGAAGTCCGGCACACCGGCCAGGGCGGAGGTGGTGGCGGTGAACGCCAGTTCCGCCCGGGGGCGCCGCCCTCCGCGTGTCCACACCGCGGCGAGCAGCCCGCCGGGAAGGGCAACGACGAGGACGCAGGCGAAGGCCAGGACGGCCAGCAGCAGGGTGGCCGGCAGACGTGCGCCGACCAGGTCGGCCACCGGCTCGCCCGTCACCAGGGAGACGCCGAGATCTCCCTGGAACAGGTTCCGCAGGTAGCGCCAGTACTGTGCCGACAGGCCCGTGTCCAGACCGAGTTGGTGCCGCTTCGCCGCCACCAGGTCCGGCGGCGCGTCCACGCCCAGCGCGGCCCGGACGGGGTCGCCGGGTACCAGCCGGATCATCGCGAACGAGGCGGTGACGACGACGAGGAGGGAGAGCGTCAGCCGCACCGCGCGCCGACAGCAGAACACCCCCCACGGGTGGCGCCGGGTCAGGGCGCCGAGCCGCGCGGACACGGTCGTCATACGGGTTCCCCTCGGCTGGTCGTGGGCGGGCGTCCACCGCTGCCTGTGCGGGCGGATGCCGGTCGGGGCGTCCGCCACTATCTGTGCAGGCGGATGCTGGTCGGTACGACCCGTCCACCGGGCGCGACGGCGAAGGTCGTCCGGTAGCCGTACACGGTGCCCGTGCCGTCGGCGACGGGCAGCGCGTCGGCCGAGCGGAACAGCGCCGCGGCGGCCCGGTTCCAGTCCGCGCACCCGGCGGTGCCCGGCGCGCGCAGCGCGAGGGCGGCGAAGCGGTCGTAGGCGTGGTTGGTGACGTGTGCGAAGTTCAGTCCCCGCGACGGCGGCGGGCCGGAGAAGTACGGGGTGAGCTGCGCGGGCAGCGGCGGGCCGGGCGAGCTGCCGACCACGACGTCGAAGTCCCCGCTCTGGTACATGGCCTGGACGACCGCGTTGCGGCTCTCGCTGACGAGGTCGACGTCCGCGCCCAGCGCCCGCCAGGTGGCGGCCATCAGTTCGGCGACCGACGGCAGGGTGGAGCCGAAGTCGGGGCTGCTGAGCAGCCGCAGCTTCAGCGGCCGGCCCCGCTTGACCAGCCTGCCCCGCGCGTCCTTCGTCCAGCCCGCGGTTCCCAGGGCCCGCACGGCGCCGCGCGAGGGCAGGTTGGCGGCGGCCACGTCCGCGTGGCAGACGGAATCCGCGGCCGTCAGATGGCTCGCGGGCGTGCCCTCGCCGCCGATCGCCACATTGGCGAGGCCCTTGCGGTCCAGGGCCCCCACGAGTGCCCGGCGCAGCACGGGATCGCTCAGGGGGCGGCCGGGCCGTTCGTTGAAGAAGGTGAGCCCCACGACGGTCGGAACCCGCGCGGCGGCCAGGCCGTGTCCGGTCAGCCGCGCGCGGTCGGGGCCGGTCACCGCCGCGATGTTCACCCCGCCCGTGAGCAGCAGGTTCGCCACCGTGGACTCCTGCGGCACCACCGACACCACGATCCGCTCGGGCTGCCCCGGGGCCGCGTTGGTCGCTCCCCCCGGCCCCCACGCGTACCCCTTGCGCCGGGTGAAGACGTACGGGCCGCCCGAGGTGTAGCCGCTCAGCACGTACGGCCCCGTGCCCCGCGTGCTCCGGGCCAGCGCGCCGGGATCCGTGAGCCCGGCCGGGCAGACGACGGGCAGCAGACCGACCGTCCGCAGGATGAAGCCGTACGGTGATGCCGTGCGCACCGACACCGTCCGTGCCGCGTCGTCGGCCGACACCGTGAACGGCACATCGGGCAGCGCCGCCCTGGCGCCGACGAGCCGGTTGCGGGGATCGCCCGCGTACCGCAGCGAGCGGGCCACCCCGGAGGCGGTGAGCGGCGTGCCGTCGGAGCAGGTCACTCCCTTGCGCAGGGTGAAGCTCGCCGAGACGGCTCCGTCGTGCCAGGTCCCGGCCAGCCCGGACACCACCCGCCCGCCCGGCGCCGTGCTGACCAGCGAGTCGTAGGCGTAGGGGGCCAGGGCGGAGCCGAACTGCGCGTACGGATGGAAATCCGGCGTCTCGGCGGCGGTGGCGACGGTGACCGTGCCCCCCATCACGACGGGGGTGTGGATCGACGACGTCTCACCGCCACAGCCCGCCGACACGGCCGAGGCGGCAACGGCCAACGTCACCACGGCCGACCGGGCCCTGGGGAACGACACGGTGCGGCGGTGCATGGCGGCATCGTGCCACCGGGTCCGACGGCGTCGGACGGGCTTTCCGGACCTGGACACGAACGAGGCGGACCGATTCCCCCGTCCGAGTGAGCCTGCCCGACTCGCGGTGCCCGCGTACGTCCTGACCTGCCATCACCCGGGCGCACACTGACGCCATGGCGAACCATCCATCGGACCACCCTGACGGCTCGGCGGCGCGGGAGGTCGACCGGCTCGCGGCCGCGTACTGGGACTTCCTGCTGGCCCGTGAGCCGTCGTTGCGGACACGCCGCGGACTGCCGGTCGAATCGCTGCCGGGGGTGTCCGCCGCGGAGGACGACGAGCGCGGCCGGTTCGCGGCAGGGGTGCTGGAGCGGCTGGACACGCTGCGGCCCGCGGAGCTGTCCGGCGCCACCGCCGACACCGCGGGTTTCCTCCGGGCGCTGGCCGAACAGGAGGCGGAGGCGGGACGCTTCCACTGGCTCACCCCCACCGCCACGCCGTACCGGCTCTTCCGGCTCCAGCAGTACGGGGACATGGTCTTCCGTCCGTACCGCTTCGAGCACCGGGCCGACGCGGACCGGTATGTGTCCCTCGTGCGGGATCTGGCGCGCTGCGTGGCGACGATCGCCGACAAGGCCGCCGGGCAGGCGGCCCGGGGATTCCGCGTCCCGGTCCCGGCGCTGGCCGGGGCCTGCTCCACCATCGGGCGACTGCGGGCGTCGGCGGCCCGGTACGTCCGCGTGGACGCCGAGCGGGTCACGCGACTCGACTCCGCGAGCCGGGGCCGCCTGCGCGACGCGGTGGCCGGGATCGTGGCCACCGAGCTGGAGCCGGCGTTCGACCGGCTCCTCGCCCTCGTGGGCGACCCGGACTACCTCGGGCGGGCCCCGCGGACGGTCGGCTGGGCGCACTACCAGGAGGGCGAGGCGGCGTACCGGGCCTTCGTCCGGACGTACACGTCCGGCGACACCCCGCCCGAACGCCTCCACGCGCTCGGCCGTGAGCACTGCCGCGAACTCGGGGAGCGGATGCGGGAGTTGCGGCACACGCTCGGCTTCACGGGAACGGAGGCGGAGTTCCACACCCGCCTCGCGACCGAGCCCCGCCTGTACGCCGCCACCCCGGAGGAGGTCGAGGACCGCTACCTGGGGCATCTCGACCGGCTCACCCCGCTGCTGCCGCGCTGGTTCGCGGTCATGCCCCGGGCCCCCTACGGCGTGGCCCGCCTCGACCCGGCGCTCGAGAAGTCGATGACGTACGGCTACTACGACCCGCCGACCGCGGCGCGACCGGTGGGACGCTACCGCTACAACGCCTCGGACCTGGCGCACCGCTCCCTGCTCGGCTCGGCCGCGCTGATCCACCACGAGCTGGCGCCCGGCCACCACTTCCACCTCGCCCGCCAGGCCGAGGACACCACCCTGCCCGACCTGCGGCGCGAACTGGTGCCGTTCGGCGGGTTCGAGGAGGGATGGGCGGAGTACGCCGCCGGTCTCGGCTGGGAGATGGGGCTGTACGACGACCCGTGGGACGCGTACGGACGCCTGGCCCACGAGCGGTTCACCGCGCAGCGCCTGGTCATCGACACCGGCCTGAACCTCGGGACGATGGCGCTGGAGCAGGCGCGCGCCTTCATGAGCGCCCACGGGGCGGCCGAGTCCGACGGGCAGATCACGACCGAGTTGCTGCGTTACTCGACCGATCTGCCGGGCCAGGCGCTGACGTACCGGGCGGGATACGCGGAGTTCACGGCATTGCGGAAAGCGGTCGAGCGCGACTCCGGGGACGCGTTCGACGTGCGCGCCTTCCACGAGGCCGTGCTGGGCGGCGGCACGCTGCCGTTTCCCGTGCTCCGCCGACGGGTGGCGCGGGAGACACGCCGCGCCCTGAGCTCCCGAGGGCATGAACAGGCCGTCACGGGCGGCCCCTTCTCCTCGAACGAGTGAAGGTCACGGCCGAACCGGTGACTTTTCGCTCCGTCGCGGATACTCTCCGTGACGAAGAGCTCGTCGCCTTTCCGTCATCGCCCTCCCGGCAGAAGAGAAGGACGTCCTGCCATGCCTCCCGTAGTACCTCCCTTCCTGATCGGCCTGATCACCGCTTCCGTGGCCAAGAAGTTCGGCAAACCCGTCCTGCGAGGGCTTGTCAGAACGTCGGTGGGCCTGGGAATGAGCGTCAAGCGTGTCGTCCACGAAGCGGGCGAGGGAATCCACGACATCGCCGCCGAGGCGACCGCCGAGGTCCTCGCCGTCCAGCTGACGCAGGAGGCCGAGCACCGCGCTGCCACCACCGACGCCGGCGCCTCGACGACCGACGGCACGCACCAGACCGCCCGCAAGGGGCGTCGCGCCGGTTCCACCGCTGCCCGAGCCGCCGCAAGCGCGTCGTGACCGGGAAGTGGCTTCGGGTCCACCGGCGTCCGGTGGACCCGAGGCTTCGGCTGGTGTGCTTCCCGCACGCGGGCGGCACGGCGCAGTTGTTCCACGGCTGGCCCGCACTGCTGCCGGAGGACGTCGAGGTGCTCGCCGTGCGCTATCCCGGCCGCCAGGACCGGCTGGCGGAAGCCTGCGTCGAGGACATGGCCACCCTGGCCGACGCGATCGAGGACGCGCTGGAGCCATGGCTCGACCGGCCGCTGGCGCTGTTCGGGCACAGCATGGGCGCGTGCGTCGCCTACGAGCTGGCCGTGCGCCTGGAGGCCCGCGGCACCGTCCCGGAGCAGCTGCTGGTCTCCGCGCACGAGGCCCCGCATCGCACCGAACGCGCCACACTGCACGGCGCCGACGACAACACCTTGATCAGCCGCGTCCAGAGCCTCGGCGACCTGCACTCCGAGGCGTACGACATCCCGGAGCTGCGCGACCTGCTGCTGCCCGCCCTCCGGGCGGACTACCGGCTCATCGAGGGTTACCGCCCCACGCGTCCGACACCGGTCAAGGCACCGATCACGGCGTACGTCGGCCAGGACGATCCGAGTTGCGCACTCGACCGCGTCCGCGCCTGGTCCGACCTCACCGCACCGGGCTCCTTCGAACTGCGCTCGTTTCCCGGGGACCACTTCTATCTCGCGGCCCGGGAAGCCGAAGTGGTCGCGGACGTGGCGGCACGCCTCGCGCGCCCGTGCGGAACCGGCCCGGCCTGACGGCGCCCTGCTCCCCCGTACCGGCGCGCGTCCGGCGCGCGTCCGACTGCGCCCCTGTGACCACAACGCCCCGGCACCACGCATGGCGCCCCCGGGGATCTCGGGGGACGATGCTTGTGCCGGGTGCTCAGACGCGCGGTGTCCCCGACGGCGGCCACCATGGCCGGGACGGGAGAGGGAACCATGCGACCGGGCGCACGCGCCGCCGACGCGGCACTCCAGTTGCTCAGCCGGGACTGGGCCGGGCTGGTCATCGCCCTGCCACCGGCGGCCGTGGGCGGATGGTGCGTCACCCGGGGTCACGGTCGGCGCGTTCTCGGTGGCGCGCTCTGTGCCGTGGCGCTCGCGCTCGGACTCGGGTCACTGCGCCACATGGTGCATGTGCGGCGGGTCGGCCTCGGGTATCCCCCGCCCGGACGCCTGGTGGACGTGGGCGGCCATCGGATGCACGTCCTCGCCGAGGGAGACGCCGGGTCGGGGCCCACGGTGGTCTGGATGCCGGGCGGCCACGCGGGCGGCTACGCCATGCACCGACTGCACGCGCTGGCGCGGGAGCGGACGCGTTCGGTCCTGGTGGACCGTCCGGGCTCCGGCTGGAGCGACCCGGGCCCCTTCCCGCGCACGACGGCGGCCGAGGCCGTCGAACTGCTCACGGCGCTGGAGCGGGCAGGCGAAGAAGGGCCCTTCGTCCTCGTGGGGCACTCCTTCGGGGGGCTCCTCATGGCCAACGCCGCCAGGCGCCGCCCCGATCTGGTGGCCGGCCTGGTGCTGCTCGATCCCACCCCGCCCGATGTCGTCGCCTTCGGTCCGTCGCTCGCGACCCTGCGGCACGCCGGCCGGGACCAGGCTCTCCGCGCGCTGCGCCACCTCTTCGGTCTCCACCCCCTCCTGCCCAGGAACGAGGCACACCCTTCCGACGATCCGGCGCGGGTCCTCGCCACTGTCGAGTCCAGGACCAGGGCGAGCTGCGCCGCCGCGTCGATCCTGC
This sequence comes from Streptomyces sp. NPDC026659, assembly GCF_040638245.1. Taxonomy (NCBI): domain Bacteria; kingdom Bacillati; phylum Actinomycetota; class Actinomycetes; order Kitasatosporales; family Streptomycetaceae; genus Streptomyces; species Streptomyces sp. NPDC026659. The sequence continues at coordinate 267,973 of NZ_JBEZXY010000010.1, read as the reverse complement.
GCGAGTTGTCGCCGGACGGCATCACCCGCAACGGCTGGCAGACGGTCGTGCACGACGGCGAGCTCGGCTCCCTGCCCCTCCTCGTCGTGGCGCCCCGCGATCTGACGGGCGGTGGCGCGGTCTTCGACACGGTCGACGATCCGCAGGAGAACGCCCGGGTACGGCACTTCTTCCTCACCGTGCGAGACCGCTTCCTGGCGGCCTCCAGCGCGGCCCGCAGGATCTACACCCCGGAGGGAACCGGCCACGACTTCCCGGACCGGGTACCCGAGTTCGTCGTGGACGTCGTGAGCTCCCTGCTGACCGACGCCGAACCGGGTTCATTCGCCCAGCAGTAGTGCGGCGACCGCCTCCGGGGCCTCGTGCATGGCGTCGTGCCCGGTGGGGAGGTCGTGGACCTTCCACTCGGGATCGGCTTGGAGCCGGGTGCGCAGTTCGGCGAACGGCGTCCGGTCCTCCCATCCCGAGCAGTGGACGAACTCCCGACGGGGGATCCGGTCGAGCGTGCCCGAGAGCCGGATCGTCTGCAGGAACGAGGCGAGGGGATGGGGACGGCGGCGGGGATCGCCGCCGTGGGGCGGTCGAACGGCGTAGCCGGTGGACTCGGCGCCGGCGGCGAACACCTCCCGGAAGTGCTCGTTCGTCGACGTCCAGCACGACTCCCCGTCGCGCGGCACGTAGGCGTCCAGATGCACCAGCCGTGAGATCCGGCCGTCGGCACGGTCGGCGGCTGCGGCGATCACCATCCCGGCGTAGCTGTGGCCGACCAGCGTCGCGCCGGTGATGTGGTGGCGGTCGAGGTGCCGCAACACGTCGTCGGCGTGCGTGTCGAGGTTGGCGGTCGCGACCGTCGTCTTGTCGTCGTCCGGCCGCAGACCGGTCAGGGTCAGGGCGTGAACGGTGTGACCGGCACGCTCCAGCAGCGGAACCACCGCCTCGAACGACCAGGAGCCCTTCCAGGCGCCGGGTACCAGGACGAACGTCGCCACGTTTCTCTCCCTCTCTCGCGAGTTCTCTCTCGGGCCGCGGCATCGAGGCGCGCCGCGTCGATGCCCTGTGGTGCGGTCGGGCGCTCCGCGCGCCTCGGGGCCACTCGGCATGGAGGAAATCTCACCGGATCGGGGAGTGGCTTGCCACCGAAGGCTGCCAACCGATGCCCGTTCACCGCCAGCCTCGCCGATCCGCCGACGTGACGTCGTATGTGTGGCCCTCCGGTGGTCGTCATCTCTGGCCGTCGGGCGGGACGAGTGCGACGCAGTCGCACGCACGGGGACATCTGGTGTACGCGGCCGGCGGCGTCCTGGCGGTGCACACCGAGCGCGGCACGTCGATCGTTCCCGCCAACCGGGTCGCCTGGACCCCCGCCGGGTTCACTCATCAGCACCGCGCGCACGGCGACACCGACATGCGGATCGTCTTCCTCACGCCGTCCCTCGCACGGTTCATGCCGGATGGTCCCGCCGTGTTCCTGGCCTCCGGCCTCGCCCGCGAGGTCGTGCTCGCCCTGACCGGTCCCGGCAACCACGACGACACCACGCCCGGTTACAGCCGCTCCGCGCGCGCTCGTCTGGTCCGAGTCCTCGTCGAGGAACTCCGCGAGGCGGACGAGCAGCCGCTGCACCTGCCGGAGCCGCGGGACGACCGGCTGCGGGCCATTGCCCGGATGCTGTCCGAGGACCCGGCGGACAACGCCACGCTGCCCGAGTTCGGGAAGAAGATCGGGGCGGGCACCCGCACCCTCAGCCGACTGTTCCGCGGCGAACTCGGCATGACCTTCTACGAGTGGCGCACACAGCTACGCCTCTACCACGCGCTCGTGCTCCTCGCCGACGGCCACGACACCACCCACACCGCCAACGCCTGCGGGTGGGCCAACCCCAGCAGCTTCATCGCGGCGTTCAGCGCCGTCGTCGGAACGACGCCCGGCCGCTACCGAACCCGAACCAGGTAGCCGCCGGTGGTCGTCCGGGCGGTCGCGATCCCGTGGCACCGGTCCCGGTATGCGGACGGCGTCGTCGCGACCTATTCCGTGCTCGATGCGGACGCTCGCACGTCGTGCGCTCGTGCTTCATGCTCGACGCCGGAGAGAGCGTCCCTCGGCATCGATCCCGTCCGAGTGAGCGAGACGAAGAGTCCGGCGGCTGTTGTGGCGAATGTCGCGGCAGCGTAGACGATCGCCGCGGGCACCAGACCGATGGCGTCGCTGAGGAAGCCCGCCGCGATGGTGGGGACGCCGTACGCGAGATAGGCGACGACGTAGACGGCGGAGAACAGCGTCGCGCGCTCCTGCGCTCGCGTCAGCGGGACAAGCAGCCCGAGCGTGCTGGAGAAGACGGCGCCGAAGCCGAGGCCGGTGATGATCGCGCCGCAGATGATGAGCGAGGCGAGGCCCGCCGCGAACGAGCACGCCTCCAGCGACACACCGGCGAGGACCGCCGCGTACCCGGCGAGCATGAACCGCCGGGGCGGCATCAGCGGGCCGAGTACGAGCGCGGAGAAGGCCGCGGCCAGGGGCTGGGCCGCGACCACCAGGCCGAGGGCGGCTCCGCCGGTGATGTGCAGGGCTTGATGGACGATCGACGCCCCGAGGCCGAGGACCAGTCCGGCCGACATCCAGATCCCGATCATCCCCGGGGCGGTGCGAGCGAACGCGGTCCGGGCGGCGGCCGGCACGCCGACGCGTGACACGAGGGCATCGCCGATCCCTTGACGCCCGCCGACCGTCTCGGGCGACACCGCTGTGACGGCGAGGGCCACGACGACGATCGCGAGTGCGGCTCCGAACACGACCGTGGCGGGTGCTGCCGCGAACTGGATGGCGATGCCAGTCAGGAAAACACCGATGCCGAGACCGGCGACGGATGCGATGCTCACGACCAGTGCCGCAACCTTCTTCAGCGCCGCTGGTGCGACCTCGGCGATGTAGGCGCTGAACGCGCTCGTGGCCGCTCCCGTCGCGAAGCCCTGCAGCGCCCGCGCGACGATGACGACGCCGATGTCCGGAGCGATCAGGAACACCGCCATCGCGACCGCCTGGAGCGCGAGGGCCGCGACGAGTACCGGACGGCGGCCGATGCGATCCGACAAGGAACCGATGACGAGAAGCGCGAGGAGGAGCGCGAAGGCGTAGATCGCGAACGCGACCGTCAACTCGCTGTCGGGAAAGCGCCAGCGCTGCTGGTAGACGACCAACAGGGCGCTCGGTGCTCCCGCGGCGGCCATCACCGCCGTGAACGCGACGGCGGACGTGACGAAGGCGACGACCGGCGGAACCGTTGGACGCGGCATGGGCATGGAACCCCTCTCCACTCGACGTAGGACCGCACCCGGCTGGACGGCACACCCAGTTTCGAGCGGTGGGACGACACCCTCCAGCGGCAAGAATGCCAATACATGCGAGGATTCCGCCACGGGGATGGATCACCGCGAGCCGAGGAGAGGGACGACGATGAGTTCACACCGGGTGATGGTGCTTGTGCTGGAAGGGGCGCTCCCGCTCGACGTCGGCATCCCGGCCCAGGTGTTCCAGCCGCGTGACGGATTCCCGTACGAGCTGACGGTGTGCGGTGTCACCGCGGGAACGGTGCCGTCCAGTCAGGGTTTCGGGTACGCGGTGCCGCAGGGCCTCGACGCGCTGACCGGGGCGGACACCATCATCGTCCCCGGCTACGCGCCGGTCGGCCGACCGGTCCCGGCCGCGGTGCACGAAGCGCTTCGGAGGGCGCATGCGAGAGGAGCCCGCATCGCGTCGATCTGCTACGGCGCGTTCGCCCTGGCCGACGCGGGTCTGCTGAAAGGGCGGCGCGCGACGACGCATTGGGACGCGGCGGAGCTGCTGGCGCAGCGTCATCCCGACATCCGGGTGGAGCCCAATGTGCTGTTCGTCGACGAGGGTTCGGTCCTCACCTCGGCCGGTGTCGCGGCGGGCATCGACCTGTGCCTGCACATCGTCCGGCGCGACCTCGGTGTGAGCGTGGCGAACGACATCGCCCGCCGTCTGGTGACGGCGCCCCACCGGACCGGCGGCCAGGCCCAGTACCTGCCCCGAAGCAGCCCGGAACCGCACGGCGACACTCTCGCGGCGACCCGGGAATGGGCGCTGACACGCCTTCACGAGCAGCTCACCGTCACCGATCTCGCGACGCACGCGCGAATGTCACTGCGCACCTTCATGCGCCGCTTCACCGAGGAGACCGGCGACACGCCGTTGCAGTGGGTCCTGCGCGCCCGGGTCGACGCCGCCCGCGCGCTCCTGGAAACCACGAAGCTCCCGGTCGACCGGATCGCCGAGCGCGTCGGCCTGGGAACCGGCTCCAACCTCCGCCTGCACTTCCGGAGAATCCTCGACGTGTCGCCGACCGAGTACCGGGCCGCGTTCTCCGACCGGACGATTCCGACTCCTTGAGCGGGAAATCCTCAAGCCACCGCTCGCGGACTTCCTTCACCGCGAGCCCCCTCCACACCCGGCCGACGCACGCCGGGACAGCGGCCTGTCGCACCCGACGCGAAGCGAACCACCGTATGTTACGGTACTGAGTACCACATGGAACTCGATACCAAGGAGTCCGCCATGGACAGCCGGACTGTCGTCTTAACCGGAGTGACCCGCGGATTCGGCCGCGAGGCCGTCGAGTCGCTGATCCGGGAACGGCCGCAGGACCACTACGTCGTGCTGGCCCGCCGGGGCGGCGAACGCCTCGCCGCGGAACTCGTCGAGGCCACCGGCGCTTCCGGGGTCACTGGATTGGATTGCGACCTCGTTTCGCTCGCCGAGATCAGGCGGGCGGTGACGGAGATTCTGCGGGGGCTCGACACCGGGCAACTCCCGCCGCTCGGCGGCTATCTGGGCAACGCCGGCCTGACGGTCACGACGACCGACCTGCGCACCACGGACGGGTACGAGATGACCTTCGGGGTCAACGTGCTGTCCCACTACCTGCTCGTCAGGGAACTGCTGCCCCGGTTCACCGGTCCGGGCTGGATCGTGCTCACCTCGAGCGACTGCCACTTCGGGCAGTTCCGCCACACGCTCGGCGCCACGCCGCCGCCGCGCTGGGAGACGCCGGAACGACTGGCCACGCCTCGTGCCGGTGGAGCGCGGGAGGCCGGGCGGGCGTACGCGACCAGCAAACTCGGCGTCATCCATCTGACCCATGCGCTGGCCCGCCGTCTGCCCGACGGCGTCGGCGTCTACTCCTACAACCCGGCGCTCGTCGCGGGCACCGACTTCTTCCGCCACGCCCCCGGGCCCGTGCGGGGCGTGCTCAACGGGTTCTTCCAGCTTCAGCGCTTCCTCGGCCGGGGCATGACGCCGCGGCAGGCGGGCGCCCGGCTCGCCGGGACGATCCTGACCGAGCCGAGCGCCCGGACCGGGTCCTACCTCGATCGCGGCCGCGCCGTCCCCTCGTCGCCGGAGTCGTACGACGAGGCCCGCGAGGAGGAGCTGTGGCGCGAAGCCGCCCTCCTCGTCGACGCCGACCGCCGGGCGGAACGGGCGGATATCCTGACCGAATGAGCGTGAACAAGTTTCCGGTGGAGTCCTTGCGGGACCGCAAGCGCCGCCAGACCCGGGAACGGATCATCGAGACGGCCTTCGCGCTCTTCATGGAGCGGGGGTTCGATGTCGTCACCGTGGACGAGATCGCCCAGCGGGCCGAGATCGGTCGCACCACCTTCTTCCGCTACTTCGGCGACAAACAGGAAGTCGTCTTCTCCACCGAGGACGACTTCCTGCGCGCGCTCACCGCGGCCATGCGCGACGCGCCCGCCGAGCCGCTCCGGGATCTCGCGCAGGCGCTGACCACATCACGGCTGCTGCTGCTCGCGATCTGCACCGAGGCCGCCCGCGACCCCGGTCACCACGCGGTGTACCACCGCCTGGTCACGCAGCACCCCGAACTCGAAGACCGCCACACCCGCAAGACCCGGCACTACGCCGACCTCCTCGAAAAACACCTGATCGACCACGGCACCCCGCCGGCCACCGCCGTCCTCGCCGCCCAGTTGACCCTCGCCTGCTACCAGACGGCATGGCGCCTCGGCGGCCACGACGCGACGGCGGTGCTCCGCGAGGCGAACGACGCCTTCGACCTCCTGTTGGACGCCACCGCGGCTTGACCGGCGGACCGGCCTTCGCCGCGAGATCGTCACATCCCTCGGGCAGTCGGCTCGCCTCACCCCGGCGCGACCGGCAACCCCATGACCGTACGCGCCGCGTCGCGCACGTCACCGTCCTCGTCCGCCGCAAGCCGTTCGAGCGCGGCCCGTACCGTCGGGCCGGGTCGGCGCGCCAGGGACCACGCGGTCCAGAACCGCACCCACCGGTCGGCGTCTTCGGCGCAGGCGACCAACAGATCGGTCACCGCCTCCTCGCGCGAGCGGCCGAGGGCCGAGACCGCGCTGCGCCGCACCTCGGGCGCGGGATCGCGGGCGCCGGCGAGCAGGACGGCCAGGGCTCGTGGCGGGTCGCCGACGCCGAAGACGCTGCCGAGCGTACTCATCGCATGGGCCCGCACCTGCGGGTCCGGGTCGGAGGCCGCGTCGGCCACCACCCCGAAGTACCGCGCACCGCCGAAGTCGATGACGGCCACGCCCCAGATGCCGACCCGACGGGTCCTGGGATCGGCCGAGTCGAGGCAGTCCAGGACCAGCCTGGTCGATTCCTCCGGCCACGCGGAGAACAGATCGAGGACGGTGAGCTCCAGGGTGTCCCCGTCGTCGTTGCGATCGCTTTCCCGAGCGCGCAACAACGCGGGCAGCGCGGCCACACCGCAGGCGCCCGCCAGAACATGGGCGATCCGGCCCCGCGCGAAGGAGTCGTCGGCGTCGACGTGCCGAGCGAGCCGCCGTTCGAGGTCCGGCCGCAGGAACGCGGCCGCCGGTGTCCGCAGTTGCTCCACCCAGGGCTCGAACCGGAGATATGCCCCGGGCCCGCGCGAGGTGACGTCGGCGAGCCGCGCGTCCAGCTCGCTCAGGGCGTGCCGCAGTGCCGAGCGCTCCGCCGCCTGTTCGTCCGTCGCCGCCGTCATGCCGCTGAGCTTACGGTCGGGTGGCGGGTTCAGCGACAGGTCGGTTGACGGGCCTCTTTCTCGAACTTCCGCCTGTGAGGACCACCCCGCCGCCCACGAGCGCCAATCCGAGCAAGGCCGCGCCGAACACCGTGGTCCCTGTCGTCAGCCCGACCGCGTCGCTGAGGTAGCCGGCCAGGACCGGAAGGATGCCCGCCATGAGGTAACCACCCACGTTCAGCGCGGCGTTGGCCTCCGCCAGGCGGGCCGGGGGCACGGCGGCGTTGAGCAGGGAGAGGCCGCCGAGTTGGCCCATGCCCTGGCCCGCGCCCGCGAGCAGCGCCGCGCCGACGAGCGCCGGGACGGAGGCCGTACGGACGGCGATGATCAGCACCGACATGGCCAGCGCGGTCGCCGTGGCGCCGGAGAGCAGTACCGTCCGCCGGTCCAGGCGCCGCACGGCGAACTGCACACCGGTCGCGGCGAGGAACATGGCGAAGGCCAGGGCGCCCGCGACGACGCGGCTGGTGGCGTCGAGCAGTCCGGTCAGCAGCGAGGGGCCGAGCGACAGCACGAATGAGGTGGCGGTAATGCCGGGGGCGAACACGGCGATTCCTTGGGCGAGTTGGCGTCCGCTGCCGGGCGGTACAGCGGGTACCCGGACCCAGGCGCCCCGGGCCGGTGCCGTGGGGCAGTCCAGCGGCGTACGCAGTACGGCGAGCACCGCCGTGAGCAGGAGGGCGGCCTCCACGGCGAAGACGGTCACCGTCGGCGCGGGCAGCGTCTCAGAGAGGACCCCGGCCAGCAGCGGTCCGAGACCGGCACCAAAGACCATCGCACAGGAGGCGAACAGGGCACCGGTCCGCTTGCGGGCGGGCCCGGCGATGTCGCTCACGGCGGCCATCCCGGCCGAGACGACGGCGCCCACCGCGATGCCGGTGAACAGCCGCGCCGCGATCAGCGCGGCGACGCTCGTCGCGGTGGCGAAGATCAGACACGCGGCCAGCGCGAGCGCCAGCGCGGGGAGCAGTACGGGTTTGCGGCCCAGCCGATCGGAGACCACGCCGCACACCAGCAGCGAGCCGAGCAGTCCGACGATGTAGCACGCGAAGACCACGGTCAGCGTGCCCTTGGAGAAGCCGATGTCGCGCTGCCAGAGCACGTAGAGCGGGGTCGCCGCGTTCGAGAGCACGAAGACGGCAGTGACCGGCCACGCGGACAGCCACACCCACCACAGCGGGGCCGCTCCTCCCCCGCGCTCCATTGTCACGGCGCTGACCTGCGTTGTTCGTTGTCCGGGCATGACTGTTCCTCCCGACATCCGTTGTACGAGTTGAGTCGAACTTAGCAGGTAGTACGATGGAACCCGTACAAGGAAATCGGCCCGGCCGAGGAAGCCGGGTCGCGTCGCCGTCACGAGGAGCCGCGCATGTCCGTCGCCGCAGGAGCCGCAGCCACTCCCCCGCCGCCGGAGCCGCCCGGCCTGCCCGAGCCGCTCCCCGAACCCGCCGTGGACGAGCTGCGTCTGGAGACCGTGCTCGTCGCGCTCAGCGATCCGCTGCGGCTCACGATCGTGCGCAAACTGCTGCTGGAGTCCGAGCAGTTCGACCACCCCTGCGGATGGTTCGGCCTCGACCGGCCCAAGTCCTCACTCACGCACCACTTCAAGGCCCTGCGCGAGGCGGGCGTCACCCGTCAGCGGCAGTACGGCCTCGAACGCCGCAGCCACGTACGCGTCGAGGACCTCAACTCCCGCTTCCCGGGGCTCCTGGACCTCGTCGCCGCGTGGGAGCCACACGTGTGACACGGGGCTGACGTGCCCCACAAGTTGATCCCGCCGCACCACAGTTGACAGCTCCGTAACGGCCCCGCCAGAGTCCCGGCGTGATCGACATCAGCGAGCTGACACCGGCCGAGACGCGGGTGTGGCAGGCATTTCCGCGCGGCGAGTCCGTGGACTTCCGCGCCGAGGACGAGGACCCGGCGCTCGACACCACGTACGGCGCCGAACGCACCGTACGAGCACGTGTGTTGCGGGCGCTGTTGCTCCAAGCTCCGCAGGAAGAGGGCGAGATAGCCGCCCTCAAGCTCACCGGGGCGCGGATCACCGGCGTGCTGGACCTGAAGTACTCCACGATCGACGCCGCTGTCCGCTTGAGCCACTGCCAGTTCGACAGCGTTCCCGAACTCTACGGTGCCCAACTGCGCCAGCTCAGTCTGCGGAGTTCCGTTCTGCCGGGCCTGGACGCCGCGACCTTGCGGGTCGGGGGGCCGCTGCGGATGACGGACTGCCGCGTACAGGGGCCGGTACGGCTCAGCGGGGCGCGGATTTCCGGGGCGCTGGTCATGGAGCGGACGGAGTTCACGGCGGGGGACGATTCCGGCTCGGCGCTGTGGCTCAACCAGGCGTCGGTCGGTGCCGACTTGTGGGCCCCGGAGATGCGCGCGCACGGACAGGTACGGCTCACCGGAGCCTCCGTCGTGGGGCGAATCAACATCCAGGACGCCGAGTTCGACAACCCGGGCGGCATCGCACTGGACGCGCAGAACCTCACCGTGGAGGCGCACGTACGGGCGCGCTGCCTACGCGCACGCGGGCGGATCGAGCTGCGGGGCGCACGCATACCGGGTCGCCTCGACCTGCTCCACGCCCGCCTGTCGCATCCGGGCGACACGGCGCTGCGCGCGAGCAGTTGTGTCATCGGTGAGCTGTGGATACGCCGTGGTGACCGCATCGAGGGCGCCCTGAACCTGCGGCGCTCCCACTTCGAGATCCTGACCCTCGAACCGGAGATGCTCCCCGAGCGGGTGCTGCTCAGCAATCTCCAGTACACGGTGCTCACCCCGCACGAGCCTGCCGAGCGCCGTCTCCCGATGCTGGAGCGCGACGGCGGACCGTACGAACCCCATTCCTACGAGCAGTTGATCGCGGCGTACCGCCATGTCGGCGACGACGACGCGGCCCGGCTCGTGCAACTCGCCAAGCTGCGCCGTCGACGCACCACGCTCGTCTGGTACGCACGGCTGTGGGGATACGTCCAGGACGCCACCGTCGGCTACGGTTTCCGCCCGCTGCGCGCGGCCGTGTGGCTGCTGTCCGTCCTGGCCGTGGGATCGATCGCGTACGGCCTGCACCACCCGCGCCCCGTCAAGGCGGGCGAGGCCCCCGACTTCAATCCGGTCTTCTACACGCTCGACCTGCTCCTGCCGGTCATCGACTTCGGCCAGGAGTCGGCGTTCGCCCCTCAGGGCTGGTACCAGTGGCTGTCCTACGGTCTGATCCTCACCGGCTGGATCCTGGCGACGACGATCGTGACGGGCGTGACCCGTACGGTCAGCCGTCAATGACCCTGGCCCGCTGCACGAGGGACGTGGCGGCCTTCTCCCACTCGGGCCACTCGAAAGCGAACCCCGCCGCACTCAACCGCCCCGGCACCACCCGACGGCTCTTGAGCAGCAGTTCCGTGTCCGAGCGGAGCGCGAACGCTCCCAGTTCGGCCATCCAGCGTGTCGCGGGCAGCCCCAGGGGGACGCCCCAGGCCGTACGCAGGGCTCGCATGAAGTCGCGGTGCGGAAGGGGAGCCGGGGAGGCGAGGTTCACCGAGCCGGCGATGTCGTCGCGGGCGATCAGGAACTCCACCGCTCGTACGAAGTCCTCGTCGTGGATCCAGGAGACGTACTGCGCGCCGCCAGCCACCGGGCCGCCCAGTCCCAGCCGGACCAGTCGTGACAGGACGGCGAAGACACCGCCCCGGTCCGGGCTCATGACCATCGCCGAGCGCAGCGCGACCTTGCGGGTGGCGGGAGTCGGCGCCTCGGCCTGGGCACGCTCCCAGTTCTTCGCGATCTCGACGCTGTAGGCCCAGTAGTCCGGCACTCCGTGTTCCGCGCCTCCGATCACTCCGGTTGCCTCGTCGTTCGCCGCGTCGAAGCGGTGGGCGTAGACCGTCGCCGTACTCATCTGCAGCCAGACGCGCGGTGGCCGAGCGGCGGCGGCGATCGCCTCGCCGACCACCCGGGCCGAGTCCACCCGGGAGTCCATCATGGCTCGCAGGTTCTCGGCGGTGTAGCGGCAGGAGACGCTGCGTCCGGCCAGGTTGATCACGACGTCGCAGCCGTCGATCGCCGCTGCCCAGGAGCCGAGCGTGGCGCCGTCCCATGCGATGTCGTGCGCCCGGGTGGGACGCCGGGTCAGTACCGTGACCTCGTGACCGGCCGCCGTCAGCGCACGGTCGAGAATCGTGCCCACCTGTCCGGTTCCCCCGGGCAGCACTACCTTCATCGAATCCCCCTCGGTTTCGTCCGGGATCAGCGTAGCCCGCATTTTTGAACGCGTTCAACTCGGGAGATCGACATGCGGCAGGGCAACTCGAAGAGAGCCCGCCGAAGGCGTGGCAAGTCACGGGGTCAGGAGATGGCCCGCTCGGTCACGCGCGGGTAGCGTCGTCGCCGTTCCTGCCGGTCGGCGACACGGAAGGCGGAACGCGGCCCGGCGTCGGCGGCACGCGTCAGCGCCTCGCCGGGGACGGCAGGTGAACCGATGATGCGTCACCGGCCCGGGAGCGTCAACGGTTCGGCGGGGACTGGTTTTTGAGGCGCGGGGGCGGGTTTCGCCGAGGGTGACGGCGAATCCGCCGCGTTGCCGATTTGTGACAAGTACAAGCCATTGACGTTGCCGGGAGAGGGCGTCCATCATCCTCGCCATGCCGTGTCAACGATGACATAAGTCAACGATGACACCTCGGGACGGCATGCACCGATGCCGGCCGCGCCGCTCGCAATCCCGCAGGAGTCGTTCATGTCTCGCATCACCCGCCAGCGTCCGACCGTCCTCAGAGCCGCCGCGTGTCTGGGTGTCGCGGCGCTCACCCTCACCGCCTGCGGCTCCGGTTCGGGTTCGGGGTCCGCGGGCTCCGGCTCGGGCGGGGTCAAGGTGGGTCTGATCACCAAGACCGACACCAACCCGTTCTTCGTCAAGATGAAGGAGGGCGCGGAGCGGTCCGCCAAGGAGAACCACGCCCAACTCCTGACCGCCGCAGGCAAGTTCGACGGTGACAATGCCGGGCAGGTCACCGCCATCGAGAACATGGTGGCCTCCGGGGTGAAGGGCATCCTGATCACGCCGAGCGACTCCAAGGCGATCGTGCCCGCGATCCAGAAGGCCCAGGCCAAGGGTGTCCTGGTCATCGCCCTGGACACGCCGACCGAGCCGCAGACGGCCGTCGACGCGCTGTTCGCGACCGACAACCTCAAGGCCGGCGAGCTGATCGGCGAGTACGCCAAGGCCGCGATGAAGGGCAAGAAGGCGAAGATCGCCACGCTCGACCTCGCGCCCGGTGTCTCCGTCGGCGTCCAGCGGCACGACGGCTTCCTGAAGGGCTTCGGCGTCGGTGCCAAGGACCCGTCGGTGGTCTGCTCGCAGGACACCGCGGGCGACCAGGCCAAGGGGCAGACCGCGATGGAGAACTGCCTCCAGAAGGAACCCGGCATCAATCTCGTCTACACCATCAACGAGCCCGCCGCGCTGGGTGCTTACACCGCCCTGAAGGCCAAGGGCCGCGAGAAGGACGTGCTGATCGTCTCCGTCGACGGCGGCTGTACCGGCACCAAGGCCGTCAAGAGCGGGCAGATCGCGGCCACGGCGCAGCAGTACCCGCTGAAGATGGCGGCGGAGGGCGTCAAGGCCGTCGTCACGTACGCCAAGGACGGCAAGAAGGCGTCCGGTTACACCGACACCGGCGTCAACCTGATCTCCGACAAGCCGCAGTCGGGGGTCACTTCGAAGGACACCGCGTACGGCCTGGAGAACTGTTGGGGCTGAGCCGCCCCGAGGCCGTACGCCACCGACCGGGGCGGCCGTCCCTACTCCCCTGAGGGACGGCCGCCCCCTCATTCCCTCAACACCCTCTCCTTCGCGGGCACTTCGCGGCCGGAACACCCCGGCACCCTCGAAGGACCCCGCCCGAAGTCCTCCCGCACGGCTCCTTCGACAAGGACTCCGCAATGACAGCCACGACCACGCCGTACGCCGATCTCTCGGCGCCCGGTACGGCGCGCCGACTGCTCACGGCGCCGACCACCGGCCCGCTGGCCGCGCTCCTGATCGCCTGTGTCTTCTTCTCCTTCTCCACCGACCAGTTCCTCACCGGCGGGAACTTCTCGCTGATCGTGCAGCAGGTCATGGTCGTGGGAACGCTCGCCATCGGGCAGACCCTGATCATCCTCACCGCCGGGATCGACCTGTCGTGCGGCGCGGTGATGGCGTTCGGCAGCATCATGATGGCCAGGATGGCCGCCGAGGGCACACTGCCGCCGCTGCTCGCGATCGTCCTGGGCATGCTGGTCTGCGGCGGATTCGGGCTGCTGAACGGGGTGTTGACGGAGAAGATCCCGCTGCCGCCGTTCATCGTGACGCTCGGGATGCTCAACGTGGCGTTCGCGCTGACCCACATCTACTCGGAGGAGCAGACGGTCACCCAACTGCCCAGCTCGCTGACGGCACTTGGGCAGACGTTCCCGCTCGGGCACACCGACATCACCTACGGCTCGCTGGTGACCATCGCCCTGTTCCTGGTGTTCGCCTACGCGTTGAGCAGCACCGGCTGGGGCCGGCACGTGTACGCCCTGGGCAACAGCGTGGAGGCGGCGCGGCTGAACGGCGTGCGCACCTCGCGGCTGACCATCGGCGTGTACACCGTCGCCGGGCTGCTCTACGGCGTGGCCGCGCTGCTGCTCATCTCCCGTACCGGGGTGGGCGATCCGCAGGCGGGCCAGACCGACAACCTGGACTCCATCACAGCGGTGGTCATCGGCGGGACAAGTCTGTTCGGCGGGCGCGGTTCGGTGCTGGGCACCTTCATCGGTGTCCTGATCGTCGGTGTCTTCCGCAACGGGCTCCAGCTGATGGGCGTCGCGTCCATCTACCAGACGCTGATCACCGGAATCCTGGTGATCCTCGCGGTGACCGTCGACCAGTTCTCCCGGAAGAGGGCCCGATGACCGCCACCGACTCCCCCACCCCCGTCCTCCAGGCGCGCGGTCTGGTCAAGCGGTACGGGCAGGTCACCGCGATCGACGGCGCCGATTTCGATCTGCTGCCCGGTGAGGTCCTCGCCGTCATCGGCGACAACGGGGCCGGCAAGACCAGTCTGATCAAGGCGCTGACCGGCGCGCTCGTGCCGGACGCGGGCGAAATCCGGCTCAATGGCGAGCCGATCCGGTTCTCGGGGCCGCAGAGCGCGCGGGCGCACGGGATCGAGACGGTGCATCAGGACCTGGCCGTCGCCGCGTCCATGGACATCGCGTCGAACATGTTCCTCGGCCGTGAGCTGCGGCGTCCCGGAGTGCTCGGCACCGTCTTCCGGATGCTGGACAAGAAGCGGATGCGGCAGGAGGCCGCCGGGCACATGGCCGATCTGAAGATCGGGCTGCGCTCGCTCACCCAGGCCGTCGAGACGCTGTCCGGCGGGCAGCGGCAGGCCGTGGCAGTGGCGCGGTCGGTCGCCTGGGCACGCAGTGTCGTGGTCATGGACGAGCCGACCGCCGCGCTCGGGGTCAAGGAGTCCGGGCAGGTGCTCGACCTGATCCGGCGGGTGAAGGACCGGGGGCTGCCCGTCGTCCTCATCAGCCACAACATGCCGCACGTCTTCGAGATCGCGGACCGCATCCATGTGCACCGGCTGGGCAAGCGGGCGGCGGTGATCAAGCCGTCGGACTACTCGATGGCGGAGGTGGTCGCGATCATGACCGGCGCGCTCACCGTGAACGAGAGCGGCGATACTGTCGTCGCCGACTCCGAGGCCGTGAAGGCCGCCGGGGTCGAGACCCCCTGACACCAGGGCCGCGACCCCTCCGACACCCGGGGTCGAGGTCCCGCCGACACCGCGGGCCGGCGCCGACGCCGGACCCGCGTGTCAGCACTCACGCGTCTCCGGCCGAGGCCGCGGCCGGAGCCGACGAGCACAGGAGACGTTTGCTCCATGGCAGCGAACCGCCGCCCCACCCTGGCCGACGTCGCACGCGAGGTCGGTGTCAGCGCCAAGACGGTCTCCCGCGTCCTCAACGAGGACGGGCCCGCCTCGGCGGGGACCAGGGAGCGGGTGCTCGCCGCCGTCGCCCGCCTCGGCTTCCAGCCGAACCTGATGGCCCGCAACATCCGCGTCGGCGGGCCCGACACCACCATCGGGCTCGTCGTGCCCGACCTGGGCAACCCCTTCTTCGGCGCCGTGGCCGGGAGCATCGAGGACAGCGTCCGCGAGCGGGGGCTGACCCTGCTGATGGGCTCGTCGGCAGACGACGCGGGCCGGGAGCGGGCGCTGACGGACAAGTTCCTGGCGCGCCGGGTGAGCATCCTCATGGTGGTGCCGTCCGTGGGCGCGGACCACGCCCACCTCAAGCCCCATCGCTCGGCGGGACTCCCGGTGGTCTTCGTCGACCGGCCGGGCGCGGGTCTGGCCACGGACAGCGTGGTCAGTTCCAACCGGGCGGGGGCGCGGTCCGGGGTGGCCCATCTGATCGCGCACGGGCATCGCCGGATCGGCTTCGTCGGCGACCTGCCGACCAAGCTCTACACGCGTCGCGAACGGCTCGCCGGGTACCGCGAGGCGCTGCGGGACGCCGGGCTGCCGGACGACCGGCTGCTGGTGGCGAGCGCCCACGACCAGGGCGGGGCGGGCGAAGCGACCGCGCGGCTGCTGGCGCTGCCCGATCCCCCGACGGCGCTGTTCGCGGGAAACAACATCGTCGCCGTCGGCGTCGTAGCCCGCCTCGCCCGCGACCGGCGCAAGGACGTGGCCGTGGTGGCCTTCGACGACATCGCCCTCGCGGACGCCCTCGAACCGGCCCTCACGGTGGTCGCCCAGAACCCCGAGGAGATAGGCCGCACGGCCGCCGTCACGGCCCTGTCCCGCCTGGACGGCGACCGCAGCCGGGTCCGTACGGTCACGGTGCCGACGCGGCTGATCGCGCGGGGGTCGGGGGAGCGGGGTGCGGTCGCGGAGTATGTCAACTGAGCCTTTTCGTATAAGAGTTGGCCGTCACCTCCCGTGCCGACGGCCCGCTCAGCGCCCACCCGGCAACAGATGCGGGGCATACTCCGCGACCGCCCGCTCGATCTCCGCCAGGGACGGATTGACCAGGGCGTGGCCCGCCACGGACACGGTCGGGACGGTCTCGTTGCCGTCCGCGACCGAGCGCACATAGGCGGCCGCCTCCGGGTCGCGCCAGATGTTGACCTCGGTGTACGGCAGCTTGGAGAAGCGCAGCCGCAGCCGGAGTTTCATGCAGTACGGGCACATGGGCCGCCAGTGGACGACGATGCCGTCCCGGTCCTCGGTCACCGAATTCCCTTCGGGTGGTGTGACGTCGGACGGAGTCTAGCGGCGGCCCATGTGCCCGGCTGAACTACCGGTACTCGACGGTCACCGGCGTGCGGATCGTGGTGGTCGGCAGGGTGACCCGGAGGGACTTGGTGTCGGCGTCCCAGTGCCAGGCCGAGGGGGCGAGGCGGTTGCCGGCCGCCGTGACGCCGGTGGGCGCGTGGTCCGCGCCCTGGAAGGTGACCGTCCAGGAGCGGCGGGACACCTGGCCGTGGAAGGAGCCCTTGGCCGGGCCGATGCGGAGGGTGTGGCGCCCGGCGTGCTCGGTGTAGTTGATGCGGGTGGTGGCCGCGCGGTGGCGCGACGGGGTGCTCACGCCGTCGTCCTCGTAGAGGGTGAAGGAGCCCGGCGCGCCGGTCGCGACCGTGACGGCGACCTTGTCGAGCGGGGTCGCCGCGTCGTGGTCCACGTGTGCGGCCCGGGTGGTGACGATGCCGCCCGCGCGGACGAAGACGGGCATGGTGTCGAGGGTGGTCGTCACGTCGTACGTGGCGCCGCCGGTGCCCGCGTTGTAGACGCGGCCGGTGAAGTAGTCGGTCCACTGGCCGGGCGGGAACCACACCGAGGTGGTCGTGCTCGTACCGGGGGTGGTGACCGGCGCGACGAGCATGTCGGGGCCGTAGAGGTACTCGCCGCCCGCCTTGCCGTAGGCGTTCTCCTCCTCGGGGTAGTCGAGATAGAGCGGCCGGACGATCGGGACGCCGGTGGTGTTCGCCTGCTGGGCCAGCGTGTAGGTGTACGGCACGAGGGACTCGCGCAGGTTCAGGAACTTGCTCGCGGAGTCGCGGGCCGCGTCGCCGTACTGCCAGGGGAGCCGGTCGCTGTGGTTGCTGTGCAGGCGGTCCACGGGCTGGAAGGTGCCGAACTGCACCCAGCGGGCGTACAGGTCGTCGGGGAGCTTGGTGGTGCGGTGGCTGCGGCCGTCGTCGGTGGTGTAGGTCTCGGCGCCGGGGATGCCGTGGCCGTCGTTGTGGCCGCCGATGTCGTGGCTGACGGCTGCCATGCCGGTGGCGACGGACTCGCCGGGGGTGTAGCCGACCTCGGCGTGCAGGGTGCCCCAGGTGGAGGAGGTGTCGCCGGTGAAGTGGAGCGTGCTGCGCTTGTCGGCCCAGGGGCCGGTGGGCAGGCCGACGCCGCCGCTGTAGCCGCCCGCCTGGAGGGAACCGTAGGCCCGCGAGAGGACGAAGCCCCGCTCGCTGGTCTCGGCGGTCAGGTCGGCGTACTTCTGGTTGATCCAGGCGTCCGGGGTGACGCCGGGCTGCGAGGAGCGGGAGGCGTCGCAGCACCAGTCGAGCCACCAGAAGTCGTTCCCGGCCTGGTCGAAGGGGCGGTGCAGATCGAGGTACGCCTTGAGCTGGTCCGGGTCGCCGAAGTCGAACGTACGGCACGCCGAGCCCGCACTGGAGGCGCAACCACCCTTGGCCAGCTTGTTCTTGGCGGTCGCCATCGCCTTCGCGTACTGCGGGTCGGACTCCAGGATGCTCGGGTGCACGTTGAGCGTGTTGTGCAGGCCCTCGGCGGTCGACCAGTCGAAGAATCCCTTGGGATCGGGGTACTTGGCCGGGTCGAAGTTCCAGCCGCTCCAGGTGTTGGGCGACTTGAAGTCGGTGTCCGTGACCAGCACGTCCAGCGGGACGCCCGCCTTGCGGAACGCGGGCAGGATGGTCTTCTCGTAGTCGTCGGCCGTGCGGTCGATGTACTCCGAGTACCAGACGCCGTACGCCCAGCGGGGCAGCAGCTGCGGCGGTCCCGTCAGGGTGGCGAGGTCGGTGAGGCCCTGCTTGTAGTCGTGGCCGTAGCCGAAGAGGTAGCCGTCCTGGTAGGGACCGGCGCCGTGCGAGGGGCGCGGGACGGCCTTCTCGGTGCGGGTGTCGTACGTCGCGGAGGCGGTGTCGTCGAGAAGGTACCAGCCGTCGCGGTGCAACAGACCGGAAGTGGTACGGGGGTTGGGGTCGTTGTCACCATTGAGCCCGTCGAGGCTGCGCCGGTAGCCGCCGAGGGCGAGGTGGGACTGGGGGGCCGGGTCGGTCCGCGCGGTCACCGCGAGGGTGTCCGCGTTGACGTGACAGCTCGTGGTGTCGGGGCAGTTGAGCGTGACGTCGTTGGTTCCCGCCTTCAACTGCACCGGTACGGAGGCCGACTTCCAGGTGTCCCAGTTGTCGGTCGCCGGGAGGGTGAGGGTGGTGTCCGTGCCGGTGCCGGTGCCGACGCGCACCTCGCGGGCCTGGTGCAGGCCGTCGCCGCCGGTGCCGTTGGCGTAGCGCAGGTGGAGGAGGTAGGTGCCGTCGGCGGGGACGTCCGTGACGTGGGCGGTGAGCCGGGCGTCCTTGTTCAGCTCGGCGGCGAAGCCGTCGCCGGTGTAGCCCTGGTGGTCGGTGGCGAGCACGGCGGAGCCCGCGAGGAGGGTGTCCTCGGCCTCGCAGCCGGTGCCGAAGTGGCAGCCGGATATGGCCGTCGACGCCTTGCCCGGGTAGTCGGCGCCGGGGTTGGTCAGGGCCGCGCTGTCGATGTTGACGGCGCCGGAGTCGGCGGCGGTGCGGTGCAGCCGTACGGTGTGGTGACCCGCGCCGAGCGTGAGCGGAACGCGGGCCACGCCCCAGGCGTTCCAGTCGGTGGTCGCGGGGAGGCTGAACGTCCGGTCCGCTCCACCGTCGACGCTGAGGCTGAGGGTACGGGTCTCGTGGCGTCCGTCGGAGCCGGTGCCGTTGGCGTAGCGGACGGCGTAGTCGTAGGTGCCGGACTTCTCCGAACGTACGTCCGTGGTAAGCGAGTTGCTGTTCACCTCGAAGCCCGCGAGGAAGCCCTTGCCGGTGAACCCGGCGTGGTCGGTGGCGACTCCGGGACCGTCGTGCAGCTGCTCCTCGGCCTCGCACAGCGTGCCGACCGCGCAGTCCGGGTGCTGCCAGGGCGCGGCGAGCACCTGGTCCTGGCCCGCCTTCAGCCGGACGGTCAGGTTGTCGGCGGAGAAGGGCCCCGAACCGACCTCGTAGCGCAGGGTCAGGGCGCTGGTGGTGATGGTCAGGACGCCGTCCTTGACGGACGAGCTGTACGCGGGCGGCGTGAAGCCGTCCCGGCCGATCGCGTTGAATGTCGCGCTGTCCTCGAAGCGGTTGTCCCCGGCGTACTCGGTGCGGATCAGCGTCGGGGACAGCACCTGGAATCTGGCGTTCTGGACGGACACGGTGGCCTTGCGGGCGGGTGTGGCCGCCTGGCTCGCGGTGGCCGGATCGGCGCAGGTCAGCCCCAGGGCCGCCGTCGCGCAGACGAGGGCGACGCGGGTGAGGCGTCCGCGGGGTGAACGGGACAGGGGTGGTCGCACGGCACGCTCCATGGGGGGCAACGGCGCTCTCGCGAGCGCGGTGGACGTACGGAGACGACAAGTGCACTGGACTACCGGTCGGACCGGTGCGGCTACAACGTTGTAAATCCGGTCCCCACGCATCAGAACACGGCGCCCCTGCGGTGTCCACAGGTGTAACGGGCCTCTTTGGTAACGGAGTTCACGGGGCGGGTGGGCCGTCGGTCACGAGGCATCCGCGTCGTGACCGACCAGGGACAGGCCGGACACCAACGCGCGGGCGGCGTCGGCGAAGTACTGCTCGTCCGCGCCGGATGCGAGGCCGAGGGTCACGCCCTGAGCGAGGCCGACGAACAGGGCCCTGAGCGCGGTGGTGAACCGTTGCGCCTGATGCATCGTCACGACGCCCCCGTGGTGCGATCGTCCGGCGAACAGCGCGACCAGGTGACTCTCCTGCGACCGTACGGACGCGGCGAGTCGGTCCCCCAGCTCCGGGTCGTGCAGAGCCATGTCGAGCAAGGTGATCTGAAGCGACAGGCCGGACCGCGCGTCGGGGGCGTCACAGCCGCGCCGGTAGTGCCGCGCGAAGGCGTCGACCGCTTCGAGCAGATCCAGTCCGGCCGGCACCGCCTGCTCGATCTCCTCGTAGTACGGCCGCAGATGATCAGCGACGAGGGCGACGACCAGGCCGTTCTTGCTCCCGAACAGCGAGTAGATCGCGCCGGTGGTCAGATCGGCGCGCTCGGCTATCTCCTCGAGCCTGGCCCGGTACCCGTCCCGGGAGACGACCTGGAACGCGGCGTCCAGCAGGGCACGGCGGTTGCGTTCCTTGGCTTCCGCCCTCGTCATTCTCATAGTTTCATTATTACCGTAATCTCCTTACGGAATAGTCCAGTTGACGCGAGCTTCAAGGAGGAACGCTCATGACCCAGGTCGCGACACCGTGGGTGACCCGCCGCACGGCGGGTGCTGTCGCCGACGGCGCCTTCAAGTTGCTGCTCGCCGCCACGTGCATCACCGCCGCCGCCCCGCTCGGGCGGCTGCTCGGCGTACCCGTCTGGCTGATGGCCGTCTCCGGGCTGGCCCTGCTGATCTGCGGCGGCGCCGAGATCGGCTACACGCGCAGCCGGTCGATGCGCATGTACACGCGGCTCATGGTCGCGTATGACGGCGGGTGGGTGTTGACGGCGCTTGTCGGGCTGCTGATGGCGTGGCGGGGTGGGACTGCCGGAGGCGACGTGTGGGTGGGATACCAGGCGGTCGCGCCCATCGCGTTCGCCGTACTGCTGGTCGCGGTCAAGGACGAGATGTGCGCGAAGTAGCAGCCGTCGAGGTGCTCTGCGTCTTCGACTGGAACCCCGCCGTACCGGACCAGTTGACGACTCTGGCGGTGAGCGGCGAGACGGTCGACGCGGCGGAACGGGCGGCCGCCGCCGCGCTGCCCGAAGCGGGAACGACCGGGCCGGCATCGTGGCTGGATCTGCCGGCTCCCCTACGTCGACAGTTTGTCCGGGCCTACCGGTCCGTCCCGACGCTCGGCCTGTACTGCGTGATCGACGACGAGCGCCCCGGCGTCACGCCGCGCGAGTTTCTGCGGGCCGCGGTCGCCGACACTGCAGAGCAGTTCGCGCCTCTTCGTCGCGCCCGTACGGCACACGGCTTCCTCGTCAACGATCCCTTCGAGGAGCTGCGCGATGCGCTGCGTGCCGCCCCCTACTGGGACAGGGATGCCCGGCCGCGCTTCCTGCCGCGTTCGTCCTTTCCCGGCCTGTGCGAACTGGTCCGGCTGACGGCCGTGTTCTGCCGGGAGACGCTGTACCGGACGGACATCCCCGAGGACGAGGACCTGCTGGGGATCTACGACACGTACGTCGTGGGCGGGCTCTGACGAGTCCGGTCAGCGGCCCTGGCTCGAGGTCCGACGTCCGGCGGTGCCCAGCCACACGCCGTACGCCACGCAAGCGACGGCCAGCACCGGCAGCGTCACCAGCGCCGGATTCACCCAGCCCGGCACGAGGTCGTATCCCGCGTTGCACTTGTCGTGCAGCGGGAACCAGCGCGTGTATGCGTCGAGGTGCGCCCGGCGGTAGGCCGCGTCGTAGGTCTGGCCGTCGGCGTGGCACGCCTCCTCCGGGTCCAGCGACGCCCCGGCGAGAGCGCCGCTGAGATACGTGACCCCGGTCGCCATCAGGAGCAGCGCGGCCGTACCGGAGAACCAGGCCGCACTGTGCCGCCATCGTCCGTCGGCGAGGGCACGGGCCCAGCGCCACACTCCGGGGCCGATCAGCAGCAGGATCGGAAGCAGTACGAGAGCCATGAGCCCAACTCTGCACTTCTGTGCGGTAGTCCGTGCACGTGGGGGCGCGCGGCGGCAGCGGAAGCCGGGGCACAGCGTCGCGTTCCGGCCGAGTCCGTCCCCGGGCTGGACAGACCCCCCGCGCGGTGCTGTCGTGCTCATGACCGGAGTGGTTCAACGTTGGAAAGTTGTCGATCACTCGGATCGCTCGGCCCCTTGGACGAACGGACGACCGACAGGACGGACGCGCCATGCCGACTCGCAGACATCGCTTCCTCGGAGGACTTCTCGCACTGACCCTCGCCTTGGGCGGGCTGCTCGCGCTGCCCACGCCGTCCGTCGCCGCGACGGCGGTGTGCGCGCTCGCCTGTGACACGCTCGATCCGTCGCAGGCGCGGCAGGAGAGCTTCCCGGTGGCTGACCGGAACATCAACGGGCGGCTGCTGCGCCTGCACGTGTCCGAGGCGGACGACATGGCGTGGGCCAGCATCGACCAGGGAACTCAAGGGAATTCCGTCTGGCTGGACCGGAGTTGGGACCGGGGTGCCACCTGGGACGGACTGCTCGGCAAGGCGAGCATCCCGGGCTCGTGGACCGGCACGCGGACGCTGATGTACAACGTCACCGATCCGGTGGCGCACCGGCGCGGCTGGGTCCGGGCGTGCGGGGACGCGGGGGCGGTGACCTGCACGGACTGGTTCCGGCCGCAGGTGTGCGACGGTTCGGCCTGTGACGGCGCCGACCCGGCGACCGCGGCGGGCGACACGCGCCCGGTGCCCGCGACCACGCTCTACGGCCGCACCATCAGCCTCCACATGGACCAGGCGAACGGCACGGCCTGGGGTGTCGTCGAGAACGGCGGTGCGGGGGACGAGATCTGGCTCGACCGGTCCTGGGACGAGGGCGCGAGCTGGCCGGAAGGATCGTCGCTGGGTCGTACCTCCGTTGCCTCCGGGGCGAGTTCGGGGCGGACCAGGATGTTCGCGACCCGCGATCCGCGCGGGCTGCTGTACGGCGGCGCCGTGCGGGCCTGCGGCCGGGAGGCGTCGCACCAGGAGGGCAGTTGCACGGCGTGGGCGCGGCCGGTGCCGACCCGGGCACGTGCGGCGGCGGACGCGCTCGTGGCGTCGTACCACGTCAACGAGGGCTGGTGGCGAAGCAGTTGGTGGAACTCGGCGGTGGCCCTCACCTCGCTGATCGACTTCGCGCGAACCAGCGGACGGCACGACTACGACTGGGTGATCGCCCGGACCTTCGAGCAGAACAACGGAGTCTTCCCGGCGGGCGGCCGCAGTTCGGACCCGATCGAGGGGCACTTCATCAGCCGTGCCATCGACGACGCGGCGTGGTGGGCGGTGGCGTGGGTGGACGCGTACGACTACACGCACGACAAGCGGTATCTGGACGAGGCGGTCACCATCACCACCTACGTGCAGCAGTACTGGGACACGGGCACCTGCGGCGGCGGGGTGTGGTGGAACCGGGAGCGCACGTACAAGAACGCCGTGACCAACGGGCTCTACCTGTGGCTGGTGACCTCGCTGCACCAGCGCGTCTCCGGCGACACGACGTGGGGCGCGCGGGCGACGACGGCTGCGGACTGGTACCTCAACAGCGGAATGATCAACTCCTCGGGCCTGGTGAACGACGGACTCAACTCGTCGTGCGCCAACAACGGCCAGACGGTGTGGAGTTACAACCAGGGGCTGGCCATCGGCGCGTTCACCCAGTTGTGGCGTTCGACCGGGCAGAGCCGCTATCTCGACACCGCCCGGCGGCTCGCGGACGCGGCGACGACCTCCACGCAGCTGACGCGCGACGGGGTTCTGACCGAATCCTGCGACATCGGGTCCGCGTCGTGCGACGACAACCAGAAGCAGTTCAAGGGCGTGTTCGTACGGCATCTCGCCGACCTCGCGGCCGCCACCGGATCGTCGGCCTACCGCGCGTATCTCACCCGGCAGGCCGACTCGATCTGGGGCACCGACCGGGACGCGCTGAACCGGCTGGGCGCGCGCTGGGCGGGTACGGCGCCGAACCCGGTGGACTGGCGCACCCAGGCGAGTGCGCTGGAGGCGTTGACGGCGGCGGGCTGAACCCGACGCCGTCAACGCCGTGCGGCGCCGGGTTCACCCCACCCGCCGCCGCCTCGCCAGCCACGTCTGGGCGATGACGACCAGGACGAGGAACGCCCCGCTGGCGACCTGCTGGTAGGCGGAGTCCAGGGAGCCGATCTGGTTGATGACGTTCTGGATGACCTTGAGCAGGAGGACGCCCACGAGGGAGCCGCTGACATAGCCGAGGCCGCCGGTGAGGAGCGTGCCGCCGATGACGACGGCCGCGATGGCGTCGAGCTCCATGCCGTAGCCGAGGATGGTGACGCCGGAGGCGAGGTAGGCGGCGCTGAGCGCGCCGGCCAGGCCCGCCAGGAGGCCGGAGAGGGTGTAGACGGCGATCTTGGTGCGGGCGACGGGGGCGCCCATGAGGGCGGCGGCCTGCTCGTTGCCGCCGATGGCGTAGACCCGCTGGCCGAAGGCGGTGCGGCGCAGCAGGATGCCGCCCGCCAGATACAGAACGGCCGTGATCCATACGGGTGTTGCCACGCCGAGCAGCTTGCTCTGGCCGAGGGTGGCGAAGAAGGAGCCCTTGGCGACGAGGTAGGTGTCGGCGCCCTCGTCGGTGATGGCGAGCATGATGCCGCGGGCGGCGAGCATCGAGGCGAGGGTGACGATGAAGGGGGCGAGTCCGGTGCGGGCCACGAGGAGGCCGTTGACCAGGCCGATCACCGCACAGACGGTGAGCGGCAGCAGCAGGGCGACGACCGTGCCGTACTGCGAGCCCCAGGCGGCGAGCACCCCGCCGAGGACGAAGACGGAGCCGACCGAGAGGTCGATGCCGCCGCTGACGATGACGAAGGTCATGCCGAGCGCGACGGTGGCGAGGAACGCGGAGTTGACCGCGATGTTGCCGAGATTGTCGCCGGTGGCGAAGGAGTCGAAGGAGAGGGAGGCGACGGCGGCGAGGACGACGAGGGCCACCAGGGCGCCGTGCCGCTGGGCGAGGGCGGCGACGCGGTCGCCGCGCCGGGTGGTGTCCTCGGCGGGTGCCGCCTGCGGGGCGGTCGTGGGGTGTTCCTTGGTGCTGGTCACCGCTTGCCCCTCTCCCGTGCCGCGTACACCGCGAGCACGATGACCAGTGCCTGGGCGATCTGCGTCCAGGACGTGGGCAGATCGTGTTTGATGAGCGTGGCCGTCAGCAGCTGGATGAGGACGGCTCCGGCCACCGTGCCGCCGATCCTGACGCGTCCGCCGGTCAGCGGGGTGCCGCCGACCACGACGGCGGTGATGGCGGACAGTTCCATGAGGTTGCCGAGCGAGCTGGGGTCGCTGGCCTGGAGCCGGGCCGTGGCGAGGAATCCGGCGATGGCCGCGAGGACGCCCGAGCAGACGTAGACGGCGATCAGCACGCCGCGCACCGGGAGGCCGGCGAGCTGGGCGGCGGGCCGACTGTCGCCCACGGCGAGGAGACGGCGGCCGAAGATGGTGCGGCGCACGACGAAGCCGACGATCACGGCCAGTGCCGCCGCGATGAGCGCCAGGTACGGGATACCGAGGACGCTTCCCGCGCCGAGCGAGGCCATGGTGGGATCGCGCACGTCCTTGAGCTGGGGCAGCAGCACCAGGGCGATGCCGCGGCCGCCGACCATGAGCGCGAGGGTGGCGACGATGGGCTGCACCCCGACGTACGCGATGAGGGAGCCGTTGGCGAGTCCGACGACGGCACCGGCGACCATGGCGACGATCAGCGCGAGCCAGGGGCCGTAGCCGAGGTAGAGCGAGGTGACCGAGGTGGCGAGCGCCATCACCGCGCCCACCGACAGGTCGATGCCCTCGGTGCCGATGGCCAGCGCCATGCCGAGCGCGACGATCAGGACCGGGGAGACCTGGACGGCCTGGGTGCGGAAGTTCTCGCCGGAGACGAAGTGGTCGGTGAAGAGCACGTTGAACAGCAGCAGGACGGCGAGGCCGAGATAGACGCCATAGTTCTGGAGCCAGGCGACCATCGCGGCGCGTTCGGGGAAAGCCCTTCTGTCGAGGGCGAGTTCAGTCATGGCGGGGCTCCTCCTCGGCCGCCTCGGCGATGGCCCGCATCAGCTGGTCCTCGCTCACGTCGTCGCCGGTCAGCTCGCCGACGACGGCGCCGTCCCGGAGCACGACCACGCGGTCCGAGCCCTCGACCAGCTCCTCCACGTCGGAGGAGATCAGCAGGACGCCGAGGCCGTCCTCGGCCAGTTCGTCGATGAGTTTCTGCACCTCGGCCTTGGCGCCCACGTCGATGCCCCGGGTGGGTTCGTCCAGGAGCAGCACCTTGGGCTGCATGGCGAGCCAGCGGGCGAGGAGGACCTTCTGCTGGTTGCCGCCGGAGAGTTCGCCGACCTTCTGGTGCGGGCTCGCGGCCTTGATCCGCAGCCGTTTCATGAAGGTGTCGACGACACGGTCCACGCTCGCCTCGGAGACCAGGCCGAAGCGGGACATGCGGGGCAGCGCGGCCAGGGCGATGTTCTCCCGGACGGAAAGCCCGGGCACGATCCCCTCACTCTTGCGGTCCTCGGGCAGCAGGCTGATCCCGGCGCGGATCGCGGCGGCGGTGGAGCCGGTGCGCACGGGCCGTCCGGCCACGGTGACCCGGCCGCCCGCGAGCGCGAGGGCGCCCGCGATGGCCTTGGCGGTCTCGGTACGCCCCGAGCCGAGCAGCCCGCCGAGCCCGACGACCTCGCCGGGGCGGATGTCCACGGAGACGTCGTTCAGCAGATGACGTTTCGTCAACTTCTCTGCTCTGAGCACTGGTTCGGCGCCCGCGTCGTGGCTTCCGGCGAACTTGGTGACGCCCTCCGCGCTGACCTCGCTCGTCTCCCGGCCGAGCATGAGGGAGACGAGCTGGAGGCGGCCGGTCTCGGCCAGCGGGCCGGTGTGCACCAGCCTGCCGTCGCGCAGGACGGTGACCGTGTCGCAGACGGCGTACAGCTCGTCCATGCGGTGGCTGACGTAGAGCACGGCGATGCCCTGGGCGCGCAGCCGCCGGATGACGCCGAACAGCGTTTCCACCTCGCGGGGTTCGAGCGAGGAGGTGGGTTCGTCCATGACGACCACGCGGGCGTCGACGGAGACGGCGCGGGCGAGCGCGACCATCTGCTGGGCGCCGACGCCGAGTTCGCGCAGGGGGCGGCGGACGTCGACGTGGACGCCGTACTCGGCCATGGTCTCCGCCGCCTCGCGGTGCATACGGGCGAAGTCGATCAGACCGAGCCGGGTGCGCGGTTCACGGCCGAGGCAGAGGTTGCGGGCCACGCTCATCAGGGGGATGAGGTTGACCTCCTGGTAGATCGTGGAGATCCCGGCGTGCTGCGCGGCGAGCGGGGTGGAGAAGGCGGCCGGTGCGCCGCGGTAGCGCAGTTCGCCCTCGTCGGGGCGGTAGACCCCGGTGAGGACCTTGATCAGGGTGGACTTGCCCGCGCCGTTCTCGCCGACCAGGGCGTGTGTCTCACCGGCCCGGAGTGTGAACGTCACCCCGTCCAGGGCCAGTACACCGGGGAAGCGCTTGGTCAGGTCGCGTACGGCGAGTACTTCGTCGGGAGGTGCGGTCACGGCTGCTCTCCATGGGGGTCATGGGCGACGTGCCTGCTCGGGGCGCCGGGAGCGGTCGTTCCCCCGGCGCCTCACGATGACGAGCTGTCGGTAAGCCTTGTCGAACTCAACTGGCCTTGCATGGCTCAGAGTTGCCTTCGCGGCCTCAGAACGCCTTGTCGAGGTCGGCCTTGGCGTTGGCGCTCGTGTACTGGCTGTCCTGGATGACGATGTCCTCGCCGACCGGCTTGCCCTGGGTGAAGGAGTCGAGCGTCGAGAAGGCGAGCGGCCCGAAGCGCGGGTTGGACTCGATGACGGCGCTGATCCAGCCGTCCGCGATGCCCTGGACGGCGTTGCGGGTGCCGTCGATCGTCACGATCTTCACGGCGCCGGGCTTCTTGCCCGCGCCCTTGAGGGCGTTGACGGCGCCGAGGCCCATCTCGTCGTTCTCGGCGTAGATCGCCTTGATGCCGGGCTTGGACTGGATGAGCTGCTCGGTGACCGACTGGCCCTTCTCGCGGGTGAACTCACCGGTCTGCTTGAAGACGACCTTGAGTCCGGGGGCCTTGGCCTTGATCTGCTCCTCGAAGCCCTGGGTGCGCTCGGTGGTGACGTTGTTGCCCGCCGCGCCGAGCAGGATGGCGATCTCGCCCTTGCCGCCGGTGGCCTCGATGAGCTGGTCGGCGGCGCGCCGGCCCTGCTGGACGAAGTCGGAGCCGATGAAGCTCACGTAGTCCTTGCAGGGGGTGGCGTTGATCTGGCGGTCGATGGTGATGATCGGGATCTTCTTGTCCCGCGCGGACTGGAGCACCGGGTCCCAGCCGTCGGAGTTGAGCGGGGCGATGACGAGGAGCTTGGCGCCCTTGGCGATGAGGTCCTGCACGTCGCTGATCTGCTTGGAGAACTGCGACTGGGCGTTGGCGGTGAGCAGCTTGACGCCGCGCTTCTTCGCCTCGGCCTTGATGGAGGCGGTCTCCGCGATGCGGAAGGGGTTGGCCTCCTTCTCCGACTGCGAGAAGCCGACGACCGTCTTCGACAGGTCCAGCTTGTCGGCGCCGTAGTCGCCGATCGCGCAGGTCTTGCCGCCGCTGCTCTCGGCGACCTGCTTCCCGGCGTCGTTGTTCACGGCGGTGCTGCCCGAAGAGGCTTTGTCGTCCTCGGACTTGGTGCAGGCGGCGACGAGCGCCAGGCTGGCGGTGAGACCCACGGCGAGGATGGTTCTGGTGGTGCTGCGGGAGTGCGGCTTCATGCGGATTACCCCACTTCGGGACTGCGGAAGGCCGGTCCGGCGGTGACCAGATCAGGAGCTTTTTACATCGTTGCAAGGGCCGTGTAAACACCTCGGACAGCACGTCATCCAACCGCAATCCGGGCCAACTTCCCTTTGCTGTACGGCATTTGTGCTGGTCAGCTGGTGCGTACGCGCCGTCCGAGGGTGCTCTCGCGTTCCACGAGCGTGAAGCCGGGCTGGAGTTGGCGGGCCGGTCGGGGCGCCTCGTGGTTCTGCTCGCCCTTGAGCCGACCGACCACGGACTCGACGGCGAGGCGGGCGATGGCCACCTTGTCCGGGGAGACGGTGGTGAGCGTGACGGCGCCGTAGCGCGACTCGGTGATGTCGTCGAAGCCGACGACGGCCACGTCCTCGGGGATGCGCAGGCCGCGCTCGAAGAGCACGCGCATCGCGCCGAGGGCGATCAGGTCGTTGTAGGCGAACACCCCGTCCGGCTGTTCCCCGGCGTCGAGCAGCGCGGCCATGGCTCGCGCGCCGTCCTCGTGACCCCAGCCCCGGGTAGTGGCGACCAGGCGTTCGTCGGCGACGAGTCCGGAGGCGGCCAGCTCCGCCTGCCAGCCGATGAATCGCAGGTGGGCGGGCTGGTGGAGGCGGTCCTGACGGGCGCCGAGGAAGGCGATGCGGCGCCGCCCGAGGGAGAGGAGATGGCGCACCGCGGCGCGGGCGGCGGCGATGTTGTCGATGACGATGTGGTCGTAGGGCAGGTCGTAGCGGCGCTCGCCGAGGAGGACGAGGGGCGCGTCGTCGCTGCGGGCGGCGAGGTCCTCGGTCTCCAGCTCCAGCGGGCTGAGGATCAGCCCGTCCATGACCCGGGCCCGGAAGCCCTGGCAGACCAGGATCTCCTGTTCGCGCAGGCCCTGGGTGTGGTCGAGGAGCACGGTGTACTCGTGCTGGGCGGCGGCGTCGATGACGGCGCCGGCCAGCTCGGCGAAGTAGGAGTTGCCGAGTTCGGGCACGGCCAGGCCGATGATTCCGGTGCGTCCTTTGCGCAGGTGACGAGCGGTCAGATTCGGCCGGTAGCCGAGTTCGTCGATGGCTTGCTGGACACGGGCCCGCATGGCCGGTGTGACGTGCGGATAGTCGTTGACCACATTGGAGACGGTCTTCACGGAGACCCCCGCACGTTCGGCCACGTCCTTCAGGCTCACGCGCATCTGCTGTCCTCCCACGCCTCGTGTCAGACACCTGGACAGAGCGCAGGAGGCGTGTTCTCATGCCAACTGCCCTTGTTTCCAACGTTATACAAGATGTTCCGAAGCACGGGCAGAGCACGCACCCGCAACTCCGTTTCCCACCGGAGGTACTCGTGCAACCACCATTCCCCCGCCGCAGAATCCGCCCCGGCCGCTGGCTGGCCTCCGCGTTCACCGCCATGGCGCTGGTGCTGGCCGGAGCGGTCGGCTCCAAGGCCACGCCCGCGGAGCCCCGGGCGTCCGAGGCACCCGTCGCCCATGGGCTCAAGGGCGAGTACTACACCCAATCCGCCCCCGGTGCCTTCGACTTCGGTGCCCTGAAGGCGACGAGCTTCGATCCGAGTCTCGACTTCCCCGACCTCGAACCGCGTCTGAAGGCCCGCACCGGCCAGCAGGACGACGTGAGCGTGCGCTGGACCGGCAAGCTCACGCCCACCGCGAGCGGTGCCCATGTCTTCTCGATCATGGGCGACAACGGCTTCCGGCTCTGGATCGACGGCAAGTCGGTCATCGACCACTGGGTCGACGACTGGGACCGGGAGCAGACCTCGGCGCCCGTCACCCTGGAGGCGGGCCACGCCTACGACTTCAAGGTCGAGTACTTCGAGCACTACGGCGGCTCGAACCTGCATGTGCGCTGGACGCCGCCCGGCGGCGGCAAGCAGGCGATCCCGCAGTCGGCGTTCACGCTGCCCGACGGGTTCACCTACAACGGCCCCAACAGCGCGGCCATCCAGCCCGACGGCAAGACCCTCGTGCTGAACTTCGACCGGCCGCTCGCCGCTCCCCCGGCCGGCTTCGACAGCCACCTCGACATCGATGTCGGCGGCTCGGCGTGGCCGCGCGGCAGCGCCCACCTGGACGCCTCCGACCCGGCCAAGCTGGTCGTCCCGCTCACGGAGCCGGTGGTCGGCGGTCACGGCGGTTACGCCGACCTGCGCTACGACGGCAAGGGCGGCCTGACCGAGGCCGACGGCACCGCCGTCAGCGACTTCTGGAGCACCGGCACCAACGGCTCGACGTACCAGCTGCGCACCAAGTGGGCCGACCAGGTGAGCGCGAAGAACGCCCATCCGGAGTACCCGCGCCCGCAGTTGACCCGCGACGCGTGGAAGAACCTCAACGGCACCTGGGAGTTCGCCGGGGCCAAGGCGGGCGAACTGCCGCCCACGGGACGGAAGCTGGCGGAGAAGATCCTCGTCCCGTACCCGGTGGAGTCCCAGCTCTCCGGGATCGAACGGCACGAGGACCGCATGTGGTACCGGCGGACCTTCACCGTGCCGTCCGACTGGCGCGCGCACGGGCAGCGCCTCCAGCTGAACTTCGACGCCGTGGACTGGCAGGCCGAGGTGTACGTCAACGGCCGCAAGGTCGGTGAGCACAAGGGCGGTTACGACCGGTTCAGCATCGACGTGACGGACGCGCTCAAGCGGTCCGGCTCGCAGGAGCTGATCGTCGGCGTCTACGACCCGACCGACTCGGCGAACGGCGAGAACCCGCCGATCGGCAAGCAGCGGCTCGACCCCAGCGGCATCTGGTACACGCCGAGTTCGGGCATCTGGCAGACGGTGTGGATGGAGCCGGTCGCCCGCGACCACGCCTCGGACGTGAAGACCACCCCTGATCTCGCCACGAGTTCGGTCGCGGTGGACGTGCGCGGGGTGCGCGACGGCGTGCCGGTCACGGCCGTCGCCTACGACGGCCGCCGCGAGGTGGGCCGCACGCACGGCACCACCGGTACGGCCCTGAAAGTACGGGTGCCGCACCCGCACACCTGGACGCCGGACGACCCGCATCTGTACCAGCTGAAGGTCACCGTGGGCCGGGGTGCCTCGGCCGACCGGGTGGACAGCTACTTCGGTATGCGCTCCATCGAGGTCAAGACGGTGAACGGCAAGCAGCGCACCCTGCTCAACGGCAAGCCGGTCTATCTGATGGCCACGCTCGACCAGGGCTTCTGGCCCGACGGTCTCCACACGGCCCCGACCGACGAGGCCCTCGCCTACGACCTCAAGGTGCACAAGGAGCTGGGCTACAACTCGGTGCGCAAGCACATCAAGGTCGAGCCCGACCGCTGGTACTACTGGGCGGACAAGCTGGGTCTGCTGATCTGGCAGGACATGCCGGCGATGAACACGGTCAACCCGTCGGCGGCCGCGCGCACCGAGTACGAGCACGAGCTCAAGCAGATGATCCAGCAGCACGACAGCCACCCCTCGGTGGTCATGTGGGTCACCTTCAACGAGGGCTGGGGCCAGTACGACCAGGCCCGGATCGCGGACTACGCCAAGTCCCTCGACCCGACCCGGCTGGTGAACAACATGAGCGGCCTCAACTGCTGCGGCGCGGTGGACGGCGGCAACGGCGACATCGCCGACGCCCACGGCTACCCCAGCCCGCAGCTCCCGGCGGCCGACGGCAAACGGGCCCTGGTCAGCGGCGAGTACGGCGGCCTCGGCCTGGGTGTCCCCGGGCACGCCTTCCCGGTCCAGATGACCTATGTCGGCGTCACCCCGGAGACCTACACCGATGTGTATCTCGACCGGCTGAAGGAGGTCGAGCAGCTCGCGGCCTGCAAGGGCGGCAACGGCGCCGTGTACACCCAGATCACGGACGTCGAGGGCGAGTTGAACGGGCTGATGACCTATGACCGCAAGGTCCTCAAGCCCGACGCGAAGCGGCTCCGCGCCGCGCACGAGGCGCTGATCAAGGGCGCCGAGAACGGCACGCTCACCTGCACCTCCTGACCGCACGGCCCGCCTCGCCTCCCCGGGGCGGGCCGCGCTTTCTCTCCCCCACTCCTCAGGAGCGCCGTATGCCTCTCCACCGACGTCATTTCCTCACCGGCGGCGCCCTGGCGCTGAGTTCGGCCGCGCTGTCCGTCCGCCTCGCCCCCGCTGCCGCCGCCGCGGGCCGCTCCCCCCGCGCGCTCGCGCCCGCCGCCTTCACCCGGCTGCGCCCCGGCAGCATCACCGCGCGCGGCTGGCTCGCGGGCCAACTCCGGCTTCTGCTGGACGGGTTGTTCGGACAGTACGAACAGCGCTCGCACTTCCTCGATTTCACCACCACCGGCTGGGTGCATCCGGAGAACCCCGGCTGGGAGGAACTGCCGTACTGGCTGCGGGGTTACGTACCACTCGCCATCGCCACCCGCGACGAGCACGCGCTGGCGAACTCCCGGCGCTGGATCGACGCGGTCCTGGCCACCCAGCAGTCCGACGGCTTCTTCGGCCCCCGCGCGCTGCGCACCTCGCTGGACGGCGGCCCCGACTTCTGGCCGTTCCTGCCGCTGCTGATGGCGCTGCGCACCTGGGAGGAGTACAGCGGCGACGCGCGGATCGCGCCGTTCCTGACCCGCTTCCTGACCTTCATGAACGCGCAGGGCAAGGGCGCGTTCGACCACAGCTGGGTCTCCTACCGCTGGGGCGACGGCCTGGACGTCGCCCTGTGGCTGTACGACCGCACGGGCGACGCCTTCCTCCTCGACCTGGCCGACAAGATGCACGGCTACGGCGCCGCCTGGACCGGCGCGCTGCCCACCCCGCACAACGTCAACATCGCGCAGGGCTTCCGCGAGGGCGCCCAGTACGCCCGTCGCTCCGGCTCGACGGCCGACACCCGGGCCGCCTACCAGGTCTACGACCAAGTGATGGGCTCCTACGGCCAGTTCCCCGGCGGTGGCTTCGCGGGCGACGAGAACATCCGCCCCGGGTTCGGCGATCCCAGGCAGGGCTTCGAGACCTGCGGCATCGTGGAGTTCATGGCCAGCCACGAGCTGCTGACCCGGATCACGGGCGACCCTGTGTGGGCGGACCGCTGCGAGGAACTGGCCTTCAATCTGCTGCCCGCGGCCCTCGACCCCGCGGGCCGGGCGGTGCACTACGTCACCAGCGCGAACAGCGTCGACCTCGACAACAGGACGAAGACGCAAGGGCAGTTCCAGAACGGCTTCGCCATGCAGTCCTTCCAGCCGGGTGTCGACCAGTACCGCTGCTGCCCCCACAACTACGGCATGGGATGGCCGTACTTCAACGAGGAACTCTGGCTCGCGGCCCCCGGCGGCGGACTGGCCGCCGCCCTCTACTCCCCCTGCACGGTGCGCGCGACGGTGGCGGGCGGCACCGAGGTCACGATCACCGAGGACACCGACTACCCCTTCGGCGAGACCGTCCGCCTCACCCTCGCGACCCCGCGCCGGGTGCGCTTCCCGCTCCACCTGCGGGTGCCGGGCTGGTGCGCGGAGCCTCAACTCACCGTAAACGGCAGGGCCGTTGCCGCGCAGCCCGGTCCCTCCTTCACGGTGGTGGACCGCCAGTGGTCGGACGGCGACACGGTGACGCTACGGCTCCCCCAGCGGACCGTACTGCGCACCTGGAGCGCCGGCCAGGACGCGGTGAGCGTCGAGCGCGGTCCTCTCACCTACGCCCTGCGGATCGGCGAGAACTACGTGCGCTACGCGGGAGACGACGCCTTCCCCGAGTACGAGGTGCACGCCACCACGCCCTGGAACTACGGCCTGGTTCCCGGCAGCACCCCCGAGTTCACCCGCGGCGGGGGCCCGGTCGCGGCCAACCCCTTCACCCAGGAGGGCACGCCCGTGCGGATGACGGCGCGGGCCCGCCGCGTCGCCGAGTGGGTCGCGGACGACGAGCACGTGGTCGCCCCGCTCCAGCGGAGCCCGGCCCGCTCCGACTCCCCCGTGGAGAGCATCACGCTCGTCCCGATGGGCGCGGCCCGGCTCCGGATCAGCAGCTTCCCGACCGCCGCGCCGGACGGCCGCCCCTGGACACCGGAACCGCCCTTCCGGCGCGTCCAGAACAAGCACAGCGGCAAGGTGCTCGCCGTGGACAACATGTCCACCGCCAACAGCGCGCGGGTGGTGCAGTACGACAACACGCCCACCGGCGATCACGCCTGGCAGCTGGTCGACCGGGGCGACGGCTGGTTCCTCGTCCGCAACGGGCACAGCGGCAAGGTGCTGGGCGTGGACGGCATGTCCACGGCCGACAGCGCGATCGTCGTCCAGTACGAGGACAACGGCACCGACGACCATCTGTGGCGCCGGGTGGACAAGGGCGACGGCTGGTTCCTCCTGCTGAACAAGCACAGCGGGAAGGTGCTCGGCGTGTCGGGGATGTCCACGGCGAACAGCGCGCAGGTGGTGCAGTTCGCGGACAACGGCACGGACGACCACCTGTGGCGGTTGCTGTAGGCGGTGGACCATACGTCAGGCCGGGAGTCCCGGTCGGCTCACCGGGACTCCTCCAGCACGTCGCACTCCAGGAAGGACGGCGGGCTGGTGCAGAGCGCCGCCATGCGCTCGGCGAACTCGCGGGACTCGGGGTTCTGGCGGCTGCGCGCGGCCTCGTCGAAGGAGTCGAACTGGAGGACCTCGTAGTAGCGGTTCGGCTGGTTGCGGTCCTTGAGGACGGCCTGGTAGCTGGGGCCGTGCTCCTTGCTGCCGAAGCGTTCCTCGATCTTCATGGCCAGGGTGCGCATCTCGTCGATGCGGTCGGTCTCGAAGGCGATGATCTGGACGAATTTCTGCGCTGCCACTGTTCCTCCAGCCGGCCGTGCGCCCCCGGGCGGGGATCGCTCAGCACCCAACGAAACACGGGCGGCACGGGTCGGCAATTCGTCGCGGGGCGTTCGCAGGGGCGTTCACCGGACGGGGTGCGGGAGTTGCGGGGGTGGCGGGGCGGGGCGTTCGGCCGGACGGGTGTCGTGGCTCCTCGTGGGGACCGGTGTCGTGCCTTCCCGCGGAGAGGAGCGCCGTACCTCCCCGCGGAGATGGGTGTCGTACCTCGCCGTAGATGGGTGTCGTCACCGATGGTGGGCGCCGCGCGGCCCGTGCGACCGTGTCATGACACGTGACCTCGATGTCGTGCGGGTGACCTCGGCGTCACGCACGTGACTCGACCGACGGCGGCACGTGACCTCGACCGACGGCCAGGGGAAGGCGGTGGCCCGTGGGACATGCCGATGCCCTGCTCGCCATGGGCGGCGCCTTCCTGGCCGCCGCGTTCCTCGCCCGCCTCGGCGCCAGAATCGGCGTGCCGACCATTCCGCTGTTCATGCTGGCCGGTCTGCTGCTCGGTCCCCACACCCCCGGTCTGGTCCTGGTGTCGGACCCGCACGACTTCGAGATGCTGTCCGCGCTGGGGCTCGTGCTGCTGCTGTTCTACCTGGGGCTGGAGTTCCAGCTGAAGGACCTGCGCCGGGGCGGCAGACGGCTGCTCACGGCGGGCGGGATCTATCTGCTGCTGAACGTGGGCGCGGGCCTCGGCTTCGGGTTCGCGCTCGACTGGGGTGCGCGGGAGGCGCTGGTGCTGGCCGGTGTGCTCGGCATCTCGTCCTCCGCCATCGTCACCAAGATCCTCATCGATCTGGGCCGGATCAGCCGCCCGGAGACGCGGCTCGTCCTCGGCGTGATCGTGGTCGAGGATCTCTTCCTGGCGCTGTATCTCGCCGCGCTCCAGCCGGTCATCGGCGGCGCCGAGGGTGTCACGGAGACGATCCTCCAGGCGGCGAAGGCGTTCGCGTTCCTGCTGGTGCTGGCGGCCGCCGCCCGCTACGGCACCCGGCTCGTGGGGCGTCTGATCCGGGTCCGGGACAACGAACTGCTGGTGATCAGCTTCCTCGGCGCGGCCGTCCTGGTCGCCGGGGTCTCCGAGCTGCTGGGGGTCGCGGACGCCATCGGCGCGTTCATGGTGGGCCTGATCCTGGCCGGCACCTCGTCCGGGCCACGCATCCGGCAGCTGGTGCATCCGCTGCGCGACGCGTTCGCGGCGATCTTCTTCTTCGCGTTCGGGCTGGCCCTGGACCCCGCCCGGCTGGCCTCCGTGGCAGGTCCGGTCGCCGCGGCGGCGGCCCTGACCATCGTCATGAACGTCATCGCCGGACTGCTCGTCGCCCGCTCCTACGGCTACGGCCCCGAGCACGCCGCCGACATCGCGACGACCTTGGTCGCGCGCGGGGAGTTCGCGCTGATCCTGGCCGCCATGGCGGTGGGCGCGGGCCTTGACGGACGGCTGCCGTCGTTCATCGCCGGATACGTCCTCGTCCTGGCCGTGCTGGGTCCGGTGATCGCGGCCCGGGCGCATCTGCTCGCCCGGGTGCTGGGCGCGCTCGGTTTCGCAGGCGCAGGGCGGCCCGCGGAGACTGCCGAGCCGGTGTGCGCCGACCCGGTGTCCGCCGACCCGGCGAAGACGGCGGACACGCGCGCGTACGGCGAGGAAGCCTCGGCGGCCGAGAAGGCTTCGGCGGAGACCGTGGGAGCCGACGCCGAGCGTTAGGGCGTCAGGGGGTGGGGCTCAGGGTTCGATCAGACCGACGCGGATGGCGTAGCGGGTGAGTTCCAGGCGGTCCTTGAGGCCAAGTTTCTGGAGCAGGTTGGCGCGGTGGCGTTCGACGGTCTTGGGGCTGATGACGAGGATGTCGGCGATCTGCTGCGAGGTGTGGCCCTCGGCGACGAGCTTGAGGATCTCCTCCTCGCGGCCGGTGATCACGCGGGACGGCAGCGTGCGGCCGTCCCTCACCCGGTCGAGGTAGTCGCGGATGAGGGCGTTGACGGCGCCGGGATAGAGGAAGGGCTCGCCGCGCATGGTGGCGCGGCACGCCTCGACGAGGTCGCGGTCGGCCACGGACTTGAGGACGTAGCCGGAGGCACCGGCGGCCAGGGCCTCGAAGAAGAACTGCTCGTTGTCGTACATCGTCAGGATGAGGATGCGGGTCTCCGGCTGGGTGCGGGACAGCTCGCGAGCGGCCTGGAGGCCGGTCAGCCGGGGCATGGCGATGTCGAGGACGGCCAGGTCGGGCCGGAGTTCGCGGGCCTGGGTCAGGGCCTCGGCGCCGTCGTCCGCCTCGGCGACGACGATGAGGTCGGGTTCGCCCTCCAGGATGAGGCGGACGCCGCGCCGTACCAGTGCGTGGTCGTCGGCGAGCAGGATGCGGGTGGGGGCCGGGTCGGTCATGACAGCGGCTCCGGGCGGGGGCGGTGGCTGCGGACGGGGACGGTGAGGAGGACTTCGGTGCCGTCGCCGTCGGGGCCCGGGCCCACGGCCAGGTCGGCGCCGATGAGCAGCGCGCGTTCCCGCATTCCCCTGAGGCCCGCGCCTTCGGGTGCGCCGCCGGTGCCGCGTCCGTCGTCACGCACGCGCAGCTCGACCCCGGTGGGGGTGTGCCGGAGGGTGAGTTCGGCGTGGTGGGCGCGGGCGTGCCGGGCGACGTTGGTGAGTCCTTCCTGGGCGACGCGGTAGAGGACGAGTTCGCTCTCGTGGCCGAGCTGGGGCAGGTCGGCGCCGAGCTGGTGGCGGACGGTGAGGCCGGGTCCGGAGAACTCGGCGGCGAGGGCCTTGAGGGCGCTGGTCAGGCCGAGTTCGTCCAGGACGCCGGGGCGCAGTCGGCGGGCGATGCGGCGGACCTCGTCGAGTCCGGCCCGGGTGGTCTCCTGCACCTGCTGGAGCTCCTCGCGCAGTCCGGGCGGGGCCTGGCGGGCGGCGCGGTTGAGTTCGAGCAGGACGGCGGTGAGGGTCTGGCCGACCTCGTCGTGCAGCTCCTGGGCCACGCGGTGGCGTTCGGCCTCCTGGGCGGAGAGGGCGCGGGCGCTGCTGGTGGCCCGCTCGTCCTCCAGGCGGTCGAGCATGGCGTTGAAGACTGTGATCAGCTCGGCGATCTCGCCGTGCCCGCCGACCGGCGGCCGTACTCCGGGGCGGAGCAGGTCGGCCGTGGTCATGGCGCGGGAGAGGCGTTGCAGCGGGGCGAGGTTGATGCGCAGCAGTACGGCGTTGGCCACGAGCATGGCCGCGAGTCCGGCGGTGAGGATCGCGGCCTCGGTGAGCAGGACGGGCGTGGAGACGGTGACGGGGCCGAGCAGCAGGGCGGCGGCCGCGACGAGGACGGCGGCGTTGAGCAGGAAGATCCGCCAGAACAGGGGCATCGCGGGTCACCTCCTCCGGGCTCTGGGGCTGGGGCTGGGGCTCGGGACTTCACGGGGTTGGTCTCTCGGGCGCCCGTCTCGGGGGCGGTTTCTCGGGGGTCCGTCTCGGGGTTGCTGGGGGGGGTGCTCGGGGGCGCGGTCGGCGGCCGCGAGGGGCTTCATCGTCCAGCGTGGGCGCGGGTCGGATGCCCCGCCATCCGTGGCGGCCCCCATCCGGGGGAACGGGCGCGTCCCCCCACGCCTGTCCCCCACACGAGTGGCCACCCGGCCCGCGACCCCGAGGTGGTGAGGGATGGGCTCCGGGGCGAATGGGGGTCGTACCCGATGGTGGCGGAGGGCGGGTGGGGCGAATCCTGGTGGTGCGCGGAGATCCGCGTGCAGGACCGGCCGGCAAGCGCGAGGCGAGGAGGAGTCATGACCCCGTACGACGACGAGGTGCTGCTCGGCCGTGCCGCTCCCCGGCTCCCGTCCGGCGCGCGCGTCCGCCGCCCGCCCCACCGCGCCCGGTACTGGTGGGTGCTGGTCGCCGGAGGTGTGCTGCTGGCGGCGGGGATCGTGCTGGCGGAGGCGCTGCTGATCGCGGCAGGGCTGGTCCTCGGCGGCGTCGCGGGGCATCTGCTCGATCCGGCCCGCATACGCCCGCGCTCAGTCGGCCGGTCCAGGCTCGGCCTTGTTCAGTTCGGCGGTGAACTGCGCGCCGGTGAGCAGCGCCAGGTTGGACAGCCACAGCCAGATCAGAAAGACCACGGACCCGGCGAGAGAGCCGTAGAGACGGCTGTAGGTGCCGAGAGCGGAGGCATACAGGGCGAAGGCGCCCGAGGCGGTGAGCCAGAGGGCCGCAGCGAGGAAACCGCCGGGCAGCGAGTGCCCGCGCCTGCGGGCGGGTGCCGGGCCGGTGCGGAAGACGACCACGACGAGAACGACCGCCAGGCACAGCAGCAGCGGCCAGCGCAGCAGGCGCCAGACCAGGGCGGCCGTGACGCCGAGGCCGAAGAAGGAGCCGACGGCCTCCGCGCCGGGCCCGGTGAGCAGCAGGACCAGCGGGCCTGCGACGAGCAGCCCGAGCAGGGCCAGCGCGGTCAGGACGATGCGGTGCGCGCGCCGCCAGGGAGAACGCCGGTCCTCCATGCGGTACATCCGGTGCAGGGCGCGCCGGAAGACGGCCAGATAGCTGGACGCGGACCACAGTGCGCTGGCGGTTCCCGTGACGAGCAGGGGCCAGACCGCCGAGTCGGCGCGCAGCATCCGGGCCAGCGTGTCGTGGAGTTCGCCGCCGGACTCGGCGGGGGCGTACGCCGCGACCTGGGCGATGAACCGCTCGGCCGTGCCGGGGCTGAACAACGCGGTGGCGATGACCGTCACGAGCATGGCGGGCAGCACGGTCAGGATCGCGTAGTAGGTCAGCGCGGCGGCGTGGTCGGACACGTCGTCCCGCCACATGGCCACCGGGGTACGGCGCAGCGCGGCTCCCCAGGTCGCGGCCCGGGAAGCGGAGGTGATGCGGGGGCGGGAGGCGTCGGGCGCCCGGTGTTCAACGGACATGCGGTACCCGGTGGGATCGGTGGCTGAGCCGGACTCGGCTGTGGACGGTACAGGGGGCGGTGGCGGATTCGGCGCGCCCGATGAGCCTGGTCAGGCCGGGCAGCACGGCGGCGGGGGTGATCCCCGGCCGGAGCCACAGATGCAGCCGGACCGTGAGCCGCCCACGTGAGGAGATCACCCGGGTACGGCAGCGGGCGACACCTCGCAGGGCCGCCGCGTCGTGGTTGAGGGCGTCCTCCAGGGCGCGGGTGCGGACGGTGCCGCCGGTGCCGGGCAGCGGCAGCAGGGAACCGCCGCCGACGCTGAACTGACGGGCACACCAGAGCGCGCACAGTGCCGTCGCGGCGAACGACCCGGCCATGACACCGGGCGCCCACCAGCCCTGCGCCCGCAGTCCGTCGAGGCGGGCGCTGGTCAGGAACGCGTGAGGGGCGGCCGGTGCGGGCAGCAGGCCGGCCGCCGGAGTGCCGGTACCGCTCAGCGCGAGCCAGCAACCACCGACCAGCAGGGCCAGACCGGTGACGGCGAGGACGGTGCGATTGAGGAGGGAGCGGAAGGTCTGCATCAGAGGTCGCCTCCCACGAGGGCGTGGGTGGGCGGGGTGGCGAGGGTCGCCGATGACGCGGGAGCCGGAGCCAGTGCGGGGGTCTCTGCGGGTGCCGGAGCCTGTGCGGATGCCAGAGTCGCTGCGGATGCCAGGGTCGCTGCGGGTGCCGGAGCCGGAGTCGGTGCCGGTGCTGCGGCCCGTCCCCGCCGATGCCGTGCCGTGACCCGCAGCCGGAGTGGCCGACGCAGCCCGCAGTCGGTGAGGACCTGGTCGGCGGCCCGGGTGATCCGGAGTTGGGCGGTGGTCCGGTCGCCGGAGGTCAGGCCGGCGCGTACGGTCACGCGGCGGCGTCCGACGCGCGCCCTCGCCCCAGTGACGCCGTCGGTTCCAGTGGCGGCGTCGCGGAGCAGGGCGGCGACGGCCGAACGGTCGATCGCGAGGTCGGCGCCGGGGGCGGGTGAGGCGGTGGTGAGGAGGTTGCGGCGGCCGGGAGTGACGGCGAGGAGGAGCAGGCAGGCGCCGAGGAGCGCGCAGCAGATGCCGGCGACGGTGACGAGCGGTTCGCCGGGGCTGTGGCCGTAGAGCCAGTGCAGGGTGCCGGTGCGCCAGGCTGCGGCCGGGCGGTGTCCGGTGTGGACGAGGATCAGGTCGGCGGCGAGGAGGCCGAAGGCCAGGGTGGCGAGGAGGGTGAGGATGCCCATGGGGAAGCGGCGCTGTGCCCACCAGCGGCGGGGCGGCCGTGAGCCGGACAAGGGTGCGTCGGCCGGGGCCGGTGAGGGATCGGGCGGCACCGGGCCGGGGGCGGGGGTGAGCGTGGTGACGCCGATGCGTACCCGGGACACGTCGAGGCCGGTCAGTTCGG
Source organism: Streptomyces sp. NPDC026659 (assembly GCF_040638245.1). Taxonomy (NCBI): domain Bacteria; kingdom Bacillati; phylum Actinomycetota; class Actinomycetes; order Kitasatosporales; family Streptomycetaceae; genus Streptomyces; species Streptomyces sp. NPDC026659. The sequence continues at coordinate 225,998 of NZ_JBEZXY010000010.1, read as the reverse complement.
CGGTTCGGGCGGTCACGTCGTCCTGGATACGGCGGACCAGCGGAGCGAGGGGCTCCGGGTAGGGCAGGGCGACGTCGAGCGCGATCTCGGTGCGGCGCCCGTGGACGGCGGCCGCGGTGCCGGTGACGCGTACGGTGCCGTCAGGGTGTGCCTCGGTGGCCGCCCGGCCGGCGATGCGGCGGACGGCCTGTTCCGGGACCGCGGCGGTGCCGCGGGGGTGCGGCTCGGTCATCGACGGCCCCGCTGGAAGGTGTCCCGCAGGTCCCGGGCGCGCCCGCCGCCGTCGACCCAGTGGCCCACCGCCCAGCCGAGGGCGCCGAGCGCGGCCACGAGCACGAACGCGCCGAAGCCGCCGAACCAGCCCGCGAACGCCAGCGCCAGGCCGGCGATCATTCCCATCAGCGCTCTGTCCATCTTCCGTCTCCTCTTCGTCCGGCCGGTCGTCGCCGTCCGGGCCGGTCGTTGCCACCCGCGACCGCTCGGTCCGCCGGGGCCGGTGCCGGGTCACGCCACACGCGGCGTGGTCTCCGGCTCGGGTTCGTCGTCGTCGGGAAGGTGCACGTCGTTGACGGCGATGTTCACCTCGACGACCTCCAGTCCGGTGATGCGTTCCACGGCGTGGATCACGTTCTCGCGGACGTCGCGGGCGACCTCGCCGATCGGTACGCCGTACTCCACGACCAGGTCGAGGTCGATGGCGGTCTGCTTCTCGCCGACCTCGACCTTGACGCCCCGGCCGACGTTCGAGCCGCCGCCGGGCACCCGGTCGCGGACGGCGCCGATGGTGCGGGACAGGCCGCCGCCCATGGCGTGCACGCCGGGTATCTCGCGTGCGGCCGTGCCGGCGATCTTGACGACGACCACGTCCGCGATGGAGGTCTTGCCGCGCGTGGCGGCCGGTTCACCGATGCCGGTGTTGCCGGCGGTGAGGTCGGTGGCCGCCCGCTGCGGCTCGCCGGGGCGGCCCGTCTCTGCGTTGGGGATGCTCATGACCAGGTCCTCTCGGTGGTCCGGTGTGTCCTCTGTTCCCTTGAACGTGTTCCCTCGGACCCGGCCGGGCCACAGGTGTGAGGCAGATTCCCCGAATTCGTCCACTGATGCGTCCTGCTGCGGGGTGACGTGCGAAGACCCGTCCGCCGGTGGTGCATCCACGGCGCGTGCGGGGGCGAAGTAGGGGCATGAGGCGGAAATGGCCCGAGCCCGCCGGGAACGCACTCGTCACGGGCGGCGGGTCCGGGCACCGCCGTGCGCTGGGAGGACCGTTGTGAAGGAAGCCGTGTACATCGGCGGGAACCCGGCGGCCGAGCCCGATCTGGAGCGGCTGCTGCACGAGGTGGCGCTGGGCGACCAGGAGGCGTTCGCCTCGGTCTACGACACGGTCGCCGGGCCGGTGCTCGGGGTGGTGCGCGCGGTGCTGCGCGACCGGGCGCAGTCGGAGGAGGTCGCACAGGACGTGCTGGTGGAGGTGTGGCGCACCGCCCCGCGCTACCGGCCCGAGCGGGGCACCGCCATCAACTGGATCCTCACCCTCGCCCACCGGCGCGCCGTCGACCGGGTGCGCTCGGTCGAGGCGGCGGCCGCCCGCGACACGAGGGCGGCGCTGCTGGACCGCACGCCCGAGTACGACGAGGTGACCGAGCAGGTGGAGACGCGGCTGGAACAGGAGCAGGTGCGGCGGTGTCTGCGTACGCTGACGGAGCTTCAGCGGCAGTCGCTGACGCTCGCCTACTACCGGGGGCTGACGTACCGTCAGGTAGCGGAGGCGCTCGCGCTGCCGCTGGGCACGGTGAAGACGCGCCTGCGCGACGGGCTGATCCGGATGCGCGACTGTCTCGGGGTGTCCGCGTGAGCACGGCCGATCCGCACACCCTGACCGGTTCCTACGCGCTGGACGCCCTGGACGATGACGAGCGCGCCGGTGTCGAACGGCATCTGGCCCACTGTGCGTCCTGCGCGCTGGAGGTCGCGGAGTTCGAGGCGACGGCGGCGCGGCTGGGGCTCGCCGCGACGGTTCCGGTGCGGCCCGCGCTGCGCGCGGAGGTGCTGCGCCGGATCGCCTCGGTGCGTCAGGTGGCGCCCGGTACCGCTCCGGCCGCGCGGCTCCGGACAGCGGGGCGGCGACGCGCGCGCGGGCCGCTCGCGTGGGCGCTGGCCGCGTCCGTCGCCGTCGCGGCGGGGTTCGGGGGCGCGGCGCTGTGGCAGTACGAGCGCGCCCAGGACGCCACGCGGCGGGCCGCCGTGGCAGAGGTCCGGGCCGACCAGGTGGCGGGGGTGTTGGCCGCGCCCGACGCCAAGTCGCGCACGGTGCGGGTGGCGGGCGGCACGGGCACGGTGGTGGTGTCGGCGGACCGGGACCGGGCGGTGTTCATGGCCTCGGGGATGCCAGCGCCGCCGGACGGCAAGGTGTACCAGCTGTGGTTCGACGACGGCGGGACGATGCGGTCGGCCGGCCTGATGAACCCGGCGCTGCGCAGCCAGACCGTGTTGATGCGGGGTCCCGTGGCCGGGGCCTCGGGGGTCGGCGTCACGGTGGAACCGGCGGGCGGTTCACGCCGGCCGACCACCGCGCCCGTCACCGTGTTGAGCCTTCCGACGTAGCTCCGGCCAGGCCGCGAGCGGGCGCGGCCCCGACCCGGCGGGCGGCCGCACCTCCTTGCCGCACCTCCCCCGGCCCCGCCCGCGCGAAGGCCCCGGCACCCAAGCACCCCAACACCCCAACACCCCAACGTCTACTGCTTCCTCGGCGGCCTCGGGAAGAACCCGCTCGTGCGGGCCATGTACGCGTCCCAGCCCGGCCGCCCCTCCATGTGCCGCTCCAGCATCCGCTTCCCGCTGCCGTTGACGAGCAGGAAGCTCATCACCACCGGGGAGATCACGGACACCACGGCCGGGGCCCAGCCGCCGTCGCAGGCGACGAGGAAGAGGCCCCACCAGACACAGAAGTCGCCGAAGTAGTTGGGGTGCCGGGTCAGTCGCCACAGGCCCCGGTCCATGATGCGGCCCCGGTGGGCGGGGTCGGCCTTGAAGCGGGCGAGTTGGGCGTCGCCCACGGTCTCGAAGAACATGCCGAGCGCCCACACGGCCGTACCCAGCCAGGCCAGGACGGAGACGGACGGCGACGCGTACGGGGCGGCCTGCACGGGCAGCGACACCAGCCAGACCAGGGCGCCTTGGAGGAGGTAGACCATCCGCAGGGCGTAGAGGTTGCGGTTGCCGGGGGCCTTGTCGAGGAGGGCGGCGTAACGCGGGTCCTCGCCGTGGCCCCGGCTCCGGCGCGCGATGTGTACGGCCAGCCGCAGCCCCCAGACGGCGGTGAGGACCGTGACGAGGATCCGCCGGGCCGTGTCGCCCTCCCCTGCCGAGGCGGCGAGGGTCACCAGCGCGACGGCGGTGAAGGCGGCGCCCCAGGCGATGTCCACGACCCGGTGCACGCCCTTGCGGACCGCGACGGCGAAGGTGACGGCCATGGCGCCGAGGGCGGTCGCCGCCGCCCAGCCGAGGTTCGAGGCGAAGGCGCCCCACGCGAAGCCGGTCACGACTGCTCCAGTCCCCGGTACCAGTCGGCGCCCTCGGGGCGCGCCAGTCCGCTCGCGCCCGTGTCCGAGGGGCGGACGCAGAGGATCTGGTCCACGCCCATGCGCCGTTCCTCGAAGGCGAGCGCCCCGCCGACCAGGTAGAGCCGCCAGACGCGGGCGGTCTCCTCGCCGACCAGGTGTACGACGTCGTCCCAGCGGCGTTCCAGGGTGCGGTGCCAGGCGGCCACGGTGCGCACGTAGTGCTCGCGCAGCGACTCCACCGAGCGCACCTCCAGTCCGGCGTCCTCCAGCAGCCCGACGGTCTCGCCGAGCGGCCGCATGTGCATGTCGGGTGCGATGTACGCCTCGATGAAGGCGCCGCCGCCCGGCGCGCGGTGCCCTCGGGACATCTGCTGGACCAGCACCCGGCCCTCCGGCACCACCAGCCGGTGCAGCGCGGCCGCGAAGGCGGGGTACTCGGCGTCGCCGACGTGCTCCCCCATCTCCACGGTGGCGACCGCGTCGTACCCGGAGCCGGTGATGTCGCGGTAGTCCTGGCACACCACCTCGACCAGGTCCGCGAGGCCCCGCTCGCGGACCTGTTCGCGGACGTGGGCCGCCTGTTCGCGGGCGAGGGTGACGGCGGTGACCCGTGCCTTGTGCCGCTCGGCGGCGTACAGCGCGAGGGAGCCCCAGCCGCAGCCGATGTCGAGCAGCCGGGCGCCGGGGCGCAGTCCGAGCTTGCGGCAGATCAGCTCCAGCTTGGCGCGCTGGGCACGGACGGCAGCGGTGTCGTCGGTCGCCTCGTCGGTCCAGTAGCCGCAGGAGTAGGCCATGGTGTCGTCGAGAAGGAGCCGGTAGAAGTCGTTGGACAGGTCGTAGTGGTGGCTGATCGCAGCGCGGTCGCGGGACCTCGTGTGGAGTGCGCCGCGCAGCCGGGCCTGGGAGGCGGGTGCGGGCGGCGGTGGTCCGACGGCGCCGAGCCGTACGGCCTCGACGGCGGCGCGGGCCCGGTCGGCGAGGGTGAGGCGCGGGGCCCGCGTACCCCGGGTGCGGGCGGCGGCCCCTACGGCGCGCAGCCCCTCGGCGAGATCGCCCTCGACGTCGATCTCGCCGGTCACGTACGCCTGGGCGAGGCCGAGTTCGCCGGGCTGCCACAGCAGTCGGCGCAGGGCGCGCCGGGAGCGTACGACGACCACGGGGGTGCCGGGCGGGCCGGTCTCGCTGCCGTCCCAGGCGCGCAGCCGGACCGGCAGCCGGGTGCCTACGGCCTCCTCGGCGAGGTCCGCGATCCGGTGGGCGGCACCGGGCCGCTTCGGGGATGTCGTGCTCATGGGGCCGGGTTCTCCTTGGTGAGCAGGTACTGCTGGACGTCGAGGTAGCCGGAGCGGAAACCGGCCTCGGAGTAGGCGAGGTAGAAGGTCCACAGGCGCCGGAAGACCGCGTCGAAGCCGAGAGCGGCGACCTCGTCGGCGCGGTCGGTGAACCGTTCGCGCCACAGCCGCAGGGTCTCGGCGTAGTGCGGGCCGAAGGAGTCGCGGCGGGCGACGGCAAGGCCGGTGTGCTCGCGCACGGTCTGTTCGACGGCCTCCACGGAGGGCAGCAGGCCGCCGGGGAAGACGTACTTCTGGATCCAGGTGTGGGTGTCCCGGGCGGCCAGCATCCGGTCGTGGGGCATGGTGATGGCCTGGAGGGCGGCCCGGCCGCCGGGGGCGAGGCGCGCTTCGAGGGTGCGGAAGTAGACGGGCCAGAACTCGGCGCCGACGGCCTCGATCATCTCCACGCTGACGATCGCGTCGTAGGTGCCGCGCGCCTCGCGGTAGTCGCGCAGTTCGACGGTGACGCGGTCGCCGAGGCCCGCCTCGCGCACGCGGCGCAGGGCGAGTTCGCGCTGTTCGCGGGAGAGGGTGAGGGAGGTGACGTGGGCGCCCCGGGCGGCGGCGCGCAGGGCGAGTTCGCCCCAGCCGGTGCCGATCTCCAGGAGCCGGGTGCCCTCGCCCACGGCGGCCAGGTCGAGCAGCCGGTCGATCTTGCGGTGCTGGGCGGCGGCGAGCAGGGACCACTCGGCGGGGAAGCCCCGGAAGACGGCGGCGGAGTAGCTGAGGGTGTCGTCCAGGAAGAGGGCGAAGAGGTCGTTGGACAGGTCGTAGTGGTGGCTGACGTTGTCGCGGGCGCCGTCGGCGGTGTTGCGGCGGGCGGCCGGCTGCCTCGGGGCCCACAGGCCGCGCAGGCGTTGCAGCGGGGCCGGGACCAGCTCGGCCGCGTGGGCCGCGAGCACGGTGAGAGCGCTCACCAGGTCGGGGGCGTCCCACTCCCCCGCCATGTACGACTCGCCGAAGCCGATGAGTCCGCCGGTGCCGACGCGGGCGTGGAAGGCGTCGGGGTCCCGGATCTCGATCAGCGGGCCGCCCAGGCCGAGGGTGTCTCCCCCGGCGAGCCGGACGCGCAGGGGCAGTCGGCGCAGCGCGTGGCGTACGACGGCGGCGGCGACGGCCCGCACCGGCCGGGAGGCGCGGGGTACGGCGGCCACGTCGGGCCAGCGGGCCGGGTCCACGCCCTCGGTGGTCCGGGCGCGGCTGCCCCGGGCCCGCGGGATACGGGCGCGCGTATCGGGGCGGTGGTCGGCTGTCGTCATGTGGGGATCTCCGGGTGACGGTGGTGGCTGCCGGGGCGGGGCCGTACCGGCAGGCCGCGCAGGAACAGGCGGATGCCGTGGAAGCGGATGGCGGCCGAGACCGCGAGGGTGGACCAGGGGTGGCGCAGGGCCAGGCGCAGCAGCGCGGCCGGGGTGGCGGCGCGCCGGGTGCCGTGGACCGTGGCCGTGAAGGGCGGGGCGCCGGGCCGGTCCAGGCGCAGGGACAGATGGAGGCGTTCGCCGGGCAGCGGCAGCCGCATCTCGTAGCGGCCGTCCACCGGGAAGAACGGCGAGACGTAGAACTCCTTCTTGGTGGCGGCGACTTGGTCCGGGCCGGGGTGCAACAGATAGGCGTGGCGGCCGCCGTAGGTGTTGTGGACCTCCGCGACCACGCAGCGCGGGGTGCCGTCGGGGCCGTGACACCAGTACAGGGTCAGCGGGTTGAAGACGTGGCCGAGGACGCGGGCGTGGGTGAGCATCGCGACCGGGCCGCCCGCCAGGTCGATGCCGTGCCCGGCGAGGAAGCCGTCGAGCGCGGCGCGGATCGTCGGGGCCTCGCCGGTGAAGTGGTCGCGGGCCCGGAATCGCGCCAACGACCTTGCGAACAGGGGGAGTTGTGGCAGCCGGTCGGGGTCGACCAGCCACAGGTACGTCCGGTGGCGCAGGGCGTACCGGATAGGCGCCCTGCGCACATGGTGGATCGTGCAGGGGTACAGCGCGGGTACGTCGGGCAGGGTCACCAGCGCACCCCCAGCGCGGCCGCCGCCTCCACTCCGCTGCGGCAGCCGTCCTCGTGGAACCCCCAGCCGTGGTAGGCACCCGCGAACGCCGTGACGCCGGTGGCGAGTTCGGGCAGTCGCCGCTGGGCGGCGACCGACTCCGTGGTGTACACCGGGTGTTCGTACGTCATCCGGGCCAGCACCCGGTCCGGGGCCACCCGGTCCTCGCCGCCGAGGGTGACGATGTGGGGCTCCGTCGTGTCCAGGCGCTGGAGGCGGTTCATGTCGTAGCTGACCCGCACCCGGTCCGCGCCCGCGTCGCAGGCGGGCATCAGGTAGTTCCAGGAGGCGCGGGCGGCCCGGGCGCGGGGCAGCAACGCGGTGTCGGTGTGCAGCAGGGTGGGATTGCGGGAGTAGCGGAAGGCGCCGAGGACCTCCTTCTCGCGCGGGGTGGCGTCCCCGAGGAGCCGCAGCGCCTGATCGGGATGGACGGCGACGACCACGTGGTCGTACGCGGCCGTGCCGCCGTCCCCGGCGATCACCTCGGCCCCGTCCGTGTGGCGCAGCACGGTGCGTACGGGAGTGGCGGTACGGACCTCGTGCAGCCGGGCCGCGATCCGGTCGACGTAGGTGCGGGAACCGCCGATGACGGTCCGCCACACCGGGGAGCCGCTCACGGAGAGCATCCCGTGGTGGTCGAGGAACCTGAACAGGTAGGCGGCCGGATAGCGTTGGGCGGTCTGCGCGTCGCAGGACCAGACGGCCGAGACCAGCGGGGTCATGAAGTGGGCGCGGAAATAAGGGGAGAAGCCCGCGCGGTCGAGGAACTGCCCCAGGGTGAGCGCGGGTTCGCCTCCGTCGTCGTGGACGAGAAGGTCGCGGGCCGCCCGGTGGAAGGCCGGGATCTCCGCGAGCATCCGCAGATACCGGCCGCGGAGCGCGTTGGACGGCTGGGCGAACAGTCCGCGCGGGCCGCGCGCCCCGGCGTACTCCAGACCGCACCCCTCACACCGCACGGACATGCTCATCTCCGACTCCTGCGTGGCGACGCCGAGTTCACGGAAGAGGCGGAGCAGGTGCGGATAGGTGCGGCGGTTGTGCACGATGAAGCCGGAGTCCACCCGCAACGGGGGGCCACCGCCGGGGCGGGCGAGGTCGTGGGTGTGCGCGTGGCCGCCGAGACGGGCGTCGGCCTCGTAGAGGGTCACGCGGTGCGAGCGGGCCAGTACGTGGGCGGCGGTGAGCCCGGCGACGCCGCTGCCGACGACGGCGGTGTGACGCATGGATCGGTCCTCTCGAAGGGCGACGGAAAAACATGGAGGGCGCTGGAGGCTCGACCCGAGGAGTCCGAAGAGCCCGAAGAAGAGCCCGAAGAGGAAGAGAAGGACGAGCGCGGCCCCGGCACGCCGCTCTCGCACCGGAGCCACCCCGAGGGCCGCCGTCGCCGGGGCGGCACGGCGGGAATGCCGCACCGCCGGACCGGAGCCGCACCCCGGTCCCGTACCGCGCCGTCCACGGCCGCCGGACGTGTCGGCGGACGGACGCCCGCCGCCGCACGTCCGGTCGCCGTCGGCACGGCACACCCCGCGACCGGCCCGCCCATCGGGTACGGACCTCGCGGCCCTCGCTCGTCCTTCTCCTCATCCCTCACACGGGGAATCCGGTCCCGGCGGTCCGGCGGATTGGTCAATCACCCGATCAGGTGAAAGAAAGATCCCGGCCCCATCCATCGGGCCTTCGGCTACGGATATGTGCCACGGCAGCTACGGATATGTGCCACGACTGCGTGCCACGGCCCGGAGGCACTCCTCGCCTTCCGGGGCGCGAGCCGCCCGCCCCCGGCTTACGATCCCCTCGTGGCAGACATCCCCGACAGCCTGATCGCGCTGGAGCGTTCCGCCGAGATCGAGCGGGCCCGGCTGGCCGGTCTCACCGGCGCCGAGTACGACGCGCAGCGGCAGCGCTGGCGCGCGGTCTACGACGCCGTGCAGGACGCGATCACCACGTACGCGACGGCGACGGGCGAGGACCGCGACCGCCTGGAGGAGGCGGTCAAGACCGCGGTGCGGTGCAGCCAGGAGGACCCCGCCGTGGAGTAGCCGCGCGTGCGGCCGACCGCCTCCCGGGCCACGCTGGGAACATGGCCGCCCCACCCCCCGTAGTCGTGTACCCGCCCGCCGAGGACGGGGGACGCCGGGTGCGCGTCGGCGACCGGTTCGTGGGGATGGCGTACACCCTGCTGGACGTGGCCGAGTTCCTGCGCCGGGCGGGGATGGAGGACGTGGAGGCGTCGGACGTCGAGGCCGGTGCCTGGGTCGAGTGGCGGGGCGGCGGCCCGGAGGCGTGGCAGCGGGACTGAGGCGTGGGAGTGGGACTGAGGCGGTGGGGGCGGGACTGAGCCCGTACGACCCGTGTCCCGCACCGGAACCCTCGTCCCCTGCGCGCTTCCCCCTCCCGAACTCCCCCTCCCCGCCGCGCACATGCTCCGGTGGCCGGGGTACCCGGGCGGTGGGAGCATGAGGCGGAAGCGCCCGGGAGGCCGCTCGTCATGTCCGCCCGCCCGATGTCCGCCCGCCGCGACGAGGAGCGACTGTCATGCCAAAGCTGGTCGAGGACGCCATCAACGAGATCGGGAACCTGCAGGTTCTCGACGGCCCGGCGAGCAAGGCCGCCGGTCTGGTGGGGCGCGTGACGCGCAGCGCCCCGGTCAAGGACGCGCTGTCCGGCACATGGTTCGGCCACGCGCTGCACCCCATGCTCACCGACCTGCCCATCGGCGCGTGGAGCATGGCCTCCGTGCTGGACCTGACGGCCGGACAGTCCGGTGCCGCCGCCGCGCGGCGCCTCATCGGCTTCGGGCTGCTCGCGACGGTGCCCGCCGCGGCGACCGGCGCGTCCGACTGGGCCGACACCTACGGCCCACAGCAGCGGGTCGGTCTGGTGCACGCGGTGGGCAACTCCGCCGCGACCGTGGTGCAGGCCGGTTCCTGGCTGGTGCGCCACGCGGGCCACAACCGCGCGGGTGCCGCGCTGAGCCTGCTGGGCCTGGGCATCGCGGCCGGTGCCGCCTACCTCGGCGGCCATCTGTCGTTCGTCGACGGCGTCGGCGTCAGCCACACCGCGTTCCAGGAGCCCGCCGCGAAGTGGACCGAGGTCGCGCCGCTGGCCGACCTGAGCGAGAACAAGCTCGTGCGGTGCGACGCGGACGGCGTGCCGGTCGTCGTCGTACGGCACAACGGCAAGGTGTACGCGCTCTCGGACACCTGCACCCACGCCGGCGGCCCCCTCCACGAGGGCAAGGTCACCGATGACGGGTGTGTGCAGTGCCCGTGGCACGGCAGCGAGTTCCGCCTGGACGACGGAGCGGCGGTCCGGGGTCCGGCCTCGGTGCACGAGCCGGACTGGGAGGTCAAGGTCGTCAGCGGCCGCGTCCACGTGCGGCCCGTACAGGTCTGACGGCCCGGCTTGCCCGGGAAACGCAAGGCCGAGGCACGCAAGGCCGAGGCACGGCGCGAGGGCGGTGAACGGAACCGCGTCTGCACGGTGGGGCACTCCACGCGCGACTTCGACGACGTGGTGACGATGCTGCGCGAGAACGGCATCACCCATCTGGTGGATGTGCGCTCCTTCCCGTCCTCGCGCAAGTTCCCGCAGTGGAACCAGGACGCCATCGTCGAGGCCCTGCCGGACGACATCGAGTACCGGTGGATCCCCAAGCTGGGCGGTCGGCGGTACACGCCCAAGGACGTGCCGACCCCCAACGGGGCCTGGCGGGTCAAGGCGTTCCGCGACTACGCCGACCACATGGCCACCGACGAGTTCCACGAGGGCCTCGACGAGCTGCTGGAGCTGGCCGAGCACGGCAGGCCCGCCATCATGTGCAGCGAGGCGGTGCCCTGGCGCTGCCACCGCAGACTGATCACGGACGCGCTGCTCGTCGCGGGCGCCGACGTCGACCACATCATGTCGGCCACGTCGACGAAACCGGCCGCCCTGGACCGCCACGCACACGTCGAGGACGGCCGCATCACATATCCGCCGGACGAGAAGGAAGAGACTCCGGACGGGTCGCCCTCCTGACACCTACGAGAGCCCGCACCGCCCCGCCCACTGACCCGTACGACACACCCGTTCACCACTCTGGCCCGCTCAAGGCCCCGCGGCCGGGCGCCCCGTGCCGCCCGGGCGGATGATCGGAGCAGGAGACGGAGTCGGTCCGCGTGCGGTGTGCAGGGGAGTCGAGAGCGTGAGCCAGTGGCGGCGCGGCCTCCACCGCGCCTGGGAGTGGGTCGGGCTGCCCGCCCTGCTCCGGCGTGGCCGCGAGCTGGAGCTGATGCACCGCGCGATGGGCTTCGCGACACTCTCCCTGGTCACGCTCGCCCCGCTGCTCATCGTGGTCGCGGCGGCCGATCCGCTGGTGCGGGGCGGTTTCGCGTCGTGGCTGGCGGACGGCATGGGGCTCTCCGGCACGTCGGCGCAGGTGCTGACGGACGTGTTCAGCCCCCCGCGCGAGGTCATCGGCACCACCAGCGCGTGGAGCATCCTCATGCTCGCGCTGTTCGGCGTGTCCTTCGGCGGCAGCGTCCAGAACGCCTTCGAGCGCGTGTGGAGCCTCCCGGCCGGTCCCTGGCACCGGGTCTGGCGGCAGGCGACCTGGCTGGCGGTGCTGATGGCGTACCTGTACCAGGAGGTGCAGACGAAGGTGTCGCTGCACGGCTCCCCCCGGGTCGTTCTCACCACCCTCACCACGGTGCTGTTCTTCTGGTGGGGCCCGTGGTTCCTGCTCGGCGGCCAGGTCCGCTGGTACCTCCTGCTGCCGGGCGCGCTCGCCACCGTGGTCGGACTCGCCGGGCTGCGGGCCTTCTCCACCCTGGTCTTCACCCCGCTGATCGTCACCAACGCGCTGAGCTACGGCGCGGTCGGCACCGTGCTGGTGGTGTCGTCCTGGCTGATCGGGGTCGGGTTCGTCGTGTACGGCGGCGCGCTGTTCGGGCGTTGGTTCTGCGAGCACCACTGGCTGCCGTCGCACGACGAGGACGAGCCCGCCACGGACCGGGCCGACGCGGACCAGGCCGACGCGGACCGGGACGACGCGGACCGGGACGGAGAGGACCCCGGCGAGGCGAACCCCGACACCGACACCGACAAGGGCTGAGCCGCGCCCGGCCCTTGCTCCTGCGGTGCGCGCGCCCCGGCGGCGGAGGCAGCATGGAGGTACGGCGCTCGTACCGGCGGTGGAGGTGGCGGGATGGCAGTGGACTCCTTCCTGGCGGACGACGGGCACCGCTCCGGGCAGCCGCTGCCGACGACCGGTCTGCTGGACATGCTGAGCGTGGCTGCGGTGGCGCTGGAGCCCTCGGGACGGATCGTCTTCTGGTCCCCTCAGGCCGAGGACCTGTTCGGCTACAGCGCCGGGGAGGCGCTCGGCCAGTACGCCGCGCGGCTGCTCATCGACCGGTCCCAGCTGAAGGCCGCCGTGAACCTGTTCACCGAGGTGCTGCGGACGGGCCGGGGCTGGGCGGGCACCTTCCCGGTACGGCACAAGGACGGCTCCATCCGGCTGACCGAGTTCCGCACCATGCGGCTGCTGAACGACGTGGGCGAGGTCTACGCCCTGGGCATCGCCGCCGACCACACGTTGCTCCAGCGCGTGGAGACCGATCTGGCGCTGTGCGAGCGGCTGGTGAACCAGTCCCCCATCGGGCTCGCGCTGCTCGACCCGGATCTGCGCTATCTGCTGGTCAATCCGGCGCTGGAGCGGATCGACGGGATGCCGGCCTCGGAACACATCGGGCGGCGGCTGCGGGACACGATGCCGTTCCCGGACGTGGCCACGGTGGAGTCCGCGCTGCGCCAGGTGCTCGCGAGCGGGCTGCCGCTGCTCGACCAGTACCACGTGGGGCGGCTGCCGGGCGATCCCGAGCACGAGCACGCCTGGTCGCTGTCGTTCTACCGCCTGGAGGATCCGCGCGGGCGGGTGCTGGGTGCGGCCGCCTCGGTGGTGGACGTGACCGAGCGGCACCGGGCGGCCGGGGAGGCGGACCGGGCGCGCAGGCGGCTGGCGCTGATCGCGGACGCCTCGGCCCGGATCGGGACCACGCTGGAGGTGCAGCAGACCGCCGACGAGCTGGCCGAGGTGGCGGCCCCCGAGCTGGCGGACGTGGTGGCGGTGGACGTGCTGGACTCCGCGCTGGCCTGCCGTCGTACGAGCCGTCCCGACGAGGGGCCCGAGCTGTTCCGGGCGCTGGCGCTGAAGGCGGCCCATTCCACGGAGGCGCTGGGCGCCGCCGACCCGCCCGGGGACCTCGCGGCGTACGAGGGCGACCGGCTGGTGACGCTGTGCGTGCACACCGGGCGTCCGGTGCTGGTGGCCCGGGTCGGCCCCGAGGACCTGCCGCGCATCGCGCGGGACGCGGCGGCCGGGGAGCTGCTGGCGCAGGCCGGGGTGCACTCGTATCTGGCCGTGCCGCTGATCGCGCACGGCGAGGTGCTGGGCGCGCTGGACCTGAAGCGGACCCGTAATCCGCTGCCGTTCGACGAGGACGACGTGGTGCTGGCGGCGGAGATCGCCGGGCGGGCGGCGGTGGCGATCGACAACGCGCGCTGGTTCCAGAGCGTGCGGAACACCGCGCTCACCCTCCAGCGCAGTCTGCTGCCCGACCACTCGCCCCGGCACACCGGCCTGGAGCTGGCCTCCCGCTACCAGCCCGCGCAGTCCACGAGCGAGGTCGGCGGCGACTGGTACGACGTGATCCCGCTGGAGGACGGCAGGACGGCGCTGGTGGTGGGCGACGTGATGGGCAACGGCATCGACGCGGCCGCCACCATGGGCCGGCTGCGCACCGCGACCTGCGCCTACGCCGACCTGGATCTGCCGCCGGAGTCGATCCTGCGCCACCTGGACAAGATCACCTGCGATCTGGAGCACTACATCGTCACCTGTCTCTACGCGGTGTACGACCCCGCCACCGGGCGGTGCACCATCGCCAACGCGGGTCATCTGCCGCCCGCCCTGGCCCGGCCCGGCGAACCGGCCGGGTTCGTGGACCTGCCGACCGCCGCTCCGCTCGGGGTGGGCGGGGTGCCCTTCGAGGCGACCACGGTCGAACTGGCGCCCGGCGATCTGCTGGTGCTGTACACCGATGGGCTGGTCGAGACCCGGCAGCACGCCATCGACGACCGGCTCCGGACGCTGCTGACCTTCCTGGACGAGCCCGCCCGTCCCCTGGAGGAGACCTGCGACCTGCTGCTGTACGGGCTGCGGCACCCGGACGACCACGACGACGTGGCGCTGCTGGTGGCCCGCGCGCTGGAGCCGGAGTAGCGGGCCGGAGGCGCGCACCATAGCGGGCCCGGGGCCGCTCCCCGTAGCGCCCGGGGAGGGTCGGCGGTGCCTTCCGGTCCGCGTGGTGGAGCGGCCCGGGTGGTGCGACGCTGGGGTGGAACAGGTGTCCGAGGAGGGAATCCAGGAGGGCCGATGGGACGCGACGTCCCGGCGCTCGTCTTCACCCGCGAGGACCGCCGCCGGTACCGGATCAAGATGCAGGAGTGTCTGGACGCGTTCGCGCAGATGCTCCGCGAGTCGCGCTTCGAGTCCGAGCGGCCGCGGGTCGGCCTGGAGATCGAGCTGAACCTGGTGGACTCCGGCGCGGAACCGGCGATGCGCAACGTCGACGTGCTGGAGGCGATCGCGGACCCCGCCTGGTCGACCGAGCTGGGCCGGTTCAACCTGGAGATCAACGTGCCGCCGCGCGGACTGACCTCGGGCGGCCCGGACGCCTGGGAGGCGGAGATCCGCGGCGCCCTCAACCACGCGGAGGACCGCGCCCGTTCGGTGGGCGCGCGCCTGGTGATGATCGGCATCCTGCCCACGCTGCGGCAGGAGGACGTCGGGGAGAAGTCGCTCTCGGAGAACCCGCGCTACCGGCTGCTCAACGACATGGTGTTCGCGGCCCGGGGCGAGGACCTGCGCCTCGAGGTGGACGGCGTGGACCGGCTGCGTGCCTGGGCGGACACGATCACCCCGGAGGCCGCGTGCACCAGCACCCAGTTCCATCTCCAGGTCTCGCCCGAGGAGTTCGCGCCGTACTGGAACGCGGCGCAGGCGATCGCCGGGGTGCAGGTGGGGCTGGCGGCCAACTCGCCGTTCCTGTTCGGCCGGGAGCTGTGGCACGAGACGCGTGTCCCGCTGTTCGAGCAGGCCACCGACACCCGCCCGGAGGAGATCAAGGTCCAGGGGGTGCGGCCCCGGGTGTGGTTCGGGGAGCGGTGGATCAACAGCGTCTTCGACCTGTTCGAGGAGAACCTGCGCTACTTCCCGGCCCTGCTGCCGCTCTGCGACGAGCAGGACCCCGGCGAGACGCTGGACCGGGGCGACATCCCCGAGCTGGGCGAGCTGACACTGCACAACGGCACCATCTACCGCTGGAACCGCCCGGTCTACGCGGTCGCGCACGACAAGCCGCACGTCCGCATCGAGAACCGGGTGCTGCCCGCGGGACCGACGGTCGCGGACACCCTCGCCAACGGCGCGTTCTACTACGGCCTGACCCGCGCCCTGGTGGAGGAGGACCGGCCGGTGTGGTCGCGGATGTCGTTCGCGGCGGCCGAGGAGAACCTGCACACGGCGGCCCGCAACGGCATCGACGCGCTGCTGTACTGGCCGGGCATGGGCGAGGTCCCCGTGCCCGAACTCGTCCTGCGCCGACTGCTGCCGCTGGCGCACCGGGGCCTTGAGCTGTCCGGCATGGACGCGGCGTGGCGGGAGCCGCTGCTCGGGATCATCGAGCAGCGCTGTGTCACGGCGCGCAACGGCGCGGTGTGGCAGAAGGAGGTGTTCCACCGCTTCGACGCCACCTCCGAGGCGGGCCGTCACGAGGCGCTGCGGCGGATGACCGAGACGTACATCGACTACATGCATCTCAACGCCCCGGTGCACACCTGGCCGGTGGACTGACACCGACGCCCACCTGCGCGGTGGCGGCGATCGCGGCCTACTGTGCTGTCATGCGTGTCGACTACTCCCCCGAGTC
This sequence comes from Streptomyces sp. NPDC026659, assembly GCF_040638245.1. Lineage (NCBI taxonomy): Bacteria > Bacillati > Actinomycetota > Actinomycetes > Kitasatosporales > Streptomycetaceae > Streptomyces > Streptomyces sp. NPDC026659. Next base: position 210,097 of record NZ_JBEZXY010000010.1, on the reverse strand, counting down.
CATGGACCGGCGCTCGTTCTACCAGCTGCTCACCGCCGTGGTCGTGCCCCGGCCGATCGCCTGGGTCTCGACCCTGTCGGCGGACGGGGGGACGGCGAACCTCGCTCCGCACTCCTTCTTCACCGTCGCCTCCACCGATCCGCCGATCGTGCAGTTCACCTCCGTCGGGCGGAAGGACTCGCTGCACAACGTGGAGGCCACCGGGGAGTTCGTCGTCAACCTCGCCCCGGAGCCGCTGTTCGCCGAGATCAACGCGACCGCGACCGATTTCCCGCGCGACGAGGGTGAGTTCGACGCCGTGGGCATCACGCGCGAGCCCTCGCTGAAGGTGCGTCCGCCGCGGGTGGCCGACTCGCCGGTGGCGATCGAGTGCGTGCTGCACGCGACGCTGGGTCTGGGCGACTCGACGGTGGTGTTCGGCCGGGTCGTGCACGTGGTCGTCGACGAGGACGCGCTGACGGACGGCCGTCCCGACATCGGTCTGCTGCGCCCCCTGGCCAGGCTGGGCGGGAACGAGTGGAGCACGATCGGCGACGTGCGCGAGCTGGCGCGCGAGCGGTACAAGGAGCGGGGCTAGTACGTCAGCGGCTCTTGCCCCCCTCGCTGCTCGGGAGCGGCTCTTGCCGTGACCGGGCAGCTCGCGCTCCACCCGATCCGTGTCCGCCCCATTGACACCCCCCGCACCCCCTCCCTACTGTCACGCCAGAATTTCGAACGCATGACGAAATTTCGAACACCGAAGGGTGGGCGGGCGTGCGTATCACCGGAATCGGCACCCATGTGGTCGGCACACCATGGCGCAATCTGACCTATGTGCAGGTCCACACGGACGAGGGGCTCACCGGCGTCGGGGAGACCCGGATGCTCGGCCACACCGATGCTCTGATCGGCTATCTGCGGGAGGCCGAGGCCAACCACATCGCGGGCTCGGACCCATTCGCCGTGGAGGACCTGGTGCGCCGGATGAAGTACGGCGACTTCGGCCGGGCCGGGGAGATCGTGATGTCCGGGATCGCGGTGGTCGAGATGGCCTGCTGGGACATCAGGGGCAAGGCGCTCGGCGTACCGGTGTGGCAGTTGCTCGGCGGAAAGGTCACCGACCGCGTCAAGGCGTACGCCAACGGCTGGTACACCACCGAGCGCACCCCGGAGGCGTATCACGCGGCGGCCCGCGCGGTCGTGGCGCGGGGCTACCGGGCGCTGAAGATCGACCCGTTCGGCACCGGGCACTTCGAGCTGGACCACGAGCGCACCCGGTACGCCGTCTCGCTGATCGAGGCCGTACGGGACGCGATCGGACCGGACACCGAGTTGATGCTGGAGATGCACGGCCGCTTCTCCCCCGCCACCGCGATCCGCCTCGCCCGTGAACTGGCACCCTTCGACCCCGCCTGGCTGGAGGAGCCGGTGCCGCCGGAGAACCTGAAGGCGCTGGAGAAGGTGGCCGCCAAGGTGGACGTCCCGGTCGCCACCGGGGAGCGGATGCACGACCGGATCGAGTTCCGGGAGCTGTTCGAGAGCCAGGCGGCGGACATCCTCCAGCCGGACGTCGGCCACATCGGCGGCATCTGGGAGACCCGCAAGCTGGCCGCGACCGCCGAGACCCACTACATGCTGCTCGCCCCGCACAACGTGGGCGGCTCGGTCCTCACCGCCGCCTCGCTCCAAGTCGGCTTCAGCACACCGAACTTCAAGATCCTGGAGCACTTCAACGACTTCGCGGACGCGGAGATCAAGACGGTGGTCAAGGGCGCCCCCGAGGTGGTCGACGGCTACTTCCACCTCTCCGACGCCCCCGGCCTCGGCGTCGAGCTGGACACCGACGCGGCGGCCGAATTCCCGCAGCAGCAGGCCCGGTTCGACCTGTGGGCCGAGGGCTGGGAGCAGCGTCGGCCGAAGGGGACGAAGTGAGCGTCCAGGTGGTGGTCGAGGCGCCGGGCACGCACCGGCTGGAGCCGCACACACCCCGTACGCCCGGTCCCGGCGAGGCGTTGGTCACCGTTCACGCGGTGGGGATCTGCGGCAGCGACCGCGAGCTGTACCGGGGCAACCGGCCCGCGCCGTACGCGCGTTACCCCGTGGTGCCGGGCCACGAGTGGTCCGGCACGGTCCGCGCGGTGGGCGCCGGGGTGCCTCAGCAGCTGGTCGGCCGCAAGGTGGTCGGCGAGGGCTTCCGCAACTGCCAGGTGTGCGCCCGTTGTCACGCGGGCGAGACGACGCTCTGCGAGGCGGGGTACGAGGAGACCGGCTTCACCTACCCCGGCGCGATGGCCCCCACCCTCACGCTGCCCGCCCGGCTGCTGCACCCCCTGCCCGACGACGCCGACCTCACCGCGGCCGCCCTCCTGGAGCCCGCCGCCTGCATCGCGGCCGCCGCTCTGCTGGCCGACGTCCGGCCGGGCGAGCGGGTCGCTGTGGTGGGCACGGGGACGCTCGGGATGCTCGCGGTTCAACTTCTCGCCGCGGTCTCCCCGAAAGAACTCCTGCTGGTGGGGCTCGACCGCGAACGCGAGGCGCTGGCAAAGGAGTTCGGTGCGACCGACTTCGTGGTGAGCGGGCCGGACCTGCCCGGCGGCCACGACGTGGTGATCGAGGCCGCGGGCTCCGCCGAAGCCGCGGTCACCGCCGCCACCCTGCTCCGGCGCGGCGGTCGCCTGGTCCTGACCGGCATCCCGGCACCGGGCGCCGAGGGCCTGGACCCCACCGACCTCGTCGTACGACGGCTGGAGGTGCGCACGGTCTTCGGGGCACCCCCGGCCGCCTGGGCGCACGCGGTACGGCTGTTCGGCGCCGGGCTGCTGGACCCGCTGCCGCTGGTGTCGCACCGGCTGCCGCTGACCGAGTTCGCGCGGGCGGTCGAATCAGGAGGGCCCGGGAAGGTGCTGTTGCTGCCCTGACCCGCACATAAATACCCCTGTCCCGGCCCCTCAGGGCCCCTCCCGCCCGAAGATCCGAACCCTGTCCGGCATACCGAACACGAAAGGCAGCCCGTGACCGACCTTTCCGCTCCGGCAGTCCGCAGGCCCGGTGAGCAGGCGCTCGCCGCTCTGGGGCTGGCCGCGCCCGCCCTTGACCCCGCCGACGCCTCCCCGCACCGCTTCCCGGGCGGTGGGAGCTGGCGTACCGAGATCCCGTCGTGCGAGGGGCCCGAGGCGCTGGCCGTCGTCCTGGCCGAGGCGGCGCGGCTGGACGTGCCGGTGCACCGGATCAGCCAGGGCAGCGGCGTCTGGATGCTCACGGACGCCGAGATCACCGAGATGGCGGAGGCGACCCGCGAACGCGGCATCGAGCTCTGTCTGTTCACCGGACCGCGCGGCACCTGGGACACCGGAGGCGCGGTGCGTTCCGACTCGCGCGGCGGCGGCCCGCGCGCCCGGGGCCACGACGCGGTGGCCGGCTGTGTCGAGGACGCGGTGCGCGCGACCGAACTGGGCGTGCGCTGCCTGCTGGTGGCCGACGAGGGCGTGCTGTGGGCCCTGCACCGGGCGCGGGAGTCAGGGGTGCTCCCGGCGGACACGACGCTGAAGGTCTCCGCGCTGATCGGCCCGGTCAACCCGGTCTCCTACGCGGTGTTCGAGCGGCTCGGCGCCGACTCGATCAACGTGCCCGGCGATCTCACCCTCGCCCATCTCACCGAGATTCGCCGGGTGTCCGGCGCCCCCATGGACATGTACATCGAGGCGCCGGACGACCTCGGCGGCCAGGTGCGGATGTACGAGGTGGCCGAGCTGATCCGGCGCGGCGCCCCGCTGTATCTGAAGTTCGGCCTGTCGAAGGCGCCCGGCATCTACCCGTGGGGCGCCCATCTCCGTAGCGTCGCCCTGGACACCGCGCGGGAGCGGGTGCGGCGCGGCCGGCTGGTCCTCGACCTGCTCGCCCGGCACGGTGCCGACCACGGCATGGCCCCGCTCGGCACCCGCCTCCCCGGCCCCCTGCACCGCTTCCCCACGACCGAGTGACCCCGCACCACCACCGCGTGCCCCCAAAAAAACACACCCCGCACCACCGCACGGCCCGACCCGCTCAACGCCGAGAAACCCAACGCCGAGACGAACAAGGACGGTTCCCCATGCGCGACCGGTACACCGCACGCCCCCGCAGAGTCGCCCTCGCCGCGACCGCCGTACTCGCCCTCACCCTGACCGCCTGCGGGCAGAGCGGCGAGGGCGGCAGCGAGGAGAAGGGCGGCGACGCCAAGGGCGGCACCATCGGCGTCGCCATGCCGACCAAGTCCTCCGAGCGCTGGATCGCGGACGGCGCCAACGTCGTCAAGGATCTGCACGCCAAGGGGTACAAGACCAAGCTGGTCTACGGCGAGGACGACCCGGACCAGCAGGTCGCCCAGATCGAGAACCTGATCACCCAGGGCGTCAAGGGCCTGATCATCGCGGCGATCGACAACAAGTCCCTGAACAACGTGCTGCAGGAGGCCGCCGACGCCCACATCCCGGTCATCGCCTACGACCGGCTGATCCTCGGCACCAAGAACGTCGACTACTACGCCTCCTTCGACAACGAGAAGGTCGGCGAGCTGCAAGGCACCTACATCGCACACAAGTTGGGGCTGGACAGCGGCAAGAAGGGTCCGTTCTCCATCGAGTTGTTCGCCGGGTCCAACGACGACAACAACACCAAGTACTTCTTCGGCGGCGCGATGAAGGTGCTCCAGCCGTACATCGACAAGAAGCAGCTCGTGGTGAGGTCCGGGCAGACCGCGCTCAACCAGGTCACCACGCTGCGCTGGGACGGCACCACCGCCCAGCACCGCATGGAGGACCTGCTGACCTCGGCCTACCGCTCAGGGCGGGTCGACGCGGTGCTCTCCCCGTACGACGGCATCTCCATCGGCATCCTGTCCGCGCTGAAGTCGGACGGCTACGGCGCGAAGAGCAAGCCGCTGCCGGTCGTCACCGGGCAGGACGCGGAGCTGGCATCCGTGAAGTCGATCATCGCCGGGGAGCAGACGCAGACGGTCTACAAGGACACCCGCAAGCTCGCCGAGGTCGCCGCGAACATGGTGGACGCCACCCTCAAGGGCAAGAAGCCCGAGGTCAACGACACCAAGACCTATGACAACGGTGCCAAGGTCGTGCCCGCCTATCTGCTCCAGCCGGTCAGCGTCGACAAGGGCAACTACCGCGAAGTGCTGGTCGACGGCGGCTACTACACCGAGTCCCAGCTCAAGTGACGGCCGACTCGTACGACTTGGAAGGCGCGGCCATGGCGGAACCCGTCCTCGAAATGCGCTCGATCGTCAAGACCTTCCCCGGCGTCACGGCCCTGTCCGACGTCACCCTGACCGTCCGGCCCGGCGAGGTGCACGCCATCTGCGGGGAGAACGGCGCCGGGAAGTCGACCCTGATGAAGGTGCTCTCCGGGGTTCATCCGTACGGCAGTTACGAAGGCGAGGTGCGCTTCGAGGGCGAGGAGTGCCGGTTCCGGGACATCCGGGCCAGCGAGCGGCAGGGCATCGTCATCATCCACCAGGAGCTGGCGCTGGTGCCCTATCTCTCCCTCGCGGAGAACCTGTTCCTCGGCAACGAGCACGCCCGGCGCGGTCTGATCGACTGGACGGAGACCCTGCGGCACGCCGCGAAGCTGCTGCGCCGGGTCGGACTGGACGAGCATCCGGAGACCCGGGTCGCGGACATCGGCGTCGGCAAGCAGCAGTTGGTGGAGATCGCCAAGGCGCTCGCGAAGTCGGTGCGGCTGCTGATCCTGGACGAGCCGACGGCCGCCCTGAACGACGAGGACAGCGGCAAACTCCTCGATCTCATCCTGGAGTTGAAGGCCCAGGGCATCACCTGCATCGTGATCTCGCACAAGCTGAACGAGATCCGCCGGGTCGCCGACTCGGTGACCGTGCTGCGCGACGGCCGCTCGGTGGAGACGCTGGACGTGCGGGCGCCGGGGACCACCGAGGAACGGATCATCGCGGGCATGGTCGGCCGCGACCTCGACCACCGCTTCCCCGAACGCCCGCCGCACCAGGCGGAGTTGGGTGCGGCTCCGGCCCTGGAGGTGCGCGGCTGGACCGTACGGCATCCCATCGACCGGCAGCGCAAGGTCGTCGACGACGTGTCGATCGAGGTGCGCCGGGGCGAGATCGTCGGCATCGCGGGGCTGATGGGCGCGGGCCGCACCGAGCTGGCGATGAGCGTGTTCGGCCGCTCCTACGGCCGGTACGCGGGCGGCACGGTGTTGAAGGACGGCCGGGAGATCCGTACCCGGACCGTGGCGGAGGCGGTGGGGCACGGGATCGCGTACGTCACCGAGGACCGCAAGCACTACGGGCTCAACCTCATCGACACCGTGCACCGCAATGTCTCGCTGACCGCGCTCGGCAAGGTGGCCCGGCGCGGGATCGTGGACGAGCACGCCGAGCGGCGGGCGGCGGAGGGGTTCCGTACCGCCATGAACATCAAGGCGCCGACCGTGCTGGAGCCGGTCGGCCGGCTGTCGGGCGGCAACCAGCAGAAGGTCGTCCTCAGCAAGTGGATCTTCGCGGACCCGGACGTGCTGATCCTGGACGAGCCGACGCGGGGCATCGACGTGGGCGCCAAGTACGAGATCTACACGGTGATCGGGCGGCTCGCGGCGGAGGGCCGGGCGGTCGTCTTCATCTCCTCCGAACTGCCCGAGCTGCTCGGCATGTGCGACCGGATCTACACCATGGCCGCAGGCCGGCTGACCGGCGAGGTGCCCCGGGCGGAAGCCACCCAGGAAGCGCTGATGCGCCTGATGACCAGGGACGAAGACGCCTGATGACCAGAGACGAAGAGGTGACGCCATGAGCGCGGACGTGACGGCCCCGGCCCCGCCGGAGCGCGACGGGCCGCCCGCCGGGCCGGGCGTGCTCCGGCTGATGCTGGACGGCCTGCGCCGCAACATGCGCCAGTACGGGATGGTGATCGCGCTCGGCCTGATCGTCGTCCTGTTCGCGGTGTGGACCGACGGGGACCTGCTGCTGCCGCGCAACGTGTCCAACCTGGTGCTCCAGAACAGCTACATCCTGGTGCTGGCGATCGGGATGATGCTGGTGATCATCTCGGGGCACATCGACCTGTCGGTGGGCTCGCTGACCGCGTTCGTCGGGGCGTTCCTGGCCGTGCTGAACGTACGGAACGACGTGCCCTGGCCGCTCGCGATGGTGCTGTGTCTGCTGGTGGGCGCGGCGGCGGGGGCGGTGCAGGGGTATCTGATCGCCTATCTGGGCATCCCGTCGTTCATCGTGACGCTCGCCGGGATGCTGCTGTTCCGGGGGCTGACGGAGATCCTGCTCAAGGGGCAGACCCTGGGGCCGTTCCCGGAGGGGCTCCAGAAGATCGGCAACGGCTTCCTGCCCGCGTTCGGCCCCGACACCGACTACCACAATCCGACCCTGCTGCTGGGCCTGGCACTGATAGCGGCCGTGGTCTGGCAGGAGGTCCAAGGGCGGCGCAGGCAGAAGGAGTTCGCGCTCCAACTGCCCCCGCTGAGGCTCTTCGCGCTGAAGCTGACCGCGCTGGTCGCCGCGATCCTCGCCCTGACCCTGCTGCTCGCCAGCTACAAGGGCGCCCCGATCATCCTGATCGCGCTGGGCGCCCTGGTCGTCGGCTACGGCTACCTCATGCGCAACGCGGTCTTCGGCCGCCATGTGTACGCGATCGGCGGCAACCTGCCCGCGGCCAAGCTGTCCGGGGTGAAGGACAAGAAGGTCACCTTCCTGGTCTTCCTCAACATGGGCGTCCTCGCGGCGCTCGCCGGTCTCGTGGTCGCCGCCCGGCTGAACGCGGCCTCGCCGAAGGCGGGCGTCAACTTCGAACTGGAGGCCATCGCCTCGTCGTTCATCGGCGGCGCCTCCATGAGCGGCGGGGTCGGCACGGTCCTCGGCGCCATCATCGGCGGCCTCGTCCTCGGCGTGCTGAACAACGGGATGAACCTGCTCAGCGTCGGCACCGACTGGCAGCAGGTCATCAAGGGCCTGGCGCTGCTGCTGGCGGTCGGCTTCGACGTGTGGAACAAGCGCAGGTCGGGGGCGTGAACTGATGGACGCAGGACGCGACTTCACCCTTTGAACGGCGGCTGGGGCAGCCCCTCTCCCGCGCCCGGCACCACCAGCACCGACCCCGACAGGGGCGTGGGCGCGGTGAGGCCGACGCGGGCGGTGGTGACGTACAGGTCGGTCAGGCCGGGGCCGCCGAAGGCGCAGGCCGTGGTGCGCGGGGCCGGGAGGCGGATCTCCCGGTCCAGCGCGCCGGAGGGTGTGTAGCGGCGGACCGCGCCCCCGTCCCACAGCGCCACCCAGACACAGCCCGCCGCGTCGACGGTCAGCCCGTCCGGGAAGCCCGCGCCGTCCTCGATCACGGCCAGGGTGCGCCGATCGCGGACGCCGTCGCCGTCGTAGTCGAAGACGTCGATACGCCGGGTGGGGCTGTCGATGTAGTACATCAGCGTGCCGTCCGGGCTCCAGCCGATGCCGTTGCTCACGGTGACGTCGGTGAGGATCGGCTCGGCGGTGCCGTCGCCGGCCAGGCGGGTCAGGGTGCCGCCGCCGGGGGCCTCGTCATAGCGCATGGTCCCGGCCCAGAGCGCGCCGTCGGGGGCGACGGCCGCGTCGTTGGCGCGGCGGCCCGGCACCGGGTCGCGGTGCAGCCAGCGGAAGGCGCCGTCGGGGTCGAGCAGGGCGACGCCGTCGCGCAGGTTGAGCGCCAAGCCGCCGTGGGTGCGGGGCTTGGCGGCGCCGACGTGCTGCCCGGTGTCGTGGACCGTGCGGTGGCCGGTGGCGGGGTCGTAGGTGTGCACACGGCTCGCCAGAACGTCCACCCACAGGAGGCGGGCGCCGGCCGGGTCCCAGGTCGGGCCCTCGCCCAGCTCCGCCCGCGTCTCGACCGCGACCTCGTAGCCGCTCACGCGGCCTCCCGGTGGCCGAGCCGCTCGGAGAGTTCGGCGGCGCCCTTGACGGCGAGCGCTTCCAGTTCCGTACGGCGTTCCTCGCTCCAGCGGATCGTCGGCACCGAGATCGACAGCGCGGCGACCACGCGTCCGGTGCGGTCGCGGACGGGGGCGGCCACGCAGCTCACGTCCGGGTTGGACTCCCGGCGCTCCACCGCGACGCCCCGGCGCCGGATCTCGGCGAGCGCGTCCCGCAGCCGGCCAGGGTCGGTGAGGCTGTCCGGGGTCATCGCGGCCAGCTCGGCGCCGTCCGGGACGCGGGCGGCCAGTTCCCGCTCGGGCAGCGAGGCCAGCAGCATCTTGCCGACCGCCGTGCAGTGCGCGGGCAGCCTGCGCCCGGCCGCCGAGACCATGCGGACCGCGTGCGTGGAGTCGACCTTGGCGATGTAGATGACGTCGGTGTCCTCCAGCAGCGCCACGTGGACCGTCTCGTCACAGGTCTCGGCGACGCCGCGGGCCACCTCCCGGCCCTCGGCGGCGAGGTCGAGCTGCTCGGCGTACCGGCTGCCGAGCTGGTACGGGCGCACACCGAGCCGGTACCGGCCGGGCTGCCCGGGCACCGCCACCAGGTAGGAGCGGGCGGCGAGGGTGGTCACCAGCTCGTGCACGGTGGTGCGCGGGAGCCCGAGCCTGCGCACGATGTCGGGCGCGGAGAGCGTGCCGTCCCCCTCCAGAAACAGTTCGAGGATGTCGAGGGCCCGCGTCACTGCGGGCACGAGGCGTCCCATGCACGGCCTCCTTGCCTGCTTCCGGGCGCGGCGGTCCGTCACCCGTGTTCGATACCCCGACCAGTGACCGGCGGGACGAACACAGGCTAGTCAGCGCGCGCCCCACGGGCAACGGTCACCCGCGCGCCGGGCTCACCCCTGTCGACCGGTGGCCTCGGGGGCGGCCGAGAGGCCGTGCCCGGACCGGGGTGCGCTCATGTCGAGCAGGATCAGGGCGTCGTGCTCGGGGGTGCCGGGTTCGGCGGTGTAGACGCCGATGCGCCGGCCGGGGGTGCCTTCCACGTGGAGCGACTGCGGGGTGAGGGTGAGCGTGCCGGCCTGGGGGTGCCGGAAGGTCTTGTGCGCGGCTTTGCGTCCGGTCACCTCGTAGCGCTCCCACAGTCCCGCGAAGTCGGGGCCCTTGAGAAGGAGTTCGCCGATGAGGCCGGCGGGGGCGTCCGGGGCGGTTCCGGCGATGGCGCGCAGGCGGGCGACGCAGATCGCCGCGCGGCGGCTGGGTGCCGAGCGGATCGTGCTCGCGGGCCGTCACGAGGAACGCACCGCTCCGGGCCGCGAGTTCGGCGCCACCGACGTGGTCGCGGAGCGCGGTGCGGAGGGTGTCGCCCGCATCCACGAGCTGACGGGCGGCGTGGACAAGGTGATCGAGGCCGTCGGCACCCGCCAGGCGCTCGACACCGCCCTGGGCGCCGTCCTGGACGGGGGCACCGTCAGCCGCCCGGGTGCTCCGCAGTACGAGGAAGGGCCGCTCGGCCAAGCCGGGTTCCTGCGGAACATCCCCCTGACCGGCGGCGCCAGTCCCGCTCGCGCCCACATCGAGTGGCTTCTGCCCGACGTGCTCGACGTGCTCGACGTGCTCGACGGCACGATCGACCCCGGCCGTGTCTTCGACCGGACCTTCGCCCTCGACCGGGCCCCGGACGCCTATCGGGCCATGGCCGACCGCCAGGTCCTCAAGCCGCTCGTCCGCCCCTGACTCCCCCACCCGCGCCATCGGATCAGACCGGCTGTTCCTCCTCCGGCGTCACCTCCCCCTCCTCGTCGTCCCGCTCGGCGACCGCGCCCCGGCCCGCCGGGCGGCGTACGACGAGGCTGCTGACGGTGTACGACATCTCGGTCGTCCCGCGTGCGGGCGGCGGGTGGTAGCGGCCGCCGCAGACCGAGAGGTTGACGATGAGGTAGGCGTGCCAGCCGCGTCCGGTCCCCCGGCGGTCGGCGAAGGCCACCGTGCCGTTCACGGACCAGACGACGGAGCCGGCGCCGAACTCGGTGCGCAGGTCGACCCAGGCGGCGGGGCGGATCGCGCGGTCGCGGAAGTAGCTGTTGCTGCCGCGTACGTGGTTGGTGAGTTCCAGGAGGTCGGGGTTGTCGGGGTGGTACTCGAAGACGTCGATCTCCTGGCCGCCGTCCCGCCAGGTCCAGATGGCGGGCCAGGCGCCGGTCTCGACGGGCAGCCGCACCCGGGCCTCCAGGACGTCCCCGGTGCGGACCATGAAGCCGTCGCGGCTGCCCTCGGTGGTGAGCAGGCCGGTGTTCCATCTGCCGTCGGTGCGGCGGCGGGCCCGGAAGACGCCCGAGCGGCTGTAGGCGGGGTCGGCTACGAGGTAGTCGAGCTTGTCGTCGCCCGGGTTGACCGGGCCGCCGTTCGGATAGGCCCAGGAGTGGCCCGCGACCCACTGTCTCTCCGAGGCGAAGTCGGCCGTGAACACCACGTCGGACCCGGGCGCGGCACGCGGCGCCGGGAGGGGGCTGTCGGGTGTCGATTCGTGCATGTCGGATGTCTCTCCGCCATACGCCCCGTCATGCGGCGAAGACGGACATCACGGAGATAATGACCCGTTCGAGTGAATCGGGCTCCGGACCCGGTGGCGCAGGGCGCCCCGGCGGCGCGATGGCGTGGGCTTTCGTAGGGTGGGGATGCCCGAAGCGGCCGGGATTGTCCGACACCCCTCCGGGCTCCTCCGGGACGTGGACTTTCGGTACATGGACGACCCGCAGGCGGGAGACGGTAGTGATCGAACTTGCCGCGGTGTTCGCCGTCGCCGGTGCCGCGAGCAATGCCGTGGGCACCGCCTTCCAGCGCAAGGCGGCCTCGGTCAGCTCCAAGAGCGGTTTCCGGCTGCTGGCCGAGCTGGTGCGCCGCCCCGCCTGGCTGATCGGCATCGCCGGGGTGATCGGTGCCGCGATCTTCCAGAGCCTCGCCCTCGTCAACGGCCCGCTGGCGCTGGTGCAGCCGCTGTTCATCCTGGAGCTGCCCTTCGCGCTCCTCGTGGTGGGCCCGCTGCTGCACCGGCATCTGCCCGCCTACGGCTGGTGGGGCGTCGGCGCCGTGGTGCTGGGGCTCGCGGTGATGCTCGCCGCGGCGGCGCCGTACGGAGCCCGCGACCAGGCGCCGCTGACCCACTGGGTACCGGCCCTGGTCCTGTGCGTCGGGGCGATCGTGGCGGTCGTGCTGCTGGCCCGGCACGAGCGGGCCCCCACCGGCCGGGCGGCGCTGCTGGCGTCGGGGTCCGCGATCGCCAACGCGCTCACGGCCGCCCTGCTGAAGTCGGCCACGGGCACCTTCGCGGACGAGGGCTTCGAGGCGTTCCTGTCGTCCTGGCAGACCTACGGCTTCGCCCTGGCCGGCACCGCCGCCGTCCTCCTGCTGGAGAACGCCCTCCAGGCGGGCCCGCTCGCCGCCGCCCAGCCCGCGCTGACCATCGGCGACGCGGTGGTCAGCCTCGCCCTCGGCATCACCCTGTTCGGCGAACGCATCCGCACGGGCTGGTGGCTGATCCCCGAGGCGTGCGGCGCCCTTCTGATCATCGCGGGCGTCCTGGTCCTGAGCCGCGCCGTGCAGAACCTCATCGAGCGGCCGCCCAAGTCCCGCGTGGCGTAGCGGCCCGAGCGGAGACGGCGGCGGTGCGGGTGTCCGCGCCGCCGCCGTTCCCTGTGCCCTCGCGCGCCGGGATCAGCGCGCCGCGTTCACCTTCTCCAGCGCCTTCGCCAGGCCCGCCGCCCACAGCTGGTTCACGCGGGAGCGCTCGGCGCTGTTCGGGTAGCGGTTGGTGCAGGACGGGCCGGGGCCGCCGCCGGACATCAGTTCGCTGCACGGGCCGCTGTAGTGGTCGGGCAGGCCCAGGACGTGGCCGGTCTCGTGGGCGGTGACGCGGATGGAGTCGTACTGCTGGTTCTGCGCGTAGTCGAGGAAGATGTAGCCGCGGCCGTGGCCGTCGGTGGAGGCGTACGAGCCCTGCGGGTCGCTGCCCTCGTAGTAGGAGAAGTCGGCTCCGCCCGAGGTGGCCTGGAGCTTGACGTTGGAGACGGAGCTGTTCCAGATGGACGCGGCGTTCGTTATCTGGGACCTGAAGCTGGGTGCCTGGGAGGCGTTGTAGTAGACGGTGACCGCCGCCGCCAGGCTCGGGTGCGCGGCCTGCTTCTTCGCGACCGAGGCGAGCACGGCCTCGAAGAAGGCCCTGTTCTGCGCGGTCTCTCCGGCCGACCCGGTGAAGCGGGCGTGCGGGGCGGCGGCGGTGGCGTGTGCCGGGGCCGCGGTGCCGAGGGCGGCGCAGGCCAGACCCAGGCCGAGGGCGAGGACGCCTCTGGCGGTCTTCGCGGACAGGGCGGAGGTGCGGAAGGGCTTCATGTGGGGAGCTCCTGCTCGTTCCGTGGGGTGAACGATCGGTTGCCCATGAGTCTCGGGGAGAGCAACTCCCGGCGGATGATGGCAAGTAGGGATAGCGCGGGGCTATCACCGTCAACTCGCCCTGCTGCGCCCCCATTTGAACCTCTGGCGCCGTCTCACAGCCCACACCTAGGCTCCCGGCATGGATCTTGAGGTCAGACATCTGCGCGTGCTGTGCGCCATCGCCGACGCGGGCAGCCTGCACCGCGCGGCCCGTGAACTGGGCCTGGCGCAGCCGTCGTTGAGTACACAGCTACGGCGCATCGAACAGGCCCTGGGCGGGCGGCTGTTCACCCGGGACCGCACCGGCTGCCGACCCACCCCGTTGGGCCGGCTGGTGCTGGGCCGCGCGCGACCGCTGGTGCGCGAGCTGGGCGCGCTCGTCACGGAGGCGCGGGCCGCGGCGACGCGCGCACCGGGCGGTCCCCGGCCGCGCATCGGGGCGACGGCCAGCCGCGCGCTGCCGGGCTGGCTGCGGCGGCTGCGCGCCCGGGTGCCCCCGGCCGACCCCACGCTGCATGTGGACGCGTCGGCGAACGCGCTGCTGCGGATGGTCGCCGAGGGCGGGCTCGATCTGGCCTTCGTGCACGAGGTGGAGGGCAGTCCGCTGCGCGTCCCGGCCGGGCTCAGTCTGCGGGTCCTGGTGCAGCGGGAGCCGCAGTTCGTCTCGCTCGCCGCCGACCATCCGGCCGCCGCCCGGCACGAGGTGCGGCTCGCGGACCTGGCGAAGGAGCGCTGGATGGTGGACTCCACGGTGGACGGCGAGTGGGACGGGCTGTGCCGGGTGCTGCGCGAGGCGGGGATCGAACCGCGCCTGCTGCACGGCGACTATCTGACCGCGTACACCCTGGCCGCCACCGGCGAGGTGGTCACGGTGAGCCAGCCGACCGCGCGGCCCCGCTCCGACCTCGCCATCCGGCCGCTGCGCGGCGACCCGATCGGGGTGCGGCTGCTGCTCGCGGCGCGCACCGAGGCCGAGTTGGAGGACGGTTACGCCGAACTGGCCGACGCCTACTGGGAGGTGGCCGCACAGTCACCGGTCTACCGGGCGTGGCTGGACCGCTCCCCGGCATCGGTGTGACGGTACGTCAATAGCCGAACGTCCGCGTGGTGTAGGCGCATTCGGTGTAGATGTAGCCCGAGCGGATCTTGGCCGTGTCGGAGGCGGGCTTGGCGGTGCCGGTGCCGTTCGGCTTGTGGACGAAGTACGTGGTGCCGACGGGCAGACCGATCGTGCGCTTCGGGTAGTTCTTCCCGGTGTCGCTGCAGGGCTTGAAGCCGATCGAGAGGGTGTCGGCGAAGGTGTACGCCCGGCAGCTGCCGCAGCCCTTGAGGGTGAAGCTGCCGGTGACCGGGCCGGTGTAGAGGACGGTGATGTCGTCCGGGCTGTCGTTCTTCACGGTGACGGAGATGCCGCCGCCGGAGGCGGTGGTGGGCAGCTTCTTCCCGGCGGCGGGGACGATCTGGGCGACCTCGGCGCCGATGGCTATCTTCCGGGCCCGGTCCCGCTTGGCGCCCGTGGCCCGGGCGGCGTAGTCCTCCATGGTCTTCTGCGCGGCGGTGAACTGGCCGTCCTTGTACTGGTCGATCCCGCAGTCGTACGCCCCCTCGTCCCCGCTGCGCTTCGCGCGGCCCGCCGAGGCCGTCAGCTGGGCGGCGGACCGGCCGCCGGAGTTGGCGAGGGCGACGGCGCGCGTGTTCAGTTCGCGCAGCCGCTCCACGGCGGTGCAGGGCGCCGTGCCGCCGACGTCCTTCTGCGCCTTCGCCACGGCCGACTCGACGGCCGGGGCGACCTTGGTGGCCTGGCCCGAGTCGGGGAAGGTGCCGAGCAGGTCGCCGAAGTGCTCCACCCACTCCTCGCCGTCCCCGGAGAGGGCGGCGGCACCGCATTCGTACAGCGACGTGGCGAGCCGGTCGTCGGGCCAGCGGGCGAGCGTGCCCAGCCGGTCCTCGGAGATGGTGTCCGGCACGGTGCGCAGATACTTCAGCGGCTCGATCGCGCCGCAGTAGTCCCCGCCCGCGTAGGGGGCGCCGACGGTGCGGTAGTAGGTGCGCAGGCTGTCGGGCACCTGGTCGGCGGCGCGGGAGCCCGTGTGGTGGACGGCGAGGTCCCGGTAGACGTCCAGGGCATCGCGGTAGTCGGCGCGGGAGGCGGCGAAGGAGTGGCGGCCCGCCGCCGTCACCTTCGCGTCGGCGCGGTGCAGCCGGCCGAGCAGGGCCTGCTGGACGGCTTCCTCGCGGGCGTCGCGGTACCAGAGGGTGCCGCCCGTCGGCACCGCGAGCAGCAGGACGCCGAGGGCGAGCGCGAGGGGTGCCTTGGAGGGCCGGGTGAGCCGGGTGCGCAGGGCGGCGAACGCGCCGTGCGCGGCGGCGAGGAGCAGGACGATCACGTATCCGGCGAGCGCGCCGGCCGGGACGCCGTCCGGGTCGGCGGGCAGTGCGACCAGCAGCAGGACGGCGGTCGCCACCCAGCAGGCGGCGGCGAGGAACCATCTTCGCAGCAGGACGTAGCCGAGGCCGAGCCCGCTCAGATTGAGCAGGCCGACGGCGGCCGCGCGCAGCGGGTCGGGCGGTGCGGGCGGCGGGCTCGACGGCATCGGCGGTACCGGGGGCATGGGAAACCCCGGTGTCCCGGCAGGTCCGTACGGTGTGTCCGGCATGGCGGCTCCCCCCGTCAACTGCCCCCGTGCCCCTGTGAATCGGCAGTGTACGAGCAGTGGCGGCGCACGGACAGAGGGTTTTCGCGCCGACTCCCGCCGGGCCGGTCCCGGGGTGCGCGGCCCGCGTTCCGGACACCGGGGACGCGTCGTCTGCGGGCGGGGCAGCCGGGTCCGGGCGACACTTGCCGGGAGGCTACCGAGCGACGGACCGGGGAGGCGATGGGGTGGAAGCCGTCAACCCCACGGACAGCGCCTCGCTGCTGGCCGCCTTCGGCGCGCTCGGCGTTCTGGTGGTGACGTTCGCGGAGTCGGGTCTGCTGGTCGTCGGCTTCTTCCTGCCCGGCGACACGCTCCTCTTCCCGGCCGGGGTGCTGTGCGCCGGGGCCGACGGGCAGCCGCCCCGGCTGGTCCTCTGGCAGGTGATGCTGTGCGCCGCGGCCGGGGCGGTGGCGGGCGCTCAGGTCGGCTACCTCATCGGGCGGCACGGCGGCCGCCCGCTGCTGACCCGTACCTCCAGCAGGCGGGTGAAGGAGGGCGCGGAGCGCGCGGAACGGCTCCTGGCCCGCTACGGCTACGGCAAGGCGCTGGTCATCGGCCGCTTCATCCCCATGCTGCGCTCGGTGCTGCACCCGGCGGCGGGCGCCCTCGGTGTGCCGCTCGGCACGTTCACGCTGTGGCAGACGGTGGGCGGGGTGCTCTGGTCGCAGAGCCTGGTGCTCGTGGGGTACGCCCTCGGCTCCTCGGTGTCCCACGTGGACGACTATCTGCTGCCGCTGGTCGGCGTCATCGTCGTCCTCTCCCTGATCCCGCTGCTGGTGGAGGCGGTGCGGTCACGGCGCGCGCGGCGCGAGGACGCGGCGCAGGGGGAGCACGCGGCCGACGACCACCCGGGCCACGCGGGAGACGATCACCCGGGCCACGCGGCGGACGACCACCCGGGCACGGAAGGCGACTAGAGCGGCCCGGCCGGGAAACCGCCGCCCGCATATGCCCACTCACCCGCCCGGCCCAACCGGCGTGGGTCTGAGGGGCGAGGTCGCGTGACGGATGTGACGGTGAGTGGAAGGCATGGACCACTGCACCGGCACGGCGAGGAGGCGGCATGGTGGACACGAGCGGCGAGGGCGGCACGGCGTGTGCCTTCGCGCCCGGTGACGGCCCCGCCCCGGCCACCGGGACGATCCCGGACACCGGCCCGGCCGACGTCTTCGCCGGGGTGGGCGCGGTCGCCGACGCCGTCCTCTACGAGGGCTATCTGCTCTACCCGTACCGCCGCTCCTCGGCCAAGAACCGCGTCCGCTGGCAATTCGGGGTGCTGCCGCCCCGGGACTGGGTGGAGACGGACGGCCCGGTCACCGAGGGCATCTCCGGCTCGGCGGACTCCTGGTACCAGCGGACCGAGTGCCTGGTGCGCGCCGAGGGCCCGGACGCGGCGCTCAAGGTGCGGGTGCGTTACCTCCAGCTGCAGCGCAAACAGGTCGAGGCGGCCGACGGCGACTGCGGGCACCGGCCGGTCGAGTCCCTGCTGACGGCGGACGGCGGGGTCCAGCTCAGCTTCGACGAGGCCGTACCGCACGAGGTGGAGCTGGTGTGGCCGCTGGCCGACCTGCTGCGCGGCGTGTGCACGGCGCCGTCGGGCGCGCCCGCCGCCCGCGAGACGGAGGAGCTGTCCAAGGGCGCCGGGCGGGTCGTGCGCACCCGCGAGGCGGTACGGGCCCGTACCACGGCCGGGGCCGAACGGCTCGCGGACGGCCTCTACCGGGTGTGCGTACGCACCGAGAACACCGGGCGGGCCCCCGAGACCGGCGGCGCGCGCGGCGAGGTGCTCCGGCACGCGCTGCTCGCCGCCCACACCCTGCTCGGCGGTACGGGCCTGGAGTTCGTGTCCCTGATCGACCCGCCGGAGGCACTTCGCGCGCAGACGCGCGGCTGCCGCAACGCCTTCACCTTCCCGGTGCTCGGCGGACCCGCGCCGGAGACGGACGGCACGGACGACGGCTGCACGGGGCCGGTGCTGCTCTCCTCCCCCATCATCCTTCCCGACCATCCGCAGGTGGCCCCCGAGAGTCCGGGCGATCTGCACGACGCGGCGGAGATCGACGAGATCCTGACGCTGCGCACGATGCTGCTGACCGACGAGGAGAAGGCCGAGGCCCGAGCCACCGACCCGCGCGCCGCGCACATCCTCGACCGCGTGGACACGATGCCCCAGGAGGTGTTCTCCCGGCTGCACGGCGCCATCCGCTCGCTGTCCCCGACGTCCCCGACGTCCCCGGCTTCCCCGGCACCCGACCCGGCCGGCGCGCGCCCCGCCTGGTGGCAGGAGGGCGGTGACGAGGGCCTGTCCCCCACGACCGACACCGTGCTCGTGGACGGTGTGGAGGTCGGCGGCGGCACTCCGGTGCGGCTGCGTCCGCGCAAGCGGGGCTCGGACGCGCAGGACATGTTCCTGGAGGGGCGGGCGGCACACGTGTCCGCGGTCTTCCACGACGTGGACGGCAGCACGCATCTCGCGGTGACCGTAGACGACGATCCGGCGGCCGAACTGCACGGCTGGTACGGCCGATTCCACTACTTCCGACCCGACGAGGTCGAGCCCCTCGGCGACCGACCGCAGCGAAGGCAGGCGACATGACCACGCAGAGCCCCACCACCGAAGCCAAGGGCATGGACGAGATCACCATCCTCTGGATATCGGAGGGCATGAGCTGCGACGGCGACACCGTCTCGCTGACGGCGGCCATGCAGCCCTCCATCGAGGACGTGGTCCTTGGCGTGATCCCCGGGCTGCCCAAGGTCAACCTGGTCAACAAGGTGCTGTCGCCGAGCCTGGGCGGCGAGGACTTCCTCGCTCCCTACCGGGCGGCGGCGCGCGGCGAGCTGGACACCCCGTTCATCCTCGTCGTCGAGGGCTCGGTGCCGAACCAGGAGATCATCGAGGGCGACGGCTTCTGGACGTCGTTCGGCAACGACCCGAAGACCGGGCAGCCGCAGACGATCAACTGGTGGATCGACCAGCTCGCGCCGAAGGCGTGGGCGGTGGTCGCCGCCGGTACGTGCGCCACCTACGGCGGCATCCACGGCATGGCGGGCAACCCGACCGGCTCGATGGGCCTGGCCGACTACCTCGGCTGGGACTACAAGTCGCAGGCCGGGCTGCCGATCGTCAACGTGCCGGGCTGCCCGATCCAGCCCGAGAACTTCATGGAGGTCCTGGTCTGGGTGCTCCAGACCGCGGCCGGTACGGCCCCGCCGCCCCCGCTGGACCACATGCTGCGGCCGCAGTGGCTGTTCGGCAAGACCGTCCACGAGGGCTGCGACCGGGGCTCGTACTACGAGCAGGGCGACTTCGGGCTGGACTACAACTCCCCCAAGTGCCTGGTGAAGACCGGCTGCTGGGGCCCCGTGGTCAACTGCAACGTGCCCAAGCGGGGCTGGATGGCCGGCATCGGCGGCTGCCCCAACGTCGGCGGCATCTGCATCGGCTGCACGATGCCCGGATTCCCGGACGCGTTCATGCCGTTCATGGACGAGCCGCCCGGCGGCACCCTGTCCTCCCTGGTCATCAAGCCGTACGGCGCCGTGGTGCGCCGACTGCGCGGCCTGACCAACGAGATGGTCAACCACGAGCCCAAGTGGCGCGGCAAGAAGCGCAAGCTGACCAGCGGTTACGACCCGTACTGGCGTGCCTGAGGCCGCCGGGACCGTGACCCGACCACCACCACCCCCACCACCCGCCGAACTCCGACAGCGAGGGCAGCACCGCAGATGACGACCACCGAATCCCGGCCGACGGGACGCAAACCGGCCCAGCTCGTGGACATGTCGTGGGATCCGATCACCCGGATCATCGGCAACCTGGGCATCTACACGAAGATCGACTTCGCCAACCGGGAAGTCGCCGAGTGCCACAGCACCTCGTCGCTGTTCCGCGGCTACTCGGTGTTCATGAAGGGCAAGGACCCGCGCGACGCCGGGTTCATCACCTCGCGCATCTGCGGTATCTGCGGCGACAACCACACCACGTGCTCCAACTACGCCCAGCAGATGGCGTACGGCATCAAGCCGCCGCCCATGGCGGAGCACATCACCAACCTCGGCGAGGCCGCCGAGTACATGTTCGACCACACGATCTTCCAGGACAACCTGGTGTTCGTGGACTTCTGCGAGGCCATGGTCAAGGCCACCAACCCCGGGCTGCTGGCCCGTGCCGAGCGCACCGACGCGCCCCGGGGCCACATCCACGGCTTCCGGACCATCGCCGACATCATGAAGGCGTTCAACCCCTTCGAGGGCGAGGTCTACAAGGAGGCGCTGCGCATCAGCCGGGTCACCCGGGAGATGTTCTGCCTCATGGAGGGACGGCACGTCCACCCCTCGACGCTCTACCCGGGCGGTGTCGGCACGATGCCGCAGCCGAGCATCTTCACGGACTACCTCAGCCGGCTGATGCACATCATCGACTTCATCAAGAAGGCCGTCGCCATGAACGACGACGTCTTCGACTTCTTCTACGAGGCCCTGCCGGGCTACGAGGAGGTCGGCCGGCGTCGCATCCTCCTCGGCTGCTGGGGCGCCTGGCAGGACCCGGCGGTCGTCGACTACCGCTACGCCTCGATGAACGAGTGGGGCAAGGCGATGTACGTGACGCCCGGCGTCATCGTCGACGGCAAGCTGGTCACCAACGACCTGATCGACATCAACCTCAACATCCGCATCATGCTGGGCAGTTCGTACTACGACGACTGGGTCAACGAGCAGCCGTTCGTCACCCACGACCCGCTGGGCAACCCGGTCGACATGCGGCACCCGTGGAACCAGACGACCGTCCCGGTGCCGCAGAAGCGGGAGTTCGACGGCAACTACAGCTGGGTCATGAGCCCGCGCTGGTACCACAAGGAGACCGACAAGCACCTCGCGCTCGACACCGGCGGCGGCCCGCTCGCGCGCCTGTGGTCGACGGCGCTCAGCGGCCTGGTCGACACCAAGTACGTCAAGGCGTCGAACGGCAAGGTGCGCATCCAGCTCCCCAAGGGCGAGTCGCTCCCGGAGACCACACTGGAGTGGTCCATCCCGAAGTGGAGCAACACCATCGAACGCGACCGCGCGCGGCCGTACTTCGTCGCCTACGCGGCGGCGATGGCCCTCCAGTTCCTGGAGGAGTCCATGGAGCTGATGCGGGCGGGCGAGACCAAGGTGTTCCAGGACTTCGAGGTCCCGGACGAGGCGATCGGCTGCGGCTTCCACGAGGCCGTGCGCGGGGTCCTCTCGCACCACCTGGTGATCAAGGACAAGAAGATCGCCAACTACCACCCGTACCCGCCGACCCCGTGGAACGCGAGCCCGCGCGACATCTACGGCACACCGGGCCCGTACGAGGACGCGGTGCAGGGTCAGCCGATCTTCGAGGAGAACGGCCCGGACGACTTCAAGGGCGTCGACATCATGCGCACCGTGCGCAGTTTCGACCCCTGTCTGCCGTGCGGCGTGCACATGTACATGGGCAAGGGCAGGACGCTGGACGTCGTGCACTCGCCCACGTACGGGGCGAACCATGGCTGAGGACGCCCGCCGTCTCGACGACCCGGCGGTGGAGACGCGCCTGGCCCATCTCGACCACGTGCTGGGCGAGTTGGAGTCCGACTCCGGCTCCACCGCCCGCGAGGCGCTGGGTGCGGTCGGGCTGCTGACCGAGGTCTACGGCGAGGCGCTGGCCCGCGTCCTGGACCACGCGGACGACGCGCTGCGCGACCGGCTGGCCGAGGACGAGCTGCTGGCGCATCTGCTGGTGCTGCACGGCATCCACCCCGAGCCGCCGGAGCGGCGGGCCGCCCTCGCGGTCGAGCGGCTGCGCCCCGCCGTGCGCAAGCGCGGCGGCGACCTGGAGTGGGAGGGCGTCGAGGGCGGTGTGGCGCGGGTCCGGGTGGACCCGGGCGGCGGTGGCTGCGGCGCCGGGTGCGGCTCGGACTCTCCCGACGTGGCCGAGGTGGTCCGCGCGGCGGTGCTGGCCGCCGCGCCGGAGCTGACGCGGGTGGAGGCGGTCACGGCCGAGCGGACCTCCCCGCCCGCGTTCGTCCCGCTGGCCACGCTCACCCGCCGGGGCGCGGCGCAGGGAGCGCGGTGAGCGGGGCGCTGGCCCGGGTCGTCCGCTCCGGCGCCGCGGCGGGCCGTACGGCGGCGGCCGAGGTGTGCGAGCTGTGCGCGGCGCCCGTCGCCGAGGAGCACGCCCATCTGTACGAGGCGGAGGCCGACGGGCTGCGCTGTGTGTGCGGCCCTTGCTCGGTGCTGTTCGCCGACGACGGCGCGGGCGGGGGCCGGTACCGGCTCGTGCGGCGCCGCCGGGTGCGGCTCGCACCGGTCGACACGGCGGCGCTGGGTGTGCCGGTGGGCCTGGTGTTCTTCGTGCCCCGGGCGGACGGCTCGGTGACCGCAGAGGGGCCGAGCCCGGCCGGGGCGATGCGCTGGGAGATCGACGCGGCCGCCTGGCACGGGCTGGCCGAGTCGGTTCCGCCGCTGGCCGGTATGACGCCCGACGTGGAGGCGCTGCTGATCAACACGGTGCGCGGACACGAGGAACACTGGATCGTACCGATCGACGACTGCTTCCGGATGGTCGCCCTGGTCCGCGAGGAGTGGCGGGGGCTGTCCGGCGGCGGCCGGGTCTGGCCGGCCGTCGAACGGTTCTTCGCGGAGCTCACCGAGCGTTCGTGAAGCCCAGAGAGGAGACCGTCATGGGCAAGATCAGAGTGGGCCGCCCGCAGGTCAAGCCGGACACGCCGACGCATGTGCCGGGCCTGCACCAGGGCAACGAGGGCCCCTATCAGGAGCAGACGGGGCACCACGAGGACGGCACCGCCGACGCGCGCCGCTCCACCGGTGTCCGCTCCAAGCAGCACAACGCGCTGCTGGACGTCATGCCGAACATTCCCCCGGGATGAGAGAGCAGGAAGTGAGTGCCATGAAGCACGTCGGAGCGGACGAGGCGGCGCAGCCCCTGGTCTCGGGCAGGCAGGTGCTGATCGCACAGGCCGCCCTGCTGGCCGGGCTGACGCTGGTCCTCCTCGTCAAAGAGATCCCCGGCATGGTGCGGGAGCTCAAGATCTACCGCATGACCGGGGGCCTGGGCGCGGGCCACCGCTACCCCTGAGGCCGCCGTGCACGAGCTGTCGATCGCGACCGCGATCGTGGAACGCGCCGGGGAGATCGCCCGCGCCGACGGCGGCGGGGACGTCTCCTCGGTGACGGTCCGGGTCGGCGAGCTGGCCGGGGTGGTGCCGGACGCGCTGCACTTCGCCTTCGAGGTGGCACGCGACGGCACCCCCCTCTCCTCGGCCCGGCTCGTGGTGGAGCAGGTGACGGCGGTGGCCTGGTGCGGGGCGTGCGTCGAGGAGTTCGCGGTGGGCATGCCGCCGTTCTTCTGGTGCCCGCGCTGCGACCGGCCCTCGCAGGATCTGCGCAGCGGGCGGGAGTTGGAGATCACGGCGGTGGAGCCGGTGCCCTGAGTGCCGGTACGTGCCGTGGGCCCCGTCTCTTTCGAGGCGGGGCCCACGGCTTGTGCGGACGAACGCCATCAGCAGATGCGCGGCAACTGCTCCCCGAGCGGCAGGTCGAGCACCCGGGTGCCGCCGAGTCCCGTGGCCACGGTGACCATCCCGGGGTGTTCCGCCACGCACTCCCCGATCAGCGCGGCCCCGGCGCCCTGCGGGTGGGCACGCATCGCGGCGAGCACGGCGTCGGCGTGCTCACGGGGTACGAAGGCGACGAGCCTGCCCTCGTTGGCGACGTAGAACGGGTCGAGGCCGAGGAACCCGCAGGCGTTGGCCACCTCGTCGGGTACGGGTACGGCCCGTTCGGTGAGGCGTACGCCGGTGCCGGAGGCGCGGGCGATCTCGTTGAGGGCGGCGCCGAGGCCGCCCCGGGTGGGGTCGCGCAGGACGTGCAGATCGGGGGTGACGTCGAGCATGGTGGCGACGAGCCCGGCGAGCGGCGCGGTGTCCGAGGCGATCTCGACGCCGAACTCCAGCCCTTCGCGCACGCTCATCACGGCGACCCCGTGCAGCCCGATCGGGCCGCTGACGATCACCGCGTCGCCGGGGCGGGCGCGCTGGGGACGGATGTCGACGCCGTCGGGGACGAGGCCGACCCCGGCGGTGGTGACGTAGACGCCGTCGCCGTGTCCGGACTCGACCACCTTGGTGTCGCCGGTGGCGACGGTGACCCCGGCCGCCTCGGCGGCGGTGCCGACGGCGCGGGCGATCCGTGCGACGACGTCGAGCCCGACGCCCTCCTCCAGGACGAACGCCGTGGACAGATAGGCTGGTTGGGCCCCGCTCATCGCGAGATCGTTGACCGTGCCGTTGACGGCGAGGTCGCCGAGGCAGCCGCCGGGGAAGAACAGCGGGCGCACCACATAGGAGTCGGTGGAGAACGCCAGTCTGGCGCCGCCGAGTTGGAGGACGGCGGAGTCGGTGAGCGCGGCCAGGACCGGGTTGCCGTAGGCCGGGGCGAAGACCTGCTCCATCAGCTCGGCGGAGAGGGCGCCGCCCCCGCCGTGGCCCATGACGACGACGCCCTGGTCGCGCAGGGGCGCGGGGCAGGACCAGTTGGCGGGGTCGACGGTTGTCTCGGTGGCGAGGTCAGCCAACGGGGTTCATCTCCTCTCGGGGGATGCGCGACCCGGGCGAGACCGGGGCGCCGGCCATCCGCCGGTACAGGTAGTACGCGGCGCAGGCGCCCTCGCTGGAGACCATGGTGGCGCCGAGCGGGGTGCGCGGGGTGCAGGAGGTGCCGAACGCCTCGCACTCGGTGGGCTTGATGAGGCCCTGGAGGACTTCCCCGGCCCGGCAGACGGCGGGTTCCTCGGTGCGGATGCCGGTCACGTCGAAGCGGTGCTCGGCGTCGTACGCCCGGAACGCCTCCGACAGGCGCCAGCCGCTGGCCGGGATGCGGCCGATGCCGCGCCAGTTGCGGTCGGTGACCTCGAAGACCTCCTCGATCATGCGCCGGGCGGCGGGGTTGCCCTCCTCGCGCACGGCGCGGGGGTAGGCGTTCTCCACCCGGTGCTCGCCGCGCTCCAGTTGGTGGACGGCGCGCCGGATGCCCTCCAGGATGTCGAGGGGTTCGAAGCCGGTGACGACCATCGGCACCTTGTGCCGTGCGGCCAGCTCCGGGTATTCCTCGGTGCCCATCACGCTGCACACGTGCCCGGCGGCGAGGAAGCCCTGCACCCGGCACTCGGGGGCGGTCATGATCGCCTCGATGGCCGGGGGGACGCGGACGTGGGAGACGAGCAGGCTGAAGTTGTCCAGGCCGAGGCGACGGGCCTGGTGCACGGCCATGGCGTTGGCGGGCGCGGTGGTCTCGAACCCGATGGCGAAGAACACCACTTGGCGGTCCGGGTTGCGGCGCGCGAGGTCGAGCGCGTCGAGCGGGGAGTAGACCACGCGTACGTCGCCGCCCTCGCCCTTGACCCGGAACAGGTCTCGGTCGGTGCCGGGCACGCGCAGCATGTCGCCGAAGGAGCAGAAGACGACGTCCGGGCGGGCGGCGATGGCGAGCGCCTTGTCGATGACGTCGAGCGGGGTGACGCAGACCGGACAGCCAGGGCCGTGGATCAACTCGACTTGCTCCGGCAGGAGTTGGTCGATGCCGTGCCGGATGATGGAGTGGGTCTGGCCGCCGCAGACCTCCATCAGGGCCCAGGGCCGGGTGGCGGTGCCGCGGATCTCGTCGAGCAGACGGCGGGCCAGCGCCGGGTCGTTGAACTCCTCGATGTACTTCACCGGTTCTCGCTCCCGCTTCCCTGGCGCTCCGCCTGCTCCCAGGCGTCGCCGAACTCCTCTTCCAGCAGGCCGAGTTGCTCGAAGAGTTCGAGCGAGGCCCGCGCGGACTCCTCGTCGAGCTTCTGGAGGGCGAAGCCGACGTGGACGATGACGTACTCCCCCACCTGGACGTCGGGCAGATACTCCAGACAGGCCTGTTTCCGCACCCCGCCGAAGTCGACCAGCCCGGTGCGCGGGTCGGCGCCATCGTCGATGGCCACGACCTTGCCGGGCACTGCAAGACACATGGGTCACTCCGTCTCGTCGTCGTGTGCCGAGCCGCGGGTCAGCGGGCTCGTCATGGCCGTGCCGTGTGCGCGGCGACCATGAGCTGTCCGAGCGCCAGTCCGCCGTCGCCCGGCGGCACTTCGCCGTGCCGCAGGACGGTGAACCCGTCCGCCGTGAGCAGGGCGGCGCTCTCCTCCTCCAGCAGGGCGTTGGCGAAGACGCCCCCGGTGAGGGCCGTGACGGTCAGGCCGGTGGCGGCACGGGCGCGACGGCACACCTCGGCGACCGCGCGGGCCACGCCCCGGTGGAAGCGGGCCGCCATGACCGGCGCCGGAACACCCCGGCGCACGTCCTCGACCAGGGCCCGGAGCAGGGGCGCGGGGTCCAGCTGCCAGCCGTCCGGCGGGCCCGCCCCGATCCCGAAGGGGTACGCCACCGGGTCCGCGTCCCGGGCCCTGGTCGCGAGCGCCTCCAGCGTCAGGGCGGCCTGCGCCTCGTGCCCGGCGCGGTGGCAGGCGCCGACGAGGGAGGCCACGGCGTCGAAGAGGCGGCCCATGCTGGAGGTCGGGACACAGTTCACCTGCCGGGTCAACTGCTGTCTGAGGACGGCGAGTTCGTCCGGCGTACAGGCCAGGAAGCTCGGCAGGTCCGGCGTCCACTCCAAGCCCGCCGCCCACAGTCGGGCCAGCGCGATGCGGCACGGGTTGGCCACGCCCGCGTCGCCACCGGGCAGCGGGGCCGGGGTGAGGTGGGCCAGGCGCCGGTGCCCGGTGTAGTCGGCGAGCAGGATCTCGCCGCCCCACACCGTGCCGTCGTCGCCGTACCCGGTGCCGTCGAAGGCGACGCCGATGACGGGGGTCGTGCCGTCGAGGCCGTGCTCGGCCATCGCGGAGGCGACGTGGGCGTGGTGGTGCTGGACCAGGACGGGGTCGGGCAGCCCCGCCTCGGCGGCGCGGCGGCGGGCGTGGGCGGTGGAGTGGTAACCGGGGTGCCGGTCGGCGGCGACAAGTTCCGGGGTGACGCCGGTGAGGGTGGCGAGGTGGACCTCGGCGCGGCGGGCGGCCTCCAGGGTGGCCAGGTCGCCCATGTCCCCGATGTGCGGGCCGAACCACGCCTGGTCGCCCTCGCCGAGACAGAGGGCGTTCTTCAGGTCGCCGCCAACCGCGAGCGCGGGCCGCACGGGCACCGGGAGGGTCAGCGGGCGCGGGACGTACCCGCGCGAGCGGCGCAGGACCTGCGTGCTGCCGTCGGCGCGCACCCGCACCAGGGAGTCGTCGCAGGGGGAGGCGATGGGCCGGTCGTGCGTGAGCCAGGCGTCGGCCAGTCCGGCGAGCCTGATCAGCGCCTCGGCGTCGTCGGTGACGATGGGCTCGCCGGAGCGGTTGCCGCTGGTCATGACGAGGGCGCGCGGTCCTGGAGGATCGCCGGGGAGCCCGAAGAGCAGGGTGTGGACGGGGGTGTAGGGCAGCAGGACACCCACGTGCGGGCTGCCGGGGCACACCTCTTGGGCCAGACGGGGTCCACTGACCGTCGTCCGCGCGCGCAGCAGGACGATGGGGCGCGACGGGCCCGTGAGCACGGCGCGTTCGGCGTCGGAGAGGACCGCGAGGCGTTCGGCGGTGGCGAGGTCGGCGCACATGACCGCGAACGCCTTGCCGCCGCGCTCCTTGCGGCGGCGCAGGGTGGCGACGGCTTCGGCGTCGGTGGCGTCGCAGGCCAGGTGGTAGCCGCCGAGGCCCTTGACGGCGACGATCCGGCCCGCGTCGAGCAGTTCGCGTGCCCCGGCCAGGGCTTCGGCGCCGCGCGCGGGGCGGATCGGGGTGCCGGGGGCGGGGAGCAGGGTCGGTTCGGGGCCGCAGTCGGGGCAGGCGACGGGCTGGGCGTGGAAGCGCCGGTCGGCGGGGTCTGCGTACTCGCGGGCGCAGGCGGGGCACATAGGGAAGGCGGCCATGGTGGTGGCGGCGCGGTCGTAAGGCATCGCGGTGGCGATGGTGAAGCGGGGGCCGCAGTGGGTGCAGGTGACGAAGGGGTGCCGGTGGCGGCGGTCGGCGAGGGCGGCCAGTTCGCGCAGGCAGTCGGCGCAGGTGGCGGTGTCGGGCGGGAGCTGGGTTCGGCCTTCGGGGGAATCGGTGGGGCGGATGGTGAACGGTTCCGTCGACCCGGTGGCGGGCAGGTCCTCGTGGCCGATGCCGGTCACCCGGGCGAGCGGCGGCGGCTGTTCGGCCAGCAGGGCGCAGAACCGGCCGACCCCGTCCGCGGGGCCCTCGACCTCGATGACGACCCCGTCGCCGGTGTTGCTCACATACCCGGCGAGCGCGAGGCCGTCGGCGAGCCGGTGCACATGGGGCCGGAAGCCGACGCCCTGCACCGTGCCGCGCACGGTGAGACGCCGGCGGACCGTACCGGTCGCCGGGGCGGTCATGAACGGGGCGCGGCGGCGGTGGCGGGACCGTGGCTGTGCGCCCCATCGGGACCATGGTCGTGATCGCGACTGTGACTGTGCCCGTGTCCGTGCGGTCCGGGTGCGAGAGGGGGCCGGTGCGGAACGGCGTCGGGCGCCGAGAGCACGTACTCGAGGAGCGCGTCCACCCCGTCCCCGCTCCGGGCGCACGAACGGACGATCTCCACCCCCGGGTTGACCCGGTGTACGTTCGCGCGGAAGGCGTCCTCGTCGAAGCCGGCGGGCTCCGCGAGGTCGGTCTTGGTGATGACGACGAGGTGGGCGGAGCCGAAGGCGGTGGGGTACTTCAGGGGTTTGTCCTCGCCCTCGGTGACGGCCATGAGGGCG
The DNA here is from genome assembly GCF_040638245.1 of Streptomyces sp. NPDC026659. Lineage (NCBI taxonomy): Bacteria > Bacillati > Actinomycetota > Actinomycetes > Kitasatosporales > Streptomycetaceae > Streptomyces > Streptomyces sp. NPDC026659. Next base: position 181,274 of record NZ_JBEZXY010000010.1, on the reverse strand, counting down.
ATGCGCAGGGTCTCGCCGAGGTCGTAGGAGGCGGGGCAGACGAGGTTGCCGACGTTCTCGACGAAGAGCGCGCGGGTGCCCGGCGGGAGCCAGCCGGTGAGCCGGTCGCGGACCTGGGCCGCCTCCAGGTGACACAGCCCGTCGGTGAGGAGCTGCTGGACGGGGGCGCCGGAGCGGGCGAGGCGTACGGCGTCGTTCTCGGTGGCGAGGTCGGCGGTGAGGGCGGCCACCGGGACGCCCCGTTCGACGGCGCGGGCGAGGACGCGGCCGAGGAGTTCGGTCTTGCCGCTGCCGGGGCTGGAGAGCAGGTTGACGACGGTGACGCCCTGCCGGGCGAGGTCGTCGCGCAGCCGCGCGGCGAGGTCGTCGTTCTTGGCCAGGACGGCCTGTCTGAGATCGGCCTCGCACATGGCGCAGCTCCTCGGGTGGCGGGAAGAACGGTCGCCGGGCCGTGTCGGGCACGGCCCGGGCTCTCACCGATCTTCGGCGCCGTCGGCCGCGAGGGCGGGCAGCGCAGCCGCGCGCGGGGGCCCGGATTCCATCGGGCGGCCCAATGGGGGCGCGGGTGCGGCCGGGTCGGCCAGCAGGACGGGCACGAGGACGTGCAGGGCGTCGACGGCCCGGCCGACGGCCTCGCGCACGGGGCCGCTGAGGCCGGGGGCGATGTCCTCGTCGCCGCGCGGCAGCACGGCGGGCTCGCAGGCCAGGACGAGGACGCGGGGCAGGGGTTCGTCGCCCAGGTGGGCGGCGAGGGCGAGCACCTTCTGCGGGTCCATGCCGTGGGCCTCGGGCACGGTGGTGGCGTCGGGGGGCTCTGCCTCGATCAGGGACAGGGTGCCGGGCGGGTGCCCGCGTTGCGCGGTGTCGACCAGGACGGCGGTCGCGCAGCCGTCCAGCAGGGTGTAGGCGAGGTCCATGCCCCGGATGCCGAAGTCCCGCACGGTGACCCCGGCGGGCAGCGGGCGTTCCTCCAGGGCGCGGATCACCTCGGGGCCGAAGGCGTCGTCGGCGAGGAAGATGTTGCCGACTCCGGCGACGAGGAGCCGTTCGGTGGCGCCGTTCACGACGCCTCCCCGGGAGCGGTGGCGAGCGGCCGTACGGAGGCCGAGGGCTGTTTGCGGACGAACGCGGAGCGCAGCGCGTGGTAGGGCGCGGTGGGGTCGTCGAAGAGGGCGTGCATCCGGGCGAGTTCGTCGCGCCGGTACTCCGAGAGCGGCCGTCGTTCCTCGTCGGCGCGGCGGGCGGCCGACTTGGCGGTGATGCGGGCGGCGAGGCCGGGGCTCGCGGCGAGGTCGGCGGCCATGATCTCGACAGCGGGGGCGAACTCCCCGGCGCCGGTGGGCACCAGGCGGTCCACCAGGCCGAGCCGGGCGGCGTGTTCGGCGCTGACCGGAAGCGCCTCGGTGGTCAGGCGGTGCGCGGTGGCGTCCCCGGCGCGGCGCGGCAGGCTGTAGGTCCAGTACTCGGAGCCGTACAGGCCCATCCGCCGGTAGTGCGGGTTGAGGACGGCGCCGGTGCGGCACCACACCTCGTCGGCGGCGAGGGCGAGCATGGCGCCCCCGGCGGCGGCGTTCCCGGCGAGCGCGGCGACGACCAGCCGGTCGGTGGTGCGCAGGACGGCCTCCACGAGGTCGTCCATGGCGCCGAGGTTGTCCCGGGACTCCGCGCCGGGGTCGGCGGCGCCCTCGATGACGTTGAGGTGGATGCCGTTGGAGAAGAAGTCGCGGGCGCCGCCGAGGACCAGTACGGGGGTGGGCCGGGCGAGGGCGTACTCGTAGGCGGCGAGCAGGCGGCGGCACTGGTCGGTGCTCATGGCGCCGCCGGGGAAGGCGAAGCTCAGGAAGCCGGTGTCGCCGCGCTGCCGGTAGCGGATGTCGGACCAGGTGCGCCGGTCCCCGGGGAGTTCGAGAGGGACGGTCGACTCGGGGAGCGCGGCCGCGTACTCGGGCGCCCAGGAGGCGAGGACGGTGGCGGCGGGGCGGCGGAAGGGCGCCGGGTCGCCGGTGCTCTTGCGCGGGCGCAGTTCGGGGATCCATACGGCGCCGTCGCGGGTGGCGCGGCAGACGGCGCCGTTGCGGGTGGCGATCAAGTCGCCCGGGCGGCCGTGCAGTTGGTCCTCGGGGTGGCCGCCGTGCAGGAAGACCTCGCGGCCGAGGAGTTCGTCGAGGACGCCGGGCTGGGAGTCGGCGCCGCGCAGCTTGCGCAGGACGGTGGCGGTGTCGTCGTGGGCCCAGTCGACGCGGCGGCGGTCCTGGCGGAAGTAGTCCCGCCAGACCACGGTGGGCCACTCGCCGGTCTGCGGGCGGGGCTTGTAGGAACCCTCGGCGTAGCGGCGGACGGCGAGGCGTACGGCGGCCGCGGCGGCGTCGGCGGCCTCGTTGCGGTAGAGGTCGCTCTTGCCGACGGCGGGCACCGGGAAGATCTCGGAGGCCCAGACGGCGCCCGCGTCCATGGCGGCCTCGGCCTGGAGGACGGTCACGCCCCAGTGGGTGGCGTCCTCGGCGATCGCCCAGTCCAGGGAGGAGGGGCCGCGGTCTCCGGGGGGCCCGGGGTGCACGATCAGACAGACGTGTTCCCGCCACACGTCCTCGGGGAGGGCACTCTTCAGCATGGGCGCGACGATCAGCTCGGGGCGCCTCTCGCGGACGGCGGCGCGGACCGGTTCGGGGCCGTGGGTGGCGAGGACGACGTCCACGATGTGACCCTGATCGGACAGTTCCGCGTAGACCCGTTGACAGAGGCTGTTGAACGCGCTGGCGACCAGCAAAATGTCCATGCGACGATATGTTCGTCCATTTTCCCGATGCCGTGAAGAACCGGTTCGGCGTTTCCCTCGCCCCTTGCGAACAGGGTCCGAAATCGCCGGAAAACATACGGAAATCTCATTCGAGAATCACTCTGTTGTCCTAATCTGGTGGCTTCCCCGCCACGCGGATGCATGAGCGGCCCGGCGGCGCCACGATGAGAGAGCGGCCGACCCCACTTCCGCCGCTCGGGAGGCCCGCCATGACCGCGAGGTCGGCCTGCGGGTGGAGGGACATCTTCCCGGCGATCTGGACGGGGTCTACCTGCGCAACGGCCCCAACCCGCGCTTCACCCCGATCGGCTCGCATCTGTATCCGATCGACGGGGACGGCATGCTGTACGGCGTCTGACTCGAACACGGCCGCGCCCGCTACCGCAACCGTTTCGTGCGCACCCCCGCACTGCGCGCCGAGGAGAGAGCGGGCCGGACGCTGCGGGGCGGGGTCGAGTCGATGATCACGCCGGGCCCCGAGGAGGTGGGCCCTCGACTCGCCCACACCTTCCGGGACATGCCCGACATCAACGTGGTCCGGCATGCGGGCCGACTGCTCGCCCTCGCGGAGTCGGAGTGCCCGTTCCGGCTGAGCCCGGAGCTGGAGACCCTCGACAAGGAGACCTTCGGCGGCACGCTGCCGGCCGGCATCACCGCTCACCCGAAGACCGACCCGGTGACCGGCGAGATGGCCGTGTTCCGCTACGGACTGGAACCGCCGCACCTCACCTGGTCCCTGATCTCCCTGGACGGCACGGCCACACGCGGACCCGTGCCCGTCGAGGACGTGGACGAGCCGATGATGATCCACGACATGGCACTCGCCGGCCGCTACCTGGTACTGGTGCTCGCCCCCGTCTTCTTCGACGTCTCCGCCGCGCTTTCCGGCGGCTCGCTGATCGAATGGCGGCCCGACGCGGGCACCCGGATCGCGCTGATCCCGCGCGACGGCTCGCCGGTGCGCTGGGCTCAGGACGAGGCGTTCTGGCTGTGGCACACCATGAACGCCTACGACGACGAGACGGACGACAGTGTGGTCCTGGAGTACGTGCAGTGGACCCGGCTGTCCCTGGGCGAGTCCGGTTCGGACGGCACCCCCAACGTCAGCCACCTGGTCCGCGCCGTCGTCGACCCGGTCTCGGGGCGGATGCGGCGCACACCCCTGGACGACACCCCCGTGGAGTTCCCGCGCATCGACGACCGCCGGATCGGCCGCCGTCACCGCCGGATCGCGGTCGCAGCGGACAGCCGCCGGACGGACGGCCTCCTGCCGGGCGAGTTCGACGCGCTGCGCTGGTACGACACCGGCGCCCCGAACACACCGGCCGCCACCTGGTACGGAGGTCAACTCTCCGTAGGGGAACCGACGTTCGCCCCCTCCCCCGGACACCAGGGCGACAGTCACGGGTACTGGCCGACCTTCGCCACCGACCGCACGTACGACAGCGCCCGGCTGCTGGTGTTCCCGGTCGAGGACCCGGCGGACGGCCCGCTCGCACGGGTGCGCGTCCCGGTGCGCGTCCCGCTCGGCCTGCACGGCAACTGGCTGCCGACGCAGGAGTAGCGGGGTGTCGGCCCGACGCACCGGGACGCGTCGCGCGTCCCCTTTCACCCGGTTTGCCCTTACCTTTCTCTAGATGTGACCGTGGGCACGGAGGCGAGGCGGGCGCGTGGTGGGCGGTGCGGGGTGGTGGTGGAGGAGGCACGGGAAGTCCGGTCACCCGGCGCGTGACACGGCCTCCGGCGGCAAGGCCGCCGCCCCCACCGTGCGACTGCCCTCCCGCTCGCGCACCGCGCCGAGGGTCTCGGCGGCCGAGCGCACCGTGCCGTGGCTGCGGATCGCCGCCGCGTACGCCTGGCGGCTCATCCTGGTCGGCATCGCGGTCTACGGCATCTTCGGTGTGCTGGGCCGCTTCCAGCTCATCGCGGTGGCGCTGTTCCTCGCGATGGTCATCACCTCGGTACTGCGCCCGGTCGCGGATCTGCTGGACCGCTGGATGCCGCGCCCGCTGGCCGTCGCCCTCGCGATGCTCGGCAGCCTGTGTCTGCTGCTCGGGCTGCTGGCGCTCGTGGGCAACGCGGTGGCCGGTGAGTCGGCGCAGCTGGGCGACGAGTTCCGGGGCGGGGTGCACCGTATCGAGGACTGGCTGCGGCGGCCGCCGTTCCGGCTGAGCCAGGCCAGGCTGAACGCGCTCCAGCGGGAGGTGACGCAGTATCTGTCCACGCACCGGGCGGCCCTGCTGAGCAGTGCGGTGGCCGGGCTCGGGCGGGTCGTGGAGGTGGTCACGGGCGGGGCACTCGCACTGTTCGCCTCCGCCTTCTTCATCCACTCCGGGGACCGGCTGTGGGAGTGGGTGCGCGACCGGGTGCTGCCGCGCGGAGCGCGCACGGTGTGGGACCGCGCGGGCCGGGCGGCGTGGGGAACGTTCGCCGGGTACACGCGCGGCATCATCATCGTGGCCGGGACCAACGCCGTGCTCGTCGGCATCGCCCTGTTCGCGCTGCGGGTGCCGCTCGCGCTGCCGCTGACGCTCCTGGAGTTCTTCGCCGCGTTCGTGCCGCTGGTGGGCTCGCCGGTGGCGCTCGGGGTGGCCACGGTGGTCGCCCTGGCGACCCGGGGTCCGCTCACCGCGGTGGCGGTGCTCGTACTCATCGTCGTCATCGGCCAGTTGGAAGGCCATGTGCTGCATCCGCTGGTGATGAGCTGGGCGGTGCGGCTGCATCCGCTGGTGGTGGCCGTGTCGGTCATCGCGGGCAGCATCGTGGCGGGGGTGATCGGCGCGGTCGTCGCGGTGCCGTTCGTCTCGGTGGTCTGGGCGGTGCTGAGCACCCTGCGCGGACCGCCCGCGACCAAGAAGCCGCCGCCCAGGGCGCCCTGACCGGCCGGGACGCGTGGCGTCCGGCCGGTCGGCGGGCTCCTGCGAGGTGGGACGGGGTCAGCCGGTCGCGAAGGAACGCAGCCTGGTCGTCGAGCCGTTGAACTTGTCGTGGTCGCCGACCGTCGCGCCGGTCGAGGTGTACTGCCACATGGTGTACGCCGACCAGCCGGCCGGGAGGGTGCCCGGGGAGGAGGCGTAGCGGGCGATCCACAGGGGGTTGGCGCCGAAGCCGGAGTAGTTGCCGGTGCACTGGGTCCACCAGGCGGTGGCGGTGTAGACGACGGCGGCGCGTCCGGTGCGGGCCTTGTAGCGGTTCAGGAAGTCGCGGACCCAGCTGACCATGCCGCTCTTGGACTTGCCGTAACAGGAGGCGCCGTAGGGATTCCACTCGATGTCGAGCACGCCGGGCAGCGTCCTGCCGTCACGGGACCAGCCGCCGCCGCGGTCGACGAAGTAGTCCGCCTGGGCGGCGCCGCTCGTGGTGTCCGGGGTCGCGAAGTGGTACGCGCCGCGGATCATGCCGACGTTGTAGGGGCCGTTGTACTGCTGGGCGAAGTAGGGGTTCTTGTAGTACGTCCCCTCCGTCGCCTTGGTGTAGGCCCAGCGGGTGCCCGCGTTCCACAGGGTGTTCCACGCGACGTTGCCCTGGTGGCTGGAGACGTCCACGCCCTCGGTGAGGGTCGCCCGGGTGGTCAGGGCGCGGTCGTCGGACCACGTGGTGTCCCGTTCGTGGGCGCGGACGCCCACGCCCATGTACGCGCTGCCGCGCGGAAGGATGCGCCACCCGGAGTCGGACACCGCGGCGGGGGGCGACAGGAAGAGGAGGAGGCCGGACAGGACGCCGGTGAGGCACAGGCGTGAGCTGCGGCCACGGAGGAGGTGTATGTCGCTTCGCACGAGATCCATCTGACCCGGCATCGGGGCGTCCCGCACGCCGGGTTGGGCCGGGCGAAGGCCGGGCGGGGCGGGGGTTGGGCCATGCGGGTGGGTCGTACGGGAGTCGTGCATGGATCTACGGGGACGCTGTGCCCGGCCGGGCGCGGGCCCGGCCGGGGTCGGTGCGGGTCAGCCGTCGATGCGGTGCTGGGTCCAGAAGGAGGTCAGGTCGGTGGTGGTGGCGGCCTGGGCGGCGGCCTTGAACTCGGCGGTGGTGGAGACGCCGTACCAGTGGGCGGTGGCGTAGTCCTTCAGCAGCTTGGTCATGGCGGTGTCGCCGATGAGGCGGCGCAGGTCGTGCAGGGCGCACTTGCCGTAGCCGTAGACGACGGTGGAGTAGCGCGAGGAGTGGGCGTCCCAGTAGGCCATCGAGTTGGTGATCTTCTCGGCGCTGGAGGCCCAGGAGACGCTGTTCCAGCAGCCCGAGCCGGTCTTGCCCTGGGCGAGGTCGGTGGCGTAGTCGGTGAAGGACTCGTCCAGCCAGGGGCTGGTGTACTCGTCGTCGCCGACGATGCCGTACCACCACTGGTGGCCGATCTCGTGGGTGAGCGCGGTGGTGCTGACGAGGTCGAGGACGAAGCCGGGGTACTCCATGCCGCCGAACCAGAAGTTGTTGTCGATGACCGCGTCCAGCTCGCCGTAGGGGTAGGCGCCGAAGCGGCCCGCGTGGGCGTCGACGGCGCTCTTGGCGGTGCTCAGCATCGACTGGGCGCTGGAGGAGCTGATCCCTGAGACGGAGTAGATGTTGACCGGGACGCCGCCGGGTGAGGTGCCGGAGATCTTGCTGAACGGCCCGGCCGCCCAGGCGAAGTCACGGACCTTCGATGCGGTGGCGGTGGTGACCGTACGGCCGGTGCCGCCGGGGGTGTCGGTGGAGGTGCCGGTGGCGGGGACCAGCAGGGAGCTGGGGTGGTCGAGGGTGACCTTGAAGTCGGCGGCCAGTGAGTAGAAGGACTCGCCGTTGTTGGTGTACGGGTCCAGGTGCCAGCCCGCGCCGTCGCGTACGGCGAGGACGGGCAGGGCGTTGCCGATGAAGCTGAAGGCTCCGTCGTGGCCGAACCGGTCGGCGCCGTCGGGCACGGTGATGCCGAGGTCGAAGCCGATGGTGGCGGACTGGCCCTCGGCGAGCGGCTGCGGGAGCGTGATCTTCAGCGCGGTGCAGGCCACCGAGAGGTCGCCCGCCGTGCCGCCCGTGACGTTGCTGACCTTGATCGGCGGTGCCGAGCAGGTGCCGTGGTAGTTGTCCCAGAGCCTCAGATAGACCTCGCTCAGCGCGTCGGCCGAGGCGTTGGTGAAGGTCGCGCTCTCGTGGCCGGTCCAGACGGTGCCCGTGCTGTCGCTGCTGAGGCTGACGGTGTAGTCGGGCGCGGCCGGGGTGCGGACGGTGTCGCCCGCGGGCGGGGTGGTGGTGTCGGCGGTGTCGAGCGCGATGTCGTCGAGGACGAAGCTGGTCTTCAGGCTGGAGTCCTCGGTGCCGGTGAAGGCGAGGTCCACGGTGCGGCCCGCGTACGAGGACACGTCGACCGTCTCGCGGACGTAGCCGGTGGCGTGGTCGAGGTTGGAGTAGCTCGCGAGGGTGGTGCCGCCCAGTTTCACCGTCAGTTTGTCGTAGGCGGTGGAGGAGGTGGTCTCGGCGGTGTCGATGTGCAGATAGAAGCTGAGGGTGGCGCTGCCGCAGCCGCTGGGGACGGTGACGCTCTGGGTGAGCGTGTCGGTGCGGGTGGCGCCGGTGCCGCCGAGCCAGGCGTAGGCGGAACCGCCGTGCGCGCTCTGGCCGGTGCGGCTGGTGATCAGGGTGCTGGAGGACTGGATCCAGGGTGTCGTACCGCTCTCGAAGCCGCCGTTGCCGACGACCTGGGCCGGGGTGCAGGCGGCGGCCGCCCTGGCCTCGGCGGGCCGGGCGACGGCGGAGCCCGCGGGCAGGGAGAAGGCGAGCAGGGCGGCGAGGGCGAGCCCGCCGAGCGTCTTGTGGGGGGTGGGTCTCACACGCTACTCCTTTGCGAAGGCCGGGGTTTCGGCCTGCCGATGACCGAGTCCGGCCGGAGTGCGCCGGCGCGGCCGTGGGGTCGGGGCTGCGCGATGGCCGTGCGGGGTGCGCCCTCGGTGAGGAGGGTGCGGCCGGGGCAAGCGTGACAGATCTGACCTGCTCATGCCAGAAGGCGGTGATGGGGGCGCCGTGTACGGAAAGTGTGTTCACGCGTCTGGCCCCGTGGACCTACCCGGCGGTATACAGACCCGGTCGCAAGTGATGACCTGTCAGCTGGGGAGGACTCCATGGCGAACGGCGCGCGGAGGCACGGGATTTCACGGAGATGGACCGGGGCGCTCGGGGCGGTGCTGGGAGGTTGTGCGCTGGTCGCCGGGTCGGTGGCGCCGGCGGCCGCGCATCCCGGGCACGGGCAGGTCCGTTATGTGGCGCTCGGGGACTCCTACACCTCCGGGCCGCTCATCCCCCGCCAGGTGGACGCGAATTGTGCGCGGTCCGATCAGAACTACCCCTCGCTCGTGGCCGGGCGGAGACGGGTGGACGACTTCGTCGACGTGAGCTGTTCGGGGGCCACCACGGCGGAGATGTGGCAGGCGCAGGGTACGAATCCGCCTCAACTCGACGCGGTCACACGGGACACGGACCTCGTCACCGTGCAGATCGGCGGGAACGACGTCGGCTTCGGCTCGATCATCACCGCCTGTGCCCGGCTCGGTGCGCAGGAGCCGGACGGCAACCCCTGTGAGCGTTCCTACCGGGACTCCGGGTACGACGAGTTGGCGCTGACCGTGGCGCGCACGGCGCCGAAGATCGACCGGGTGCTGCGGGCCGTGCACACGCGGGCGCCGCACGCGCGGGTCCTGCTCGTGGGGTATCCGGATCTGCTGCCCGACGACGGCACCGGCTGCTTCCCCGCCGTGCCGTTCGCGCGCGGCGACTTCCCCTATCTGCGGGACACCGAGAAGCGGCTCAACCTGATGCTGCGGCTGGTCGCGGCCTGGAACCGGGTCGAGTACGTCGACACGTACGGTCCCACGGTCGGCCACGACATGTGCAAGGCGCCCGAGGACCGCTGGATCGAGCCGCTGCGGCCGGCCGCGCCCGCCGCACCGGCGCACCCCAACGCGCGCGGCGAGGCGGCGATGGCGCAGGCCGTGCTGGCGGCGGTGGGACGGGGACACGGCAGGCGCTGAAACTCCGCCCCACCGTGCCCCCGTCGGCAGGAGTTCAGTCGCCGAGCGCCGCCAGCACCACCGCCTGCGCCTCCTCCTGCACCCGGGCCAGGTGGTCGGGGCCGAGGAAGGACTCGGCGTACACCTTGTACACGTCCTCGGTGCCCGACGGCCGCGCCGCGAACCAGGCGTTCTCGGTGGTGACCTTGATGCCGCCGATGGGGGCGCCGTTGCCCGGCGCCTCGGTGAGGACGGCGGTGACGGGCTCACCGGCGAGGGTGTCGGCGGTGACCTGGGCCGGGGAGAGCTTGGCCAGCAGGGCCTTCTGCTCGCGGGTGGCGGGGGCGTCGATGCGGGCGTAGGCCGGTTCCCCGAAGCGCTCGGTGAGGTCCGCGTAGTGCGCGGAGGGGGTGCGCCCGGTGACGGCGGTGATCTCGGAGGCGAGCAGGGCGAGCAGGATGCCGTCCTTGTCGGTGGTCCACACCGAGCCGTCGCGGCGCAGGAAGGACGCGCCCGCCGACTCCTCGCCGCCGAAGCCGAGGTCGCCGCTGAGCAGTCCGTCCACGAACCACTTGAAGCCGACCGGGACTTCGACCAGACGGCGGCCGAGGTCGGCGGCCACGCGGTCGATCATCGAGGAGGAGACGAGGGTCTTGCCGATGCCGGTCGCCTGCGGCCACTGGTCGCGGTGCTCGTAGAGGTAGCCGATGGCGACCGCGAGGTAGTGGTTGGGGTTCATCAGCCCCGCGTCCGGGGTGACGATGCCGTGCCGGTCGGCGTCGGCGTCGTTGCCGGTGGCCAGGGCGAAGCGGTCGCGCTGCTCGATGAGGGAGGCCATCGCGTACGGCGAGGAGCAGTCCATGCGGATCTTGCCGTCCCAGTCCAGCGTCATGAAGCGCCAGGTGGGGTCGGTGTGCGGGTTGACCACGGTGAGGTCGATGCCGTGCTCGTCGGCGATCCGGCCCCAGTAGGCGACGGAGGCGCCGCCGAGCGGGTCGGCGCCGATGCGCAGCCCGGCGTCCCGGACCGCGTCCAGGTTCAGCACGCTGGGCAGGTCGCGGACGTAGGCGCCGAGGAAGTCGTACCGGCCGGTGGTGTCGGCGGCGAGCGCGTGGGCGTACGGGATGCGGCGTACGTCCTTCAGGCCGCCCGCGATGATCTGGTTGGCGCGGTCCTGGATCCACGAGGTGGCGTCCGAGCCGGCCGGGCCGCCGTTCGGCGGGTTGTACTTGAAGCCGCCGTCGGCGGGCGGGTTGTGCGAGGGCGTGACGACCACGCCGTCCGCGAGGCCCGTCGTACGGTCGCGGTTGTGGGTGAGGATCGCGAGGGAGACGGCGGGGGTGGGCGTGTAGCCGTCCTCGCTGTCGATCAGGACGGTGACGCCGTTGGCGGCGAACACCTCCAGGGCGGTGACCTTCGCGGGCTCGGAGAGGGCGTGCGTGTCGGCGCCGAGGAACAGCGGGCCGTCGATGCCCCGCTCGGCGCGGTATTCGCAGATGGCCTGGCTGGTGGCGGCGATGTGGTCCTCGTTGAAGGCCGTCGCCAGGGACGAGCCCCGGTGTCCCGAGGTCCCGAACGCGACGCGCTGCCCGGGGTCCGCCGGGTCGGGGTGCAGCGCGTAGTACGCCGTGACCAGGCGGGCCACGTCGACAAGGTCCTCAGGACCGGCGAGACGGCCGGCTCGGTCGTGCGGCATGAGTCCGCTCCTCCGTGTAGGTGTTGTTCGGCCAGGTACGTTCGACGGGGTGATCGAACGCACCGGGCCCATCTTTCCTTGTCAGGAGGCCGCCATGCGAGTACGGGGCGGGGCTAGCAGGTCTTGCGTCCGATCGCCGCGTACAGCGGGAGGTCCGCGCCCTGCCGCTGCCCCGGGCTGTCGGGGCGCCAGTCGCTGACGAACTCGATGCCGGGTTCGAGGAGTTCGAGTCCGGCGAAGAACTCCGCGAACTCCGCCCGGGAGCGCACCGCCACCGGGGTACCGCCCCGCCGGTAGACGTCGGCCACCGCGTTCCAGGTGTCCGGGTCGGTGTCGGCGGTGGCGTGGGAGAGGACCAGGTGGCTCCTGGCGGGGAGCGGGGCGAGCAGCTCGCGGACCAGGGCGAGGGCGCCGTGCTCGTCGGGGACCAAGTGCAGCAGGGCGACCATGGAGAGTGCCACCGGCTCGTCGAAGTCCAGGATCTCCCGAGCGGCCTCGATGATCTTCGCTGGCTCCCGGACGTCCGCCTGGAGGTACGCGGTGCAGCCCTCGGGCGCGCTGGTCAGCAGGGCCTGGGCGTGGCGCAGCACGATCGGGTCGTTGTCGACGTAGACCACCTTGGACTCGGGCCCGACCGCCTGGACGACCTGATGCAGATTCGGGTCCGTCGGGATGCCGGTACCGATGTCGAGGAACTGCCGTATCCCCAGTTCCGCGAGGGCGCGCGCCGCCCGCACCATGAACTGCCGGTTGGCCCGCGCCAGTTCGGGCACCTGCGGGAACAGCGCCTGCACCTGTTCGGCGGCCGCCCAGTCCACCGGGTAGTTGTCCTTGCCGCCGAGGTACCAGTCGTACATCCGGGCGGCGTGCGGCTTGCTGGTGTCGATGACGGGCGGCTGGGTATCGGCGTCGGACACGGAGGAGTCTCCTCTGCGGGGTCGGCGGTGGCGGCTGCATCCTGCCACGGCGCGGGTCCGCCCGTCAGTCCCGTACGGCATCAACTCGGCTGATCGCGGGCCCGGTTGTGCCACCATGCTCCGGTGCTGATCGACATACCCGCCGCTCCCCCGCTCCCGGCCCTCCTCCTGCGACGCTGGGCCCCCGTCCACGCCACCGCGCTCGCACGGCTGGAGCGGGACGACGCGCTGCGCCGCTGGACGAGTTTCCCGGCCCTCGCGGACGCGGCGGACGCCGGGCGGTGGATCGAGGAGCAGCGGCGGGGGTGGGAGACCGGGGAGCGCTACGCCTTCGCGGTGCTGGAGCCGGACGGGCGACTGGTCGGCCACGTCGTCCTCAAGGTCCCCTCACCGGGCGGCGGCACCGCCGAGGTCGGCTACTGGACCGCCGCGCACGCGCGGGGCCGGGGTGTGGCCCCGCGCGCGGTGGAGGCGCTGACGGAGTGGGCGTTCCAGGATGTCGCGGGGCTCACCCGGCTCGAACTGCTGCACCGGGTGGGCAACGAGGCGTCCTGCCGGGTGGCCGTCAAGTGCGGGTACGGGCTCGCGGGGACGCTCGCCCCGGCGCCGCCCGCGTACCCGGACGAGGGGCATGTGCACGTGTGGGGCTACGGCAGGATCGCGTCGACGTAACCGCCGTCCACGCGCAGGGCGCCGCCCGTGGTGGCGGAGGCCTGGTCGGAGCTGAGGTAGACGACCATGTTGGCGATCTCCTCGGGTTCGATGAGGCGCTGGAGCAGGGACTGGGGGCGGTACTCGCGCATGAAGACGCGCTGGGCCTCGTCCCACGGGAGGTCGCGGTCGACGAGTTCGTAGACGAAGTCCTCGACGCCGCCGGTGTGGGTGGGCCCGGCGATGACGGAGTTGACGGTGACGCCGGTGCCCGCCGCCTTCTTGGCGAAGCCGCGGCTCACCGCGAGCAGGGCGGTCTTGGACATGCCGTACTGGATCATCTCGGCGGGGATGACGATCGCGGAGTCGCTGGCGATGTACTGCACGCGGCCCCAGTGGCGCTCGGTCATGCCGGGGAGGTAGAGCCGGGTGAGGCGGACGGCGGCGAGGACGTTGATCTCGAAGTAGCGCCGCCATTCGTCGTCGGTGATCTCCAGCGGGTCGGCGGTGCCGAAGATGCCGAGGTTGTTGACGAGGATGTCCACGTCCGGCAGCTCGCGTTTCAGCCGTTCGGCGCCCTCCTCGGTGGAGACGTCGGCGGCGGCCGCCGTGAACTCGCCGTCCGGGACCTGCTCGGCGAGGGCCGCGATGGCGGCGGCGACCCGGCCGGCGTCGCGCCCGTTGACGGCCACGCGGGCCCCCGCGCGGGCGAGACCGGCGGCGATGGCCGCGCCGATGCCCTGGGTCGAGCCGGTCACCAGTGCGGTGCGTCCTGTGAGATCGATGTGCATGGGCGAACGGGTTCCCCTCGGCTCCGGATACGACACCTGGCCCCCAGTGTGCGGGGGCCGGGTGCCGTAACCGGTGAAGGGCGGGTCTACGGCGGGGCGGGCCCACCATTGGGTCGCCCCGGCCGTTCTCAGCCCAGCCGGAACTTCTGGGCCGCCGAACCGTTGCAGTCCCAGATCCGCAGCCGCGCGCCATTGGTGGTGGTGCCGTCGGGCAGGTCCAGGCAGCGGCCCGACTGCGGGTTCACCAGGGAGCCGTCCGACTGCTGGACCCACTTCTGCCCGCCGACCCCGTTGCAGTCCCACAGCTCGACCTGGGTGCCGTTGGCGGTGCCGTTGCCGTTGATGTCGAGGCAACGGCCCAGGGTGGCGAGGGAGTTGTCGGTGCGGTGGTACCAGTGCTGGTCGACGGCCCAGGTCTGGCAGTCCCAGAGCTGGACGGCCGTGCCGTTGACGCCGGTGTCGTCGGCGGCGACGTCCACGCACTTGCCGCCGGGCCCGGCGACCGGGGCGCCGCCGTTCACCGCGAACTTCTGGGCACCCGAGCCGTTGCAGTCGTAGATCTGGAGCCGCGTGCCGTTGCCGGTGGCGCCGCTGGGCGAGTCGAGGCAGCGGCCGGACTGCGGGTTGAGCAGCGAGCCGTCCGCCTGTTGGACCCACTTCTGGCCACCGACACCGTTGCAGTCCCAGAGCTCGACCTTGGTGCCGTTGGCGGTGCCGTTGCCGTTGATGTCCAGGCAGCGGCCGATGGTGCCGAGCGAGCCGTCGGGGTTGTGCGTCCAGTGCTGGTCCTCGGCGTAGGACTGGCAGTCCCAGAGCTGGACGGCGGCGGCGTTGACACCGGTGTCGTCGGCGGCGACGTCCACGCACTTGTTGCCGGGCCCGGTGATGGTGCCCTGGGGCCCGTTGGGGACGTTGGTCTGGCCGGAGTAGCCGACGGAGACGATGTCGGCCTGGACGGCGTTGTCGGCGGCGTCCGTCGGATAGCCGGCGGTCATGACGCCCTCGAAGAAGGTGCCCATGTTCCAGTTGCTGTTGTCGCCGCCGGTGCCCAGGATGATGCCGCCCTCCTGCTGCATGGGCTTGTAGCCGCCGCGTGTCGGCAGCCCGCCGTCCCACCAGGTGGTCAGGGCGCCGGACTGGGAGTCGCCGCCCTTGAGGGCGTAGCGGGTCTGGCCGTTGTTCTTCAGCATGGCGGTGACGTACGTGCTGCTGTTGCCCCGGTTGGCGGTGTTGGAGCCGTTGTCGCCCTGGAACATGCCGTTCTCCAGGTCGGCCTCGACCCACGGTCCCGAGCCGGTGCAGGGGGCGAAGTAGCAGGTGGTGGCGATGGAGACGGCGTCCATGTGGCCGTTGCCGGTGTCGGCCGGGGTGCGCTCGGCGTTGCCGTAGTCGAAGCAGCAGGCGGAGCCCACGTGGGTGCCACTGGCCACCATGTAGGCGCCCTCGGGCTGGCCGTTGACGGCGACGCCCGAGGCGACTCCGGTGTAGCGGTAGCCGACACCGGGGGAGATCCAGATGCCGTAGACCTTGTGGCCGCCCGCCGTGACGGCGATCTCGCTCGCGTCGGCGCCCCGGTCGGCGCCCATTCCGGCGGTACCCGCCGGGCCCGGGGTCAGGTCGTTGTGGCGGGTGGTCTGGTCGTAGACCTTGCTGATGCGACAGGTGGAGCCGCCGCAGAAGGTGTCCTGGCGGCCCGCGTCGGCGTAGCCGCCCGCCGACAGGACGCCGATGTCGGCGGTGGCGCCGTCGGACACGCGGGTGACCTGGTAGAGCGGGCCGTTGTAGGCGGAGAACAGGGCGCGGGTGGTGCTGTGCGCGGCGACGCAGGGGGTGCCGGCCGCGCCGTAGATGTCGCACGGCAGCGAACCGGCGGCCTCCGCGCGCCCGGCGAGTCCGATCAGGGAGCCCAGCAGGAGCAGCAGGGCGGCCAGGACGGACGGTAAAAGCGATCTCTCTCGGCGCATCGTCTGCTCCTCGAAGGACGGGACGTGCTTCCAACCGGCGTGCGGGGAAACCGCGTTCCGTTTCCGTCGCGGAACGCGTCACAGCCGTTGCGGAAGGTACGGACCACGTTCGAGGACGTCAAGATTTGTCGCTTCAGGCTTGGTTCAAAGTTTGATACGTGTCCTGAATTGTTGCTTTGTGGGGCCGGGGACGGGCGGGGCGCGCCCGGCCCCGGACCGCGCGCCTATCGCTCGCCGGTCAACAGGCGCTCCATCGTGGCGAGTTCCTCCTCGGCCGCGTCGCGCCGGGAACGCGGTCCGCAGGAGCGGAGCACGCGGGTGAAGTCGGCCGCGGCCTCGGTGATGCGGTTGCCGAGTCCCGTACCGCTCTGCGCGCCGAAGTCGCCGGTGGCGGCGTAGACCGGGCGGGGGGAGACGATCGCGTGCAGGTAGGAGAACATCGGGCGCAGGGCGTGCTCGAGCACCAGGGAGTGGCGTTCGGTGCCGCCGGTCGCGCCGATCAGGACGGGCATGTCGGAGAGGGTCTCCTCCGGGAGCACGTCGAAGAAGGACTTGAACAGTCCGCTGAAGGAGGCGTTGAACGCGGGCGTGACCGCGATGACCCCGTCCGCTTCCCTGATCTGCTCGAAGGCCGACTCCAGCGCCTCGCCGGTGAACCCGGTGAGCATGGCGTCCATGACGGGGTGGGCCAGCGGGCGCAGTTCGACGTAGGACAGCTCGACCGGCTCGCCCTGCGCTTCCAGGTCTTTGGTGACGGCCGCGGCCAGGCGGTCCGCGAGCAGCCGGGTGGAGGACGGCTCGCGCAGGCCGCCGGAGATGACGGTGATCTTCATCGGGCTTCGGTGTTCCCTTCGTCGTCGCTCTTCGTCGCGCCGCCCTCCCCTTCGGCCTCCTCCGCGCGGCGGGCGCGCAGCAGGGACTCATGGGTGGGCGCGGCCGGTGCGTCCGCGGACCGGCCGGCCGCGAACTCCTTGCGGAGCACCGGCACGACCTCTTCGCCGAGCAGGTCGAGTTGTTCGAGCACGGTCTTGAGCGGCAGTCCCGCGTGGTCCATGAGGAAAAGCTGGCGCTGGTAATCGCCCACGTAGTTGCGGAAGTTGAGCGTCTTCTCGATGACCTGGGCCGGTGAGCCGACCGTCAGCGGGGTCTGCTCGGTGAACTCCTCAAGCGACGGACCGTGGCCGTAGACCGGGGCGTTGTCGAAGTAGGGGCGGAACTCGTTGATGGCGTCCTGGCTGTTGGGCCGCATGAACACCTGGCCGCCGAGGCCGACGATCGCCTGCTCGGGGGTGCCGTGGCCGTAGTGCGCGAACCGTCGGCGGTAGAGGCTCACCAGCTGTTTGGTGTGCGAGGCGGGCCAGAAGATGTGGTTGGCGAAGAAGCCGTCGCCGTAGTACGCGGCGAGTTCGGCGACCTCGGGGGTGCGGATCGAGGCGTGCCAGACGAAGGGAGGTACGTCGTCCAGCGGGCGCGGGGCCAGGGTGAATCCCTGGAGCGCGGTGCGGAACTTGCCTTCCCAGTCCACCGTTTCCTCGCGCCAGAGCCTGCGCAGCAGGTCGTAGTGCTCGACGGTCAGCGGGAGGGCGGAGCGGATGTCCTGGCCGAACCAGGGATAGACCGGGCCGGTGTTGCCGCGTCCGAGCATGACGTCCGTGCGGCCGCCGGAGAGGTGCTGGAGCACGCTGAAGTCCTCGGCGATCTTCACCGGGTCGTTGGTGGTGATCAGCGTGGTCGAGGTCGACAGGATGATGCGCTCGGTCTGCGCGGCGATGTAGGCGAGGAGGGTCGTGGGCGAGGACGGCACGAAGGGCGGGTTGTGGTGCTCGCCGGTCGCGAAGACGTCGAGCCCGACCTCCTCGGCCTTGCGCGCGATGGCGACGGTGGCCTGGATGCGCTCCGCCTCGGTGGGGGTGCGTCCCGTGGTGGGGTCGGCGGTGACGTCCCCGACGGTGAAGATGCCGAACTGCATCCCGGTCGCGCCGGGCAGGTCCCGGTCCGCGGCCGGGCCGTTGCCGGCCGAACCGGTTCCGGTTGTCTCGGACGACGCCATGCTGGGTTCCTCCTGGGCTCGCTTGCGGGGGCCGTCCCGGACGCCGGGGGACGGCGGGCTTCCGGGAGTGGTGACCGGTGCGACTGTCGCACGTCGCACCCCATTAGTACAACATTAAACGACCGACTCCGCGGTCCGCACGCAGGGCTCCCGCACCGGCGCCGCGCCCCCTCGCGCGCCCCGTATGACCCCTTATGCCACTGTGCCGTCATGGTCGCACGCAGGGGACGATCCGGCAGGGCGGCCGGATCGGACGGGAGGGCAGGGGCGCCCGGGGACGGGCGGGGCGGCCGGGAACAGGCGGAGCCCGGTCGACCGTGGAAAAATGGCGCTACGGCCGTGCCCTGCGGGACAGGCCGATCCTCCTTCCGGACCGATCCCTTCGACACGCTGGGGAGGCATCCGTGAGCGCACGTTCCGACGCGTGGCCGGTGCTGGACCACGCGGAACTGGCCCCCATGATCGAGTACGTGAACCGGGTCGTGCAGATCGCGGGCAAGTACGCCCTGGACGATCCCTTCCAGGTCGGCTGGGGCAACATCGTCCTCACCGTCACACCACGCGGCCTGACGACTCCGGTGTACCGGCGGGACGGGGTGACCTTCACGGTGCACTACCGGCTGCTCGACGGTGACGTGGTGATCGAGACCAGCGACGGTGCGCGCACGCTGCCGCTGTCACGGACCTCGGTGGCCGACTTCTACGCCCACTTCTGCGACGCGGCGGCGCATCTCGGCATCCCCGCCCCGCACAGCTCCCTGATCTGCGAGATCCCGGGCGCCCCGCCGGCCTTCGAGGACGACCGCGCCGAACGCGTCTGGTCGGCCCACCCGGCCCGGCACATGTGGGAGGCGTTCAACCTGGCCACCGACGGCCTGGAGGCATGGCAGGCCCCCTACCTCGGACATCGGCCGCGCGTCGGCCTGATGTGGGGCGGCTTCGACCTCTCGGCCACCCGCTTCCGCGCCAAGCCGACCACTCCCCCGTCCCAGGGCCCGCCCTTCATGCGCAACGCCCAGCTGTACGAGTACGTATCGGTGGGCTTCTCCTTCGACAACACCAAGTCCGGTGGCGACAACCCGCTGGACATCGGCATGTACGCCTACATCTGGCCCCAGCCGGACGGCCTGGAGGACCGCTCCTGGGGCGTCGACGGCGCCGAGTGGCACCCCGACGCGGGCCTCGTCATCCTCCCGTGGTCCAAGCTCCGCGAAACCCCCGACCCCCACCAGGCGATCGTGGCCCTCGGTGACGCGGTCTACGACGCGGCGGTGGCCACGGCGGGCTGGCCGGCGGACCTGGTCGGGCCCCGGGTGGACGGCTGGTACATGAGCGAACACGCCCCGGCCTGAGCCCTCTTCGACCACCTCGTCGACGACGACCGGTACCGCCGTCGCGCTGCTCGCGGCGGCGGTTCCGGTCGCCAGGGGGACGGGAAGTCGTCAGGGGGACGGGAAACGGAACTCCGCCCGGTCGAGATTGACGGCCGCGTTGTCGCCGGGCTCGTAGGAGAGGGTGACCACCGGGTCCCGGCCGTCGACGGGGATGCCGTCGACGGTCACGGAGCCCCAGTCGTCCCAACTGTCGGAGACCTTGGGGAAGTTCACCTGCCGGACCTTGTGGCCGTCGACCGACAGCGTCATGGTGCGGGTGTCGCTGTGGGCGTTGGCGTACCGCAGGGTCAGGCTCGCCGTCGAGGGGGCGGACGTCGTGCGGTGCGGGGTGTAGGAGGACGAGGCGCCCGGTGACCAGAGGCCGTCGACGAAGGCCCGGCCGCTGTAACCGGCGTGGTTGACGTTCGTCTTGACGCCGCCGGTGTTCAGGGCGTCCTCCGCCTCGATGCGGCCGGGGTCCGGGCAGCCGAGGAGTGCGGCGGTTCCGGCGGTGTCCGGGCACCGGTCGCGCGAGTCGGTGACGCCGTCCGCGTCGCGGTCCTTGTCGACGGCACCGGTGAGGGTGACGTCGACGGTGTGCTCGCCGGTGAGCGACGCCGGGAGGGTGTGGCCGGAGACGGGCCTGCCGTCGATCCTGAACGAGCGGATCACGGTGCCCGCGCCGTGCAGGGAGACGGTCAGGGTGGCGTCGCGGTAGCGCAGGCCGCGCAGGGTGACGTTGCCCCAGCCCGCGGGCAGCGTGGGCGCGATCGACAGTCCCTGGTCGCCGAAGGCCAGCCCGAACAGCCCGGAGTGGATCATGTCGATGAAGGCCGTGGCCGACCAGGTCTGGTCGGGCTGCGATCCCCAGTGGAACTTCACCGTGTCCCCCAGGCGCTGCCAGCCGCCGTCCACCACTCCCGTCCGGCCGTTGTAGATCTCCCAGAACCCGCTGTTGTTGCCGGCCAGCCGGGCGAGCCGCGCGGTCCCGGAGGCGAAGGTCTCCTGCGCTCCCCACCGCGCCGCCGCCTTGGCCCACAGTCCCTGCACCACGGGCCAGACGATCGCGTTGTGACGGCCGGGCTGTTCGTCGGAGTAGCGCGCCCAGTTGGGATAGGTGTCGGGCATGCCCCAGGTCATCTCGGTCGCGTGCGAGAGGACCGACCGTGCCCGGGCCGGGTCGGCGATACCGAAGACGAGCGCGAACGCGAGCCCGGTGCCCTCCTGGTAGGCACCCTTGGTGCCGTCGGCGAGGAGCATGTAGTCGTACAGCCCTGTCCCGGGGTTCCAGAAGCGCTTGTTGATCGCCGCCTTCAACGCGGCCGCCTTGCCCTGGTAGGCGGCGACATCGGCGGCGGGACGCCCGAGCCGGGCGGCCATGTTCGCCGCGTTGGCATATGCGGCGTAGTAGACCGCGTTGGTGCTCAGGAACATCCCGGTCGCCACGCCGGGCCACGGCATGGACCCGGTGCTGACCGATTCGGTGGCGTCGGCCGGGGGTGCGGGATACCCGGCGATCCCGTCGTTGAAGAAGGACGCCCCGGTGAACAGCCCGTACCTGGCGTTGTATCCGGCGGTGGAGGCGTGCTCGCGGATCGCCAGCGTGTCGGCGGCCGTCCGGTAGGCGTCCCGCAGGAACGCCCTGTCGCCGGTCACCAGGTAGTGGTTCCACGCGGCCGTGACCCAGATGACCTGGTCCCACTGCTGATCGTCCTGCTGGACCCGCAGCTCGCCGTCGGCCCCCTTGTCGACGGTCGACCACAGGGTGTTCCTGGCCAGCGCCGGGTCCAGGACACTGGTGGCGTTCCAGCTGTTCACCGACGCGTCGCGGGTCCACGGCTGCGGATAGCCGCCTCCCGCACGCACGATGCCGACGTCGGGGTCCATCAGACCGCTCTTGTCGTACACGGCGGGGTCCCAGGCGATCGTGTTCGTCCGCAGCAGATTGTCCAGCGCGGCCGTGTACGCCGTGCCGATCAGGGCCTGCGTGTCGGAGTCGGCGAACTCCAGCGACGGGGAGGACGGCGCGGCCGCACCGGTCTCCGCTCCAGCCGCGCCCGCTCCGCAGAGCACGCTGCTGAGCGCCAGTGCGGTGGCCGCCGTCATCCCGGCAAGGCGTTTGCGCCGACGGGTCGTCCGAGTGAGCGTCATGGCACGTACCTTCCTCGGCGCCGCGGCGGGCGCCGCATCGAGTGGAGGGTTCGCTGTCCAAGAACGGGTGACCGGAACGCTTCAGGGCCGGCGACCGGACACCGACAACGTTGTCATAGTGCGCGGTACCGCACCTGCCCCAGAACGGGCCGGTGCGGGCGACGCCACGTCAGGCGTGCGGGTGCCGGTCCCCCGTCGTCGGCGGTTCGCCGGATTCCGTCTTCTCCAGCAACTGGTCGTACTTGCGGGAGAGTTCCTCGTAGCGTTCCTCGGTGTCGTCGTCGGCGCGCTTGCGACGGCTGAGGATGTAGAGGACCACCGGACCGGTGATCATCGTGACGACCGGGACGAGCGCCCACCACAACATGCTTCCTCCCCTGTGCGGCCTTGCGGGGAGCGCCGCGTGGCTCCACCGGGAGGGTAAGCCCTGCTGGACCGCGCGCCAACACCACAGCGGGCAAAGGCACTTCCACCTCACATGTAACCAGTTGTTTCGCGCCAACCACTGGACGGGATGACCCGTTCGCTTCTAAGTTCCCGTCTCGACAGTGGACTTGTTCACAACCTCCACCCCGGATGTGAACAAGTGTGTTGCCGTGCAAGGCCGTTGGTGCATCACTCACCCTGCGATGCGAAAGGCTGTGGTGAAGACCGGTCTCCACGCGCCCGACGGCGCCCTCCCCGAGCGACTGGCCGCCGCGGCACACTCCGGCCGCCCCCGCTTCCTCGTCCTCGGCCTGCTGGCCATCACCGACGGCCACGAGACGGTCGTACTCCAGCCGTCCAGGCCCACGTCCCTGCTCGCCGCCCTGCTCCTGCACCCGGGCGCGGTCGTCTCCGCCGAGCTGCTCCAGCGCGTCGTCTGGGGCGACCGGCCGCCCGCCGGGGGCCGCTCCGCCCTCCACACCTGCGTCCTGAGGCTGCGCAGGCTGTTCACCAAGTACGGCGTCGCCGACGGCGCCGTGGAGGCCGTGCCCGGCGGCTACCGGCTGCACGCCGACGCCGACACCCTGGACCTGCTCCAGTTCCGGGGGCTGCTCGGCCGGGCGTCCGCCGCCGAGGACCCCGAGCAGGCGCTGCACCTCGGCCGGGCCGCGTTACGCCTGTGGAAGGGCCCGCTGCTCGGCAACGTCCACTCCGACGAGCTGCACCGCGACCACGTGCCACGTCTGGCCGAGGAGCGGCTGTTCGCCGTGGAGCGCGTCTTCGACGTCGAACTCCGCCTGGGGCGGCACCGGGAGATGATCGCCGAGGCGCGCGAGGCGGTACGGGCCGAGCCGGGTCACGAAGGGCTCTCCGCGCTGCTGATCGAGGCGCTGTACCGCTCGGGCCGCCGCGCCGAGGCGCTGGCCGAGTACCGCCGTATCCACACCCACCTCACCACGGAGCTGGGCGTGGAGCCGGGCCCCGCGCTGCGCGGTCTCCAACTGGCCGTGCTGCGCGGCGAGGAGTCCGGACAGCGGCCCGCGCTGCCCGCCTCCGGTGTGCCGCCCTCGGCGCCCGGCGAGGCGCCGCCCGGTCTCGGCCGGGCCTCTCCCCCGGCGCCCGGGGACCTGGTGCTGCGCGCGCTGGTGGACGCCGGGCTGCTGGAGGAGGACCCGCCCGGCCGCTACCGGGTCCACGACCTGCTGCGGCTCTTCGTCCAGGCGGCCGGCACCAGCCTCCCGGCCACGGCCGCCACCGCCGCCGGGGCCTCCGCTCCCGCGCCACCCGGCCCGTCCGACCGGCACGACCCGTACGCCCCGTACGACCCGCACAGCCCGTACGACCCGATGGACCCGCCTTAGTCGGCCCCGGCCGACCGTCGTCCCCCCTCGTCTTTCGGAGGTACCGCAAGCATGGCCCAGGCCCCCGCCACCCCCGAGGAGATCGCCCAGTCGCGGCCCCGCATCCGCAGGGACGTGCTGTTCACCCAGACCCCGGACGGCGTGCTCTTCCACAACGCCCACGGCGGCTTCAACGTGGTCACCCGGAACGCCTACCGCTTCGCCTCGCTGATCGTGCCTCATCTCAACGGCGAACGGCGCGTGGACGAGCTCTGTACCGGCCTGGGGGACAAGCAGCGCGACATGGTGTACGGACTCGTGCGCGCACTCTACGCGCGTGGTTTCGCCCGGGATGCCGGACCCGGACCCGAGGCCGATCCGCTCCCGTCGCAGGTGGCCAAGCATTTCGCCCATCAGGTCGACTATCTGGACCACTACGCGGACGACGCGGCGGGCCGCTTCCTCCGCTTCCGCTCGACCCCGGTCGCGGTCCTCGGCTCCGACGCCCTGGCCCGCTGGGCGGCCCTGGGCCTGCTGCGCAACGGCTGCGAGGCGGTCGCCATCACCGAGGGCCCCGCGTCCGCCGTGCTCAGCCGGGAACTCCACGGCGTGGAGGGCGTCGCCGAACTCGACGCCGAGACGGTCGAGTTGACGGAGGCGGGATGTGCGCCGCGCGTCGCCCGCCTGCCCGAGTCCGCCGACGGCACCTACGGCTGGGCCGACCTGGACGGCTGGGACACGGTGCTCGTGACCGGCTCCGACGCGCCCCGGCAGATCCTCCGGCTGCTCACCGAGGGCATACCCGCCGGGCGGCGGCTCCTGGGCGCCTGGACCTTCGGCAACCGCGCGGTGGTGGGCCCGGCGACGACCGCCGGTACGCCCGGCTGCTGGTCGTGCGCGGCACTGCGGCTCGGCGCGGGGGCCGACGCCGCCGACAGCGCGGACCTGTGGGCCTCGGTCGGACCCGCCGCGCCACTCGGCACCCCGGACCGCGTCCTGGCCGGGCCGCTCGCCGGGATGCTCGGCAACCTCCTCGCCTTCGAGGTGTTCCGCCTGGTCACGGGGGCACTGCCCGCCGAGACCCGGGGGCAGGTCGTCGTCCAGGACCTGGACTCGCTCGACGTGCTGACCGAGCCGCTGCTGCCGCACCCGCGCTGCCCGTTCTGCGCGGCCCCCGAAGCCGACGCCGACGCCGTCGCCGGTGACATCCTGCGCGAAGCCCACGCCGACGACCAGGCGGCCGCACTCCCCGCCGACGGCCCGGCCGACGAGGCCGCCGCCAAGGCCGCCCTCACCGAGCTGGAGCGGCGTGACGTACTGGTCCACGCGGCCGCCGGGGTCTTCACCGCCTACGCCGACGACGACTGGGAGCAGACCCCGCTCAAGCTGAGCACCGTACGGCTCGGTCTCGCGCCCGGCCGGGTCCGCGAGGTCTCCGCCGCCGATGTGCACCATGTGGCCGGAGCACGCCTCACGGCCCTGTTCCGGGCCGCTGAGGTGTATGCCGAACACGTGGTGCCGCCCCACATAGTGGACTCCGCGGCACTGGAGGCAGCGTCAGGCAAGTGGACCCGGGTGGCCCCGGCGGAACTCGCCGTCTCCAGCGGCCTGGACGTGCCCGTCGACCGGATCGCCGCCTGGAGCGAGGCCGTCTCGCTGCTTGACGGGCGGACGGTCCTGGTCCCCACGGGCGCGGCGCGCACGCTGGGCGGCTGGAACGACCAGGGGCTGTTCGAGCGCACCTCGGCCGGTACGGGCGCGGGCGGCAGCCCGCGTGCCGCGCTGACCCGCGCCCTGCGGACCGCCCTCGCCCACGACGCGCTGCGCCGCGCGGTCCGCCGGGCCACCCCGGTCCGCACGCTGGACCTCGGCTCGCCCACCGGCGACCCCGAGCTGCTCTTCCTGCTGCGCTCGGCGGAGAACCTGGGTGTCGCCGCGGAGGTCCTGGATCTCACCGGACCGGGCGGTCAACTCCCTGTCGCCCTCGCCCGGTTCACCGACCCGGAGAGCGGGGAGACGCGCTGGGCCGTGGGCGGCGGACTCCGTCCCCGCGAAGCCGTGCTGGAGGCGCTGCGCGATCTGCTCGGCGCGGAGCAGCTGCGCCGCGCCGGGGCCGGGCCCGACACCGGCGACCCGGCATGGGCGGACCTGGAGGCGGCGACGCTGGTGGCATCCGGTGCCGTACCGCTCGGGGAATCCGGCACCACCTGGGCCGCCGTGCTGGACGGGTTGGGCGCCGACGGGCGGGACGCGTTCGCGGTACCGGTGGCCGCGCCGGACCTCGCCGCGGGCGACGTTCACGTGGCGCGGGTGCTGCTGACCGGCGGGGAGTGTCGTGCCCACTGAGACCACGGCGGCCGTGGCCGATCCGGTGGTGTGCGAGCCGTGGGACGAGGTGTGCGCCGCGCTCACCGCCGACCTCGCCGCACGCCCCGGCACACCGCCCTGCGTGGTGACACAGCTCGGGGTACGGGATGAACTCGCCTCGGATGAAAGGGAGTTCACGCCCGGGGTCGTACCCGTCGGGCTGTACGGGCATCACGCCGTGGTCGGTCCGGTCACCCCGCCCGGGGCGACGGGCTGTCCGCGGTGTCTGGCCCGGCGCTGGCAGGCGGTGCGCGCGGGGTTTCTTCGCGATGCGCTGGAGCGGGGCCGGGAGACCCGGGCGACCGGGGTTCCGCCGTGGCGGGCCGCGTTCACGGTGGACGCGCTCGCCGCGCTGGTCACCGCGGCGGCCCGTCGGCCGGGCACCGCGCACCGGCCCTGGGTGTGGCTCCTCGACCTGGAGACCCTGCGCGTCTCCCGGTTCCCGCTGGTCCCGGACGGCGAGTGCCCGGCCTGTTCGCAGCGGCCCGACGACACCGCCGAGGGGGCCAGGATCGTCCTCGGCCCGTCGCCCAAGCACGACCCGGACGGCTTCCGCACCCGGCCCATCGGGGCGTACGACCTGCCGCTGGAGGCGTTCGTCAACCCGCTGACCGGGATGCTCGGCCCCTCGGTCGCGCCGGATCTGGCGTCGGCGTCCACCTCGTCCACGGTGGGCGCGTTCACCACCCGCTCCGGCGCCCATCTGCGCGAGTGCTACTGGGGCGGCCACACCGGCGCCTACGGAACGAGCGTGCGGGTGGGGCTCCTTGAGGGCCTGGAGCGGTACGCCGGGATGCGCGCCCGCGCCAATCGGACCGTGATCACGGCGACTTCGGAGGAGCTCGGGGACACGGCGGTGGACCCGCGGGTGACCGGCCTGTACGCCGACTCCTTCTACGACCTCGGCACCGGAGCGCCGCGCTTCGCGCCGGACCAACCCATCGCATGGGTGTGGGGCTGGTCGCTGCGCGACGAACGGCCGGTGCTGGTACCGGAGGTGGTCGCGTACTACCACGCGCCCGGCGGCATCGGTCGGCGCTTCGTGCAGGAGAGCTCCAACGGCTGTGCGTCCGGCGGGAGTCTGGCCGAGGCGGTGCACCACGGGCTGATGGAGACCATCGAGCGGGACGCGTTCCTGCTGGCCTGGTTCGGCAGGGCCCGGCTGCCCGAGATCGACCCGGCGAGCAGTACCCGTCCGGCGACCCGCGCGATGGTGGACCGGCTGGCGATGTACGGCTACCGGGCGCGGTTCTTCGACACCCGGATCACCTTCCCGGTGCCGGTCGTCACGGCGGTCGCCGAGCGGGTGGACGGCGGCTCCGGGCTGCTGTGCTTCGGCGCGGGCGCCTCGCTGGACCCGGAGGACGCGCTCGCGGGCGGGCTGTGCGAGATCGCCACCGACTCGGTGAACCTGCGCCGCCGCACCGCGCGCGAGGAACCCCGGCTGCGCCGCATGGCGGCCGACTTCGACGAGGTGCGCGTGCTGCACGACCATCCGCTGCTGTACGGGCTGCCCGAGATGGGCCGGTACACCGACTTCCTGCTGCGCGGCCGGGACAGCGAGGAGCGGGTGCCGCTCGCCTCGCTGGCCGACGGCGCCCCGCGTCCGGCCGCGGATCTGCGCGAGGACGTGGCGGCGTGCGTCGCGGCCGTCACCGGGCGGGGTTTCGACGTGGTGGTGGTCGACCAAACGGCGCCCGAGCAGCGGGCGTTGGGCTTCCACACCGTCAAGGTGCTGGTCCCCGGGCTGATCCCGATCGACTTCGGGTGGAGCCGTCAGCGCGCGGCGCTGATGCCCCGTACGCGCACGGCGCTGCGCGAAGCGGGGTTGCGTGCCGACGACTTGACGCCGGACGACCTCAACCCCGCACCGCATCCCTTCCCTTGACCGGCCCTTTCCGTACCTCCGGCGTCGGCGCCCGAGCCGTCGACGCCCCCACAGACGATGCAGACAGAGGGAGTGACCGTGGGATACGCCCATGAGTACGCGACCGCGGTGATGCGGCGGGGCAGAACGCCCATGGAACCGGCCGACTTCGTGCCCGACTGGGCCGACCGGCCGCGCAAGGGGAAGCACTTCCCGGGCGCGCCGTCCTTCCCGCTGCCCGACGGGGGGTGCGCCGAGGACGCGACGCTCGGCCGGGGCCTGTTCGGGGAGGCGGGCACCGGCGCGTTCACGCTGCCGCTGCTCGGCTCGATGCTCCGCGACTCCTACGGCCTGACCGGGCGCAGACTCGCCGTGCAGGCCAACTCCGACCTGGGTTCGCTGCCGTTCCACACGCACGCCAACTGGTCGCGCGGCACCGCCTCCGGTGGCGGCCTCTACCCGATCGGGGTGCACTGGGTCAGCGGCGCGAGCGGCCCGCTCAATCCGGGCGTCTACTACTACGACACCCCGCGCCACCGGCTGACCCGGCTCCTGGCCGGCGATGTGTCGGGCGAGGTCCGGGAGGCGCTCGGCGGGCTGCCGGAGGCGGCGGACACCGATCAATTCCTGGTCCTGGGCGTGACGTTCTGGCAGAACGCCTTCAAGTACAACAGCTTCTGCTACCACGCGATCACCATGGACATCGGCGCCCTGCTCCAGACCTGGCGGATGTGGGCCCGCGCGCACGGGCTGAGCCTGGGCAGCGCGTTCTGGTTCGACGAGCCGCGCATCGGGCGGCTGTTGGGGTTCGACCCCGAGGAGGACGGGGTGTTCGCGGTGGTGCCGCTGCGCTGGGCGGGTGCCGCACCGGGCGTCGACTCCGGGCCGGAGTCCGGGGAGGTGTCCGGGCCGGTGTCCGGGGCGCGGGTGCGCCAGGTGCCCACGGAGAAGTCGCGGCGGACACTGACCTTCCCGACGCTTCAGCGGATCCACGCCGCCACCCTGGAGGGTGCCGCCGACCGTCCCGCGCCCGGTGTCCTGGACCCGGCGCTCGCGGCTCCGGCCGATTCCGGTGAGCGGGTCACGCTGCCCGGACCCACCCTGCTGGACGCCCCGGTGCGCCGGGCGCTGCGTGAACGCCGCAGCAGCTTCGGCCGGTTCACGGGCACCCTGCTCGACCCGGCCAAGCTCTCCGTCGTCCTCGCCTCGGCCGTCGCCGGAAGCGACCTGGACACCGACGTGGAGACGCCCGGCGCACCGCCGCTCACCCGGCTGCACGTCTTCGTGAACCACGTACGGGACGTGCCGCCGGGGCTGTACGAGTACGACCGGGACACCGGCGAGCTGGTGCTGATGCGGGCCGGGTCCTTCGGGGCCTTCCTTCAGGAGAACTACTTCCTCGCCAACTACAACCTGGAGCAGGCCGCCGCCGTCCTGGTCCCGGTCGCGCGCACGCACGCCGTCATGGACGCCGTGGGCGACCGGGGCTACCGGCTGGTCAACGCCGCCGTGGGCGCCACCGCCCAGGCCGTGTACACCGCCGCGTCGGCCGCCGGTACCGGCTGCGGGGTCGCGCTCGGCTTCGACTGCGTGTCGTACGCGGAGGAGTTCGGCGCCGACGGGAGGGGCGAGATCCCGCTGCTGATCATGATGATCGGCGACGAGGGCCGCCGCCCCGCCGACTACCGCTACGACATCGTCGCCCCGTGACCCGCACCCCGTACGCCTCCCCGGTGCGCCGGGGCTTCGGGCGGCCGACAGCCGAGCGGTCGACCGACCAGCGGCCAACAGACGAAAGGGGCCCGGCATGAGCCCGACCGCCACCACCGCGCAGGACACCCCCGGCACCGCCGGACCCGTGGGCCTGCACCGCCGGTTCATGCTGCGCGTGGCCGGTCTGCCCGTCACCTCCGTGGAGGCGCTGCGCGCGCCCGAGGCGGCCGACTGGGCCGCCCGCACGGCCGCCGAGGAATCACGGCTGCACGACCTCGGCGCCCGGCTGAGCGATCCGCTGTCCGCCGCCGTCGGCGCGACCGAGGACGCCACGCCGCGCCGCCGCCTGCTCGCGCTGCGACGGCAGGTCTTCAACAACCGGCTCCCCGCCGACCTGGCCGAGGCCCGCGCCCTGGCCGCGGGGCTGGGCGGTACGACCGGGGCGGACCTCGCCGCCTGGCTGGACGCCCGCGTCCGCTTCGAGGAGCTGCGCGTCGAGGGCGAGAAGGTCGTCGCCGACGAGCTGGTGCGCACCCGTGCCGCGCTGCGCGGGCTCGCCCAGGACGACCGGCTGCGCCGGGGCCTGCTGCTGGCCTCGCCCACGCTGGAGGAACGGCTCGACGCGTTCGTCGCCGATCCGGCGCCGGTGCCGGGCAAACGGGCCCGCAAGATGGAGCGTTCGCTGCTTTCGTACCTCTACCGGACGGCCTGCAAGACCAGCCCCTTCAGCACCCTGACCGGTGTGGCGCTCGGGCACTTCTCATCAGAGGCTGCCGAGACCGTCGTCGGGGACGCCTGGACGAGTCATCCCCGGCTCAACGTCGTCGTCCTCGCCCGGCTCGCGGAACTGATCACCGCCGACCCGGAGCGCCGGGCCGGGCTGCCGGTCGCGCTCGCCTCCGGCTGGAAACTGGACGACGACCGGGTGCGCTATGTCCGCCGGGCCGTGACGGCGGGCGACGACAGCGCGCCGGTCAGCTTCGACGCGGCCCAGGACCGGCTGTTCTTCCTGCGTCGCCAGGGCGCCCTGGACGGCATGCTGGACCTGCTGCGTGACGCGGAAACTCCGCTGACGCATGGCGAGTTGGCCCGCTGGCTGGCGGACACCACCGGCGCCGGCGACGCGGAGGCCGAGCACTATCTCGCCGCGCTGCGCGACCTCGGGATGCTGCGCCTGCCCGCGCTGGAGACGAGCGTGCACAGCCCCGACCCGCTGGCCGCGTTCCAGGACGCGCTGCGCGGACTCGGACTGCCGTGGGCCGACGCCCTCGCCATCCGGCTGGACGGACCGGCCGCCGCCATCGCCGGGTATCCGGCGGCGGACGTACCCACCCGGCGCGCGCTACTCTCCGCCCTGCGCATTGAACTCCTGTCCCTGCAAACCGAGTTGGGAGCCGAACGACCCGTGCTCCCGCAGACCCTGCTCTACGAGGACGTCTCCGCCGGGACCACCACGGCCGGACTCGCCGAGTGGGCCGCGCTGGCGGACGGCCCGCTGCGCTCGATCGGGCGCGTCCTGCCCGCGTTCGACGTGGCGCTCCCCCAACGCCTCACCCTCAAGGGCTTCTTCCTCGCCCGCTACGGACGCGGCGGCCGCTGCGACGATCTGCTGCGCCTGGTCCACGACTTCCACGAGGACATCTTCCGCCAGTATCTCCAGTTCACCTCGGCCAAGAGCGGCTACCTCCCCGACGGCAGCCACGCGCCCGAGGAGAACTGGCTCGGCATGCCCGAGATCACGGCCGTCGACCGGGCCCGCGCGGCACTCACCGCCCGGATGCGCGCGAGCTGGGCCGAACTGTCCGCCGACACCGAAGAGTTCGTCCTCGACGACGCCACCGTGGACGAGGCGGCACGCGAACTCGGCTCTGCCGCACCCGCGTTCGCCCCGCAGAGCCACTTCCTCCAGCTCGCCCGCCGTGAGGGCGGCCCGCTGGCCGTTCTCAACAACTCCTACGGTGGCCTGAGTTTCCCCTTCACCCGCTTCACGCACTGCTTCGACGGCCCGGACTCCCCCGGCCTGACCGACGCCCTGCGCGAGGAGCTGCGCGGCACGCTGCCGCCCGGCGCCGTGCTCGCCGAGGTCACCGCCGGTGCCGCCACCACCAACCTGAACCTGCACGGACGCCTCACCGACCACGAGATCGTCTGCCCCGGCGAACACAGCACCGCCCCCGAGGAGGCCCGCCTCCACCTGGACGACCTGTACGCCGTGCACGACGAGGGCACCGACCGTCTGCTGCTTCGCTCGCGCCGCCTGGACCGCGAGGTCGTCCCGGTCTACCTCGGCTATCTGGTCCCGATGGTCCTGCCGGAGATCCCGCGCACCCTCCTCCTGTTCTCCCCCACCTCCCGAGCCGTTCCGGACGTGTGGCGCGGGGTGCCGGAAGGAGCCGCCGAGGCGGGGGTGACCCGCAGGCCCCGCGTGCGCCATCACGCGCTGGTCCTCCAGCGGCGCTCCTGGACGGCCGCCGACGGCTCGCTCCCACTGCGGGCGCCCGGCACGACGGACGGCGAGTGGTATCTCGGCTGGCACCGCTGGCGGCTCCAACAGGGGCTGCCCTCGCGGGTGTTCGCGACCGTCCACGAGGAGTCCGGGGCCGGGGGCGCACCGGCCTGGTTCGGCGGGTCGAAGCCGCAGTACGTCGACTTCGAGTCCCCGCTCTCCCTCACCGCCCTCGAAGGACTCCTCGCCGGGAAGCACGTCCGGACCGTGTTCGAGGAGATGCTCCCCGGCGAGGACGAGCTGCACGTCACCTCCCCGCGCGGCCGGCACGTCGCCGAACTCGCCGTAGAACTGCTCCCCGGCCCGGCCGGACGGCCCGAAGAGGACGGACCCCGATGACCGTTTCCACCGAACCCTCCACCGCGCCCGGCCCGGCCGCCGGGGACGACACCCCCGACGCCCCCGACGCCCCCGGCGAGTGGCTGGCCGTGCACGTCTTCTACGCGGCCAGCCCCCGCCCGCTGCTCCTCCAGTGCGTCCGCCCGCTGGTGGACGCGCTCACCGAAGAGGGGCTGCTCGCCGGGTACTTCTTCATCAACTACTGGCTGGAGGGCCCGCATCTGCGGCTGCGCCTCAAGCCCGCCCGCGCGGCCGACGCCGAGGCCGTACGGGAGCGGGCGCACGCCGCGCTCACCGCGTTCCTGCGGGAGCGGCCCGCGCTGTACGAGGTGAAGGACGGCTTCTTCGCGGATCTCTACGAGACGCTGTTCACCCTGGAGTTCGGCGACGAGGAGCGCTCGGAGTACCTGGGCCCGGACGGCAAGATGCTGCTGCGGCCCAACAACTCCTTCGAGGACCGCCCCTACGAGCCGGAGTACGGCAAGTACGGCGGCCCGGCCGGGATCGAGCTGGCCGAGTGGCACTTCCAGCGCTCCAGCGACCTGGTGATCGAGGCCGCGCGCACGATGAACCTCCATGTGCGCACGGTGCTGTTGGGGCTCTCCGCGCAGCTGATGATGGTCATGTCCGGCACGTTCCTGCGGGACGACGAGGCCCTGCTGAACTTCCTGGACCGCTATCACACCTTCTGGAACCGGGCGTTCAGCACCACCAACTACACCGCCGACGACGGCTACGACCTCGCGTACTCCGGGATGGGGACGAGCCTGCCCGGGCGCTTCCGGCAGATCCGCCGCGCGGTGGCCGAGGGCGAGTCCGCGAAGCTCCCCGCGTTCCTGCGCGGCTGGGCCGGGCACTGCGCCGAACTCCGGGACCGGGCCACCGAGTTGGCCGAGAGGGACGCGCTGGTCTTCCGGTCGTACGACGGCACCCGGGACATCGTCCCCGAGGGGCCGGGGCAGGCGCTGCCCATGCTGCTCTCGCCGTACATGCACATGACCAACAACCGGCTGAGCATGACCGTGCGGGACGAGGCGTTCCTGTCGTACGTGCTCGCGCGCGCCCTGCGCGACGGGGCGAAGGACGATGCGGATGCGGCGAGTGACGGCGGCGCGGATGCGGCAGGCGACGGCGGCGCGTGTCCGGAGCCGGAGGGCGGGGCGTGACCACCGAGACCTTTCTCGCCGCCCGGCCCCGAGTTCGTCCCGACCTCGTCCAGGGGCCCGCGCTCGTGCGCGGGGCGGCACGGGTCCATCTGCTGAAGGACCCGCGCACGGGACACCGTCTGGAGCTCGGCCCGAAGGAGCACTTCCTGATCAGCCGCCTGGACGGCAGCCGCACGCTGGCGGAGATCGGGCAGGAGTACGCCGGGGCGTTCGGGGCGCGGCTGGGTGAGGCGCAGTGGGGGCAGTTGCTGCGGCTGCTGCACGGCCGGGGTCTGCTGGAGGGCTCCCCCGCACCGGCCGCGGGGCCGCCGACCGGCCCTGAGCATCCGCCGAACGGGATTCTCGCCGGGCGCACGCGGATGGTCGCGGACGCGCCCGCGCTGATGGACAGACTGCACGGCATGACCGCCTGGGCCCGCCGCCCGGGCGTCCTCGCGGTGCTCACGGCGCTGGCGGTCGGCGTGCTCGTCGGCGTCGTCGTCCAGGCGGGCACGCTGTGGCGGCAGACGGAGGAGACCGCGCGGCAGCCGGTGCTGCTGTTCGCGATCGGCTGTGTGCTGTGGTGCGGTCTGGCGCTGCACGAGCTGGCGCACGGGCTGTTCGCGCGGGCCTGGGGCGGGAAGGTCACCGAGATCGGGCTGCGCTGGTTCTGCTTCGCGACGTACCTCTACTGCGAGGTGGAGGACGTCCAGTTCCTCGGCAGCCGGGCCCGCAAGGTGGCCACCGCCTGCGCCGGGGTGTTCGCCAACCTCCTCTTCCTGGTGCCGTTCTACCCGGTGTGGGCGCTGCTCCCGGCCGGTGCCGACGGCCGTTCCGCGCTCGGCGCGCTGCTGCTGCTCGGCACGGTGCTGGGCCTCGCCAACCTCCTCCCGCTGCCGCCGCTCGACGGCTACAAGGCGCTCGCCCACGCCCTCGGTGTCGTCGAACTCGCGGGCAACAGCCGCACGTTCATGGCGCTCGCGGTACTGCGCGTGTTCCGGCGGGGTCCGGGCGTCGCCGCGTACCCGGCGCGGCTGCGGCTGCTGTACGGCGGCTTCGTGCTGCTGATCGCCGTGCAGAGCGCGGCGCTGCTCGCGCTGTGCGGGTTCGCGCTGCGCTCGCTGCTCCCGGACCGCTATGCGGCGCTGGCCTGGTCGCTGCCTCCTGCCCTGCTCGCGGCCGTGCTGCTGCTCTGGGCGCTGGGCGGGCTCGGGCGCTCGCTGCGGGAGCGGCGCGCGGCGGCGGCACCGGAAGCGGCCCCCGCCCCGCAGGCAACCCCACAGACGGCCCCACAGGTCGTCCCCCACCCCCACAGTCCGCCGGGGGGTACCGCCCCGGCGGTCGTCCCGGCCGCTCCGGACACAGCAAGGAAAGGCGAGATGAGCACACCCGACAGCAAGACGGAGACCGCGCCCGAGACCGGTCCCGAGACCGAGTCCGACGCCGCGCACCCCGAACCCCCCGCCGAGACGGTCGTCGACCTCACGGGCGTGACCAAGCGCTACGGCGACGTGACCGCCCTCGACGGGGTCTCGCTCTCCGTACGGCACGGCGAGTTCTTCGGTGTGCTCGGCCCCAACGGCGCGGGCAAGACCACCCTCGTGGAGATCGTCGAGGGGATGCGCGAGGCCGATTCGGGCACCGTGAGCGTCTTCGGGCAGAGCCCGTGGCCGCGCGACACCAAGCTGCTGGCGCGGATGGGTGTACAGACCCAGTCCTCGGCGTTCTTCGCCCGGCTGACCGCCGGGGAGCATCTGCGCACGGTCGCCGCGCTCTACGGCATGGGCCCGGAGGTGGCGACGACGGCGCTGGAGCGGGTGGGGCTCACCGAGAAGGAGAACGCCCGGATCGACCATCTCTCGGGCGGCCAGCGCCAGCGGCTCGCGGTCGCGACGGCGCTGCTGAACGAGCCGGAGCTGATCTTCCTGGACGAGCCGACGGCCGCGCTCGACCCGGAGGCGCGGCGCGAACTGTGGGAGCTGCTCAAGTCGTTGCGCTCCGAGGGGCGCACGATCATCTGCACGACCCACTACCTGGACGAGGCCGAGGCGCTGTGCGACCGGGTGGCGATCATCGCCGGCGGACGGGTCGTCGCGCTGGACTCGCCCCGCAATCTGATCCGTGCCCTGCACGCGCCGACCCGGCTCCTCGTGCCCGCCGGGCGGCTCACCCCCGAGGCCGCGCTCGCCCTGGACGGGGTGGACCGGGCCACCGTGGAGGGCGACGACCTGGTCCTGGAGACGACCGTGCCCAACCGCGTGCTGCCCGCGCTGGGCGACCTGGTCGACATCGACTCGGTCACCGTGCGCACCCCCACCCTCGAAGACGCCTACCTCTCGCTGACCGGCACCGGATCGGAGCACCACCGTTGAGCGCCTACGCCGCACTGACCAGGGCCACTTATGTCGCGAGCGTGCGCGACAAGACGACCCTCTTCTTCACCTTCGCCTTCCCGCTGGCCTTCCTGGTGCTGTTCGGGCTGATCTTCCAGGGCCAGCACGTCGACGGCGGTCTCGCGTCCATCAACTACATCGCGCCGGGCGTGCTGTCGTGGGGCGTGGGCAACGCGGCCGTGTTCTCGGTCGGGTTCTCCCTCATGCAACAGCGCCGTGACGACCTGCTCCGGCTGATCTGGCGCACCCCGACCCCGCTGCGCACGCTGATCGCGTCCCGCTGGACAGTCGCGCTGGCCGTGGCGCTCACGCAGACGCTGCTGTTCACCGCCGTCGCCCTGCTGCCGTTCTTCGGCCTTGAGCTCAACGGCCCCTGGTGGGCGGCGTTTCCGCTGCTCGTGCTCGGGGTGACCGCGTTCCTCGCGATGGGTCTGGTCGTCGGCAGCCTGGCGAACACCCCGGAGGCGGTCGCGGCCATCGCCAACCTGGTGATGGTGCCGATGGCGTT
This sequence comes from Streptomyces sp. NPDC026659, assembly GCF_040638245.1. Lineage (NCBI taxonomy): Bacteria > Bacillati > Actinomycetota > Actinomycetes > Kitasatosporales > Streptomycetaceae > Streptomyces > Streptomyces sp. NPDC026659. The sequence continues at coordinate 145,306 of NZ_JBEZXY010000010.1, read as the reverse complement.
CCTGTCCGGCTCGTTCTTCCCCGACGACCTGATGCCGAGCTGGCTGCGCACGGTGGCCAAGGTGCTGCCGCTGCACTACCTCAACGACGGCCTCACCGACGCGATGGGCGGCCGGGGCGACCTCGGGGACATCGCGCTCGACTGCCTCGGGCTCGTCGTGTTCGCCGCGGTCTTCGGACTGATCGCCACCCGGATCTTCCGCTGGAGCAACCGGACATGACGACCACGCTCGCACCTGCGCCACTGGAGGCCGCGCGGGCCGACCTGGAGGCCCGGCTCGCGGCGCGCGCCGCCGCGGCCGGGCTGCCCGCGCCCGCCGTCTCCCGGATCGGCGACACCAATGTGCTCGGCGAGAGCGTCCGCGCCGGGCTGCCGCCGAACCCGGCGGAGATTCATCTCACCGCGCAGGCCGTGCTGTTGGGGCCGTGGGGCGGGGCGCCGGAGACGCCGTCCGCGTGTGGGACCTGTCTGGCGATGCGCCGCCAGCGGCTGCGCACCCGTACCGAGCGGGACGCGCTGGAGACCGGTATCGAGACGACGGCGGCCGGGCAGTGGCCCGTGCTGCCCGACCACACGGTGGACGCCGTGTGGTCGCTGCACCGGCTGATCGCCTCGGGCGCGGCCCGGCACCCGGCGCGGGGCGCGGACGCCGCGCTGCCGCAGGTCACCGAGGTGGACCTGGAGACCCTGCGGGTGCGCACCTTCCCGCTGGTGCCCGAGCCGATGTGCCCGCACTGCCGTCCCTTCACCGAGGAGGACACGGCACGCGCGGCCGCCGAGGCCACGCTGTCGGAGCCCGCCGCCCTGCCCAAGCCCGACCCGGGAACGTACCGGCTGCGCCGCGCGGCCGACTATCCGCTCCCGGTGAAGGGGCTCGCCAACCCGGTGTGCGGGGTGCTCGGCGGCGGCACCTGGATCGACGTGACCTCGCCGACGACGGCTCCGGTCGCGGGCAGCGTCTTCATGCGCGGGTACGCCGGGCTCACCGACGTCACCTGGAGCGGCCAGTCCAACTCCTTCGCAAACAGCAGGGAGTTGGCGTTCCTGGAGGGCCTGGAGCGGTACGCGGGCACGCACCGGCGTCATCGCGCGCCGGTCGTCACCGCCTCGTTGGAGGAGCTGGGCGACCGCGCCCTGGACCCTCGTACGTGCGGGCTCTACGGACCCCGCACCTACACCGAAGACCCGATGGTCGAGCCCTTCGACCCGGCCCGGCCCATCCCCTGGGTGAGCGGCTGGTCGTTGCGCGACGAGCGCGAAGTCCTGGTCCCGGCCCGGCTGGTGTACTACAGCGCGGGCACCCGGGCCGACAACTTCGTCTTCGAGTGCTCCAACGGTTGTGCCACGGGAGGCACTTGGGAGGAGGCGGTCTTCTTCGGGCTGCTCGAACTGGTCGAGCGGGACGCCTTCCTGCTCGGCTGGTACGGGAACCTCCCGCTGCCCGAGATCGACCTGGCGGCGGTGGCCGGTCCCCGGGTGCGGGCGATGGTCGCGCGGGCCGCGCTCCAGGGCTACGACGTGCATGTCTTCGACAACCGGGTGGACCTCCCGGTGCCCGTCGTGACCGGCCTCGCGGTACGCCGCGACGACGGCCCGGGCACCCTCGCCTTCGCGGCGGGCGCCTCCTTCGCCCCGGAGACGGCCGTGGAGTCGGCGGTGTCCGAGATCCTGACGTACATCCCGCATCTGCCGGGTCAGGTGGCGGAGCGTCCCGCCGAACTCGTTGCCATGGTGGAGGACTTCGACCTGGTACGACGGCTGCCCGACCACGCGGCGCTGTTCGGGCTGCCCGCGATGCGGGAACACGCACGGGGGTATCTGAACCCGCCACGCACGGCTACCCCAGTCGAACTGTTCGCCGGGTGGGAGGAGTTGCGTCCCCGTACCGGCGATCTCCGGGACGATCTCCTGCTGTTGCGGGATCTGCTGGCCGGAGCGGGATGCGATGTCGTCGCCGTGGACCAGACGACGCCCGAGCAGCGGCGGATGGGGCTGCGCACGGTCGCCACGCTCGCACCCGGGCTGCTGCCGATCGACTTCGGCTGGCCGCGACAGCGGGCGCTGCACATGCCCCGGCTGCGCACGGCTCCGCACCGGGCGGGGATGGTGGCGGCTCCGCTGCGGGAGGAGGAGCTGCGGCACGTGCCGCATCCGTTCCCCTGAGGCTCTCGGGGAAGTGAACGAGCCCTGCACCAGAGCTCGTTCACACGGACGGTCCCCGGCGCGCGAGGTGCGCGCCGGGGACCGTCGGTGCCGACGACGAGCGTCAGGCGGTGCAGGAGGTGGTGCTGGTCGTGCTGGAGCAGGTGCTCGTGGAGGAGCAGCTCGTGGACGAGCCGAGCATGACCTCACTGGCGTCCGAGTAGTCGGTGATCTCGAAGGTCTCCGACTCCAGGTCCAGGATCTCCTGGGCGAGGGAGGCGAGGTTGTTGTCAGCCATGATGGCTCCTTCCGGGTCAGGGGACGTGACTCCGGACGGGACGGCTCCCGGCCGGTGGTGCGGCGAACCCGCCGGAGGCCGTGGCCTTCGGCAGCTCCTTTTCTACGCGCGTCCGTTGTCACCGCCCTGGCGTTCCGCTGTCACATCGCTGACATGTTCCGCCCAAGTCCCGCCGCCGCGCCCCCGCGTTCCACCCGGGCCGGTCGTGATCCCGAGGAGCCCCGCCGTGCCCGACCTCCGTGAATCCCCCGCCCCTGGCGCCGAGTTGCCCGACATCCGCCCCCTGCTCGCCCCGGCCGCCGAGCTGTACCTCGATCTGCATCAGCACCCCGAACTCTCCGGCGCGGAGGCCCGTACGGCCGCCCGGTTCGCCGCCTGGCTGGAGTCGGACGGCTTCCGCGTGCTGCGCGGCGTGGGCGGCCATGGCGTGGCCGCCGAACTCCGCAACGGCGACGGCCCAACCGTCCTCCTGCGCGCCGAACTCGACGCCCTGCCGGTCGCGGAGCGCACCGGCGCCCCCTACGCGAGCACCGTCACCGCGCCCGGCCCCGACGGGCGCCCGGTGCCGGTGATGCACGCGTGCGGCCATGACGCGCATCTGGCCTGCGTGGCGGCGGCCGCCCGCTGGTTCGCCGCGCACCCGGGCCGCTGGCGCGGCACGCTCCTGGTCGCCGGACAGCCCGCCGAGGAGACCCTGAGCGGGGCGCGGGCCATGCTGGAGGACGGGCTGTACGAGCGGATCACCGTGCCCGACGTGGTCCTGGCCCAGCACACGGCCGCCTTCCCGGCGGGAATGGTGGCCCACGCCGACGGCCCGGTGCTGGCCGGCAGCCGCACACTGGAGCTGGTCTTCGAGGGCGACGGCGGCCACGCGGCGACCCCGCACCTGTCGGCCGACCCGCTGTCGGCGGCGGCCGGAGTGGTCACCCGCCTGCCCGCCATCGCGGCCCGGGAGTCCGACCCGGCCGAGCGGCTGACGGTCACGGCCGCCGCACTGCACACGGGCGACGCCGCTCACGCCGGGAACGTCATCGCCGCCCGCGCTGAACTCCGCGTCACCATCAGGGCGTTCTCCGAGTCGGCGCTCTCCGCCGCGGCCGCCGCCGTGGAGCGCGTGGCCCGCGCCGAGGCGGCCGCCGCCGCGCTGCCGCCCCGGGTCACCGTCACCGAGTTGTCCCGCTCGGGAGTCACGCTCCCGGACCCCACGGTCACGACGGCCGTACGACAGGCCCACCGCGCGGCGTTCGGCCCGGCCCGCGTCACGGGCTGGCCCGCCACCACGGCCACCGAGGACTTCCCGCTGCTCACCGGAGCGGGCGCCGAACTCCACGGCCACCCCGGCATCCTGGGCGGCTACTGGATGCTCGGCACGGTGGGCCCGGCCCAGTGGGCCGCGGCCCCCGGCGACACCCCGGCCGAGAAGTTCCGCACCCTGCCCGGCAACCACTCCCCGCACTATCTCCCCAGCGTCCGGCTGACGTTGGAGACGGGGACGGCGGCGCTGGTGACGGCAGCGCTGAGCCAGCTTCAAGCGGACGCGTGAAGCCGCCGGGTCAGGAAGCCCCCACCTTCGCCGCCGCTTCCAAGTAGCCGCGCACCAAGGGTCGTTCGTCGTCCCGTCGGGCGGCCACCGCCAACCGCGCCGGAGACAGGCCCCGGACCGGTACGGCGACCACCTCGTCCCGGACGACCAGCGGGGCGTTGCCCCGGGCCAGCAGGACGACGCCCTGTCCGTTGGCGACCGCCTCGTGGGTCTCCTCGGCGCTGCCCACCACGGCCCCGATCCGGGGTGGGCGGCCGCCCCGGGCGTCCAAGGCCAGCCAGAAAGCGCGCAGCGGACCCGCCTCCGCCGGGAGGGCGAGGAACGGCTCGTCCAGGAGGTCGGCGAAGTCCACGGCCCCGTCGTGCGTCGCGAGCCGGTGCCCGCGCGGCAACGCCACCAGACGCGGTTCCTCGGCCACCACGACACAGCGATAGCGCTCACCGCCCGCCAACGGCAGCCAGACGAACGCCACATCGCTCGACCCGTCGGCCAACCCCGCGCTGGGGTCGGCCCAGTTGACCTGCCTCAACACAGGCCGTGCCTCGGGATGCGCGGTAAGCAACCGGGTCCGCAGAGCGGGCAGCAGCCCGCGCCCCGGACTCGTGGACATGCCGATCACCAGCGTGCCGCGCTCAGCGGCCCTCGCCTCGGTCACGGCGGCCTCCGCCTCCGTCCAGGCCGCCAGCACGGCGCGGGCGTGCGGCAGCAGGGCCTCCCCCGCCGGGGTGAGCCGTACCGTCCGCCGGTCCCGCCGGAACAGTTCCGTGCCGAGCTGTCTCTCCAGCATCCGGATCTGTTTGCTCAGCGCGGGCTGGGAGACGAAGAGCCGCTGGGCTGCCCGAGTGAAGCTCAACTCCTCGGCTACGGCGGCGAAGTAGCGCAGATCCCGTCCGTGGACATCCATGCCGCATGGCTATCACAGCAGGTCTTGGACAGGGCCCGGTCGGCGGCGAAGGATGGGAGACATCGACGGGAAGATCCCGTACGGCGATCCACGGAGGAGACGGACACATGACCGACAAGGGCAGGGTCTGGCTGGTCACCGGGGCGAGCAGCGGTTTCGGGCGGGCTCTCGCGGAGGCCGCGGTCGCCGCCGGTGACACGGTGATCGGTACGGCCCGGCGACCCGAGGCGCTGGCCGACCTGGTCGACGCGCATCCCGATCTGGTGGAGGCCGTCGCGCTGGACGTCACCGACGGGGAGCGGGTCGACGCGGTCGCCGCCGATGTGCTGGCCCGCTACGGCCGGGTGGACGTGCTGGTGAACAACGCGGGGCGCACCCAGGTCGGCGCGTTCGAGGAGACCACCGACCGGGAGCTGCGGGACCTCTTCGAGCTGCACGTGTTCGGGCCCGCGCGGCTGACCCGGGCGCTGCTGCCGCGGATGCGGGAGCGGGGTGACGGCGCGATCGTGAACATCAGCAGCTACGGGGGCCAGTTGTCGTTCGCGGGGTTCTCCGCCTACAGCGCGACGAAGGCGGCCCTGGAGCAGCTCTCGGAGGGATTGGCGGACGAGGTGGCGCCGTTCGGCGTCAAGGTGCTGATCGTGGAACCGGGCGCGTTCCGGACCGGCCTGTTCGACAAGGGCGCGGCGTACTTCTCCGCCGAGCATCCGGCGTATGAGGAGAAGGTCGGCACGACCCGGCGGCTGGTGCGGGACGGCGCCGGCACCCAGCCCGGCGACCCAGCCAAGGCCGCCCGGGCGATCCGGCTGGCCCTGGACGCCGAGCACACTCCCCTGCGGCTGGCCCTCGGCGGTGACGCGGTGGACGCCCTGGTCGCCCATCTGGACTCGGTCCGGGCCGAGTTGGCCGGCTGGGAGGAGGTCTCCCGGGGTACGGACCTCGACGCACCGTGACGGTGTTACGTTCGCCGTCCGCCCGTACGACAGCACCAGGAGCCCCGTGAGCAGCCGTGTCCTCCTCGTCTCGCCCGCGAGCAGCCCGGCGCTGCGGCAGGCCCGCTTCTACGACGGGCTCGGTCCCCTCGACCCCTCCGGCGCGGCCCGCGCCCGCGCGGCGGCGGGCTTCCTGCCCCACTCCGACCGGGCCGTACGGTCCCCCGGCGCCCGCTGCCACGAGACGGCGGCCGAACTCGGGCTCGACACCGATGAGTTGCCGGAGCTGGCCACGCTCGACGCGGGCCGCTGGCGGGGCCGCACGCTTCAGGAGGTGGGCGCGGCCGAGCCGGAGGCGCTGATGCGGTGGCTCACCGATCCCGAAAGCGCCCCGCACGACGGGGAGTCGGTGCACGTGCTGTGTCAACGCGTCGGCTCCTGGCTGGAGTCGGAGGGGAAGGAGGACGGACGCACACTCGCCGTCGTCGAACCGGAAGTCGTGCGCGCGGCCGTCGTCCACGCCCTCACCCTGCCCCCGGAGACGTTCTGGCGCCTGGACGTACCCCCACTGACCGTCACGGAGTTGAGCGGCCGGTCCGGGCGTTGGAATCTGCGCCTCGGCCGCCCGCTCACCGGGGACACGACGCCGCCGGAATCCGGCCGTTCCCGGACTGGCCAATGAAACTTAGGCAAGGCTAAGCTAAGTTCAGCGAGTCGACGCCCGGTACTCGGTCCCACCGGGCGCCGCTCTTCGCCCGTGAACCCGTGCCGCTCCCAGTGGCGGGGGCCGGGCGGACGAACGCGAGAGGGCCCCGGACGGTCCCGGGGCCCTCTCGTCGTTGAACGGCCGTCGCTGAAACGGCCGTCGTCGAACGGCCGGCTCAGCCCGAGGCGGCCACCGCCGCGACCGAAGGGGCCTTCACGGGGCGCGGGTTGAGCTGTCGCTCGGCCAACTCGCCGAAGAGCAGACCGAATCCGCCCCACAGCACGGCCTGGACGGCGAGCGCGGCGAGCCGGAAGCGCCACAGCAGCGTGGCCGGGAAGTCCCGGGGGACCTCGTTGATCACCGGCAGGAACGCGTACGCGAGGCCGATCACCACCGCGAAGGCGGTGACGGCCACGACGGTGGCGTACCAGGTGCCCAGGCTCGGGGCGAGCCGCTTGCCGAGCAGGGTGGCGCCGATCGCGAGCAGCACACTGAGCAGCATCATCAGGAAGTACAGCGTGGTGCGCTTGCCGATGGTGTCCGGGTCGCCCACCGAGGGCGGGTTCGCCGGGTACTTGAGGAACGGGACGACGTACACCGCGAGCAGTGCGGCCGTGGACAGCAGCAGCGCGGTCGCGCGGGGGCCGAAGCGCCCGACGCGGCCGAGCGCGAAGCAGTACGCGAGCGCGGCGATGCCGCCGAAGGCCACCCCGTAGACCAGGACACCGGTGGCGAGACCGGCGGTGGACTGCAGGGAGCGGGAGACGACCTCCATCTCGTGCTCGTGGGAGTGGGCGTCCTCGAAGGCGATCGCCCGGTCGACGTTCGGTTCACCGAGGAAGTAGGCGGCGACCAGGGCGAGCAGACCGGCGGCGAGACCCGCCAGCATGCCCCGGACCAGGAGGTTTCTGACCGTTGCGGAGTTCATGGGCCTGCGGCGTCCCTTACGTCAGTGGCAGGGGAAGCCGAGCAGGTGGCGGGCGTCGTGCACCCACTCGTGGACGTCCGTGCCGTTGAACACGGAGGTGGCGCCCTGCTCGGCGCCGACGAAGTAGAGCAGGATCAGCATGAGGACGCCGAAGAAGACGGCCCAGGGCGCGATGTCCTTGAGCGGCAGCTTGGCGGGTACGGCGGGGCTGGTGGCTGTCGGCGAAGCGACGGTCTGCGCCATGGCAGGACCTCCTCGGGAATTCGCGTCCCATCTCGGTGGTGCAAAGGACGACGGCCACGGGTCTGACTCGCGCTGCCCCTCGCGGGGCCTCGCACACAGTGGCGCGACCGTGCCGGATTTCCACCGGCTTCCGTTCCGCCGTCGTCGATTTCGCACCGACGGTACCGCGTACGGAGGGCGCGGCCAAGACCGCGCCGGGCCGGGTGATCTTCCTCTCCCGGCAGGCCGGGACGCGTGGGCACGCGGTGAACACCCGTTGCCGACGCGCCGGTTCGCTCTCCTCGTACGCGGTGCCGACGCGCCGGTTCACCCTCCTCGTACGCTGCTCCCCGTGCCGTCCTCCCCGCTGCTGCGCGCCGCCGTCCTCGTCCTCGAAGGCGCCAAGCCCCTCGACGTGGGCATCCCCGCCCAGGTGTTCACGACCCGCGCCTCCATGCCGTACGAGGTGCGGGTCTGCGGGGCCGAACCCGGTCTGGTGACCGGCGGCGACGGGCTGTCGTACCACGTGGCGCACGGTCTGGAGGCACTGGAGTGGGCGGACATCGTGTTCGTGCCCGGCTACCGGTTCCCGGACCGCGAGGACCCGCCGGCCGCCGTGGTGGCCGCGCTGCTCGCGGCGCACGCGCGCGGGGCGCGGCTCGCGGCCATCTCGACGGGCGCGTTCGCCCTGGCGGCCACGGGGCTGCTCGACGGGAAGCGGGCCACCACGCACTGGCACTACACGCGCGCCCTGGCCGAGCGGCATCCGCTGGTCCGCGTGGACGGCAACGTGCTGTTCGTGGACGAGGGCAGCGTGCTCACCTCGGCGGGCGCCGCCTCCGGCATCGACCTGTGTCTGCACGTCCTGCGCGGCGACCTCGGGGTGGCCGCGTCCCACCACGCGGCCCGGCGCCTGGTCGCGGCCCCCTACCGCAGCGGAGGCCAGGCGCAGTACGTGCCGCGCAGTGTGCCGGAGCCGCTGGGCGAACGGTTCGCCGGTACCCGGGAGTGGGCGCTGCGCAGGCTCGGGGAGCCGCTGAGCCTCGCGGCGCTGGCCCGGCATGCCTCGGTGTCGCCCCGCACCTTCTCGCGGCGGTTCGTGGAGGACACCGGCTACACGCCGATGGAGTGGGTGACGCGGGCCCGGGTCGACCTGGCCCGCGAACTCCTCGAGCGCTCGGACCACGGGGTGGAGCGGATCGCGGCCGAGGTCGGGCTCGGCACGGGCGCGAATCTGCGGCTGCATTTCCAGCGCGTGCTGGGCACGACACCGAGCGACTACCGGCGCACCTTCACCAAGGGAAGCTGACCTCGAAGGCACCGAAGGCACCGAAGGCGTCGCAGGCCGCAGAAGAACGTCTGGCGCGATCCTTGCGAACCGTGGCGCTCCCGCCGCTCCCCCGCCCGCGCGCCGCCCGCGAATCTGGGGGCGAACGGAAGGGACACCATTCATGACTCGTATCGCCGTCAACGGATTCGGCCGCATCGGACGCAATGTGCTGCGCGCCCTGCTGGAGCGCGGGAGCGACCTCGAAGTGGTCGCCGTCAACGACCTCACCGAGCCCGCCGTGCTCGCCCGGCTGCTCGCCTTCGACACCACCGCCGGACGCCTGGGCCGCCCGGTGTCCGTGGACGGCGACACCCTCGTGGTCGACGGCCACCGCATCAAGGTCCTCGCCGAGCGCGACCCGGCGCGGCTGCCGTGGGCGGAGCTGGGCGTGGACGTCGTCCTGGAGGCGACCGGCCGCTTCACCGCCGCCAAGGACGCGCGCGTCCACCTCGACGCGGGTGCGAGCCGGGTGCTGGTGAGCGCCCCGTCGGACGGCGCGGACGTGACGCTGGCGTACGGCGTGAACACCGACGCCTACGACCCGGCACTCCACACGATCGTCTCCAACGCCTCCTGCACGACCAACGCGCTGGCACCGCTGGCCGCCGTCCTGGACGACCTCGCGGGCATCGAGCACGGCTTCATGACGACGGTGCACGCCTACACCCAGGAGCAGAACCTCCAGGACGGCCCGCACCGCGACGCCCGCCGGGCGCGTGCCGCCGGGGTGAACATCGTGCCGACGACGACCGGTGCGGCGAAGGCCATCGGCCTGGTGCTGCCGGGCCTGGACGGCAAGCTGTCGGGCGACTCGATCCGGGTGCCGGTGCCGGTGGGCTCCATCGTGGAGCTGAACACCACCGTGGCCCGCGACGTGACCCGGGACGAGGTGCTGGCCGCCTACCGCGCCGCCGCCGAGGGCCCGCTCGCCGGGGTCCTTGAGTACTCGGAGGACGCGCTGGTCTCCGCCGACATCGTCGGCAACCCCGCCTCCTCGATCTTCGACTCGGCGCTGACGCGGGTGGACGGCCGGCACATCAAGGTCGTCGCCTGGTACGACAACGAGTGGGGCTTCTCGAACCGCGTGATCGACACGCTGGAGCTCCTCGCGGGGAGCTGAACACCCTTCTGTGGGCGGCCCGTTGAGCCGGAAGGGCCGCCCACATCCGCTCAGCCCGCGAGCAGATCGGTACGAACGCCGAGGTGCCGCAGCGCGGAAGCCGCCGCACCCGCGCCGCACATGCCGTGGGCCCCGGGTCCGGGAGGCGTGGCCGCCGAGCACAGGAACACCCCGGGCAGGCCCGTGGCGTACGGGTCGAGGGCCGGACGGGCACCGAACACCAGCTGGGGCACGGTCTTGGCGCCGGTGAGGATGTCGCCGCCCGCGAAGTTGGGGTTGGCGGCGGCGAAATCGGCGGGCCGGGTGACCTCCATGCCGAGGACGCGCTCGCGCGCACCCGGCGCGAACCGCTCCAGCTGGGCGAGGATCGCGCCGGTGGCGTCCCCGTCGTAGCCGTACGGCACGTGGGCGTACGTCCAGACGGGGTGCACGTCGCCCACCGACCGGCCGGGGTCGGCCAGATACTGCTGGCCGACCAGGACGAAGGGCCGCTCGGGCATCCGGCCCGCCGACACCTCGCGCTCGGCGCGGGCGATCTCGGCGAAGGTGCCGCCGAGGTGGACGGTGCCCGCGCGCCGGGCGTCCGCGTCGGTCCAGGGGATGCCGCCCTCGACGGCCAGGTCGACCTTGTAGGCGCCGGGGCCGCGCCGGAAGCGCCGGTAGGCGGACCGTACCGGGCCGGGCAGCAGGTCGCCGTAGATCGCGAGGGTCTGGCCGGGGTCGAGGTCGAGCAGGGTGACGTCGGCGGGCGGGAGCTGCCGGTGGTCGGTGACGCGGACGCCGGTGTGGATCGAGCCGCCGTGTTCGAGCAGGACCTTCTCCAGGGCGCGGGCGATGGACTGCGAACCGCCCTCGGCGACCGCCCAGCCCGCCGCGTGCCCGGCGGCGAGGATGCCGAGCCCGATGGCCGAGGTGAGCGGGCGGCTGAGCGGGCGGTAGGCGTGGGCGGCGACCCCGGCCCACAGGGCGCGGGCCCGCTCGGTAGTGAACAGCCTGGCCAGAGCGGCCGCGGGCAGGGTGGTGGGCAGTCCGAACCGGGCCAGCAGCAGCGGGTGCGAGGGGACGCGCAGCAGCGGGCCCATCACGTCCTGGGCGAGCGCGTCCCAGTTCCGTACGGAGGGGCCGAGGAGGGCGCGGTAGCGGTCGCCGTCGGCGCCGAGCAGGCGTGCGGTGTCCTCGACGGAGCGCAGCAGGACGCCCGCGTCGCCGTCGTCCAGGGGGTGGACGCAGTCGATCTCGGGCAGCAGCCAGCGCAGTCCGTGCCGTTCCAGGTCCAGGGCGCGCAGCGCGGGTGAGGTGACGGCCATGGGGTGGATGGCGGAGCAGTGGTCGTGCAGCAGTCCGGGCACGAGGGCTTCGTGGCTGCGGGTGCCGCCGCCGACCTCGTCCGAGGCTTCCAGCAGGGTGACCTCAAGGCCCGCCCGCGCGAGCAGGGCCGCGGCGGCGAGCCCGTTGGGCCCGCCGCCGACCACGAGGGCGGAGGTCATGAGGCGGCGTCCGGGGTGGCGGCGTCCGGGACGGAGGGCGTGCTGGGGGCCGGACGCAGCGGGTGCCGCGAACGCACGTCGTGCACGGGGTAGTCGGGGCCGTCGGCGGGCCAGGGCGGGCGGCTCAGCATGTCGCCCACCGTGACGTGGCCGCTCTCCAGGAGGCCCAGGGCAGCGTCGTGGATCTCATAGTCCTGAGTCTGCCGGTGGAGGGGCTGGCCCTCCAAACAGATCACGCGCACCTCGCCGGGGGCGAACCCGCAGCGGGCCTGGACGGCGCGCAGCAACTGGTCGTCGTGGAGGTGGCCCTCGCCGAAGTTCCAGCCGATCGCGAACCCGGCGATCAGCTCGCCCTCGACCACCACCACGTCCTCCTCGCCCTCGGTGAGGCGGTCGACGAGCCCGTTCAGGGCGCGGCCGTGGGAGTGCAGGGACCGCCAGGCATCCACCTTGCCGGACAGCAGCAGGGCGGTGTCGGCGTCGTAGAGGGCCGCGATCTGGTGCACGGGCAGGCGGCTCACCGTGGTCAGGCCCGCTTCCAGGCGCTCCAGGGCGTCGCCGGTGAACACCCAGGCGCTGGTGGCCCAGTTGCCCGCGTAGTAGCGCATCGCGGGCAGGAAGGAGACGAGGTCGGGGCGGAGGTTGCCGAGCAGCGGGAGCAGGACGAGGGTCGGCAGGAGCACCGCGAGCAGCCAGGGCGAGTGGAGGTGCCACACGCTGATGTCGCCGTGGGCGCCGAAGAGATGGAAGAGCGAGAAGACGAAGAACAGGTTCCACTCCAGCGGCACGCCCATGGGGACGGTCGAGAGGATGTGGAGGTGGAAGACGGCCATGTAGATGAGGGCTGCCCAGGTGAGGGGGCCGCCGTCGCCGAGGAGGACGAGGTAGAGCGGTACGGCGTACTCGGTGGCGGTGCCGACGTGGGCGAGCAGGAACGCGAGGCGGGAGGGGCGCAGGTCGCGGGGGTGGTCGCGGTAGAAGAGGGGCCGCAGCCCGCGGGGCATCAGCGGCGCGTTGCTCATCATGATCGCGACCACGAACGGGAAGTGGTGGTTGAGCTTGGAGGTGGCGGCGCCCCACCAGATCGCCAGCATGACGAGCTGGAAGCCGATGAACATGTCGCCGTACGGAAAGAAGAACAGCAGCAGCGAGAGTCCGTACTGTTCGGCGCGCGCGGCGAGGAAGACGGTCTTGTCGCGCAGTCCGAGCAGCGCGAGGGCGACGATCAGCGGTACGGCGGCCGAAGGGTCGAGCAGGCCCACGTGCGCGGAGCCGGGAATCCGGCCGCTGTCGCCGGGGCGGGTGAGCAGCCAGACGCCGGAGGCGAGGACGGCGGCGTAGAGCAGCACGTCGGTGAGGGTGCGGCGGTCGCCCCGGGTGAGGGGCACCTTGTCCGGCCACGGGGGCAGCCGGATCGTGCCGGGCCTGAGCCAGTAGAGGGCTGAGCCGACGGGCGGGCTGAACCGGGAGGAGAGCGGCCCCGAGCCGCAGCCGAGCCCGATGACCTCCCACAGCAGGGTGAAGACGATCAGCTTCTGGTAGACGACGGGCTCGGACCACCAGGAGGCCAGGTCGGCGAGGGAACCGAGGCCGGGCGTCAGCGAGATGACGAGCGCCGCTCCGCCCACGTAGAGCAGGCATTTGACGACGTAGAACAGATACACCGCGAAAGGGCTGCCGAAGCCGTGCTCGACCCAGTGCCGGGTCAGCGCCTCCAGCCGCTCGCGGCGCGGCAGGGCGCGGTAGGTGTCGGCGTCCAGGGGGACGAGCCGGGGTGTCATGAAGCCCATGGGGATCACGCCTTTGTGTCGCGTAGGGGCCGGGGAGAGGGGCGCGCGGGCAACGGCAGCCTGCGCCGGGGGGGATCACGTCACGCGGGCGCGAGCAGCGCCCGGCGCCGCAGCGCGGGCTTGTCGGGCTTGCCGACCGGGTTCTTGGGGATCGCGGAGACGACGAACACCTCGGCGGGCCGCTTGTACGGCGCGAGGCGCTCGGCGCAGAAGGCGGTGACCTGGGCGAGCGTGAGGTCCGATCCCTCGCGCGGGGCCACGAAGGCGACCGGCACCTCGCCGAGCACGTCGTCGGGGCGGCCGACGACGGCTGCCTCCAGGACGCCGGGCAGGTCGTGCAGGACGGTCTCGATCTCCTTGGGGTAGATGTTCTCGCCGCCCCGGATGATCATGTCCTTGAGCCGGTCGACGAGGACCAGATAGCCGTCCTCGTCCAGGCGGCCCACGTCACCGGTGTGCAGCCAGCCGTCCCGGACGGCGGCGGCCGTCTCCTCGGGCCTGCCGAGGTAGCCGCGCATGACGGTGGGCCCGGAGATGACGACCTCGCCGGTGCTGCCATCGGTGATCAGCCGGCCGTGCTCGTCCATGACGGCGACGCGCTGGCCGGGCAGCGGCGGTCCGACGGTGCCGGGCTTGCGCGGTCCGTCCAGGGGGTTGGCGGTGGAGGCGCAGGTGGCCTCGGAGAGTCCGTAGCCCTCGACGACCGGTACGCCGAAGCGCTCTTCCCAGGCGGCGATGAGCTGCGGGGGCATGGGTGCGGCGCCGCAGGCGGCGAAGCGCAGCGAGGAGGTGTCCGGGCGCACCTCGGGCGGCAGGCCGGTCAGCATGGCGTAGATGGCCGGGACGGCGGAGAAGCAGGTGGGGCGGGCGCGCTCGACCTCGGCGAAGAAGTTCCGGGCGCTGAAGCGGCCCAGGACGGTGGCCCGGCCGCCCGCGCGCAGCGGCGAGAGGACGCCGACGACGATGCCGTTGACGTGGAACAGCGGCAGGACGAGCAGGCTGTGGTCGGCCTCGGTGAGCCGGGTCGCCTCGATCATCGTCGCGGTCATGGCGTCGATGTTGCGGTGGGTCAGCTCGACGCCCTTGGGGCTGCCGGTGGTGCCGCTGGTGTAGATGACGAGGGCGAGATCGTCCGGGCCGGGCTCGGCGGCGACCGGGCGCGCGGACGGCGGGAGCGGGTGGGCGGACGGCGGGAGCGGGTGGGCGGACGGCGGGAGCGGGTGGGCGAGGTCGTCCGGGGTGAGGACGGCGACGGACTCCGGCAGCCCCTCGCGCACCTGGTCGGTCACCAGCACCCGGGCCCCGCTGTCGCCGAGCTGATGGCCGGTCTCGGCCGGGGTCAGCGCCGGGTTGACCGGGGTGAGCGCGGCACCGAGCCGCCAGGCGGCGAACAGGGTGACGACGAGTTCGGCCCGGTTGGGGAGCTGGACGGCGACGATGTCGCCGGGGCGCACACCCAGGCGGGCGAGACGGTCGGCGCAGTCCTCGACCCGATCGGCGAAGGCGGCGTTGGACAGGGTGCCGTTCTCCTCGTCGGTGAGGGCGGGGGCGTGGGGCGCTTGTTCGGCGCGCACGGCGGGCAGCCGGCTCAGAGTCATGGGGGTCCTTCGCTCCAGGAGGGGACGGAACCAGGCGAAGATAGGGGCGCCCCGGCCTCGGCGGCGACGGCCGCGCGCCACAACATCCGGGGCGGCTTTCGTGCTCCGCGCACAGTCCCGGCCGGGCCCGGACGGCCTACAGTGCGCACATGCCGACAGAACAGGCCCTGGTCAGCCGATTGGCCGACCGTTTCGGGGAGAGGCGGGACGGTGTCGTCGCCGACCTCGTGCGGATGACGCTCGGCCGGATCGACGACCTCGACCACGACGCCGCCACCCGTTCGCTGCTGGAGGCGAGCATCACCGAGAACGTGGTGGCCGCGCTCAACTTCGTGGGGCGCGACTTCGACGCCGATCTGCTGGAGGCCCCGTCGGCGGCGCTGGCGTACGCGCGGATCCTGGCCCAGCGCGACGTGTCGCTCTCCGCCCTCGTCCGTGCCTACCGCATCGGCCACTCCCGAGTGCTCGACGACTGCTTCACCCTGGCCGAGGAACTGCCGGCCGAGGACCGGGTGGCGGTCGTCCTGGCGCTGGTGCGCCGCTCCGCGCTGTACATCGACCAGATCTGCGAGCAGGTCGGGCGGGCCTACGAGCGTGAGCGCGAACGCTGGGTGGCGAGCCAGGACGGGGAGCGCCGACGGTGGGTGGGCGAGCTGCTGGGCGGCGGCCCGGTGGACCGGGCGGCGGCCGAGCGGGCGCTGCACTATCCGCTGGACGCGGTGCACGTGGCCTGCACGCTGTGGCCCACGGGCCGGATGACCTCCTTCGACCTGCTGACCGCCGTGGACGAGGTGCGCGCCCACGCGACGGCGGCGCTGCGCGCGCGGGCCGCGCTGGTCGTGCCGACCGACGAGCGCGAGGTGCGGCTGTGGCTCGCGCTGCCCGCGCGGGGCGGAGCGGACCGCACGGATCTGGTGCCGCCCGAAGGAACGTCGCTGCACGCCGCCGTCGGCCGTCCCGGCGCCGGTCTGGAGGGCTTCCGTTCCTCGGCCCGTCAGGCGGCCCGGGTCCGGGAGGTGCTGGGGACGCGGTCCGGGGCCGCGGGCGGCAAGGGCACGGAGGACCCGCACTGGGTGCACTACGCCGACGTGGCGCCGGTCGCGCTGATGGCGGGCGATCCGGCGGCGGTACGGGACTTCGTGACGGACACGCTCGGGGAGCTGGCCGCGCCCGGTGCGCGCGGTGCGGTGCTGCGCGAGACGCTGCGGGTGTTCCTCGCCCACCGGCGCAGTCACGCCGCCGCCGCGACCGCGCTGAATCTGCACCGCAACTCGGTCCAGTACCGGGTCCGCCAGGCGTCCGCGCTGCTGCCGGGAGGGGCCCGCGCCCTCGACGACGACTTCCCCGTACGGGCCGCTCTGCTGGCCGCGCAGTGGCTCGGAGACGCCGTTCTCGCGTGATTACCGGCCGGTTATGCGCCGAACGTGCGGTAAAGCGGGACAAGCAATAGGCAATGCCGCCCCTATTCGATTGTGGGGGCAAACCATTTACGGAATAAATGCCACATAAAGGTCGCATCTGCGCCCGGAATCCGCCCTTTCGGTACGCATGTGCGGCCCACACGGGCGGGCCACCGCTCCGGCGACACCCCGCACCGGCACCCCCGCTCACCCGAACGGGCCGCCCCCGTCCGTGCGATCGATCACCCGTTCGGCACACCGAACATGGGAGGGCGCCCGAGTCTCGGGGCCTGTTTCCCGGCTCGCCCGGTTGCTCCGCATTTGTTCGAGTCGACGCGACTATGCGCTGGAGATACCTTTTAGCCACAATGCGGCTGGATCGAAGCGAGAGAAGGACGCAGTGGAACTAGCAATCGCTCACGAGACCATCGCCCGATGGCAGTTCGGTGTCACCACCGTCTACCACTTCCTCTTCGTCCCGCTCAGCATCGGTCTGGGAGGCATCGTCGCCGGTCTGGAGACGGCCTGGGTGCGGACAGGGAAGGAGAAGTACTTCCACGCGACCAAGTTCTGGGGCAAGCTCCTCCTGATCAACCTCGCGCTGGGTGTCGTCACGGGCATCTTCCAGGAGTTCCAGTTCGGCATGAACTGGTCCACGTACTCCCGCTTCGTCGGTGACGTCTTCGGCGCCCCCCTGGCGATGGAGGCGCTGATCGCCTTCTTCTTCGAGTCCGTGTTCATCGGCCTGTGGATCTTCGGCTGGAACCGGCTGCCGAAGAAGGTGCATCTCGCGACGATCTGGGTCGTCACGATCGGCAGCTTCCTCTCGGCGTACTTCATCCTGGCGGCCAACTCCTTCATGCAGCACCCGGTCGGCTACCGGATCGACCCCCTCACCGGCAGGGCCCGGCTCACCAACATCTGGCGCGTGCTGTTCCAGGACACGACCCTGACGCAGGTCTGGCACACCCTGTCGGCGGCCTTCATCACCGGCGCGGCCTTCGTGATGGGCATCGCCGCCTACCACTTGTGGCGGGCCAAGAAGGGCAAGGACACCGACCGCCGGCGGATCGCCGCCATGCGGGCGTCCTTCCGGTGCGCACTCGTCGTCATGCTCGTCGCCGGCATCCTGACCGCGTTCAGCGGCGACCAGCTGGGCAAGGTCATGTTCCGGCAGCAGCCGATGAAGATGGCCGCGGCCGAGGCCCTGTGGGACACCCAGGGACCCGCACCCTTCTCGATCCTCTCGGTCGGCAACGTCAACGAGGGCCGCAACGACGTGGCGCTGGAGTTGCCCGGCCTGTTGTCCTTCCTCGCCCAGAGCAACTTCCACTCGCCCGTACCCGGCATCAACAACCGGGCCGACGAACAGGTCAAACTGTTCGGCGGCAGCCGCGAGGACTACATCCCGAACATCTTCATGACGTACTGGGGCTTCCGGCTCATGATCTTCTTCGGGATGACGAGCTTCGGCATCGGCGTCCTCGGCCTCTGGCTCACACGCAAGAAATTCTGGCTGGAGTCCAGATACCGCACCGGTGAGGACGAGCCGCCCAACCTGATGATCACCAACAAGATCAGGATGAACGACTTCTTCACCAAGTGGAGCTGGCGCATCGTCATGCTCACGCTGGGCTTCCCCCTGATCGCCAACAGCTTCGGCTGGATCTTCACGGAGATGGGCCGCCAGCCCTGGGTGGTGTTCCACCTGATGAAGACCGCGGACGCCGTCTCCCCGAACGTGAGCATCGGCACCCAGATCGGCTCGCTGGCCGCGCTCAGCGTCGTCTACGCGATTCTCGCGGTGGTCGAAGGGGGGCTCATGGTCAAGTACGCCAAACCCGGTCCGGACGTCGAGGAGAAACCGCCGTCCAAGGACCCGACCATGCGGGTGTCCCCGGACGACCAGGACAAGCCCCTCGCCATCGCCTACTGAGGACGGACGGTCATGTATCTCCACGATCTCTGGTTCATCCTGATCGCCCTCCTCTGGGTCGGCTACTTCTTCCTCGAGGGCTTCGACTTCGGCATCGGCGTCCTCACCCAGGTGATGGCCAGGAACGACAAGGAACGGCGCGTCCTCATCAACACGATCGCCCCGGTCTGGGACGGCAACGAAGTCTGGGTGATCGCGGCCGCCGGCGCCACCTTCGCGGCCTTCCCGGAGTGGTACGCCACGTTGTTCAGCGGCTTCTACATCCCGCTGCTGATCATCGTGCTCTGTCTGATCGCCCGGGGCGTGTCCTTCGAGTACCGCGGCAAACGCGACAACCCCCGCTGGCAGCGCAGCTGGGAGCAGGTCACCTTCTGGACCTCGCTGATCCTGCCGTTCCTGTGGGGCGTCATCTTCGCCAACATCGTGCAGGGCGTCGCGATCAACGCGGGCAAGTCGTACGTGGGCACGCCCGGCGAGCTGTTCAACGGGTACGCGATCCTCGGCGGGTTCGCCCTGCTGGCGGTCTGTGTCACCCACGGCGCGATCTTCGCGGCGCTGAAGACGGCGGGTGAGATCCGGGAACGGGCGCGGAAGTTCGTGCCCCTGCTGGGGCTGATCACCCTTCCGCTGGTGCTCGCCTTCCTCATCTGGACCCAGGTGAACTCCGGCGACGGCCGGAGCCTCGCCATCATGATCGTCGCGTTCGTGGCGCTTCCCGTGGCCCTGTTCTTCAACCAACTGGGCCGTGAGGGCTGGGCGTTCATCTTCTCCGGGCTGAGCATCGTGGCGGCGATCTCGATGCTGTTCCTGGCGCTCTTCCCGGACGTCATGCCCTCCACGCTCAACCCCAACTGGTCCCTGACGGTGAGCAACGCCTCGTCCAGCTCCTACACGCTGACCGTGATGAGCATCGTCGCGGCGATCTTCGCCCCCCTCATCGTCCTCTACCAGGGGTGGACGTACTGGGTGTTCAGCAAGCGCATCGCCGTCCACCACATCCCGTCGGGCCACTGAGAAACAGTCCCCCGAGGCCGAGGCTCCCCCGTTCCACTCCGGAACGGGGGAGCCTCGCCGCGTCGAACTGCCCTGGCGAGCCCCGCCCTTGGCGGTCACGCCGGCCCGACCCGGCGCACGGCGGCGGTGGCCCGCCACGTCCGGTACCGAGGACGACCGCGGCGCCCGGGCCATGCGGCGGCGACGCCCACGAAGGCAGCCACCGACCGGAGGAGGCTCTCCCGGTTCCCGCTTCGCGCCGTGAGGGCCCCGGCGCGCCGGACTGCTGTGGCGCACCGCGCCCGTGGCGGCCGCGCAGGGCCCACCCGGCGCACAGCGGCAATCCCCTGCCGCGTCCGCGATGTCCGCGGCGGGCGCGGGCGGAGGGGGCTTCGCCGGGCCCGGGGTCACCGGGTACGGCTCGGATGGCCGGGCGCCCGACAGGGCCGCGTCCGTCCCCTCGCGCGCCCGCACGGCAGGCGGCCCCCCTCACCAGGAGGGGGGCCGCCTGTCCTTCGCCGGGGGTCAGGTCGCCGCGGTGATGTGGACCTTCACCTGCTTCATGAGCGGCTGGTCGCTCTGGGTGCTGTAGTCGCACAGGGCGATCAGGACGTTCATCTCGGGCATGTAGCCGGCCGCGCAGCCCCGCGGCATGTCGTACGGGATGGCGAGGTAGCCGTCGAGGTACCGATGGCTGCCGTCCTTCGCCGTGGAGACGATGTTCACGGGGTCGAACTCCGAGATGCCGCGCTCGCGCATGTCGTCCTCGTTCATGAAGACGAGCTCACGCAGGTTCTTGATGCCCCGGTAGCGGTCGTTGTCCGAGTAGATCGTGGTGTTCCACTGGTCGTGCGACCGCATGGTGCCGAGCATCAGCATGCCCGCGGGCGGGATGACGTCCGGCAGCGGCGCGTGGGAGAACTCCGCCTTGCCGGACTCGGTGAGGAAGACCAGCTCGCGGGCGGGCTGCTTGATGCGGAAGCCCAGCGGCAGCCGCACCCGGCGGTTGAAGTCCTCGAAGCCGTCCAGCACCTCGGACATGGTGTCCCGGATGCGGTCGTAGTCCTCGATGTACCACTCCCACGGCGTGGGGCTCGCGGGCAGCGCCGCACGCGCCATGCCGGAGATGATCGCGGGCTCCGACAGCAGATGCTTGGAGGCGGGCCGCTTCATGCCGACCGACAGGTGCACCATGGACATCGAGTCCTCGACGGAGGTGCTCTGGATGCCGTTGCGCTGGTGGTCCTTGTCGGTGCGGGCGAGGCACGGAAGGATCAGCGCCTCCTTGCCGTGCACCACGTGGCTGCGGTTCAGCTTGGTGCTGACCTGGACCGTGAGGTCGCAGTTGCGCAGCGCCTCGTAGCTGAACGGCGAGTCCGGCACGGCGAGGGCGAAGTTGCCGCCCATGCCGATGAACACCTTGACGTCGCCCCGGTTCATCGCCTGGAGCGTGCCGACGGTGTCGAGGCCGTGGTCGCGCGGCGGGTTGATCTTGCAAACCTCGGCCAGCCGGTCCAGGAACTCCGGCTCCGGGCGGTGGTCGATGCCGCAGCTGCGGTTGCCCTGCACATTGCTGTGCCCGCGCACGGGGGACGGTCCCGCGCCCTCGCGGCCGAGGTTGCCGCGCAGCAGCAGCACGTTCACGATCTCGCGGACCGTGTCGACGCTGTGCTCGTGCTGGGTGACGCCGAGACACCAGCTGATGATCGAGCGGTCGGCGTCGGTGTAGATGCGCGCCGTCTTGAGGATGTCGGCCCGGCTGAGCCCGGACTGGCGCTCCAGCTCCTCCCACGGAGTGGCCTCGCACAGGGCGCGGTACTCCTCGAAGCCGGTGGTGTGGCGATCGATGAACAGCTTGTCGATGGCCTTGGGGTCGGTCTTCGCCTGCTCCAGGACGGCCTTGGCCATGCCGCGCAGCAGCGCCATGTCGCCGCCGACCCTCGGCTGGAGGTCCAGCGTGCTGGTCCGCGTCGCGTGGAACGTGGCCATGTCCATGAAGTCGTGCGGGATGATCGCCTTGGTGGCACCCGCCTCGATGAACGGGTTGATGTGGACGACCTGCGCGCCGCGGTCGAAGGCCTCGGTGAGCGAGGTCAGCATCCGGGGCGCGTTGGAGGCGACGTTGACGCCGATGATGAACAGGGCGTCGGTGGCCTCCCAGTCCTTCAGGTCGACCGTGCCCTTTCCGGTGCCGAGCGATGCCTGGAGGGCGCGGCCACTGGCCTCGTGGCACATGTTGGAGCAGTCGGGCAGGTTGTTGGTGCCCAGCTCGCGCGCCATCAGCTGGTACAGGAAGGTCGCCTCGTTGCCGAGGCGTCCCGAGGTGTAGTACGACGCCTGGTTCGGGTTCTCCAGGTTGCGCAGGTGGCGCCCGACCAGCTCGAACGCGTCGTGCCAGGAGATCGGCACGTAGTGGTCGGTGGCCGCGTCGTAGACCATGGGCTCGGTGAGACGGCCCTGGTCCTCGAGCTTGTAGTCGCTCCACTCGTGCATCTCGCTCACCGTGTGGCGGGCGAAGAGTTCCCGGCCGGCCCGTTTGTGGGTCAGCTCCCAGGTGACGTGCTTGATGCCGTTCTCGCAGATGTCGAGTTTCAGGCCCTTGGTGTCATCGGGCCAGGCGCACCCGGGACAGTCGAAACCACCGTTCTCGTGGTTCATCTTCATGATCGCCCGCGGGCCCTCGATCAGGGTGCCCTCGCGCAGCAGGAACTTCGTCACGCTCGTGGCGGCGCCCCATCCTGCGGCGGGGTGATGGTAGGGGTGGAAGTACGGCTCCCCTTTGGGGATCGGGCCCACTCGGGGCTCGAGATCCGTCTCCGCTTCCATCATCTTTGACTGTTCTTCGTCCAAGGTGCTCAAGGCTCTCACCCTTCCGCCGTTGGGCAGGCATCCATATCCCATATATGGCGCTTTAGGCCAGAGTATGCCGGTGAAAGACCCCCCGCCACGCGACGCGCAATGGCCGGGAAATTCGGGGCGGAAAGGTCAATTCCCTTGCCTCGCGGCCATGTTGGAGAACGGCCGGCGGCCGGGATCGAAATGCGGAAAACAAAGGACCCGGCCCGGGAGGCCGAGTCCTTCATTGCATATTCGAGGCATTTCGCGCTTTATGCTCGCATGTGCGCATCATTTGGGCGCGGCGCACGAGCAGATGCTCACTTCGGCCTGGCCGCGCTCGCCTTCGCGGTCCGCCGCGCGCTCTCCTTCGCCTGTTCGGTCACCGCCCGGTCCCTGCGGCCCACGACCACGGCCGCGGCGGCACCGGTCGCCAGGAAGGAGAGCGCGATCAGGCCGGGCCGGTCGAGGCGGTAGCCGATGAGCCGGTCCAGGGAGTAGCGGCCGGGGCCGAACAGGCCGACGGTCGCCGCGACGAAGCCGAGGTAGGCCGGATACTCGTAGCCGCCGGAGGTGATGAAGAACCCGGACTTGCGGTGCACGGCGACGGCGCCCGACATGCCGCCCGCCACCGCGGCGCCGGCCGCCGGGGTGGCGAGTCCGAGCGCGAGCAGCACGCCGCCACCGCCCTCGGCGAGACCCGAGGCGATGGCGCTGGGCTTGCCGGGCTTGAAGCCCATGGCCTCCATCGCCTGGGCGGTGCCGTCGATCCCGCCCCCGCCGAACCAGCCGAGGAGCTTCTGCGCGCCGAGCGCGGCCAGGACGCCGCCGGTGCCCAGGCGCAGCGCCAGGAGTCCGAGATCCTTGCGGTGCAGCAGACCCATGGGGAGATCCTTCCGTCGAAAGAAGCGGTCTTCTCCCAGTGTTCGGTCTCGTCTCCGCCCGCGCCGCCCGAGGAGGGGCCAGGTGCCGCGCTCAGTGGTGCGGCGCCGGGGTCTCCGGCGCGGACGCGGTCCCGTTCGGGTGCGGGCAGTGGTCGCGGGAGGTGAGGGGGAAGGGGACGAAGGTCTCCTCGTCCGTCTGGAGACAGATGTCGTGCTGGTACGCGACCACTCCGGTGACGGGCTCGCGCAGCAGCCGGGCGAGGACGTAGGCGGCGGCCAGGCTGGTGACGTCCCGGACGGTGCCCATCGGGAGCAGGGAGCGGGTCTCCGCGATGGCCTCGTGCTCCCCCGCCCGGACGACGATGCGGGTACCGGGTGCCACGCCGTGGGCGGCGATGGCGACGGCGATGTTGTCGAGGTCGTCCGAGCCGACGGCGGCGAGCGCGCGGGCGTGGCCGAGCCGCAGCCGTTCGAGGACGGCCCGGTCGCCGCCGTGGCCGGTCATGACGGGGATGCCGAGGGAGCGGGCGAGGCGCGCGGTCGTCGCGTGCGGGTCGCGTTCGACGCCGACGACGGGGATGCCGAGCCGCTGGAGTTCGGCGGCGAGCCGCATGCCGACCTGCCCCATGCCGACGACGATGACGTGCCCGGAGCGGGGCAGCGTGCGCGGGCCGATGAGCCCGATCAGTTTCAGGCCGAGCATCCGCTCGATGATCCCGGCGGTGAACAGGGCGCTGAAGACCAGGGTGGCGAGCATCGCGAGCCCGGAGGCGATCTGGTAGCCGGTCTCGTCCTCGCCGGCCGTCGCCGGTCCGACCCCGGCCACGACGCGGGCCGCGTGGAAGAAGGCCTCGGCGGGCGGATGGCCGTGCGCGACCATCCAGGACCAGTCGCCCGCGAGGACGGCGAGGATGCCGAAGAGCCCGATGAGCAGCAGCCGGGCGCCCGCGTCGTACGGCCGGAGCTGGCCGGCGAGCCGTCCCACCCGGTGGCCCGGTCCGCGCCGGTAGGGCAGCCACTCCTCAAGGCGGGGCACGCCGTCGCGGGCGCGTACGGCGCGCAGCCGTTCGCCGGAACGTTCCAGGGCGAGGTTGGCCGGGTCGACACAGGGTCCGGCGAGCGCGGGGGCAGCGAGGTCGGCGGGCGAGGTCACGTCGCACTGGGGCAGCAGGCGTTCGAGTTCGTCGGAGACGGTCCGGTCGAAGACGGTGGCGACGATGGGGACGTCCGGCACCAGGTGGGCGACGGCGAGCGCGTAGCGCAGGGCGGCCACGTCGTCGTGCAGCAGGATCGCGACGCCGTCGGCACCGTCCGCGAGCGCGGCCCGCAGCTCCCGGTCGCCGGGCTTGGCCAGGTGGGTGACCGCGCGGCCGCGTTCCTGGAGGGTCGCGCAGACGCGACGGCCGAGGTTGGTGTTGCCGATCACGACGAACGGCCGGGGAGGGAGGCGTGGAGAGGTCACTGAGCCGGGGTGTCCCTTCACTCGCGGGGGCGCGCTCGCGGGGTGCCGCAGGGGGCACGCCGTACGGGCGCGGTACCGGAACCCTACGAGGTCGGACCCGTCCGGTCACCCGGAAGGACGCGTGCGCCGCTCGGCTGCGAGGGGACGCGTGAGCCCTCGTGGGAGAAAAGTGTCGCGTCGTCCGGTTCGCCCGCGGGCGATCTATCGTCGTCTGCGCGCGGGCCGTCCGTGCGTCGCCGCCGCCCCGACCTTGGAGTTGTATGGCCTCCGGGAAGCCTCCGCGCCCCTCCGTCCACCGGCTCCCGGCGCGCCGGCTGCTGCGCAGGGGGAAGCTGTGGATCGTTCCGGCCGTGATGACCGGGTTGGTGTCGCTGCTCCTCTCCCTTCTCTACATGGGCGGAATCCTGACCCCCACCGGGAGCCTGCACCGGCTGCCCCTGGCGGTGGTCGACGAGGACACCGGCAGGCCGCTGCCGGGGCAGCGGACCAACATCGGCGCGCAGGCGAGCCGCGCCGTCCTGACCTCCACGCAGGGAGGCGCCGTGCGCTGGCTGAGGCTGACCCGGGCGCAGGCGCAGGAGCGGCTGGACACCGGTCGGCTCTACGGCGTGCTGGTGATCCCCGCCGACTTCACGGACACGGTGGCGGCGCTGCCCACCGCGCGCGCCGCCAAGCGGCCGACGCTGACCGTGCTCACCAACCCCGGCGTGGGCAGCCTGGCCTCCTCGCTGGCGGGCCAGATCAACCAGCGGGCGGCGCACGAGATCTCGCTGTCGGTCGGCAAGCAGCTGTCCGCCTCCCCGGTGGTGCGCGGCGGGAGCGCGTCCACGCGGGTGCTGATCGCCGACCCGGTGGAGGTCCGTACCGAGGTCGGCCACCCCATCGGGGCGCACAGCGGGCTCGGTCTGAGCGCCTTCTACTACGCGCTGCTGCTGGTGCTGTCCGGGTTCATCGGCGGCAACATCATCCACAACACGGTCGACAGCGCCCTCGGCTACGCGGACAGCGAGATCGGCCCCTGGCACTCGCGCAAGCCGACGGTCCCGATCAGCCGTACCCAGATGCTGGTGCTGAAGATGGTCATGACGGCGGGCCTCTCCCTGCTCACCACGTCGCTGATCATGCTGGCGACGATCGGCGCGCTGGGCATGGACGCCCCGCACCCGGGCCTGCTGTGGATCTTCTCCTACTGCGCGACGCTCACCGTCGGCCTCGGTGTGCAGGCCATCAACGCGGCGTTCGGCAGCCTCGGGCAGCTCGTCTCGATGTTCGTCTTCATCGCCTTCGCCCTGCCGTCCTCGGGCGCCGCCGTCCCCCTGGAGGCGGTGCCCGGCTTCTACCGCTTCCTCGGCGCCTTCGAACCGATGCGCCAGCTCGCCGCCGGCGTCCGCGCGATCCTCTACTTCGACGCCCGCGCCGACGCCGGTCTCGACCGGGGCTGGCAGATGATCGCCATCGGCTTCGCCGTGGCCCTCGTCTTCGGCTTCACCGCCACCCGCTACTACGACCGCCAGGGCCTGTCCCGCATGGTGCCGCGCCCGGCATGACGGGGCCGGTCCCGGCAGGGCGAAGACCGGACGCGCGACGTCGCGGTGACATGGCCGAGTGGGAGCCGCCCCGTGCCGGAGCCAACCCGTACCGGAGCCCGCCCGGAGCACGCGCCCGGGGCGGATGAGCAGTCCCGGCCCGGGTCACCCACTCGAAGCGGACCCGATCGGGCGGATCAGCCGATGCGGAAGCGGGCCCCGGGAGCAGGGGACCACTCCCGGGGCCCGCTCATGCGCAGCGCGGGTTACGGGCCGAGCGGGGCCCGCGCGGGGAATCGGCGGGAGCACCGGTCCCGACCGGCGCGCGCCAAAATTCGGGCCGGTCCGCCCGACCCGGCTCCGGTCAGGCCGGTCAGGCCGGGGGGGTGGGGTAGGCCCAGGTCGCCTACAGCGGGCCCGAGTTGCCCCTGCCCCCTACCGGAGGTGACGGACCGAGCCCAACCGCTCACGCGCGTCAGGCCGCCGGAGGCGAAGGGGTGCGGGGTGGCGTCGGGTCCAGGTAGACGCGCTTCACGGCCGGGATCAGGGTGCGCAGACGGGTCTCCGCCTCCTCGCAGGCCCATTCGATCTGGCTGGAGGTGGAGACGTCGCGGAAGTCGATCTTCGCGGCGATGAGGATCTCGCCGGGGCCCTGCACCATGGTCGTCAGCTCCAGGACCTCCTGGACGGCGTCGACGGAGAGCAGTTCGCGGCGTACCGCGTCCCGCATCGGCTTGGGCAGGGCGCGGCCGACGAGGAGTTCGGTGTTCGCGCGGCCGAGGATCCAGGCCACGATGATCAGCAGCACACCGATGAGGATCGAGGCGATCCCGTCGTACACCCCTGACCCGGTGAGCTGGCCGCCCAGCAGGCCGAGCGCGGCGAGGGCGAGGCCGATGAGCGCGGCCGAGTCCTCCATGACGACCGCCTTCACGGCCGTGTCGGGGGTGTGCTGGAGGTAGCGCAGGATGGGCACGCGGAAGTGCTCGGCGCGTCCGGTGGCCTGTCGCAGGCCGGTCCGCAGGGAGAGCCCCTCCAGGACGAAGGCGACCGCGAGCACGATGTACGAGATCAGCGGGTTGCCCGGCTTCTCGCCGTGGGTGAGGGCGTGGATGCCGTCGTAGAGGGCGAACACGCCACCGCCGACGAAGGTGGCGACGGAGGCGAGCAGCGCCCAGATGTACCGCTCGGGGCCGTAGCCGAGGGGGTGGTCGTCGTCGGCCGGTTTCCGGCTGCGTTTGAGCGCGACGAACAGCAGCCCCTCGGTGACGGTGTCGGCGGCCGAGTGCCCGGCCTCGGCCAGCATGGCGCTGGAGCCGCTGAGCACACCGGCGACGGCCTTGGCGAGCGCGACGCCGAGGTTGGCGGCGGCCGCCACCAGCACCGTGAAGGTCGATCCGCCCGCGCCCGGACCGGCCGCGGAGCCCACCCGGGCGTCCAGATAGGGGCCCTTGCGCGCGTTCTTCCCCGGCTCCTGCTCGGGTTCACCCTGTTCGCTCATAGCCGGACAGTAATCCCCTTCGGTGCGGGAAGTCCCGGCGTGGCGGCGCACACGCGGGTGCGGCCCGTACGGGACGGGCCCAGGGCCTGTCTGACAATTCGCGTCGTCGCCCGAAGGGCGGCCTCGCGGCGTCAGGTGCGTGCTCTCGGCGTGTCGGCTCCAGATCCTCGTACTGGACGTACTTGGGTCTGGGGCCGGCGCGGCGAGTGGGGGCGCCCCCTGCTCGAAGAGCTTGGGGGAGTGCATGGCGTCGCGAGGCAGACGGGAATTGTCAGACAGGCCCTAGGCCGCCGGGGCCGGCGTTCGCCGTCCAGTCTCGGCGGCTGTGCGCACCCCGGCCAGCGCTGCCGTCCGTCCGGGCGAAAGGCGTACCCGCCCAGGTCCGCGCCCGTTTCCCCGGCGGCCCGGTGCGGAAGACCTTGCCCGCACCGCCACCCGGCCCTCGCCCGGGACGCACTCCCAGGACACGCCGAGGACAAGGGGACGCGCAGATGCAGGGGTTCTCCCGCGAACCGGGGACACGCGGGCCGGTGACCGAGGTGCCGCCCGAGGGGATGCGGAGGATCTACCGGTGGGCGGCGATGATCGGCGTCGGCGGCTTCCTGTTCGGCTACGACACCGGGGTCGTCTCCGGCGCGCTGCTGTTCGTCACCGACGACTTCCGCCTCTCCCCCACCGAGCAGGGCACGATCGTCAGCGTCCTGCTCGTCGGCGCGATGGTGGGCGCGCTGTGCGCGGGGCGCCTCGCCGACGCGCTCGGGCGGCGCAAGGCGGTCGCCCTCGAAGGCGCGGTCTTCCTCGTGGGTACGGCCGTCGCGGCGACGGCGCCCACCTACGGCACGCTGCTGATCGGCCGGGTGGTGCTCGGCCTGGCGGTGGGCGCGGCCTCGGCCACCGTCCCGGTGTACCTCTCGGAGATCTCCCCCACCCGTGTCCGGGGCCGGGTGCTCAGCGCCAACCAGCTGATGATCACGCTCGGCATCCTGGTGTCGTACCTCGTCGACCTGGCGTTCGCGTCCAGCCGCGACTGGCGGCTGATGTTCGCGCTCGGCGCGGTCCCGGCGACCGTGCTGACCCTGTGCTGTCTGCTGGTGGTGCCCGAGTCGCTGCCGTGGCTGGTGCGCCGGGGCCGCTGGCGGCAGGCGCGCGAGGTGCTGGACCGGGTGCTGCCGCCCGAGGAGGCGTACCGGGTGGTGGCCCGGCTGCGCAACGAGGTGCCGGGACCGCGCCGCAAGCCGGGCGAGGCGCCGGAGCGCCCGGTGGGCTGGCGCACGCTGCTCACCCCGGGAGTGCGCCCCGCGCTGGCCGTCGGCCTGGCGATGGCCGTGATCCAGCAGTTCGGCGGCATCAACACGATCATCTACTACGCCCCGACGATCATCGAGAAGACCGGTCTGAGCGCCTCGAACTCGATCTTCTACTCGGTGTTCATCGGCGTGATCAACCTGGTGATGACCGTCCTGGCGACCCGGCTGATCGACCGCGCGGGCCGCCGCACCCTGCTCCTGGTCTCGCTCGCCGGGATGGCGCTCCTGGTGGCACTGCTCGGCCTGAGCTTCATCGCGGGCTGGAACTCCGAGCTGTCCCTGGTGTGCATGATCCTGTACACCGCCGCGTACGCGGGTGGTCTCGGGCCCGTCTTCTGGGTGCTGGTCGGCGAGGTCTTCCCGCCTCGGGTGCGCGCGCTGGGTTCGAGCACGGCGACGACGGCCAACTGGATCGCCAACTTCGCCGTCAGCCAGGCGTTCCTGCCCGTGGCCGCCGCCATCGGCCAGGGCCAAACCTTCCTGGTCTTCGCGGTGATCTGCTTCCTCGGCCTGCTCTTCGTGGCCCGCTTCGTCCCGGAGACGAAGGACCGCACGTACGAGGAGATCGACGCGGCCCTCCAGGCCCGCTTCGGAGGTCCGGGCGGCGGCCGCGGCGAGGTGCGGGAACCGGCGCGGCGGGGCTGAGGCATCGGGCAGCGGAACAAGGCCGGGCCCGGGCTCCTCCCCCGAGGGAGAGGCGCCCGGGCCCGTTCGGCTCAGGCCGGTGTCAGCTCTGGGGCCGCTTGCCGTGGTTGGCGGCGTTGCCGCGGCGGGCCTTCTTCTTACGACGGCGCTTCGAGGACATGGGATACCTCCTGCGGCTCTCGACGGCTCGGTCCGGCCGCGCGGCGGACTCGCCTCCGCGCGGCGCGTGCGGACACCGTACCTGCCGTCCCCGCGCCGGGCCACCGCCGACCGGCCGAGTCGCGTACGAGGTCGGGGGCGCGGACGATTGCGGGGAAGGATCGCGTCCACGGTGAGGAGCGGGAGCCCATGCCCGGTTCGTGGGAAGCCGATGCTCTGGTGATCTTCGGGGTGACCGGGGACCTCGCGCAGAAGATGACGTTCCCCGCGCTGTACCGGCTGGAGCGGCGCGGGCTGCTCGACTGCCCGGTGATCGGCATGGCGGGCCGGGAACTGACGGACGCGCAGCTCGTGGAGCGGGCCCGCGAGGCGGTGGAGGCGGCCGAACCGTCCGTCAACGAGGCCGTCTTCGACCGGCTGGCCGGCCGGCTGAGCTATATCCACGGCGATCTCCAGGGCCCCGGCCCCTACCACCGTCTGGCGGATCAACTGGGCCGTCGCAGACGCCCGTTGTTCTATCTGGAGACACCGCCCTCGCTGTTCACCCCGATCGTGGACCAGCTGGCCGCCGCGCGGCTGCTCGGCCAGGCGCGGGTGGCGCTGGAGAAGCCCTTCGGGCACGGTCTGGCCTCGGCGCGGGCGCTGAACCGGCAGCTCACCCAGGTCCTTGACGAGGGACAGATCCTGCGCGTGGACCACTTCCTGGGCAAGGAGCCGGTCATCGAGCTGGAGTATCTGCGGTTCGCGAACTCCGCGCTGGCCGAGGTGTGGCACCGCGACAGCGTGACGGCCGTGCAGATCACCCTGGCCGAGGAGTTCGGGGTGGAGCAGCGCGGCCGCTTCTACGACGACGTGGGCGCCGTACGGGACGTGGTGCAGAACCATCTGCTCCTGGTCCTGGCGCTGGTGGCGATGGACCCGCCGGTCGGCTCCGGCGCGGCCGACCTGTGGGCCAAGCGGGTCGAGGTGCTGCGCGCGATGCCGGAGGCCGACCCCCACGACTGCGTGCTCGGCCAGTACACCGGCTACCAGGAGATCTCCGGGGTGGCACCGGGATCGACGACGGAGACGTACGCCGCGCTCCGGCTCGGCATCGACAACTGGCGCTGGGCGGGGGTGCCGGTCCTCATCCGCGCGGGCAAGCGGCTGCCGGTGCGGGTGACCGAGGTGCGGCTGATCCTGCGTGAGCCGCCCACGCTGAACTTCCTGCCCGATCCGTGCCGGGTCGCCGGGAACCAGATCGTGCTGCGCATCGACCCCGAGGCCGGGATGCGGCTGCAACTGTCCGCGCTGGACGAGAACTCGGCGTGGCGCATGGTCCCGCTGGACAACATCTTCGCCCGTGAACTGGGCGCGCCCCTCGCGCCGTACGAGCGGTTGCTGTACGCCGCGCTCACCGGCGACGACCGCTACTTCGCGCCGCAGGACGTGGTGGAGGAGTGCTGGCGCATCGTGCAGCCGCTGCTCACCTATCCCCCGCCGGTGCACCCCTACCCGCCCGGCTCGTGGGGGCCGCCGCAGGCCGACGCGCTGGTGGCGGGCGGGGTGCCCTGGCAGCGGCCGTGGGTGCCGGGCGGCTGAACCCGCGCACCGCGCCGACGACACCGCCGACTGGCAGGCGACTTGACGGCGCGGTTAGGTTTCTCCTGTCCAGCTAGTACGCCTGTACCTCAGGAGCAGGGATGACCGGTGACCCCGAGCCCATCAGCGCCGACGCACGTCACGCGCTCGAACAGGAGCTGGCCGACCTGCGCGAGGAACGCGCGCTGGTGGCCTCGACGCTGAAGGACCCCGAGGAGGTGGGCGACCGCGCCGACCAGGCCGACGAGTTGCAGCGCGCCGACCAGTTGCGGCGGCTCGACGCCCGCATCGAGAAGGTCACCGTACGGCTGAAGCAGTCGGAGCTGGCCGGTCCGCCGCCCGAGGACGTGGTGGGCGTCGGCACGACCGTGACCATCCGGTTCTCGGACGACACGACGCAGACGCTGCACATCGGGGAGATCGCCGACTCGCGCGACGCGAGCCTGGTGACGTCCGACAGTCCGCTGGGGCAGGCGCTGCTCGGCCACCGCGCGGGCGACACGGTGTCGTACGACGCGCCGGACGGCAAGGCCACGGCGGTCGTGGTCTCGCTCGGCACGCCGGGCGGCCAGGGCTGACCGCCCCCGGGGCGGGCCCCGCCCGCCTTGGCAGGCGCATGCGAACGACGGGCCCGGGCCCGTCGTTCGCGTGCGCCTGTTCTGTTTCCTGACTGGGCGGCGGGCACGTCGTGCGTCGTGCAGGAACCGCCGCCCGGACGGTGCCGGGGCGGCGGTTCGAGCGGAGTGCGGCGACCCGCGGTCAGTTGTCGTAGTCGGACGGCGGGAAGGGGTCGCGTTCCTTGCGGGTGACCTTGCCGGTCTCGATCTCGCCCCGGTCCACCTGGCGGTCGATCTCGCTGCGCTCCTGCTCGTAGACGCGCTCGGGGCTCTCCGGCTCGCGGACGGGCAGGCCCACGTCCCGCTCGTCTTCGCGGGTGCGCTCCTCGAGGCGCTCCTCGTCGGGACGGCGGGGCATCCCGCGCCCGTGGTCGCGGTCGGGGTTGCCCTCGACTTCCTTGTTCGTCTTGTGATGGTGCGCCATCGGTGCTCCCTCGATGAGAGCCCGGTCGCTGGTCACGCCCGGGCAGCGCCTGCCGGGCCCGCCGCGAGGGGCGGGCCCGGGGCGGTCAGTCCTTCTTCGACTCCTCGTGCTCGGCGTCCTTGTGTTCCTTCTTGCGCCCGCCGGAGGCGGTCTTCTTGGCGGCCGGTTCGGCGTCCTTCTTGGCCTTCCCGGCCTTCGCGTCCGTCTTCTTCTCGGCGTGCCTGCCCTTGTCGTCCTCGTGCTCGGCGCCTTCCTTGCGCACCGAGAAGTGGATCGAGTCGTCCCGGACGTCGGCGACGATCGTGTCGCCCGGCTCCGCCTCGCCGCTGAGCAGCAGCTCGGCGATGCGGTTGTCCAGCTCCGACTGGATCGTGCGGCGCAGCGGCCGGGCGCCGAACTCCGGCTGGTGGCCGTGGGCGATCAGCAGCTTCTTGGCGGCCTCGGTGACCTCCAGGTGCAGACCCTGCGCCTCCACCCGGCGGCGGGTCTGCGCCAGCAGGTGGTCGACGATCTGGGAGAGGTCCGTCTCGGAGAGGCTGTGGAAGATGATGATGTCGTCGATGCGGTTGAGGAACTCCGGCAGGAACCGGCCCCGCAGCTCGTCCAGCAGGTCGTCCTTGATCTCGGACACGTCGCCCTGGTGCGCGAGGATCAGATGGGCGCCGATGTTCGACGTCATGATGATGACCGTGTGCCGGAAGTCGACGGTACGGCCCTGGCCGTCGGTCAGGCGGCCGTCGTCCAGGATCTGCAGCAGCGTGCTGAAGACATCGGGGTGGGCCTTCTCGATCTCGTCGAAGAGCACCACACTGTACGGCTGGCGGCGGACCTTCTCGGTGAGCTGTCCGGCCTCCTCGTAGCCGACGTATCCGGGAGGCGCGCCGACCAGGCGGGCGACGGTGTGCTTCTCCTGGAACTCGCTCATGTCGAAGCGGATCATGCGGTCCTCGTCGCCGAAGAGCAGCTCGGCGAGGGCCTTGGCCAGCTCGGTCTTGCCGACACCGGTGGGGCCGAGGAAGAGGAAGGAGCCGACCGGGCGGTTGGGGTCGCCCATGCCCGCGCGGTTGCGTCGTACGGCCTGGGAGACGGCGGTGACGGCCTCGTTCTGCCCGACGATGCGGGCGTGCATCTCGTCCTCCAGCTTGAGCAGCCGCTCCTTCTCGCTGGCGGTGAGCTGCGAGACGGGGATGCCCGTGCGGCGGGAGACGATGTCCGCGATGTCGTTCGGCGTGACGGTGACGACGCCCTCGCGGCGCTCCTCGATCCCGGCGAGTTCGGCCTCGACCTCGGCGATCTTGCCCTTGAGGTCGTTCGCCTTCTCGTAGTTCTGGCCCGAGACGGCCTCGTCCAGCTCGCGCTGGAGCTTGGCGATCTTGTCCTCGCGGCGGACGACCTCGGTGGAGCGGGCCGCGCTGCGCAGCCGGACGCGCGCACCGGCCTGGTCCATCAGGTCGATGGCCTTGTCGGGGAGGAAGCGGTCGGTGATGTACCGGTCGGAGAGCCCGGCGCAGGCTTCGAGCGCGGAGTTCTCGAAGCGGACCTGGTGGTGCGCCTCGTAGGCGTCGCGCAGGCCCTCCAGGATCAGCACCGTCTCGGCGACGCTCGGCTCGGGCACCATGACCGGCTGGAAGCGGCGCTCCAGGGCGGCGTCCTTCTCGACGTACCGTCGGTACTCGTCGATGGTCGTCGCGCCCACCACGTGCAGCTCGCCGCGGGCGAGGGCGGGCTTGAGGATGTTGCCCGCGTCCATCGAGCCCTCGCCGGTGGCGCCCGCGCCGACGACGGTGTGCAGCTCGTCGATGAAGAGGATGATCTCGCCCTCGGACGCCTGGACGTCCTCGATGACCTTCTTCAGGCGCTCCTCGAACTGGCCCCGGTACTGCGCTCCGGCCACCAGGCCCGACATGTCGAGGGCGACGACCCGCTTGTCCTTCAGCGTCTCGGGGACGTCCCCGATGACGATGCGCTGGGCGAGGCCCTCGACGATGGCGGTCTTGCCGACGCCGGGCTCGCCGATGAGGACCGGGTTGTTCTTCGAGCGGCGGGAGAGGATCTCGACCGTCTGCTCGATCTGCTCGGCGCGTCCGACCACCGGGTCCAGCTTGCCCTGCCTGGCCTCCTCGGTGAGGTCGCGGCCGAACTCGTCCAGCGTGCTGGTGGGGCCGCCGCCCTTGCCCTGGTCCTGCCGCGCGGCCTGCTCGGTGCGGGACGCCAGCTTCCTGCCGTCGACGCCCTCGGCGGACAGCAGACGCCCGGCGCCCGAGTCGGCGTCGTCCAGGAGGGCGGCGAGGATGTGCTCGGGGCCGATGTAGGAGACACCGGCCGCCTGGGACTGCGCGAAGGCGTCGGCCAGGGTGCGCTTGGCCGCGGGGGTGAGACCCGGCTCGGCGGAGGGCGTGCCGGACTCGCTGGGCAGCACCTCGGCGATCGTCTGGGCCAGCTTGTCGGGGTTCACCCCGGCCTGGGCGAGCAGTCGGCGCGAGGGCTCGACCTTCGTGGCCGCCCAGAGGAGGTGCTGGGTGTCGAGGTCGGAGGTGCCGTCCTCCTCCGCGCGCTGCGCCGCCAGGTTGAGCAGTTCCTGCGAGGACTCGGTCAGGAGCCGGCCGATGGGCACGCGCTGGACTGCTGGGGGCGAGGACGCCGGCGACATGCCGAAGAACCGATTCAGCAGATCGCTGAAAGGGTCGGACGAACCGAACGGTGAGCCGAACGACATCGACATGGCAGCTCCTGGTGCGCGACGGATCAGGTTTTCACTGAACCGCGATGTCCAGTGCGCCGCAACCGGAGCCCGGCGGGCTCCCGCAAGGGCTCCGGGGAGTTTTCCACCCCGCTTTTCCCGGCCTCTTCACGGGCTGCTCCGGATGCCTTCTCCTCTCTTATGGATGACACTCGACATGCGCAAGGAGCCGAGGAGACGAATCGGAGACAGGGCATGGACGAACGAGCGGACGTCGCCAAGACCGCGAGGTCGGCCTGGTGGGCCGGTCACGATCCCGTGGTGGAACTCCAGCAGCTGTGGGGCGAGGTCAGCCGCCTGGTGGAGCAGTCCGCGCAGCCGGAGAGCCCGGCGCGGCACTGGATGCCGCTGGTCGAGGAGGAGGACGCGGGCGACGCCTATCTGGTGCGCGCCGAACTCCCCGGCATCCCGCGCGAACAGGTCAGCGTCGAGGTGGACGGCCGGGAACTGCACATCCACGGCATGCTCGACGACACGGAGGGCACCAACGCGCTCCGCCGCAGGACGGGCAGCTTCTCCTACGGCGTCCGCGTGCCCGGCGACGTGAACGTGGACGGCGTACAGGCCGACCTGTCCGACGGCGTGCTGACGGTGCTGCTGCCCAAGACGGGCGCGACGACCCGGCGGAACATCCGGATCGGCGGCTGACGGCGGGGGCGCGGCCGGTCCCGGCGAGGGAACCGGCCGCGCCCGCACGGTCCGTCCGGCGGCTACTCCCCGGAACCGGCCGGGACCACCCGCACGTTGACGTTCTTCATCAGCGGCTGGTCGCTCTGCGTGCTGTAGTCGCCGATGGCGCACAGCACGTTCATCTCCGGCATGTACCCGGCCGCACAGCCCTGCGGGATGTCGTAGGGCACCGCCTTGTAGCGGTACACGCTGCGAGTGCTGCCGTCCTTGGCGACGCTGGTGATGTCGACCTCGTCGAAGAGCTTCAGGCCGCGCTCGCTCATGTCGCCCTCGTTCATGAAGACGAGCTCACGCAGGTTCTTGATGCCCCGGTAGCGGTCGTCGTCCGAGTAGATCGTGGTGTTCCACTGGTCGTGCGAGCGCATGGTGCCCAGCTTGAGCATCCCGGGCTTGGGCAGCACGTCCGGCAGCTCGGCCGCCGAGAACTCCGCGCGCTCGGAGGGGGTGCGGAAGACCAGCTCGCGGGCGGGCTGCTTGATGCGGAAGCCGAGCGGGAGGCGGACGCGGCGGTTGAAGTCCTCGAAGCCCTCCAGCGCCTTCGCCATGGTGTCGCGGATGCGGTCGTAGTCCCCGACGTACGACTCCCAGGGGGTGGCGCTGTCGGGGAGCGCGGCGCGGGCCATGCCGGCGATGATCGCGGGCTCGGAGAGCAGGTGCTCGGAGGCCGGGCGCTTCATGCCGCGCGAGAGGTGGACCATGCTCATCGCGTCCTCGACCGAGGTCGCCTGGTCGCCGCCCTCCTGGCTGTCCTTCTCGGTGCGCCCGAGGCAGGGCAGGATGAGCGCCTGCCTGCCGTGGACCAGGTGGCTGCGGTTGAGCTTGGTGCTGACCTGGACGGTCAGCTCGCATTCGCGCAGCGCGTCGAAGGTGTAGGCGGTGTCGGGCGCGGCGAGGGCGAAGTTGCCGCCCATGCCGACGAAGACCTTCACGTCACCGGTGTGCATCGCCTCGATGGTGCCGACGGTGTCGAGGCCGTGCTCGCGGGGCGGGTCGATCCCGCAGGCGGTGGCGAGGCGGTCCAGGAAGTCCTTGGAGGGCCGGTGGTCGATGCCGCAGGTGCGGTTGCCCTGGACGTTGCTGTGCCCGCGCACCGGCGAGGGGCCCGCGCCCTCGCGGCCCAGGTTGCCGCGCAGCAGCAGCACGTTGACGATCTCGCGGACCGTGTCCACGCCGTGCTCGTGCTGGGTGACGCCGAGGCACCAGCTGAAGATGGAGCGGTCGGCGTCGCAGTAGACGCGCGCGGCCTGCTCGACCTGGGCCCGGGTGAGACCGCTCTGCTCCTCGATCTCCTTCCAGGTGGTGGCCTCGACGAGCGCCCGGTACGCCTCGAAGCCGGTGGTGTACCGCTCGATGAACTCGCGGTCCAGCGCCTTGGGGTCGGTCTCCGACTCGGCGAGGATCGCCTTGGCCATGCCGCGCAGGAGCGCCATGTCGCCGCCGATGCGCGGCTGGAGGTTGAGCGTGCTGGTGGGGGTGGACTTGAACAGCGCCATGTCCACGAAGTCGTGCGGGATGATCGTGCGCCGGGCGGCGGCCTCGACGAGCGGGTTGATGTGCACGATCTGCGCGCCGCGCTTGTACGCCTCGGCCAGCGAGGTGAGCATCCGGGGCGCGTTGGAGGCCGCGTTGACGCCGAGGATGAACAGGGCGTCGGTGACCTCCCAGTCCTTGAGGTCGGCGGTGCCCTTGCCGGTGCCGAGGGCGGCCTGGAGGGCGCGGCCGCTGGCCTCGTGGCACATGTTGGAGCAGTCGGGCAGGTTGTTGGTGCCCAGCTCCCTGGCCATCAGCTGG
Organism: Streptomyces sp. NPDC026659; assembly: GCF_040638245.1. Lineage (NCBI taxonomy): Bacteria > Bacillati > Actinomycetota > Actinomycetes > Kitasatosporales > Streptomycetaceae > Streptomyces > Streptomyces sp. NPDC026659. The sequence continues at coordinate 107,815 of NZ_JBEZXY010000010.1, read as the reverse complement.
TAGAGGAAGGTGGCTTCGTTGCCGAGCCGGCCGGAGGTGTAGTACGCCGCCTGGTTCGGGTCGTCGAGGCCGCGCAGGGTGCGGCCGACCAGGTCGAAGGCCTCCTGCCAGGAGACGGGGACGTAGGTGTCGGTGTCCGCGTCGTAGCGCATCGGGTGCGTCAGGCGGCCCTGGTCCTCCAGGGCGGCGTCGCTCCATGTGGCCAGCTCGGAGACGGTGTGCGCGGCGAAGAAGTCGGGGTCCACGCGCTTGCGGGTCATCTCCCACGTGACGTGCTTGATGCCGTTCTCGCAGATGTCGAGCTTGAGGCCCTTGAGGTCGTCGGGCCAGGCGCAGCCGGGGCAGTCGAAGCCCTTGTCCTCGTGGTTCATCTTGCGTATGGCCCGCGGGCCGTCCACGAACTCGCCCTCGCGTATCACGAAGCGTGACACGCTCTTCGCGGCACCCCAGCCCGCCGCCGGGTGGTGGTAGGGGTGGAATTCCGGAGACCGCGTCTCTTCGTCGCTTGCGGACCGTCCCGACGTTTCCTGGGTCATGGCAACTCCCTGTGCTCCGGGTCAACTCGCAGCGCCTGCATGTCGCGAGTGTGCCCAGCCTAGGTCACGGCTTCGCAGGGAAACCCGGATCGCCGGTCGTGGCAAGGGAGATGGGGCGGGGGCGGCGGGAAAGGCTTCGCAAAGAAAGGCTGTTGGGTTCGCCAGGCACGGCCCCGGCGCGCACCGCCGCTCCGACTCGGCGGTGCGCGGGGCCCGTTGCGTTACGACGCGGAGGTCTGCGCGCTGTCCTTCGGCTTCGGCGCGGGCGGCGGGTCCGCCAGGAAGTCCGCCGTGGGCACGTGGAAGAGGCTGCCGGTGACGGCCGTCGAGTAGTTCAGGATCCGGTCGTGCAGGCCGGGTTCGCGGCCCAGGAACATGTTCCGCAGCATCTGCTCGGTGACCTCGGGGGTACGGGCGTACCCGATGAAGTACGTGCCGTACTCGCGGTCGCCGATGTGCCCGAACGGCATGTTCTCGCGCACGATCTTCAGCTCGCGGCCGTCCGGGCCGGTGATGGTGTTCACCACGACATGCGAGTCCGGGGCCTTCACGTCGTCCGGGAACTCGATGTTCTCCAGCTTGGAGCGGCCGATGGTCGCCTCCTGCTGCTCCAGCGAGGTGCCCTGCCAGGCGTCCATGTCGTGCAGGTACTTCTGGACGATGACGTAGCTGCCGCCGGTGAAGTCCGGGTCCTCGTCGCCGATGTGCACCGACTCGGCGGCGAGTTGCCCCTCCGGGTTCGCGCTGCCGTCGACGAAGCCCAGCAGGTCACGGTCGTCGAAGAACTTGAACCCGTGCACCTCGTCCACGATCGTGGCCGCGCCCTTGAGCCGCTCCCCGAACTGCCGGGCCAGCTCGAACACCACGTCCATGCGGCGCCCGCGCACGTGGAAGAGCAGGTCGCCGGGGGTCGAGGGCGCGTGGTGCCGCTCCCCTTTCAGCTCGGTGAACGGGTGCAGTTCGGCAGGCCGCGGCCCGCTGAACAGCCGGTCCCACACCTCAGACCCGATGCCGACGACACAGCTCAGCTCCGCGTCGGGCACCCGGTACGCGGTGGAACGCCGCATCGAGGCCACGTCCCCGAGCAGCTCCCGGACCTTCTCCTCACCGCCCGCGTCCACGGTGGCCACCAGAAACACGGCCGCCCTGGCCGGCGGGACGACTATCGGCTGCGTCTCGATCACGGAAAAACCTGCCTTCTCATCGCTTGTACGCAGCACGAACATAGACGCAGACGGGTGGTTGGGGACACGATCCGGGAACAGCGGTGGCCGGGTGCGGGGTTGGGACTCGGCCGAACGCCGGGGCAGGCTCGGGCCGAGCACCGGGCCGAGCCGGGGCCGGGCGCCCGCACCGACACCGGTCGCGTGTCGGGATGGACGCCGTGGCGGCAGTCCGGGCGGACGCCGGGCCGAGCGCACGCGCGGCGCGGGGGCAGACGCCGGCTGGGACGGGCCCGGTCGCGCGCCGGACGGAGCGCCGGGGCCGACCCCGGTCGGGCACGGGCAGGGCACCCGGGGCCGACCACCGGGGCGTGCCCGACGACGGCCCCGAGCCGGGCAACGAGGTCGCGCCCCGAAGCAGGCCCAGGTCGGGCACCGGGCTGAGCGCATGCGCGGCGCGGGGCCGAACCCCGTGCGGACGCCGCGGCGGGCGAGGCCGGGCATCCGGCCGGACGGTGGACCGCACCCCGAAGCAGGCCCAGGTCGAACGCCGGCCCCGGGGCCGAGCGCCGCGACAGCCCGGTGGAGCCGCGCCGGGCGCCGGGGCCGGGCAGCTCGTCGGGTCCACGGCGAACGCCGGGCAGCTCGTCGGGTCCAGGGCGAGCGCCGGGCCCGGCGTCAGCGGCGGGCGGCGGCGCGGGCGCCGAGGCTCGCCCGGGTCCGGCGCCGACCACGACGCCGAGGCCGGACGCCGGAACACACCCTGGGCGCGCACCAGGCGGACCCGAGTCGCGCGCGAGGTGGCAGCGGGCGCCCCCGGCCCGGGCGACCGGGGAGGCGCCCGGGTCAGGTGTCGGGGTGGGTCGGGTTCTCGGTGGAGGTCGGGCTCGGGGACGGTGAGCGGTTGGTCCGAAGGCCCCGGCGGGTTTCGCGCTCGTCGCGCAGCATCGAGTGGCTGAGGCGGCCCAGGAGGTCGTAGGCGCGGTGCTGGGCGGCGGTGATGGCGGCGGGGTCGACGCGGGAGGGCCGTAGCTCGCCCCGGGCTGCCTCCTTCGCCTCGTACAGCTCGACCGAGGCGGCGGCGAGCTGGACCTGGGCGAAGCGGCGCTGGCCCGGAGAGCCGGAGAGGGCCCGTTGGGCACGGTCGGCGGCGTAGACGGAGGCGGCGAGGGCGTCGCGCAGGCGTTCGGCAGCGCGGCCGTGGACGAGGAGCAGGGCGCAGACCAGGCCGACGCTGATGCCGATGACGCTTCCGATGACCCGGTCGTGCAGCAGCCGCTCGGCGGAGACCGGGGAGGACAGTTCGCTCAGCAGGAGCGCGAGCGGGGTCAGGAAGACGACGCCGAGGCCGTAGTTGCGGGCGACGACGTATTCCAGCAGGAACTCGAAGACGATGATCAGGCAGATGATGGCCAGGGAGCCGGGGTGCATGACCAGCACGGCGCTGGTGATGAGGAGCCCGATGGCGGTGCCGATGGTGCGCTGGACGGAGCGCTGGACGGTGCTCCAGACGTTGACGGAGTGCAGTACGGCCGCGGCGGAGATCGCGGCCCAGTAGCTGTGGCCGACGCCGAGGAACAGCGCGAGGCCGCCTGCCACGGCGGTGCCGACGGCGGTGCGTACGGCGGTCGGCATCAGGGCGGCGGCCCGGCGGCGCGCGGGACCGCCGCGCTTGGTCTCGACCCGGGTGCGCCGGTCGGCCGGGCGCGCGGCGGGGGACGCCGGGGCGGCCGGCCGAGGGGGCACGGGCGGCAGGGTGGCGGCTCCGGCCTCGTCGGCGGTGACGGCGTCGCCGGAGCGCGGGCGGGGCGAGCCGTCGAGCAGTTCCTCGGGCAGCGGCAACAGGGTGTGCCAGCGGCGGTCGGCGAGGACGCGGGCCTGTTCGCGCAGCTGGCGGGCGACTTCGGCGTCCTCGGTGGAGTGCCGGGTGTCGTCGGTCAGCAGCGACCAGACGAAGTCGGCCGAGTACACCGGCTTGGCGGACTGGTCGGGCTCGCCCCCGCCGGACTCGTTGAGCGCGTGGTAGGCGCGCAGGGCCGCCGCGACGGCCTGGTGGCGGGCCCTGGCGGTCTCGACGGGTCCGGCGGCGTCGAGGGCACGCGCGAAGGCGTTGAGCGCGTCCGCGAGGGCGAGGCGCTGCAGCCGCTGGGGCTGGAGCGAGTTCGGCAGGCAGACCAGCCAGGCGACGGCGGCGCCGAGCGCGGCCAGCGCGGTGTGCGGGAGCACGTCTCCGAGGCCGGGGGTGCCCTCCGCGGTGACCGCGAAGGAGAGCAGGATCAGGACCGCGCCGAGGCCGCGCAGCCCGGCGTAGTCGCAGCCGAACTTGGCGAGTCCGGCGACCGCCGCCATCCCGGCGACGGCGGCCACGCCCTGGAACCAGGGCCCGGAGGGTCCGGCCCAGACGGCGAGGAGGGAGCCGAGTCCGACGGCGACCGTCATGACGGCGCCGACCAGCGCGAGCATCCAGAGCCTGCGCCGGCGGCTCATCGGCAGGCTGCGCTCGAAGGTGATCGTGAACGCGCCGAGGGCCGGGAAGAAGGCGAGCCGGGGGTGGCCGAGGAGCACCAGCGGCAGGGTCGGCAGCGCCATGGTCAGCGCGGCCCGCAGTGCGAAAGGAAGCGCTCCGCTCACCTTGGCCATGGCGAACGAGCCCCGCGGGGAGAGAACACGGGCGAGTCCGGCGAACAGGGAGGAGGAGTTACCGCGATTCTTTCGCATGTCTTAATAACTCTAGCAAATCGGCGATCCGTCAGATCGCGCTTGTTCGATACGGCCGCTGAATTGCCGGAAGTCCAGGAAAGCGCTTCCGGTCCGGCAATATGTGAATTCCCCTACATCTCGCACGGTCCGCGTGGCGGCCCGTCGGGCCTGGTCACGGGTGCCGGGCCCGGCCCGCGCCCGCCCCGGACGGGCCCCCGGCGCGACCCGCCCCGCGAGCGTCGATTGGCATTTCGCGGAGCATTCCGGTACACCCATTGGGTGCTGTTTCGCCAACTCGAGTACCTGGTGTCCCTCTCGCGGGAGCACCATTTCGCCCGCGCCGCCCAGGCCTGCTCCGTCTCCCAGCCCGCCCTCTCCGAGGCGATCCGCAAGCTGGAGGACGAACTTGACGTCCCGCTGGTCAGGCGCGGACGCAAGTACGAGGGCCTGACGCCGGAGGGCGAGCGCATCGTCGTATGGGCGCAGCGCATCCTCGCCGACCGCGACGCCCTGCGGGACGAGGTCGGTGCCCTGCGCAGCGGTCTGAGCGGCCGGATGCGGATCGGCTCGGTGCCGACCGCGTCCGCCGCCGTGTCGCTGCTGACGGGGCCTTTCTGCACCGCGCATCCCCTGGTGACGGTGGAAGTGATAGCGGATCTGCAGTCGGAGGACATTCTCCGCCAGCTCCAGCATTTCGAGATCGACGCCGGAATCACTTATCTTCCGGAGGAACTCTCGAGCCATTTCCACGCCTTTCCGCTCTACGAGGAGCGTTACGTCCTGCTGCTCACGGCAGCCGACGGGCTGGCCCACCAGGCGACGGCGACGTGGGCCGAGGCCGCGCGGCTGCCGCTGTGCCTGCTGAACGAGTCGATGCAGGGCCGCCAGATCCTGGACGGCGTCTTCGCCAAGGCCGGTGCCACCCCCTCGCCGCGCATCGAGACCGACTCGGTGGCCGCGCTGTTCTCCCATGTGCGGACGGGCCGCTGGGCCAGTGTGGTGCCGCACGCCTGGCTCCATGTGTTCGGCGTGCCGCACGGAATGCGCGCGGTGCCGCTGGTGGAGCCGGACTGGAAGGTTCCGGTCGGCCTGGTGACCACGGCCCAGACCCCGGGGTCGGTGATGGCACGGGCCCTGACGGAGATCGCCCGGAGCACCGATGTCGCCACCGCCCTGGAGCGACTGCCCGGCACCGCGGTCTGACACGGGCGTACGGCGTCCCCCGGGGCGCCGTACCCGGCCACGTACGGCGGCCCGGCCGGAGGGTTGCGGCCGGGTGCCGGGCGTGGCCGGAGTCGCACGGTCAGGCGACGGGCTGCGGTTCCAGGCGTTCGGCGCCGGTGTAGACGTTCATCGAGTCGCCGCGCAGGAAGCCGACCAGGGTCAGACCGCTCTCGGCGGCGAGGTCCGCGGCGAGCGAGGACGGGGCGGAGACGGCGGCGAGCATGGGGATGCCGGCCATGACCGCCTTCTGCACCAGCTCGAACGAGGCGCGGCCGCTGACCATCAGCACACAGCCGCGCAACGGGAGCATCCCGGAGCGCAGGGCGTGTCCGACGACCTTGTCGACGGCGTTGTGGCGGCCCACGTCTTCGCGCAGGCACAGCAGCTCGCCGTCGGAGGAGAAGAGCCCGGCCGCGTGCAGTCCGCCGGTGCTGTCGAACACCTTCTGCGCGGCGCGCAGCTTCTCGGGCAGGGTCGCCAGCATCTCGGGGCTCATGCGCAGCTCGTCGTCGGCGACGGACCAGGCGGCGACGGTGCGTACGGCGTCCAGGCTGGCCTTGCCGCACAGTCCGCAGGAGGACGTGGTGTAGAAGTTCCGCTCCAGGGAGGCGTCGGGGGCCTCCACGCCGGGGCCGAGGACGATGTCCACCACGTTGTAGGTGTTGCTGCCGTCGTCGGTGGCGCCCAGGCAGTAGCGGATTCCCGCGACATCGGTTTCCTTGTGCGCGACACCCTCGCTGACCAGGAATCCGGCCGCGAGGTCGAAGTCGTCGCCGGGGGTGCGCATGGTCACGGTGAGCGGGCGTCCGCCGACGCGGATCTCCATCGGTTCCTCGGCGGCGAGGGTGTCCGGGCGGTGCGCGGACGCGCCGTCGCGGATGCGGAGCACTCGACGCCGCACGGTCACTCGTCCCATGGTCTTGTTCCTCTCCTAGGCCCGGCGGCGGGGGGTGTGCCGCGCCGGTGAGCTGGTTCGCTGGGGCGGCCGGGGCGGGCCGCCGGTGTGGAGGGACGCGCCGGGCGACGGGGTCCGCGCGTCCCCCGGGGTCAGGGGGCGGTTCCTGGGGGTGACGGCAAACAGCAGAGTCTGAGAAATCCACTGTAGGTGACACCGTGATACGGGGAGACGGCCGACGGCGCGAGCCGTGGCGCGACGGGTGGGTGGTCGGGGTGTGCGTGTGCCCCGCGTGGAGCGTGGGGCACAGCTCAGCGGGGCGGGCGCGGCCGGGGCCGTACGGGTCCGGCGGGGCGGCCCGCCGGGCGGCCGGAGCCGGGGCGGCGGGGGTGCGGCCGCCGGACTCGGCGGGGCCGGGAGATGTCAGGGGTCAAGGGAGTGACTCGTCGTCAGTCGGTTTCCCCGGGGAGGATGTCGTGGTCCGGGGACATCCACGGATGGCCCGGGCCCGCCGGGGCTGCGGGGTCCGGGCCATCCGTGGCACTCCTCCCCCGCCGGACCGTCGGCGGGAGAGGGGGCGCGCGTCGGCTCAGCCGGCGGCGCGGGCACCCGCGGGGACGCGGGCGGGCTCGAGTCGGATCACCACGCCCTTGGAGGTGGGGCAGTTGCTGATGTCCGCGGTGCTGTCGAGCGGCACGAGGACGTTCGTCTCCGGGTAGTAGGCCGCGGCGGAGCCACGGCTGGCCGGGTAGGAGACGACCTTGAAGTTCTCCGCGCGGCGCTCCTTGTCGTGCCAGATGCTGACCAGGTCGACCATGTCGCCGTCCTCGAAGCCGAGCTCCTTGAGGTCGGCCGGGTTGACCATCACGACGCGGCGGGCGTTGTGGATGCCCCGGTAGCGGTCGTTGGGCGCGTACCAGATGGTGTTCCACTGGTCGTGCGAGCGCGTGGTCTGCAGCAGCAGGTGGCCGTCGGGGACGTGCGGCGCGTAGAAGTCGTTCGACCAGAAGACGGCCTTGCCGCTCGGGGTCGGGAACACGTCGCGGTTGACCGGGCTGCCCAGGTTGAAGCCGCCGGGCTGGCGGACCCGCTCGTTGAAGTTCTCGAAGCCGGGGACGACGCGGGAGATGTGGTCGCGGATGTTGTCGTTGTCCGCCTCCATCTTCTCCCACGCGATGTTCGACTGGTCACCGAGCGTCTTGCGGGCGAGGCGGGCGATGATCGAGACCTCGCTGAGCAGGTGCTTGGAGGCCGGGGGCAGCTTGCCGTGCGAGCGGTGGACGTCGCTCATCGAGTCCTCGACGGTGATCCACTGCTCGACGCCGTTCTGGAAGTCGCGGTCGCTGCGGCCCAGGGTGGGCAGGATCAGCGCGTACTCGCCGCAGACGGTGTGGGAGCGGTTGAGCTTGGTCGAGATGTGCGCGGTCAGGCGGCAGTTGCGCATCGCCTGCTCGGTGTACTCGCTGTCGGGGGTCGCCCGGACGAAGTTGCCGGCCACGCCGAGGAAGACCTTGGCCTTGCCGTCGTGCATCGCCTTGATGCCCTGCACCGCGTCGTAGCCGTGGTGGCGCGGCGGCTCGAAGCGGAACTCGCGGCCGAGCGCGTCCAGGAACTCGTCGGACATCTGCTCCCAGACGCCCATGGTGCGGTCGCCCTGCACGTTGGAGTGGCCGCGGACGGGGCAGACGCCCGCGCCCGGCTTGCCGATGTTGCCGCGCAGCATCAGGAAGTTGGTGATCTCACGGATCGTGGCGACACCGTGCTTCTGCTGCGTCACGCCCATCGCCCAGCAGACGATGGCGCTCTTGCTCTTCATGACGCGCTGGTGGAGCTCCTCGATCTCGGCCATGGTCAGGCCGGTCGCGTTGAGGATGTCGTCCCAGGAGATCTTGCGGACGTGCTCGGCGAACTCCTGGAAGTTGATGGAGTTCTTCTTGATCCACTTGTGGTCGAGCACGGTGCCCGGCGCGGCGTCCTCGGCGTCGAGGAGGAGCTTGTTGAGGCCCTGGAAGAGGGCCATGTCGCCACCGGCGCGGATGTGCACGAACTGGTCGGCGATGGCGGTGCCGTTACCGATGACGCCGCGGGCCTTCTGCGGGTGCTTGAAGCGGATCAGGCCGGCCTCGGGCAGCGTGTTGACGGCGACGACCGAGCCGCCGTTGAGCTTGGTCTCCTCCAGCGCGGCGAGCATGCGCGGGTGGTTGGTGCCCGGGTTCTGGCCGACCAGGAAGATCAGGTCCGAGTGGTGGATGTCGTCCAGCGAGACGCTGCCCTTGCCGATGCCCAGCGACTGGCCGAGTCCCCAACCGGTGGACTCGTGGCACATGTTGGAGCAGTCCGGCAGGTTGTTGGTGCCGAAGGCGCGGGAGAAGAGCTGGAGGAGGAACGCGGCCTCGTTGTTCAGGCGGCCCGAGACGTAGAACATCGCCTCGTCGGGGGAGGCCAGCGCGCGCAGTTCGCGGGCGAGCAGGGAGAGGGCCTCGTCCCAGCTGACCGGCTCGTAGTGGGTGGCGCCCGGGCGCTTGATCATCGGCTCGGTGAGGCGGCCCTGCTGGTTCAGCCAGTAGTCCGACTTCGAGTCCAGCTCGGCGATCGAGTACTGCTTGAAGAAGTCGCGGGTGACGCGGCGCGAGGTGGCCTCGTCGTTGATGTGCTTGGCGCCGTTCTCGCAGTACTCGTTGAAGTGGCGCTTCTTGTCCTCGGGCCAGGCACAGCCCGGGCAGTCGATGCCGTCGACCTGGTTGATGTTCAGCAGCGTCAGCATGGTGCGCCGCGGGGACGTCTGGCTCAGGGAGTACTCGAGCGCGTGCGTCACGGCGGGGAGACCAGTGGCCCACTTCTTGGGGGGCGTGACCGAAAGGTCGTCGATCGGGTCCTCGATGCTGCTGCTCATAATGTGCTCTGCCTCTTTCTCGCATACGCCTGTACAGGCGGGTTCCGGTCGGCGGGGAGACGACGCGCCGCCGTGCGGAGGCCGGCTCGGTCCCGGGAGCGTGGTGTGAGGTCCCCTCGGGTCCGGGCGGGCGGCCGCTGCGGCGGACGATCGGCCCGGAGGGAAAGCCTCCGGCGTCTCCCCCGTGCCCTGTCCGCGATTCGCGTTATCCGAATCCCGCTGCAAAGCCAGTTTCTGCCATTTACCGGGGGAAGTCAAAGAGGCCATTTCGATCACCTCATAGGCGCCGCTTATCGTCCACTCACCCCCGGTGAACGGCGATTCATTCGAGCAGTTACTCTACACCGGTCCGCCTTTCCCGGCGGTCCGCAGGAGCTCGACCCGGCACGCCGCGCAAGCCCGTGACCAGGTGAAACGTGACGCGGACGGCCACCGCGGCTGACTTTCCAGGGCATAGATAAGCGTCGCCGATCATCCGATCAATCACCCCTCTTTGACTTGTCCGGGAAATTGGCCGACGCTGACGGGCGAGCAGTAATCGAAGAATTGTCGCCACGGGACGGAAATCGACGACCGGACCGGTACCCACCCGAGAACATGCCTCATGTCCATTTCGGGCGAGATGGGCGACATAACCGAAACATTCACATTCACCCTCCACCGGTGGTCGGGCTCGGCTTCGCGAGCGCCGCCGGGGAGTTGAGGAGAGACCTGCCGTGGACCTGGCATTGGCCCCGGACACCATCGCGCGATGGCAGTTCGGGATGACCACCGTCTACCACTACCTGTTCGTGCCCCTCACCATCAGTCTGGTGGCGATCACAGCAGGACTGGAGACGGCGTATGTGCGCACCGGGAAGACCAAGTACTTCCACGCCACCAAGTTCTGGGGCAAGCTCTTCCTGATCAACATAGCCATGGGCGTCGTCACCGGGCTGGTGCAGGAGTTCCAGTTCGGCATGAACTGGTCCGCCTACTCCCGCTTCGTCGGTGACGTCTTCGGCGCGCCACTCGCCCTGGAAGCGCTGCTGGCGTTCTTCTTCGAGTCCACCTTCATCGGACTCTGGATCTTCGGCTGGGACAAGCTGCCCAAGAAGATCCACTGCGCGTGCATCTGGATGGTCTCGATCGGCACCATCCTGTCGACGTACTTCATCCTCGCCGCCAACTCCTTCATGCAGAACCCGGTCGGCTTCAGCCTCGACAAGGCCGCCGGCAAGGCGCATCTGACCGACATCGGCGCGGTGCTCTTCCAGAAGCTGAACCTCGTCGTCGTCGCGCACACCCTGACCGCCGCGTTCCTGACCGGCGCCGCCTTCGTCATGGGCATCTCGGCCATCCACCTGTACCGCGCCGCCCGCCGTCAGCGCCGGGGCCGGCCCAACGACCTCAAGCAGGTCGCGGCCATGCGCACGTCGCTGCGGCTCGGCCTGACGCTCGCCGTCATCTTCGGTCTGGGCACCGCGATCACCGGTGACAAGCTCGGCGAGGTCATGTTCGAGCAGCAGCCGATGAAGATGGCCGCCGCCGAGGCGCTGTGGGACAAGCAGGCTCCGGCCCCGTTCTCCGCGTTCTCCGTGCCGGACGTGGCCCACGGCCGCAACAGCGTCAGCGTCGAGGTCCCGGGCCTGCTGTCCTTCCTCGCGCACAAGGACTTCCACTCGGCGGTCCCCGGCATCAACGACACGGCCAAGGCCGAGGCCGCCAAGTACGGCGGCAGCCCCTCGCAGTACCTGCCCAACGTCCCCATGACGTACTGGGGCTTCCGGGCGATGATCATCTTCGGTATGACGTCCTTCGCCCTCGGCGCGGCCGGACTCTGGCTGACCAGGCGGAAGTTCTGGGTGGACCCCGAGTTCCGCACCGGCTCCTTCGACGTGCCGCGGCTGATGCTGACCAGGAAGCGCGAGCTCGGCCCCGTCATGACGGGTCTGGCCTGGCGTGCCGCCATCCTGACGCTCGCCTTCCCGGTGATCGCCAACTCCTTCGGCTGGATCTTCACCGCGATGGGCCGTCAGCCGTGGGCCGTCACCGGCCTGCTGCGCACCGTCGACGCGGTCTCGCCCAACGTCTCGCTGACCGAGCAGCTCATCACCCTCATCGGCTTCAGTCTGCTCTACATCGCGCTGGCCGTGGTCGAGTTGAAGCTGCTGGTCAAGTACGCCGGTGCCGGACCGGTCACCGCCGAACGGCCGCCGCTGCGGGACGTGAGGCTTGGCGGCGGGTCGACGCTCGAGGGCGCCGACCAGGATGCCGACAAGCCCATGGCCTTCGCCTACTGAGAGAAAGTCCCGGACCGTGCATCTCCATGACCTCTGGTTCTTCGTCATCGCCTTTCTGTGGACGGGTTACTTCTTCCTCGAGGGCTTCGACTTCGGCATCGGCATCCTCTCCCGGGTCCTCGCCCGCGGTGAGACCGAGCGCCGTGTCCTGATCAACACCATCGGCCCCGTCTGGGACGGCAACGAGGTGTGGCTGGTCACCGCGGCCGGCGCGACCTTCGCGGCCTTCCCCGACTGGTACGCCACCATGTTCAGCGGCTTCTACCTGCCGATGTTCGTGATCCTGCTGTGCCTGATCCTGCGCGGCGTGGCCTTCGAGTACCGCGTCAAGCGCGACGGTGCCGCCTGGAAGCGCAACTGGGAGGCGATCATCTTCGGCACCTCCCTGATCCTGTCCTTCATCTGGGGCCTGCTCTTCGCGGCGATGCTCCACGGCCTGCCGATCACGGCCGACCACGAGTACCACGGCGGCATCACCGAGCTGATCCGGCCGTACTCGCTGCTCGGCGGTGTGACCACGACCGTGCTGTTCACCTTCCACGGCGCGGTGTTCGCCTCGCTGAAGACGGTCGGCTCCATCCGGCCCCGGGCCCGTCATCTGGCCCAGAAGCTCGGCATCCTGACCGTCCTGCTGCTGCTCGCCTTCCTCACCTGGACCCAGTTCCTGACCGGCAACCTGGGCAGCGTGATCGCCGAGGCGGTCGCCGTCCTGGCCGTGCTGCTCTCGCTCGGCTTCAACTTCGGCCAGCGCGAGGGCCGGGCGTTCATCAGCTCCGGCCTGGGCGTCGCCGCCTCCAGCGCGGTGCTCTTCCTGGCCCTGTTCCCGCAGGTCATGCCCTCCAGCCTCAACCCGGCCTGGAGCCTGACCGAGTCCAACGCGGCCGCGGGCTCGTACACCCTGGGGATCATCACGTGGGTCGCGGTGTTCGCCACCCCGCTGATCCTGCTCTACCAGGGCTGGACGTACTGGGTGTTCCGCAAGCGCATCGGTGTGCAGCACATCCCCGTGTCGCACTCCCACGGCCACGGGCATGGCCACGGCGACCACCGCGCCCGGTACACCGTCGCCCGGTGAACACCCACCGCGTGATGACGTCCCACGCCCTGCGCCGCCTCACCCGCGCCCGCGTCCCGTACGCGGCGCGCGGGGAGGCAGGCGACGGCGTGGCGATGTCCACGGGCCGGGGCGCCACCCGAGATGATCATCGGGAAGTGCCCCGGACCCGTGGGCGCGCGCCGCTCCGGTCGCGCCGTGCCCACACCCGCGAACTCCCGGCCGAAGAGCGGTCGGCCGGGGAGCGGGGGCACGGCGCGGCCGGGCGGCCGGCGGGCCGGACACCCGGCACGGCGGCACCGCCCGGACGGGCGCCGACGGGCCGTCACCGGCCCGGATCACGCACCATACGACCTGGGGATCGCTCTCCGGCAGGGGAGATCCCGCACCGTACGACAGCCTCCGGGCAGCAGAGGAAGAAGGCAGGACCGTGTCCCGACCGCACACCGATCAGCCGAGCGGCACCACCGGGACCGTCGCACGGCCGCTGACGGACCGTTTCGGCCGGGTCCACACCGACCTGCGGCTCTCCCTGACCGACCGATGCAACCTGCGGTGCACGTACTGCATGCCCGCCGAGGGCCTGGACTGGCTGCCGAAGAACGAGCTGCTCAGCGACGACGAGATCGTGCGTCTGGTCGGCATCGCGACCGGGCGGCTCGGCATCAGGGAGGTCCGGCTGACCGGCGGCGAGCCGCTGGTACGGCGGGGCCTGCCGGCCCTGGTCGCCCGGCTCGCGGCGCTCGACCCGGCGCCGGAGCTGTCGATCACCACCAACGGCATCGGCCTGGCCCGCTGCGCCGAGGCGCTGCACGAGGCTGGGCTGCGGCGGGTCAACGTCAGCCTGGACACCCTGCGCCCGGAGCGCTTCGCCGCCATCACCCGGCGCGACCGTCTGTCCGACGTGCTGGCGGGCCTCGCGGCCGCGAAGTCCGCGGGGCTCGCGCCGGTCAAGGTCAACGCGGTGCCGGTGCGCGGGGTCAACGACGACGAGATCGCGGACCTGACCGCCTTCGCCGTGGACAACGGCTACCGGATGCGGTTCATCGAATCCATGCCGCTGGACGCGCAGGGTGCCTGGGAACGGGAGAAGATGGTGCCCGCCGCAGAGATCCTGGAACGTATCGGGGAACGCTTCGAGCTGGTGCCGGTCCCCAGGGAGGACAACGCCCCCGCCGAGGAGTGGCGGATCGCGGGCACGGACTCCGTGGTCGGCGTCATCGCGAGCGTCACCCGCCCGTTCTGCGGCAACTGTGACCGGGTGCGGCTGACCGCCGACGGCCAGCTGCGCAACTGCCTGTTCGCCACCAAGGAGTCGGACCTGCGGAGCCTGCTGCGCGACGGCTCCGACGACGACGCCCTGGAAGCGGCGTGGCGGTCCTGCATCGCGGGCAAGGGCCCCGGACACACCATCAACAGCGCGGACTTCAAGCAGCCGGACCGTCCGATGTCCGCCATCGGCGGCTGACGGAGGACCGGCCCGGGCGGCCCGGAGCGGTACGACGGACACGCACGACGCACACGAAGACGACACACACGAAGACGACGGACACGAAACGCGAGGACGACCGAAGTGAACCGGATGCACGAATGGATCACCGCGGCCAAGACCGACCTGGGCATCGACCTCGATGTCAACGTCGGTGAGCTGCTCGACATGACGAAGGTCGTCGCCCACGGGGTGGCCCGCCCGGCGGCGCCGATCACCTCGTTCCTGGTCGGCTACGCGGCGGCCCTCCAGGGCGGCGGCGCGGAGGCGGTCGCCGAGGCGAACCGCCGGGTGACCGAGCTGGCCGAGCGCTGGATCGCCGAGCACGAGGCCGAAGGCGAGAACGGCCCGGCGACCCCGTGAACGACGCACATCTGAGCGGCGGCCGGGCGACCGCCCCGCACGCGCACGGCCGGGGCGCCGCTCCCACCTGGGAGCGGGCCCGGTCGATCGCGCGCACGGCGGGGCTGCCGCTGCCCGCCGTGCCCCGCACCCTGGACGACGCGCTCGGCCACGCGCTGGCCGAGCCGCTGACCGCGCTCACCGACCTGCCGTCGTTCGCCACCTCCGCGATGGACGGCTGGGCGGTCTCCGGCACCGGCCCCTGGCATCTGGCAGGGCGCCGGGTGCTCGCCGGTGAGCAGCCGGACCCGCTGGCCCCGGACACCGCCGTACCCATCGCCACCGGCGCCCCGCTGCCGCCCGGCGCCCGTGCCGTACTGCGCCGCGAGCACGGGGAGCCCGGCGAGCGTGACGGACTGCTGTACGACCGCACCCCCGGCGGCCCGGTGGCCGACGGCCGGGACGTACGGCCGCGCGGTCAGGAGTGCCGCAGCGGCGAGCCGCTGCTCCCCTCCGGTACCACCGTGACCCCGGCGGTGCTCGGCCTCGCGGCGGCCGCCGGGTACGACCGGCTGTCCGTGCACCGCAGGCCGAGCGTGGAACTCCTCGTGCTCGGCGACGAGCTGCTGCGCTCCGGCGTGCCCCGGGGCGGCCGCGTCCGCGACGCGCTCGGCCCGATGCTGCCCTCGTGGCTGCACGGCCTGGGCGCCGAGGTGATCGGTCAGCACCGGATCTCCGACCGGCTCGGGATGCTGTACGAGGCGGTGCGCCGCTCCCCCGCCGACGTCGTGATCACCACCGGCAGCACGGCGGCCGGACCCGTGGACTTCCTGCACGACACCCTGGAGATGCTGGAGGCCCGGCTGCTGGTCGACTCGGTGGCCGTCCGGCCGGGGCACCCCATGCTGCTCGCCGAGCTGCCGCCCGCCGAGGACGGCCGCGCCCGCCGCCTGGTCGGCCTGCCGGGCAATCCGCTGGCCGCCGTCGCCGGGACGCTGACCCTCGCCGGACCGCTGCTGCGCACCCTCGGCGGCCACACCGACCCCGAGCCGCGCCTCGCGCCCACCGCCGGGGAGCTGCCCGGGCACCCGCGCGACACCCGGCTGCTGCCGGTGCGCAGGGCGGGCGCCGAGGTGGCTCCGCTGCCGTACGACGGTCCGGCCATGCTGCGCGGCCTGGCGCTGGCCGACGGCCTGGCCGTGGTGCCGCCCGGCGGCGCGCCCGCCGGTGCGACGGTGGAGGTCCTGGACCTGCCCGCACGGTGACGGCCCCGCCGCTCGCCCTTCTTTCCCCGCCCCCACGAGCCAGACGACAACCACCGGAAAAGGCACAGGACATGGAGACACAGACGGCACCCGCCGGGATCATCCGCTACTGGGCCGCGGCCAAGGGCGCGGCCGGTACGGCCGAGGAGCCCTACCGCGCCACGACCCTCGCGCAGGCGCTGGAACAGGCGCGGGCCCGCCACGCCGACCGGCCGCGCTTCGGCCAGGTGCTGGGCATCTGCTCGTTCCTGGTCGACGGCACACCGGTGGGCGACCGCGACCACACGGCGATCGCGCTGCCCGAGGGCGGCACGGTCGAGGTGCTGCCCCCGTTCGCGGGCGGCTGATCCCAGCGGCCCCGCCCCGCGGCACCGCCCGTCGGGTCACCCCGTCGCGTCCCCTCCGTACGACCGCCGCGCCACCCCGTACGACAGCCGCACGACTGCCGCACGCCCGCTCCCGCCTCGCCACCCCGACCCTTGGACCGCGCCATGCTGCACCTGCCCGAGACCCTCTCCTCCTCCCTGTCCTCGTCCCTCGCCTCCCCCATCCGCCTGCTCGCCCTGCGCGACACCGCGCTCTCGCTCGACGAGGTGTACGCGGCGGTCGGTGACGACGCGGCCGGCGGGACCGCCCTCTTCGTCGGCACCGTGCGCGACCACGACGGCGGCAAGTCCGTGACCTCGCTCGAGTACAGCGCCCACCCGAGCGCGGAGGCGGAGCTGCGGCGGGTGGCCGAGAAGGTCGCCGCCGACTTCCCCGTGCTCTCCATGGCCGCCGTGCACCGCACGGGCCTGCTGTCCATCGGTGACGTCGCGGTGATCACCGCCGTTTCCTGCCCGCACCGCGCGGAGGCGTTCGCGGCCTGCAAGCTGCTCACCGACACCCTCAAGCACGAGGTGCCGATCTGGAAGCGGCAGCTCTTCGTGGACGGCACGGAGGAGTGGGTCGGCGCCTGCTGAGACGCCGCACGGCCGGGTCGGCCGCTTCAGGACCGGTCAGCCCGTGACGATCCCGGTGACCAGGTTGATGGTGGTGGCGAGCACGCTGATGCCGAACAGGTACGACAGCAGACAGTGCCGCAGCACGACCGAGCGGATCAGGGGGCTGGAGACGCTGGTGTCGGAGACCTGGTAGGTCATGCCGAGGTTGTAGCTGAAGTAGAAGAAGTCCCGGTAGGCCGGCGGCCGCGAGGAGTTGAAGTCGATGCCGCCGTCGGCCGGTCCGTAGTAGAGGTACGCGTAGCGGGCGGTGTACATCAGGTGCAGCGCCGCCCAGGCCATGAACACCCCGCACACGGCCACGGCGGCCGCCGCGGGTCCGGTGCCCGAGCGGTCCGCGACCAGCAGCAGCACGATGCCGACCAGGCCGAGCAGCGTGGCCACCACGACCACGAGTTCCTCGACGTGCGGGCGGAAGTCCTCGCGCCGGGCGTTGGTGTGGGTGGTTTTCGCGTCCATGGGCCACAGCACGAGCCAGCCCGCGACCACGAAGAGGATGCCCGCCGCCGCGATGCCGCTGAGGATGCCCAGCGCGGGCTGGGCGGTCAGTCCGACCGCGACGCCGACCGCCGCGCCGACGGCGACCGCGCCGGCCAGCCTGGGAACCGCGGACACCGGCAACCAGATGCTCATGCGCCACAACAGTAGTCGTACCGGCCGTCCTCGGCCCGGTGTCCGCCCCCTTCGGGTTCGGCGGACACCGGGCCGGGGACGGTCGCGCAACCCCGGCGAACTCGCCGGACATACCAGGCGAGCCCCTGGTCAGAGGGGGTTTCGTAAGTGATCAGGAATCCGACCGGAGCAAGTGATATACACCGAACATGTCCCTTTCCCGCCCGCCCCAGCGCGCCGTGACCGGTGACGGCCGGCGGCGAGCGGCCGCTGCACTCGCGCGCGTGCTGTCCCCGAGGGGTTCGCTGTCCCTGCAGAAGGTGGACGGCGCGTTCACCTTCGCCCTGCGCGCCGCGCTCGCCATGGCGCTCGCCGCGCTGCCGGTCGTCGCGGCCGGACGTCCCGACCTGAGCGTGTACGGGATGATGGGCGCCTTCACGACGACCTTCGGGCGCAATCTGCCCTACCGGCGCCGGGCCAGGGCGCTCGCCGGGGTCGCGGTGGCCATGACGGCCTGCGTGGGCCTCGGTTCGCTGCTCGCGGCGGTGGCCCGCCCCTGGGAGGGGGACGTGGGCGCCATCGTGGTCGTGGCGGCGACGGCGGTGGTCGCGGGCCTGGCGAAGTACTCCTGCGACGCCACCCGGCTCGGCGGACTCGGCGCGATCCTGCTGCTGTTCTCCTTCGCGGTGTCCGCGAACGCCCACACCACGCTCGGGGAGGTGCTGCCGCGCACCGGGCTCGCCGCGGCGGGCGCCGCGCTCGCCTGGGTGCTGGCGATCCTCGGCCGGTTCGTGCATCCCGACCGCCCCGAGCGGCTGGCGGTGGCGGGCGCGCTGCGCTCGCTGGCGGAGCTGATGGACTCGGCCCGGGGCGGCACCGGACGCTCGCGGCAGCGGGCCACGGCCGCCGTGCTCCAGGCGTACCACAGTCTCGGTCTGGCGCCGCCGACGGACGGCGACCGGGTCAACCGGGACGCGACCACCGTGCGGCTCACCGACCTGTCCTGGACGGTGCTGATCGACTCCTCGGTGCGGCTCCCGCACCACCCGGCCGAGCTGGCGCGGCTGCTGCGCGCGCAGGCCGATCTGCTGGCGGACCGGCGGATCAGCAATCCGCCGGTGCTGCCCGACCTGTCCGCGCACACGCCGGTGACCTCGGCGCGCCGCAGGCACCGGTGGCAGCGGACCACGCCCATCGATCCGGCGGCCCGGCGCGCCTGGATACTGGTGCGCGGCCGCCCCGGCGGCCATACGCCGATGGCGGTTCTCGTGGTGCCCGCGGTGCGGATGTTCCTCGGCACGCTGGTGGCGGGCGGGGTGGCCGTGGGCCTCGGTCTGGGGCACGGCTACTGGGCCGCGATCTCGGCCGCCGCCGTGCTGCACGCGGTCAACGTGCGCACGACGATGCAGCGCGCCGTCCAGCGCACCCTGGGCACGGCCGTCGGCCTGCTGATCGCGATGGGGGTGCTGGCCGGACATCCCGAACCCGCGCTGCTCGCGCTGGTGGTCGTGCTCCTGGAGTTCCTGCTCGAGTACATGGTGGTGCGCAACTACGGCCTGGGCGTGGTCTTCCTGACCCCGCTGGCGCTGCTGCTGAGCGATCTGGCCGACCCCACCTCGCCGGAGACGCTGGTCTTCGACCGGGGGCTCGGCAGTCTGCTCGGGATCGTCGTGGGGCTCGCCTGTTCGCTGCTCGTGGTGCACGACCAGGCGGCGGTGCGCGTGGAGCGCGCGCTCGCGGCCTGCTCCGACGCGACCCGGCGGGCGGAACGGGCGCTGGCCGCGAGCCGGCCGGTGCACCCGGTCATCCCGGTGCGGCTCGCGGTGACCGTGGTGGAGCTGCGGGACGCCGACGACGCGGCGGCGGGCGAGCTGTGGTCGGCCGGGATCGACCCGGCGGCGCTCGCCGCGGCCGAGCAGCGCGCCTATCTGCTGCTGGCCAGGCTGCTGCACCACTGACCCACGCGGTCCGGACCACCGACCGACGCGGTCCGGCGGCACGACCGCCGGACCGCGCACGGCGTCGCGTGAGAGCCCGTTGTGATTGTCCGGTAGTACGGGACTTCCTCAAGGCCCCTGTGATTAGGTGGGGTTTCCCGCACGGGGAGATGAGGAGGCTGATGAACTTGTCAGTGCCACCGATGGGCTTCGGCTCTTTTGGATCGTCAGATCCTTTCTCCGATCTGTTGAATCGTTTCTTCGGGATGTCGGCCGCGTCCTCGCCACCGGCCGTGCAGCGGGTGCCGGTGGGGCGCCTGCTCACCGAGTCCGCGCGTGAACTCATAGCGCGCGCCTCGCGCCGGGCCGCCGAGGACGGCAGCGAGGATCTGGACACCGAGCATCTGCTGTGGGCGGCGACCCAGGTCGAGCCGTCCCGTTCCCTGCTGGCCCGCGCCGGTGCGGACCCGGACAAGCTGGCCAAGGAGCTGGAGGCCTCGCTGCCCGCGGGCAGCGGCACTCCGTCCGCCGAGCCGGGGCTGACTCCGGCCGCCAAGCGGGTGCTGATCGGCGCCCACGCCCGCTCGCAGGCGAGCGGCGCGTCGTACATCGGCCCCGAGCACATCCTTCAGGCGCTGCTCGACCCGGGCAACGACCAGGCCACCACGGTCGCCCGCAATCTCGGGGTGGACACCGACCGGGTCGCACGCGACGCCGGTACGGCCGCGCGTGCCGAGGCCCCGCAGGAGCCGAGCAGCACGCCGACCCTGGACGAGTACGGCCGTGATCTGACCGCCGACGCGAAGGCCGGGAAGCTCGACCCGGTGGTGGGCCGGGGTGAGGAGATCGAGCAGACGATCGAGATCCTCTCGCGTCGCTCGAAGAACAACCCGGTGCTCATCGGCGAGCCGGGTGTCGGCAAGACCGCCATCGTGGAGGGCCTGGCACAGCGCATCGTCTCCGGTGACGTGCCGCGCACGCTGGAGGGCCGCCGGGTCGTCGAGCTGGACCTGGCCGGTCTGGTGGCCGGTGCCAAGTACCGCGGTGAGTTCGAGGAGCGGCTGAAGAAGGTCATCAAGGAGGTGACCGAGGCGTCGGAGGAGGTCGTCCTCTTCATCGACGAGCTGCACACCGTCGTCGGCGCCGGTGGCGGCGGCGAGGGCTCGATGGACGCGGGCAACATCCTCAAGCCCGCCCTCGCCCGGGGCGAGCTGCACGTGGTCGGCGCCACGACTCTCGACGAGTACCGCAAGTACGTCGAGAAGGACGCCGCCCTGGAGCGCCGTTTCCAGCCGGTCAAGGTGCCCGAGCCCTCGGTCGAGGAGACCGTGCAGATCCTGGAGGGCCTGCGCGACGCCTACGAGGCCCACCACCAGGTGCGCTTCAGCGACGCGGCGCTGGTCGCGGCGGCCGAGCTGTCCGACCGCTACATCGCGGACCGCTTCCTGCCCGACAAGGCCATCGACCTGCTCGACCAGGCCGGTGCCCGGGTCCGGCTGCGCTCGCGCGGCAAGTCCAAGGAGGTCCAGGACCGCGAGGACCGGCTCGCCCGGCTGAACCGCGAGAAGGACGAGGCGGTCGCCGGCGAGGCGTTCGACCGTGCCAAGGACCTCAAGCACGAGATCGCCGAGCTGGAGAACGAGCTCACGCAGATCGAGGAGCGCCGCGAGGGCGTCGTCGCGGTCACCGAGAACGACATCGCGGAGATCGTCTCCCGCAAGACCGGCATCCCGGTCGCGCAGCTCACCGAGAGCGAGAAGGAGCGGCTGCTCAAGCTGGAGGACGCGCTGCACGACCGCGTCGTCGGCCAGGACGAGGCGGTCCTCGCCATCGCCCAGGCGGTGCGCCGCAACCGGGCGGGCATGGGCGACCCCAACCGTCCCGTGGGCTCCTTCCTGTTCCTCGGCCCGACCGGTGTCGGCAAGACGGAGCTGGCCAAGGCACTCGCGGAGCTGCTCTTCGGCGACGAGGACCGGCTGATCCGGTTCGACATGAGCGAGTTCCAGGAGAAGCACACGGTCTCCCGCCTGGTCGGCTCCCCGCCCGGGTACGTCGGCTACGACGAGGCCGGTCAGCTCACCGAGAAGGTGCGCCGCCAGCCGTACAGCGTCGTGCTGTTCGACGAGGTGGAGAAGGCGCACCCGGACGTCTTCCACACGCTGCTCCAGGTGCTGGACGACGGCCGGCTGACCGACTCCCAGGGCCGCACCGTGGACTTCCGCAACACGGTGGTGATCCTCACCAGCAACATCGGCTCGCAGCTGATCCTCGCCCACCAGGGCAAGGTGGACGAGATCCGGGGCGAGCTGGAGACGGTGCTCCAGGGGCACTTCCCGCCGGAGTTCCTCAACCGCATCGACGAGACGATCGTCTTCCACGCGCTGTCCGAGGACAACCTCGGGCACATCGTCGACCTGCTCCTGGAGCGCAGCGCCAAGCGGGTCCGGGCGCAGGGCATCGGTCTGGAGGTCACGGAGGCGGCGAAGAAGCTGCTCGTCGCGCACGGCTACAAGCCGGAGTTCGGCGCGCGTCCGCTGCGCCGCACGATCCAGACCGAGCTGGACAACCGGATCGCGGAGCTGGTGCTCTCCGGTGACGTGGACAAGGGCGACACGATCGTGGCGGACGTGGTGGACGACTCGCTGCACCTGAGCGTGCGTCACCCGGAGAAGTCCGAGGAGGCCGCGAAGTAGCGAGCGGTTCTGATCGGGAGGGGCGTACGGAGGCTATCCGTACGCCCCTTCCGTTCGCCCGCTACCGTGAGCCCATGCGCCATGAGGTGACCGACGCCGACACGGCGGAGGCGGTGGGCAGCGGTGACGTACCCGTGCTCGCCACCCCGCGACTGATCGCCTGGCTGGAGGCGGCGACCGTGCGGGCCGCCGGGCCGTTCACCGGCCCCGGCCTGACCACGGTGGGGACCGCCGTGCGGGTACGGCATCTGCGGGCCACGCGGGTGGGCGGGCACGTGGAGGTGACCGCCGAGCCGCCGCCCGGTGAGCCGGGGCGGCGGCTGACGTTCGCCGTACGGGCCGTGGACGGTTCGGGCGAGCTGGTGGCGACGGGCGAGATCGACCGGGTGGTCGTGGACCGCGCGGACTTCCTCGCGGCGACGCCCGGCTGACGCTCCCCCGCTCAGACCGGGCTGTGCCCCCGGAGGTACGCGACCACGGCCGGGGGCAGCGCGATGCTCTCCGCCTCGTCGAACGGCAGCCACGTGATCGCCTCCGGCGAGAGGCGGGCGCCGTCCGAGGGGTCGTCGGTGAGCAGGCTGCACACCACGGCCGGGGGCTCTTCCCCGGGCTCCAGCGGCTGGGAGCCGTCGACCAGATAGCCGGTGAGTTCGTACACGATCCGGGCGGCGGCGGCCTGGGCGGACTCCGCCTCCTCGGTGGTCCCCGTGGGCAGCACCCACCCGTCGCCCTCGGTCACCAGCAGCAGCCGTCCGTCGTACGGCACCACGGCCTGGACCCCGCCCCCGGCAGTCTGCTCCCACGTCATGACCCGTGCACCCCATCCCTGTTCGCAGCCCGACCGTCCGGCCGCGCGGCCGGACGGTCGTCTCCTACCCAGGGGCCGAGTGCGCCGCACCCGAACGGTTCAGGACTGCTTGATCTGGGAGAGGAACTTCTGCGGGTCGGTGTCCACCTCGCCCTCGACGGTGACGACGGGGATGTTCTCCTTGTCGTACCAGACGGCCGGTGTACCGGGCAGGCCGAAGGTCTCGAAGGTGGAGATGGACTCGCCCGCCCAGGTCACATAGGTCTGCCCGGACACCTTCCGGTCGAAGTCGGAGGAGCGCAGCCCGTCCACGCCGTTCGCCACGGACAGCAGCACGGAGGCGTCGGAGAACTTGTCCTCGCCGGGCGGGAAGGGCTGGTTGTCGAACAGCGCCCCCAGATACCCGATGAGCTGCTTCTGCCCGGCGTCGCTCGCGGCCGCCAGCGCGGCGACGGCCTGCTGGTCGCCGTCCCCACCCACGCTGTCGTCGATGGCCCCGGCGAAATGGAACTTCACGACCACCTTGCCGTCGTCCGCCAGCTGCTCGATGGTCCCGAGCAACGTCTTGGCCATCCTGGCGGACGCCCGGTCACGCATCTCCAGAAACACCTGAAGCTCATGCGGCGCGGACAGATCACCGTAGTAGAGCGTCTTCCCGTCGGACCCGGTCGTGTGTGCGGGAGTCGTCATGGTCCCGAGCTTGGCACAAACCGCCTGCCCTGTCGCTGCGGGCAGTCGTGTGCCTCCGCTGTAGCTGCGGGCAGTCGTGCCGCAGGGCGGCACGGGTGCGGGTGCGGCACCGGGCCCGCGCCCGCACCCGCACCCGCACCCGCAAACGGCCCCGCCCGCCAATCGCCGAAGGCACCCCGCACGACACCCAGCCACCCCTGGCGCAATCTGGAAGAGTGAACGCATCGCAGGACATGACCGCAGGCCAGGACCGAGGCCGCGACCTCGACGGAGCGGTACTGGACGCCCTGTTCGCCGACTCCCCCCACCCGGTGTACGTACTGGACACCGATCTCCGCCTCGTCGGCTTCAACGACGCCGCCGGACACTTCCGGCACCTGCCCCCCACCGGCGCCCTGGGGATGCCGCTCCGCCAGTGGGCCCCCGGCCTGCACCACGAACAGGTGGAGGCGATGCTCCGCGAGGTCCTGACCACCGGCGAGCCGAGGTCCGACTTCGAGGTCGAACACCACCCGGCGCCGGACGCCGCCCACGGCGCCGGTCTCCCCCACACGGTGCTGTCGCTCGCGGCGTTCCGCCTGCGCGACTCCGTGCGCGGGGTGAAGGGCCTCGCGCTGAGCGTGATGGACGCGACCGACCGCTACCGGGCGCAGGTCCGCCTGGAGGTGCTGCGGCAGGCGAGCGCGCGGATCGGCACCACGCTCGACATCGTGCACACGGCGCAGGAGCTGGCGGACGTGTGCGTGCCCGATCTCGCCGACACGGTGGTGGTGGACGTACTGGACGCGGTGCTGCGCGGCGACGTGCCCCCGCTGGAGTCGCTCGGCCACGATCTACTGTTGCGCTGCGCGGGCTACAGCTCGGTACGGCCCACGAACGGACACCGGCCGATCGAGGTCGGCAGCGTGCTCGAACCGGGGCTGTCCTCCCGTTACAAGCAGGTGCTCACCGAGCGGCGCCCGGTGCTGCTCGGCGGTCCGGACCGCCACGAGGAGGCGGAGACGCACGGCAAGGACAACGCGCTGGTGCCGGAGCGGGACGCGCACTCGCGGATGGCGGTGCCGCTCGCCGCGCGGGGCGGCATCCTCGGCCTCGCCCGCTTCTACCGGCAGCGCACCGCCGCCCCCTTCACCGAGGACGACCTCCGGCTCGCCGACGAGCTGACCCGGCACACCGCGCTGTGCCTGGACAACGCCCGGCTCTACACCCGCGAGCGTTCGGTCGCCCGTATTCTCCAGCTCAGTCTGCGCCCGGTGCACGTACCCGGGCACAGCGCGGTGGAGACGGCGCACAGCTATCTGCCGAGCAGCACCAGCGGGGACTGGTTCGACATCATTCCGCTCTCCGGCGCCCGGATCGGGCTCGTCGTGGGGGAGCCGCCGACCCGGGGCATCCGGGCGGCGGTCACCATGGGCGGGCTGCGCGCGGCCATCGGCGCCCTGGCGACCCTGGACCTGCCCCCGGAGGAACTGCTGGAGCGGGTGCACGGTCTGGTCTCCCGGCTGGACGCGGAGGAGTCCCGCCACCCGGACGACACGCTGGACAGCAGGCGCGCGGGCACGTGCTGTCTGTACGCGGTCTACGACCCGGTGTCGCACCGCTGCACCCTGGCCAGCGCGGGTCATCCGCCGCCCGCGGTGGCCCGTCCCGGCAAGCCGGTGGTTTTCGCCGACATGCCGATCGGTCCTCCGCTGGGGCGTGGGGCGCCGCGCTACCACTCGGTGCGTATCGAGCTGCCCGTCGGCACGCTGGTCATGCTGTGCAACCCGGTGCTGCTGCGTGACGCGAGCCCCGACTCCCAGGAGCAGCTGGCCCGGCTCGGGGAGGCGCTGCACCCCGAGGACCGTCCGCTGCCGGACATCATCAAGACGATCCTGAGCGACCTGGCGCGCCCGCACCCCACGGGCGACGGCGTGCTGCTGCTCGCCCGCACGCTCGGCCTGGGCAGCGACCGCGTCGCCTCCTGGTCCCTGCCGAACAAGCCGGAGGCGGTCGGGGAGGCCCGCGGCCGCACGGAGGACCGCCTTGACCACTGGGGTCTGTCGGAGCTGGCATTCACGGCGACGCTGGTGGTCAGCGAACTGGTCACCAACGCCGTGCGCTACTCCGAGGGACCGATCCGGCTGCGGCTGGTCCGTGACCACACGGCCCTGATCATCGAGGTCACCGACGACAGCAGCACCGCGCCCCAGCTGCGGCACGCGGAGGACGACGACGAGCACGGGCGGGGTCTGTCCATCACCTCCCAGCTCACCGAGCACTGGGGCACCCGGCGCGAGCACCGGGGCAAGACCATCTGGGCCGAACTGTCGCAGCACGCGGCGGCCTGAGCGCGTCCGCCGCACACACCCGTGCGCGAGTGTGGTCCGTACCTTCTGGGGAATCCCTTCCGCTCGGGGTGCGTGGTGGTGGAGACTGCCGCCCAGCCGATGCAGCCGCCACTCCGGCTCTCTCATGCAACTCCCTTGCTTTTCAAGCACGTTCACGCACTTTCATCCCCCGGAAGACCAAGGGCTCCCCCATGCCGACAGCTTCACCCTCCCTGCGTCTGGTCGCCTCGGCCGCAGGGCTGCTTCTCGTCTCCACCGCGGCCTCGGCCGCGCACGCGGCACCGAACACCACCGCCGCTCCGACCGCCGACGTGCACGGCGCCCGGACGGCCGACGCCGCCGCCACCCTGCACGGCCCGCTGTCCACCCAGGGCCGCTACATCGTCGACAGTCTCGGCAATCGTTTCCGGCTGAAGTCCGCCAACTGGGACGGCGCGCAGGGCTCGTGGAACGGCAGCGGCAGCACCGACGACCCGGCGAACCACCACGCGGGCCAGGACTCGCACAACATCCCGCTCGGTCTCGACCGGGTGCCGATATCCCAACTGCTGTCCGACTTCCGCCAGTTGGGCATCAACAGCATCCGGCTGCCGTTCTCCAACGAGATGATCCGCTCCACCGCGACGGTCCCCGACGCCGCCGTGGCCGCCAACCCCCAGCTGCGCGGCAAGACCCCGCTCCAGGTCTACGACGCCGTGGTGAACGCGCTCAGCGACGGCGGGTTCGCGGTCATCCTCAACAACCACACCAACACGTCGCGTTGGTGCTGCGGTGTCGACGGCAACGAGCGGTGGAACACCAGCCAGTCCACGAAACAGTGGGCCGACGACTGGGTGTTCACGGCCCGCCGCTACGCCTCCGTGCCCGGCGTGGTCGGCGCCGACCTCTACAACGAGGTCCGCCGGAACATCCTCGACGACCCCAACTGGGGCCTGGGCGACGACCACGACTGGTACGCGGCCGCCCAGTTGGCCGGTGACCGCATCCTGACCGAGGGCAACCCGAACCTGCTCATCGTGATCGAGGGCATCAACTGGACGGGCCTGCCCGTGGACGGCCTGCCGCACGGCCGCCCGATGCTCACCCCCGTGCGCACCCTGTCCAACACCCTGGTCAACGCCCACAAGTTGGTCTACTCCGCGCACTTCTACGGCTACACGGGACCGCACCACAGCGGCGCCACCGGTGTGGGCGAGACCCATGACGCCCGCTACCAGGACATGTCCCGCGAGGAGTTGGGGCAGGCCATGTACGACGAGGCGTTCTTCGTGGAGGAGAACGGCAAGCACTACACCGCGCCGGTGTGGATCAGCGAGTTCGGCGCCGGGTCGGGTGACACCAACGACAAGGCGCGTACCTGGTTCACCAACACCACCGACTACTTCGCGGACCACGACGCCGACTTCGCGTACTGGCCGCTGGTCGGCTTCGAGGGCCACGACGACTGGGCGCTGCTGCGCTACGACACCGCCGGGCGCCGCTCGGGCATCCTCGACGGCGGCGACTGGCGGTCCGCGGGCTGGCAGCGGCTGATGGCCGACTCGGGCAAAACGGGTGCGGTGGCGCCGGTGCCGGTGTGGCGGATGCTGAGCACCGACCACGGGGACGCGGTGGAGTCCCTGAAGGCGAAGGCCGCCGGTGACTGGGACTCGGGCGCCTACAAGGCGGCCTGCCCGGACGGCCTGCGGCTGATCGGGCTGAGCCACACCGGCGGGCGCGGGCTGTGCACGGACGCGGGCGCCTCCGACCCGCGCGCGGCCGACGGCGGCCAGACGGTCGTGAACGACGAGCGGTACGTCCCCTCGGGCGGCGACTGGGCGTCGGGGTACACCAAGTTCCAGTGCCCGTCGGGGGCGTTCCTCATCGGGTACAGCCTGCGCGGCGAGCGGGTCTCGGCGGCGGTGTGCGCGCCGGGCAAGGGCGCGCTCGGCGGCAGCGGTCGCACCGTGTGGTTCGACCGCTCGGACAACCGTCCCGCCGACGGCGCGGGCGGGGACTTCGCCGAGGGCAACTACAAGGGCCAGTGCGCGGTGAACGAGTACGCGGCCGGGATCGCCTTCACCACCCGGTTCGGCAGCCGCCCGGGGCCCGCGGCCCTGCTGTGCCGCACGCTGCCCTGATCCACCCCGGTCCCCGGCCCGTGCCGTACGCGGGCACGGGCCGGGGACCTCGGTCAGTCGGCCGGGATCAGCGGGCCGGGCCGACGTCGAAGGAGAGGTCGTTGTCGACCGTGTAGTACGGCCACACGGTGGCGGCACCGGCCCGCACCTTCGGGTGGACGAAGGAGTGCTTGCGGTGGGCCACGTCGTCCAGGAGGCGGCCGGCCCGCACCGGCGCGGCACCGGCCGCGGGCAGCACGTACACGTCCCAGTAGCCCGGCGCGTCCGGTGCCTCGGTGCCCGCCAGTTCGCCGTGGTCCACGGTGAAGGCGAAGCCCCTGCGGTCGGCGTCCACGGTGGGCGTCACGGTCACGTCCCGGCCCCGGGCGCCGCGCAGCCGCACCCGTACGAGGCCGTCGTCGGCGAACTCGGCGCCGTGCAGGCGGGCCGTCACCGTCGTGGCCCGCGTGTCCACGTCGATGTGGCCGGTCTCGGCGTGCGCAGGGCGCAGCCAGGCCCGCACCGCGAGGTGGCCGTCCTGGGTGGCGTACGGGACGCGCACCGCGACCGGGGCGGCCCACTCGCGCAGGTGGCCGTCGAGAAGGGCGCGCAGGTCGCGGGGGCCGGAGCGCAGCCGCTCGGGTTCGGCGCCGGGTTCGCGGACCAGGAGCGCGTCCCAGCGGCCCTCGGCGAGC
This sequence comes from Streptomyces sp. NPDC026659, assembly GCF_040638245.1. Classification (NCBI taxonomy): domain Bacteria; kingdom Bacillati; phylum Actinomycetota; class Actinomycetes; order Kitasatosporales; family Streptomycetaceae; genus Streptomyces; species Streptomyces sp. NPDC026659. Next base: position 79,107 of record NZ_JBEZXY010000010.1, on the reverse strand, counting down.
GCGGGCTCGGGTTCCAGCACGGCGCGGAGGCGTCCGTCGCCCGCCGGTTCGAGGGGGAGCGCGTGCTCGTCGGGCGCCGGGCTGCCCTTGGCGGCCGCGCGGCGCAGCAGGACGGCCGCGTCGGGGTGTCCGGCGGCCTCGGTGAGCTCGAAGGTGACCCTGCCGTCGGCGTCGGCGCGGCAGAGCGCGCTCGGTGCGGTGCCGTTCGCTGTCGTCATCGGCGTATTCCTCTCAGGGGCCTGAGCACGCGCGCGGCGGTGACGTGCGCGAGATCGCGGGCGGCATGCGCGTGGCCCGTGAGGCTGTGGCTCAGGGCGTCCGGGCCGGGGGCGGGGCGGCGTCCGGCGGCACGGGCGGCGAGCGCGTCGGTGAGCAGCCGTTCGGCCTCGACCACCACGGACCGGGGGTCGTAGCGGCGGGCGTTCTCGGCGGCGGCGCGGCCCATGGCGCGGCGGCGTTCGTCGTCGCGTACGAGGTCGAGCAGGGCGGCGCCGAAGGCGTCGGGGTCGCCGGGCGGTACGAGCCGGCCGTCCACGCCGTCCTGGATGATCTCGCCGGGGCCGTAGCGGCAGTCGGTGCTGACGACGGGGAGTCCGCAGCGCATCGCCTCGACGATGGTCATGCCGAACGATTCGAAGGTCGAACTGGCCGCCCCGATCGACGCCTTGACCCACTCGCCCTCCATGGGGGCGAAGGCGCCCATCAGATGGACGTGGTTGCTGAGGCCGAGTTCCTGGACGAGGCCCTGCAGCCGGTCCCGCTCCTCACCCCTGCCGTAGATGCGCAGGCGCCAGTCGGGGTGTTCGGCGACGACCTTGGCGAAGGCCCGCACGAGGAGGCCGTAGCCCTTGACCGGGTCGAGCCGTCCGGCGGCGACGATCAGCTTGGCGCGGCCGTCGGAGAGCGGCAGTTCGGGGCCGGGCACGCTGTTGGGCAGGGCCTGGACGGGGACGCGGGCGAGCCGGGCCTGGCTCCGGTAGAGGCGGGCGTCGGCCTCGGTGACGGTGGTGAGCAGGTCGAGGCGGCGGTAGGCGCGGCGCAGGACGGTGCGCAGATGGGGCGAGTGGTGGTCCCAGGTGAGGTGCTCCTGCCCGACGCGCAGGACACGGTCGGGGGCCTGGAGGGCGAGGTGCACGTTGAGTCCGGGGCGGGTGCCGATCACCACGTCGGCGTCGATGTCCGCGAGGCACCGGGCGATGCGTTCGTCGGTGAGCCGGCTGTACTCGCCGTACCGCGACTCGGCGGCGGGGAAGACCCGGGACGGTTCCTTGTGCCGCGGGTCGTCGCGTTCGGTGCGCAGATCCACCAGGGGCCGCAGCCGGACCCGGGGGTCCGGGGTGAGGAGTGGGTTGTCGCGGCCGCGCAGGACGGAGACGATCTCCACGTCGTGCCGCTCGGCGAGGGCGGCGGCCAGATTGAATGTCGTGGTGATCGTCCCTCCGATTCCGTACGCGGTGTGCAGAAGGAAAGCGATCTTCATGGTGGTGTGGGACCTCGGTGACGGGCCGTTGATTGCGTGACGTTATCAGTTCACGGCTCGCGGGCGTTCGCGCCGGTCGAGCGGGTGTGCGAGCGGTCAGCAGAGCACGGCGAGGTCACGGGGGCGGACGCGCAGGGTGACGGGCAGGGTGGCCTCCACCTCGCCGTCGGCGCCGTAGGGCAGCGGTCGCCCGGACTCGATGCGCAGTTCCCGGCCGCGTACGACGCTCACCTCGGGGCGGCGCACATGGGTGCCGGTCTTGAGGTCGTTCATGAGGGCGAAGAAGAGGGTGCGGGGTGCCTCACGGATGAACACGACGTCCAGGAGGCCGTCGTCGATCTCGGCGCCGGGGGCTATGACGCGACCGGAGCCGTAGTAGCGGGAGTTGGCGGCGACGACGGTGAAGCCCCGCTGTTCGTAAGGGACTCCGTCGATGGTGACGCGGAAGTCGGCGGGACGCCATCCGGCGACGGCGCGCAGGCCGCCCGCGTAGTAGGAGGCCGAACCGCGCAGCAGGCGGGCGTTGTTGGCGTACCGGTTGGCGAGGGCGTCCACTCCGGCGTAGACGCTGCCGAGGACGACCGTGCGGTGGTGGACGGCGGACTCGACCTCGATGGTGTCGACGTGCCGGGGCTCGGCGTGCAGCAGGACCTCGGCGAGGGCGGCGGGGTCGGAGGGCTGGCCGAGGGCGCGGACGAAGTCGTTGCCGCGTCCGGAGGGGATGAGTCCGAGGAGGGCGCCGGTGCCGCTGAGGGCGCCGCCCACGGCGCCTGCCATGCCGTCGCCGCCGACGGCGAGGACGACGCGGCCCGACTCCCCCGCCGCGCGGGCGAGTTCGCGGGCGTGGTCGAGGCCGTGGCTGTACTCGGTCTCCAGCGTGGCGCCCGCCTCGCGGAGCAGGCGGCCGACCGCGAGGAGCGTGGCGGCCCCGGTGGAGCCGCCCGCGGTCGGGTTGACCACGGCGGTGAACTGGCGCATCGGTGAGCCTCCGGGGCGGGGTGGGTGTCGGCGGGGCCGGTCAGTCGGCGGGGAGCAGGACGCCGGGGTTGAGCAGGCCGTCCGGGTCGAGGCGGTGCTTGACGGCGCGCAGGGCGTCGACGGCGAGCGGGCCCGCCTCGCGCACGTACCAGTCGCGGTGGTCGGTGCCGACCCCGTGGTGGTGGGAGATGGTGCCCCCGGCGGCGAGGATCGCCTCGTTGGCGGCGTGCTTGGCGGGGGTCCAGTGGGCGACCGGGTCCTCGCCCTGGGCGCTGACGACGGTGAAGTAGAGGGAGGCGCCGTTCTCGTAGACGTGCGAGACGTGGCACATGACCAGCGGCGGGGTGCCCGCGCCGGTGAGGGTGTCGGTGAGCGCGGTGCGTACGGCGGAGTACAACTCCGGGATGCGGGACCAGAAGGCGGCGGTCTCCAGGGTCTCGACGAAGGCTCCGGCGTCGAGGAGGGCGTCGCGCAGATAGGGCGCCGAGTAGCGGCCGTGGGCCCAGCGTTCGCCGGGTTCGGCGCCCGCGAAGGTGCCGCCGGAGTCGCGCAGGACGGCGGCGGCGCGCTCGCGACGGAAGGCGACGTCCTCCTCGGTGCCCTCGTATCCGGTGACGGCGAGGCAGCCCTGGTCCGACGCGGCGCCGATGCTGTCGGGCTGGGCGAGGCCGATCAGGGTCTCGGTCTCGTCGGACAGGCGCAGCACGGTGGACCGGGGTCCGTCCTGGGCGAGGCGGCGCAGCGCGGCGGTGCCCTCCGCGAAGGACGCGAACCGCCATGCCTCGTAGACCCGTTGCCCGGGCAGCGGGCGGACGCGCACGGTCACGGAGGTGATGACGCCGAAGGCGCCCTCGGAGCCGAGGATCAGCTGGCGCAGGTCGGGTCCGGCGGCGGAGCGGGGCGCGCGGCCCGTCTCGATCGTGCCCTCGGGGGTGGCGAGGGTGAGGCCGAGGACCATCTCGTCGAAGCGGCCGTATCCGGCGGACGCCTGGCCGCTGGAGCGGGCGGCGGCGAACCCGCCGACGGTGGCCCACTCGTAGGACTGCGGGAAGTGGCCGAGGGTGAACCCGCGCGCGGCGAGCAGGGCTTCGGCCTCGGGGCCGCGCAGTCCGGGCTGGAGGACGGCGGTGCGGGAGACCGGGTCGAGGTCGAGCAGGCCGTCCATGCGGCGCAGGTCGAGGGCGATGAACTCCCTCTTCCGCGGGGCGAGTCCGCCGACCACGCTGGTGCCGCCGCCGTACGGCACGACGGCGAGCCGGTGTGCGGCGCAGGCCCGCAGCACGGCGAGGACCTGCTCGTGCGAGCCGGGCAGGACGACGGCGTGCGGGACGTCCACCAGGTCGCCCGCGCGGATGCGCAGCAGGTCGGGGGTGGACTTGCCGCGGGTGTGCCGGATGCGGAACTCGGCGTCGGTGCGCACGTGTTCGCGGCCGCCGACGGCATCCGCGAGAGCGTTGAGCGCGGCCGGGTCGGCCGGTGTTCCGGGGAGATCGAGATCGGCGAGGGCGAGCGGGGCGGTGGTGCGCGGCCGGACGCCGAGCAGGTCGCGCAGCAGGCCGGTCACGTTGTCGGGCAGCGGTGCCGCCTTGGCCGGGTCGCCCCAGCCGTTCCACAGCATGTCCATCGAACGGTCGTCCTCACCAACTCGGTTCACACGGAAGGCGGTTCACTCGGCGGATCACACGGCTCCGGGTCCGCCGGACCCCTCGGGGCGTTACACTGTGACACATGACGTCCATTCGTCACAACAGTTCGGACAGCGACCCCGTGCTCGACGCGGTGCGCGACTGCGTCCTGGCCGTCGGCGTACGCCGTACCACCCTCGCCGACGTGGCCCGCCGCGCCGGGGTCTCCCGGATGACGCTCTACCGGCGCCGACCCGATCTGCGGTCCCTGGTGGGCGACTTGATGACCCGCGAATGGCTCGCGATCGCCGTCCGGGTACTGCCCGAGGAGCGGGCCGACACCAGCGCGCGGCAGCGGATCGTGGACGGACTGGTCACCGGCGTGGCCGAGTTCCGCGCCCATCCCCTCTTCCGCAGGATCATCGACGTCGATCCCGAACTGCTCCTCCCCTACGTGCTCGACCGGCGCGGCGCGAGCCAGCAGGCGCTGCTCGCCCTGCTCGTGGAGGCACTGCGCGCGGGCCACGCCGACGGCTCGGTGCGCGCGGGTCATCCCGAACGGCAGGCACGAGCCCTGCTGTTGACCGTGCAGTCCTTCGCGCTGTCGCTGCGCACGATGACCGACGAGGACGACCCCGAGCTGGACTCCGCGGCCCTGCTCGGCGAACTGCGCACCCTTCTGGAGAGGACCCTCACGCCATGAGCCGTACGGACGCCTCCGCCGGGGCCACGCCGGGATCGTCCCTCGACGCCGCCCGGCGCACCCGCGAACTCGCCTCGGCCACCGACGGATCGACGGCCGACCTGCTGGTCGTCGGGCTCGGCGCGACGGGCGCGGGGGTCGCCCTGGACGCGGCCGCGCGCGGTCTGAGCGTGGTGGCGATCGACGCGCACGACCTGGCCTTCGGCACCTCCCGCTGGAGTTCCAAGCTGATCCACGGCGGGCTGCGTTATCTGGCCGCCGGACAGTTCGACGTGGCGCACGAGAGCGCGGTGGAACGCGGGGTGCTGATGACCCGTACGGCGCCGCATCTGGTGGCCGCGCAGCCCTTCGTGCTGCCGCTGACCCCGCTGGTCTCGCGCGGCCAGGCGTCGCTGGCCTGGGCCGGGTTCCGCGCCGGTGACATGCTGCGTCTCGCCGCGCGCACCCCGCGCCAGGTGCTGCCCGTGCCGCGCCGCCTCGCCGCGGCCGAGGCCCGGCTGCTGGCCCCGGCCGTGCGCACCGAGGGCCTGCGCGGCGGACTGCTCTCCTGGGACGGCAAGGTGACCGACGACGCCCGTCTGGTCACCGCCCTGGCCCGTACCGCCGCCGCGCAGGGCGCCCGGGTCCTCACCCGCGTCCGCGCGCTGCGGCTGGACGCCGGTGGCGCCCGGTTCCGCGACGAACTCACCGGCGAGGAGGGGGAGATCAGGGCGCGGGCCGTCGTCAACGCGACCGGCGTGTGGGCGGGCGGCCTGGTCGAGGGGCTGCGCGTACGGCCCTCCCGGGGCACCCATCTGGTCCTGCGCTCACGGCGTTTGGGCTCCCTGCCGGCCGGGCTGCACATCCCGGTCCCCGGCGAGACCAACCGCTTCGTGCTGGTCCTGCCGCAGGGCGATGGCCGTACCTACGTCGGCCTCACCGACGAGCCGGTGGAGGGCGAGATCCCCGACGAGCCCGACGTGCCGGAGACCGACATCGGCTTCCTCCTGGACGTGCTCGGCTCCGTGCTGGACACCCCGGTGCGCCGGGACGAGGTGGACGGCGCCTTCGCCGGACTGCGCCCGCTCCTGGACACCTCGGCGCCCGGGTCGGCCGGGGAGCGCACCTCCGACATCTCGCGCAGGCACGCCGTGCTCACCTCCGGCGAGGGCGTGGTCACGGTGGTGGGCGGCAAGCTGACGACGTACCGCCGTATGGCCGAGGACGCCGTGGACGCCGCCGTCGCCGCCCACCGGCTCCCGGCCGGGCCCTCCCCCACCGCCGCACTCCCCCTGGTGGGCGCCGCCGAACCGGCCGCCCTGCGCCGCCTGCCCGCGCCCACCCGGCTGGTCCGCCGCTACGGCACCGAGGCGACGGCCGTGCACGCGCTCGCCGAGCGCGACCGGAGCCTGGCCGAGCCGGTGATACCGGGCCACCCGGTCACGCGCGCCGAACTCCTGTGGGCGGTCCGGCACGAGGCCGCCCTCGTACCGTCCGACCTTCTCGACCGGCGCACCCGGATCGGCGTCGTCCCGCACGACCGGGCCGAGGCGCTGGAGACGGCGCGGGAGATGCTGGCACGGGGATAGGGGTTTCGCCGCAGGGGTCCAGGGGGAGTCGGGGCGAATGGTGTCCCCCGGACCAGAACAGGCCCGTCCCGCCCCGAGCGAAACGTCAGGCACACCCGGGCGGCCCGCCCTGCTGCGCTTCGACGGCTGGATCACCGGCATCGGCACGGCCTCCGGTACCCGGCTGGTCCTGGGGCACTGGCCGCGCTCGCCGTTCGGCCCGTTCAGCGACGTGATGGTGGAGACCGCCGAGGGCCACCGGGTGCTGCTGGCCCCGACCCGCCGGACGGCGGACTTCATCGCCGGGACGTACGCCTTCGACGAGGTCGGGGTCGTCCCCGTAGGGGTACGGACCGACGGCGCCCACTGGAGCGTGGACGCCGGTCCGCTGCTCACCCTCCGCTTCACGGTGGGCCGGCGCGGACCACTGGGGCTGCTGCTGCGGGCGGTGCCGGGCCGGGTGGCGGCAAGCACCGCGTGCGCCACCGCGCTCGACCCGCTCGCCCGGCTGCTGCTGGGCCTGCGCACCTGTGGCTCGGCGGGCGGCGGCCGGTACGAGTGGTACGGCGCCCGCGATCTGCGCCGGGTCACCGCCGCGACGGCCGTGTACGAGGGGCGCGACCTCGGTGCCGCGGGCCCCGTCGTGCCGCCGGTGCTGTTCGGCTTCGGCTCGACACCGCGCGGGCCGAGCCAGGTGCGGGTGACGACGACGGTACGGGTGCCGGAGGGTCAGCGAGTGTGAGCGGGCCCCTCCGAGCCGCCCGCGTCCGCTTCGTACCGGTCCAGTTCCGTCAGCAGCACGCGCAGGAACTCCCTGGCCGCGTGGATGTCGTCGCCCGGGATCGCGCCGAACACCGCGCGGTGGGTGGCGGCGGCGCGCTCGGTGACGCGGCCCAGCGCCTCGGCGCCCGCGTCGGTGAGGACCACCAGGGGCGAACCCCGATGGTCGGGGTTGGGCTCGAAGGCCGCGAGGTCCCGCTCGACCAGGTCGCCCGCGACCCGCTGGACGTTCTGCCGGCTCACCCCGAGCCGCCGCGCCGCCTGCGGAACGGTCAGCGGGCTCTCCGCCACCACGCTCATCACCTGCCACCGCGCCTGCGTGAGCCCCTCGGCGGCGGCGGTCTTCTCCCCGAGCCGCCGCAGCGCCCCCGCCGCCTCGTACATGTCCGCGACCAGCAGCGCCGCCTCGTCACTCATGCCCAGCCTCCTGACCTGCCACTTCACTGTCGGTGCGACAACAGATTGCCACATTCACAACACCGAGCCATTTTGACAACATGTTGTCATGATGCCAACGTGTCACCCATGACCACGAACACCGCCGTCCCGACCCTCAAGGCAGCCCTGGAACGCGGCGCCTCCGTCCGCCCGAGGGCAGGCGGCTTCCCCTACCTCGCCGAAGCCCTCCGCCAGGCCGGGACCACCCACTGCACGATGACCGTCCCGTCCGGAGCGATGCTCTACCTCACCGACGCCGGCCCCGTCGCCCTCCAGGGCGAGCCGCTGATCAGCGGCATGACCGACGTACCGCCCTTCGACCGCACGGCCCTGCTCACCGCACTCCGCGCCGACCAGGCGGGCGAGACCTCGTTCCCCGAGTTCACGCGGGGCTGCTGGGAGGCGGGGGTGGTCCGGTACGACGTGGATCTGACGGCGCGCACCTGCGTCTACCGGGGCGCGCGTGGCGAGACGTACACCGAGACGTATCCGGCGGTCACCCTCCCGTGATGTCCCGCCGGGGGGCCGTCACAACGCCTCCGGCGGCCGGTGGCCCACCCGGAAGCCCACCGCCGCGACCAGCACGATCGCGCACGCCGTGAACACGATGCCCGCCTCGCGCACGTCGAGGGCCGCGGCGAGGGCGCCCACGCCGACGACGGGCAGGGAGATGCCCAGGTAGGCCACGACGAAGAAGGCCGAGATCGTGGCGCCCCGATGGTCCGGGGGTGCTGCCGAGCCGACCGCGGTGAGGCCCGCGCGGAAGGCCATGCCCTGGCCGATCCCGCCCGCCACCGCACCGGCGAGCAGCACCGGGAGCGACTCGGTCAGCAGGGAGACGCCGACCAGTACCAGACCCGCGGCGAGCACCGCGCAGCCCGTGGGGAGTGCGGTGCGCGGGCCGAGGCGTCCCATGAGGAGCTGGCCGACGGTCGAGGCGCAGAACACGCAGAAGACGACGGCGCCGGTGACGGCGAGGTTGTGCTCGCCCAGTGTCTCGGTGAGGAAGGCCGGGGCGACCGCCGTGAAGAGGCCGAGCAGGGAGAACCCCGCGAACGCGGCCAGCGCGCTCGGCCCGAACACCCCGCGCACCTGCGGCGGGATCGTCATGCCCTGGGGGCGCAGGGGTGGGCGGCGCCCGGAGTGGTGGACCGTCTCGGGGAGCAGGGCGGTGACGGCGGCCGCGACGGCGAGCAGGCCCAGGTGCACGAGGAAGGGCAGGGTCAGCGGGCGGGGCGCGTACTCCGCGAGGAAGCCGGAGAGCAGCGGGCCGAGTCCCAGGCCGCCCATGTTGGCCGCCGTGGCCGCGAACGCGGCGCGCCCCCGCCGCCCGGCCGGTGCCAGGTCGAGGACCGCCGCCGTGCCCGTGCCGCTGAGCAGCCCCGCCGAGAAGCCGGACAGCACCCGGCCGACGTAGAGCAGCGGCAGCCCCTCTTCGAAGAGGAAGCAGACCGCGCTGAGCGCGGACAGCCCCAGGGCGCAGCCCAGTACCGGGCGGCGGCCCAGGACGTCGGAGGCGCCGCCCGCGACGAGCAGCGCGGTGATGACGCCGACGGCGTAGACGGCGAACACCACCGTGACGATCAGCTCGGAGAACCCGATCTGCTGCCGGTAGAGCCCGTACAGCGGGGTGGGGAGCGTGGTGCCCATCATGCCCACGGCGAAGACGCCCGCGGCGGCCGCGTAGCCCGGCCGCCGCCGACGCCGCCGGGCGGGCTCGGTGTCGGAGTCGATCACGCTCCACCATAGGCACGGGCGCCCCGCGCGGGACCGGCGCGGATACGCCGGACGTGCCGGACGTGCGGGACACGCAGGACGCGCCGGGCTCAGAGCCGCGTACCCCCGTCGACCCGGAGGATCGTGCCGTTGACGTACGAGGCCCGGTCGCTGAGCAGCCAGGCCGCGGCCTGCGCGATCTCCTCGGGGTCGGCGGCGCGGCCCAACGGGTTGAGCCCCGCGATCCGGTCCAGCACACCGGGCGACTCGGCCTCCCAGGCGCGGATCATCTCCGTGAGCGTGGCGCCGGGGGCGATGGCGTTGACCCGGATGCCCTCGGGGCCGTAGGTCACGGCGGCGGACTCGGTGAGGCTGTTCAGGGCCCGCTTCATCGCGCCGTAGACCGGCAGTTCGGGGTTGGCGCCGTGGCTGCCGACGGAGGAGTTGTTGACGATGGCGCCGCTCCCGGCGGTGGCCCGGATCGCGGCCACCTCGGCGGCCATGGCGAGCCACTGGCCCTTGAGGTTGACGGCGTAGACGTGGTCGAAGTCGGCCTCGGGCGTCCGGTCCAGGGGGCCGGGGTGCTGGATGGTCGCGCCGTTGTTGAAGGCGACGTCCAGGCGGCCGTAGGTGTCGACGGCGTGCCGCACGGCGGCGCGTACCGAGTCGGCGTCGGCCAGGTCGCACACGGTGTACGCGGCGGTGCCGCCGTCGGCCGTGATCTCCTCGGTCACCGCCTTCAACTGGTCCTCGGTGCGCGCGGCGAGCAGCACCCGGGCACCCTCGCGGGCGAACAGCCGGGCCGCGGCGGCGCCGATGCCGCGTCCGGCCCCGGTGACGAAGGCGACCTTGCCGGTCAGCAGGCCGAGGGGCGTGGTGGTGGTGTCGTTCATGCCCCCGAGCCTGCGCCGCCTCCGGCAGCCCATCCAGGTATCACCGGTACCTGGACGGATCTCGGCCGGTACCCCGTCGCGCGGGGCGGGACGGCGGAATACTGGAGGCGTGGACAGAGGACAACTGGCCGGGTTCCTGCGCAGCCGGCGGGAGCGGATCGCGCCCGCCGAGGTGGGGCTGCCCACCGGGGCGCGGCGGCGGACGCCGGGGCTGCGGCGCGAGGAGGTGGCCGAGCTGGCGTTCATCTCGACGGAGTACTACACACGGCTGGAGCAGGCCCGGGCCCCGCACCCCTCGCGCGAGGTGCTGGCGGGTCTCGCGCGGGCGCTGCGGCTGTCGGACGCCGAGCGCGACCACCTCCACCATCTCGCGGGTACGCCCCCGGGCCCGCCGCCCGGGCCGTCGCGCGAGGTGCCGCAGAGCGTCCTCGACCTGATCCACCGGCTCCCCGGCTCCGCCGCGTTCGTGACCTCGGCGACCTACGAGGTGCTCGCCTGGAACGAGTTGACGGCCGCCCTGATGGAGGACTTCTCCGCCGTTCCCCCGCGCGACCGCAATCTCGTACGGCGCACCTTCCTCGGACCGGGCCCGAAGGGCGGGCGGCTGTACGGCGTGTCCGACGCGGACGCGTTCGCGCGCTCCTGCGTCCGGGGGCTCCGCGCCGCTTCCGCGCGCTACCCCGACTCCCCGGAGGTGACCGCGCTGATCGGTGAACTTCTGGCCGGGAGCCCGGAGTTCACCCGTCTGTGGGCCGCGCACGACGTGGCGGCCGAGCACACCCTGACCAAGACCTTCCACCACCCGGCGGCCGGCCCGGTGACCGTGAACTGCGACGTCCTCCACCTCCCCGACCGGGACCAGAACGTCGTCATCTACACCGCCGTGCCCGGCTCACCGTCCGAGGAGGCGCTGCGGCTGCTCGCGACCGGGCGCGTGGAGGTCTCCGGCTGAGCCGAACGGGCGGAATCGGACACGGTTCCGTGACTTCGGTCACAGCGTCCGCGCGACCTACGCGGGCCGCTTAGTAGACGACACCCGGACGACAAATGGGATTTGTCCGTCTTGGTGTAGATGTGGATCATTCCTAACCGCATGGGGTGATCTTCACTCGGCGCCGCCACTCGTTTTTGCGAACGCACAGGGTTTCTGACGGCACGGCAGGGGTGGGCCGACCCACTGACGGCGGGTCGGCCCACCCCTGCCTTTACGTACGACCCTCTTCTGTCCTACGAAGCGCAGTAGTACGAGCCGCTCTTTGCGCAGCCTGTGAACGCCTCCTAAGAATGGCGTCTCGCAGAGCGTCTTCGCAGTTGAGAAGACGAAGTCCGCGCAATGGCAGTGAGGTCACACATGGCAAAGCACCGCAAGCAGCAGCATTACCGGCGGATGGTGATCGCCGCCGTCGCCGTCGGCGCGGTGGGTGTGCCCTCCGCCGCCATGGCCTGCGTCAAGTGGGGCGGCGACGACGCGGGGTCGCAGGCCGGCTCGGCGCCCTACCGCACCGCGTGGGACCGGCAGCAGGACACGGCGGACCAGATCACGCGGAGCTGGGACCACACGAGCCCCGAGGGCCGCAGCGGCAGCCCGGCTCCCGCCGGGGCGACGCCCGAGACCCCGGCCGCGACGCCCTCCGCCCGCGAGCACCACGAGCGCGCCGAGCGCCCGCACACCGCTCCCGCCCGTACCCACGCGGCGCCCCGCCCGAAGGCCACCACCCCGGCGCCCGCGAAGACGGCGACCCCGGCCGTCACGAAGTCCGCCACCCCGGCCGCCGTGAAGACCGCGGTGGAGTCGGCCGCCAGGACCGCGCCCCAGCACGCGCCGAGGCCCGCCCCCAAGCCGGTGACGACGACCCCCGCCGCCACCCCGGCCCCGGCCGCCCCCGCCTCCGGTGCCGTCGCCCAGATCGTGCAGCTGGTCAACGCCGAGCGCGCGAAGGTGGGTTGCAGTCCGCTGACCGTCAACGCCGAGCTGAACAAGGCCGCGCAGGCGCACAGCGACGACATGGCGGCCCACCAGAACATGTCGCACACCGGCTCCGACGGCTCCGACCCGGGCACCCGGATCACCGCCGCCGGGTACCAGTGGAGCGCGTACGGCGAGAACGTCGCGTACGGCTACTCCACCCCGGCCGAGGTCATGGCGGGCTGGATGGCGAGCCCCGGCCACCGCGAGAACATCCTCAACTGCTCCTACAAGGAGATAGGCGTCGGCCTCGCGCAGCCGGGCAGCTACTGGACCCAGGACTTCGGCACCGCCCAGTAAGGACACGCGGCAGGGCCGTGTCGCTCTGGTCACATTTCGCGCGAACCGGGCCCCGGCGTGGCAGCCGTCACGTCGGGGCCGGGGCTTTTCCGTCTAGGTTCGCAGCACCGTGCCCCACCCCCCACCGCGAAGGCCGCTCCCCATGTTCCACCCCCGCACGCACCCGCACCGCTCCCGAAGGACACGGCGCGCCACGGTCACGGGCGCGCTCGCCGCGCTGACGGCTGCACTGGTGACGGCCGGCACGCTCCCGGCCGCCGCCGCGCCCCGCCACGGCTCGGACTTCGCCAAGTCGGTGCACGCCCCGGGCAAGGCCCGCGTCGCCGCCGCCGTACTCGACCTGGACGACCCGCAGCACAGGCCCGAGGTCCACGGCGACGGCGGGACGTTCGACACGGCCAGCATCGTCAAGGTGGACATCCTCGCGGCCGCCCTCCTGCGGGCCCGGGACGCCGGGCACGGGCTGAGCACGGCGGAGCGCGACCGGGCGAAGGCCATGATCGAGCACAGCGACAACGCGGCGGCGAACGCCCTGTGGCGGAGCATCGGACTCGCCCCGGGCCTGAAGGCGGCCAACAAACGGCTCGGACTGACCGAGACCGAGGGCGGTTCAGGACCCCGCTGGGGACTGACCCGCACCACGCCGGGGGACCAGATCCAGCTGCTGCGCGCGGTGTTCGACGACGAGCCCGCCGCGCTCGACAAGACGTCCCGCGCCTACATCCGCTCGCTGATGGGGAACGTGGCCGACGAGCAGTCCTGGGGCGTGTCGGCGGCCGCCGGTTCGGACTGGGCGCTGAAGAACGGCTGGCTCCAGCGGAACACCACCGGACTGTGGGACGTCAACAGCGTCGGCCGGATCGACAGGGGCGGCCACCACTACCTCGTCGCGGTCCTCTCGGACGGCAGCACGTCCATGAAGGACGGCATCGCGCTCGTAGAGCGCGCGGCCCGCGCGGCGGTCGCGGGCTGAGCCCCCGGGGGCCTGTCGCGAAAGCCCCTGGGACGGCCCCGCGTGGCGCGCCGCGCGCCCGTACCGGTTCCCGGCGAGGATGGCCCTCTGGGCGAGCGGCCGGGAGGCGACGGACATGACGGTGAACCGGATCGGCCTGGTCGTCCACGCCGGACGGCCCGCGGCCCTGGCCGCGGCGGACGTCGTGCGCGAGTGGTGCGCCGAGCACACGGTGGGCTGCGCGGACATCGACGTGTGGGGCGACGGCGCGCGGCACAGCGCCCGTGAGGAGGTCACCGCCGCGCACGACCCGGATCTGATCGTCACCCTGGGCGGCGACGGCACCTTCCTGCGCGGTGCGCGCCTCGCGACGGAGGACGACGCCCTGATCCTCGGGGTCGACCTGGGGCGCGTCGGCTTCCTGACCGAGGTGCCCGCACCGGCGGTGCGCGCCGCCCTGGACGCCGTCCGGGAGAACCGGTTCGACGTGGAGAGCCGGATGCTGCTCACCCTGCGTGCCTCGTGCCGCCTCGAAGTGCCGGGGCACATGGAGCCGCTGGTGGGTCACGGGCGCGGCCCGCTGCTCCCGCCGCCGAGGGTGCGCGGGGAGTGCGAGCAGAGCGACGACTGGGGTGTCGCTCTGAACGTCACCGCGCTCAACGACGTGGTCGTGGAGCGGCTGACGCGGGACCGGCAGGTCTCGGTGGGCGTGTACATCGCCGGGCAGCTGCTCGCCTCGTACTCGGCCGACGCGCTGATGGTGGCGACGCCCACGGGCTCGACGGCGTACAGCTTCGCGGCCGGGGGCCCGGTCGTCTCACCGCGCGCGGAGGGGCTGCTGTTCACGCCGGTCGCGCCGCACATGGCGTTCAACCGCTCGGTCCTTGCCGCCCCGGACGAGCCGATCGCGCTGCGCGTCCTGGAGCGCTCGGGACCGGCCGCCGTCAGCATCGACGGCCAGGTGCGCGGGGTGCTCAACCCCGGCGACTGGATCGGGGTGTACGCCGCGTCCCGCAGGCTGCGCGTGGTGCGGCTCGGGCCGATGGACTTCTACGGGCGGCTGCGTGAGCGCATGAACCTCACCGACGCGCCCGCCGCCGTGGCCGACGGCGGGGCCGCTCCGCTGTGGCCGGAGCATACGCCGCCGCCGGGCGACCTCGCCCACCTCGCGCTGCCCACCCGGCCCGAGGACGGGGCGCGGCGGCGGTCCTGACGCACAGTCGTGACGCCCGGCCGGAGAATTCCCGCGCGGGCAGGAGAATGTGCGCGGTTCGGGGGCACCAGGAGAGGCAGGAACTCCTTCACCTGGAGGCAGACCATGATCGCCGTCGGCGTCATCTTGCTCATCATCGGTTTTCTCACCGGGATCTCGATCCTGTGGACCATCGGCATCATCCTCTTGGTGGTGGGTGCCGTGCTGTGGATCCTGGGGTCCACCGGTCACGCGGTCGCCGGCCGTCGTCACTACTGGTGACTCACTCGCCGGACTTGGTGACTCCCGCGCCGGACGCGTCCGGCGTGCGGGCTCCGCGGGGCTGAGGCAGGCTTCGGGGCAGAGTTCGCACCGCCGGGCAGACCGGCAACCTGGGAGTGATGCGCCATGCCCTTCGACTCCACGTCCACGCCGGACGCCGCGCCCGCCTCTCCCCCGCCCCCGCCGCCGGTACGGCCGTGGACCGTCGAGGACCTGCCCGCGCTCGACCCCGACCCGTTCTTCGACGAACTGCTGCGGGACGAGCCCATCACCCGCGTCAGCCTGCCGTACGGCGACGGGCACGCCTGGCTGGTGACCCGGTACGAGGACGTCCGCGCGGTCACCTCCGACCCCCGCTTCTCCCGCGCCGAGCTGGTCGGGCGCTCGGTGACCAGCATGGCCCCGCAGGCGGTCGCCTCGCAGACGGCGGGGCTGCAGTACATCGACCCGCCCCGGCACACGGTGCTGCGGCGGGTCGTGGCGCGTGCGTTCACCGCGCGGAGCATGGCGCGGCTGCGGCCCGTGGCGGAACGCATCGCCCACCGGGCGCTGGACGGCATGGAGCAGGCGGGCCCGCCCGGCGACCTCATGGAGCATCTGTACACGCCGTTCCCGATCGCCGTGGTCTGCGCGTTCCTGGGCGCCGACGAGGACGACTGGCGGGCCTGGGCGGGCCATTCCGAGGCGCTGCTGTCCAAGGCCGCGGCCGGCGAGGACCGCAACAAGCAGGCCCGGGCGACGACGCGCGGCCGGGTCGTGGACCTGCTGCGCCGCCGCCGCGAGGAGCCGCGCGACGACCTCGCCGGGGTGCTGGCGGCCGCCGCGGCGACCGGTGAGATCACCGACGACGAGGCTGTCTCGCTGGCCATGGCCGTCTACGTCAGCGGCGGTCACGCGGTGCGCAACAACAGCGGGTCGATGATGTACGCGCTGCTCACCCATCCGGAGCAGTTCGCACGGCTGCGGCGCGAGCCGGAGCTGCTGCCGAGGGCGGTGGAGGAGCTCTTCCGCTTCGTCCCGCACCGCAACGGCGTGGGCATCCCCCGCATCGCCACCGAGGACGTGGAGATCGGCGGCCATCTGATCCGCAAGGGAGAGGCCGTCTACAACGCCTACGTCGCCGCCAACCGCGACCCCGAGGCGTTCCCCGACCCGGACGCGCTCGACTTCGACCGCACCGGCCCCGGACACGTCGCCTTCGGCCACGGGCCGCATTTCTGTCTGGCCGCGCTGATGGCCCGGATGGAGGCGGAGGTGCTGATCGGCTCCGTGCTGGAACGCTTCCCCGCGCTGCGGCTGGCGGTGCCGCCCGGGGAGGTCGAGTTCCAGCGCGACGGACTGATCCGGGGGCCGAGGACGCTGCCGGTCACTTGGTAGGTCAGTTGTTCGGCGGATCGCGAGCGCGGGGCAAGGGGTGACATGATTCACAGGTGCGCAGATAACGGGCACCGAGGTCCGTCAACGCGGCTCTCCGGTGAGGCCATTGAGTCCCACCGACACCCCCGTTAACGATTGCAATCGAAAATACCCAGGCGGTTGTGCGTAAAGGATCACACTCCTGACAGCACTCGGAACCGGGCGTCGGTGAACGCCGCGCGCCCCACGACGGTAGGTTGATCTCCATGAGCGACAACGTTTACTTCGACGTCAACATCGACGACCAGCCGGCCGGCCGGATCGTCTTCCGCCTCTACGACGACGTGGTCCCCAAGACCGCCAAGAACTTCCGCGAGCTGGCCACCGGTGAGCACGGCTTCGGCTACGCCGGTTCCCCGTTCCACCGCGTCATCCCGCAGTTCATGCTGCAGGGCGGCGACTTCACCCGGGGCAACGGCACCGGCGGCAAGAGCATCTACGGCGAGAAGTTCGCGGACGAGAACTTCTCCCGCAAGCACGACCGCCCGTACCTGCTGAGCATGGCGAACGCGGGCCCGAACACCAACGGCTCGCAGTTCTTCATCACCACCGTCGTCACCCCGTGGCTCGACGGCAAGCACGTCGTCTTCGGCGAGGTCGTCGAGGGCCAGGACATCGTGGACAGGATCGAGGGCCTGGGCAGCGACAGCGGCGCCACCCGGGGCAAGATCACCGTCGCCGAGAGCGGCACGGTCTGACGGCACCCGCCGACCCACCGCGCCGTGTCCCCGCTCCGGGGGCACGGCGACGCCGGGTTCACGGGGTGCGCCACACGAACACCTCGGTATCGGGCGCCCGTTCCGCGAAACACCCCTCCGGCGAGCACGCCCGCAACAACTCCCGCAGCTCCGCCTCGAATTCGTCCACCCGGTGCCCGAACAGCCCCGGCGCCGACGAGGACAGCGAGAACACCCGGGCGACGACGTCGTCCTCGCCGCGCTCCAACTCCCCGGCACCGGGCACGACATACCGCTCGGGCCCGAGGAACCCCGCCTCACGGAAGACCTTCGCCTCTCCCCCGGGCGTGCCGCGCGGCAACAGCCCCCGGCCCGCGCGCCGTACGGGCCCGAGGTACTCCTTCACCAGCCGCGCGACATCCCCGTACGGGACACGCGGCCACCGCGTCTCCCCGGCGGCCTCCCCGCCCTTGAGATCCGCGACGTGCACCAGCGCTCCGCCCGGCCGGAGCAGCTCCCGGACCGTCGCCGCGACCGAGGGACGGTCCATCCAGTGGAACGACTGCCCGAAGACCGCCACGTCGAAGGTGCCCAGTCCGGCGGGCAGTTCCTCGGCCCGTGCCCGCAGCCAGACCGTCCTGTCGGCCGCGACGGACAGCCGGCGCGCCTCCTCGATCATCCCGGGGTCGGGGTCCACGCCGACCGTCTCCGCGAACAGGGGCGCGAGCCGCAGGGCCAGCGTGCCGGGGCCGCAGCCCAGGTCCAGCAGTCGGCCGGTGCCGTCCAGGCGCAGCGCGCGGGCCAGCACGGGTGCCAGCTCGGGGGCGTACGGCAGGCGCCCGCGCGTGTAGTGCGCGGCCGTGCCCGCGAACAGGGTCTCGTCCCACGTCCAGCCGTCGGGCACGGCTCACCTCCCGGAATTCGTAGGATAAGCTTGCTCATGAGCGAGGCACCCAAGTGCGGGTGACGCGCCGTGCGTTGGTGGTCCAAGGAAAGACGTCCCGCTTCCTGCGGGAAAATGCAGGTGCAAGGCCTGCCCGGCGCTCCATCGAAGGCCCCGTCCCTGGGAAGTCAGGGGCGGGGTTCTTTCGTGGGCGGGCGGGAGGCCAGGCAGGGCAGGAGCAGGGTCCAGAAGCGGTCCATCCGCTCGCGGGACAGCCAGTCGCGGTCCCGGCTGCCCAGCGTCTCGAACCCTGCTGTGGCGGCGACGACCGCCACCACGGCGCCCTCGGAGCAGACGCCGTCGGCCAGTTCGCCCGCCGCCTCGGCCCGGCCTACCGTCTCGCGCACCCACGCCTGCCACCAGTCGAGCAGTCCGGCCCGGTGCCGCCGCGCGGGGTCGCCGCCGAGCCGGAAGCCCGCCGAGGTCACGGGGTCGGCGGCGAGGGTGACCGCGAGCTGACGGGTGGCGGTGACGAGCGCCCCGAGCGCGCTGCCCTCGGAGCGCCCGCAGCGCCCGGCCAGTTCCCGTACCGTACGGGCCGCCACCCGCTCGACCTCGCCGGCCAGGGCGTCCTTGTCCGGGAAATGAAAGTGCAGCGCACCCGTGCTCACCCCGGCCCGCGCGCTGATCGCGGGTAAGGAGGCACGGGCGTACCCGTGGGCGGCGAAGAGTTCCGCCGCCGCGTGGACGAGGGCCTGCCGGGTCCGGACGGCCCGTTCCTGCGTGACCATGGCGCTCCCCCTTCGGGGCCCGTTCCGGGAACGGGCCCGCGCCGTACGCCGGTCAGGCGTCCGTCGGACGCAGCAGCACCGGCAGCGAGCGGAATCCGTTGAGCATGAAGGTGGGCAGCGGCTGCAACTCCTCGGGCGCGCAGGCCAGTCGTACGTCAGGGAAGAGCCCGAAGAGCTTCGCGAGCGCGGAGGCGGCCTCGATCTCGCCGAGCGGGGCGCCCAGGCAGCGGTGCGGACCGTGGCCGAAGCCGAGGATGTCGCGCTTGGTGCGCAGCACGTCGAAGCCGCTCGCGTCCGGCCCGTGCCGGTCGGTCTCGTGGCCGCCCGCCGCGAAGTCGACGAGGATGCAGTCGCCCTTGCGGATGGTCACGCCGTCCAGGTCGATGTCCTCGACGGCGAACCGCAGCGGCGAGTACGCGCCGGGCGTGTGCACCCGCATCGCCTCGGAGACCACGTCGGCCCAGGTCGCCCGCCCCTCCCGGACGTGCTCCAGCTGCTCGGGGTGGGTGAGCAGGGCGCCGGCCGCGTTGGTGATGAGGGTGGCGGTGGTGTCCTGGCCCGCTGCGATGAACATGAAGAGGGAGCCGAGCAGTTCCTCCTCGGTGAGCCGGTCGCCGTTGTCACGGGCGGCGATCAGGGAACTGGTGAGGTCGTCCCCGGGCCGCTCCCGCTTGACCGCCACCAGCTTGGCCAGCAGGCCGAACGCCTGGAGCCGGGCGGCCTCCATCTCGGCGGCCGGGGTCGTGGAGCTGAACACGGTGCTGAGCGCGTCCGAGAGCGCGTCGGTGTCGGCGCCGCGCGGCACCCCGAACAGCTCGCAGATGACGCGCAGCGGCAGCACCTCGGCGTAGTCGGTGCGCAGGTCGACCGGGGTGCCGGGGGCCACGGCGGCGAGGCTGTCGAGGAGTTCGGCGGAGAGTTCCTCGACACGTGGGCGCAGCGCCTCGGAGCGGCGGAGGGTGAAGGCGCCCGCGACGAGCCTGCGCAGCCGGGAGTGGTGTTCCCCGTAGGCGAAGAGCATGTTCTCGTTGGCCACCCAGGGGTACAGCGGCCAGTCCTCGGTGATCTTCCCCTCGATGAACGCGGGCCAGTGCAGCCGGGCGCTGCGCGAGACGCGGGGGTCGGCCAGCAGCCGTTCCACGTACGCCTGTTGCACGACGGCCCAGGCGATCACGCCGCCGGGCAGTTCGACGGGGACGGCGGGGCCCTGTCCGCGCAGCCGGGCGGCCTCGCCCTGGTGGTCGCGGCCGGTGATGTCCAAGACGTAGGGGCAGGCGGTCGTCTCCATCGGTGTCCTCCCTGGTTCGGTCCTGCGCTCACGTGGTCGTGCTGCGGTGCCGTCCGGCGGGAGGTTCCCGGCGTCCGGGCGGGTCCGTGGGTCCGTGGGTAGAGGGGTTGCGGAGGGGTACTGGCCGTCCGGGCGGGGTCCGGGCACGGCCGGGCCGCGGTGCGGCTCCTGGTCGGGTCGGCCGGCTGCCGGTCGGACGACCCGCTGGGCCGACCGCCTGGCCACCGGTCGAGGGCGGCTACCGGTGGGGGCGGTCCGGGCACCGGCCGGGCGGCGGTCCGGTCCCCGCGCCCCGCCGCTCCCGGCGCTCAGCCGGTGACGCCGGGCTCCTCTGCCTCCCGGCGCAGGGCCAGCGCCTCGGCGTGGACCCGGGCGCCCCGGTCCAGGCCCATGTCGAGGCGGACGAGGACGGCGGGGACCGCGATGCTGGTCATCAGATGCCGGTAGAGGTCGACCACGCGCTCCATGAGGTCCGTGTGGTCGTTCATGATCTTGGAGAGCACCTGGGCGCCGGTGAAGGCGGCGACGAACGCCTTGGCGGCGGCCTCGACGTCGACGTGCGGCAGGAGTTCGCCGCTCGCCTTCGCCCGTGCCAGGAGTTTGGCGTTGTGGTCGATCCAGGAGGCCATGGGAACCCGTCGGTCCAGTCCGTCCTGGGGCGAGCCCTGGTCCACGGTGAGCCGGACGCTGCCGCGCACCAGCGGGTCGCCCTCGCCGAGCAGATGGGCGAGGAGGAAGCCCGCGTCCAGCCCCTCCTGGAGGACCAGTTCGCGCGGCGGGGTGTCCGGCACCGAGGTGAGCTGGTCGGTCAGCACGGCCTGGGCGAGCTGTTCCTTGGAGGCGAAGTGGAAGTAGAGGGCGCCCTTGGTGACGTTGGCCCGTTGCAGGATCTCGGAGATCGTCGCGGCCTCGTACCCCACGTCGGCGAACACGTCGGCGGCTGCCACCAGGATGTTGCGCCTTGTCCTGATCGCACGTTCCTGCAGCGCCACGGCACACCCTCCGCACTGGCTTCACGGCCCGGTCGGTGACGGAAAGAGACCGGCGGGTACGCATCCTGCCACCCGGCAAGTCGCCCTTTCAAGCGTGCGCTCGCCCTCACGTACGAGCGCCCGGGCCCCTCACCGCCGGCCACGATAAGACGTGCCGCCCGGTATCACAACGCCTTCGGACCGATCGGAGGCGTTGCGGGAAGGGTGCCCCATCCCTGCAAAAGCCGTTCAGTTTCGGTCAGTTGACGAACTGAAAGCGCCCACATTACGCAACCATGCGGTGACCGATTGACAGAGTCGTGCTTGATAAGCAAACCGGAAGGTCCGTATCTTCTGACACTGCGCATCCCTTCCTGCCGGATCTGCGACCACGGGAGCGGGCCCATGACTCTTCTGACACCTCAGGTAGAACTCCCCTCGGCACCCGGGAACGACGACGACGAGCGCGACAAGTCCCCCCTCCCTTCGTCCGGTTCGGTGCCGTCCCGGGCGGCCGTGGCGGAGCTGACCCGGCTCCTGTTCGACGGCGGAGCGCGCGAGCGCGGGCACGGCCGCTGGCGCGAGCTCATCGCGCGGGACACCTTCCGCCACCGCCCGGGCCTCGGTGCCGACGAGCGCGCCGAACTCTCCTACGCCTGGCTGCGGCTGGTGAACGACACCGCCGGGGCGCCGGAACGGCTCGCCGACGATCCGGCGGAACTCGCGGCCCTGCACGAGTGGGCGGCCATCGTGGACGGTGGCGGCGGCCTGTGCACGGTGGCGAGCATCCACTACAACCTGTTCCTCGGCAGCCTGCTCGACCACGACGGCGGCCGCGACCTCTCCGACTTCACCTCGCTCCGCCGCGTCGGCACGTTCCTGTGCACGGAGCTGGAGCACGGCAACGACGCCTCGGCCCTGGAGACGACCGCCGAACTCGACCCGGAGACCGGCGGGTTCGTTCT
Organism: Streptomyces sp. NPDC026659; assembly: GCF_040638245.1. NCBI lineage: Bacteria > Bacillati > Actinomycetota > Actinomycetes > Kitasatosporales > Streptomycetaceae > Streptomyces > Streptomyces sp. NPDC026659. The sequence continues at coordinate 57,264 of NZ_JBEZXY010000010.1, read as the reverse complement.
GCACACCCCGCACCCGGGCGCCCGGAAGTTCATGCCCAACACGAGTCTGACCGGCGGCCCCAAGAGTGCGGTGGTCGCCGCCCGCCTGCTGGTGGACGGCCGGGACGAGGGCGTCTTCCTCTTCCTGACCCCGCTGAGCGACGAGAACGGTCTGCGGCCGGGCGTCCATGTGCGCAGGCTGCCCATGCGCACCGGCGCGCCCGTGGACCACTGCGTGACGTCCTTCGACCGGGTGCCGCTGCCCCGCTCGGCGCTGCTGGAGTCCGCGCACGGCCGCCTGGACGCCGAGGGCACGCTGCACAGTGAACTCGGCAACCGGCGCAAGCGGTTCCTGCGCTCCATCGGCCGGGTCACCATGGGCAAGCTGTGCATGAGCGGCGCGGCGATCGGCGCCACCCGGGCCGCGCTCGCCATAGCCGTGCGCTACGGCGGCCACCGGCAGGTCAGCGGGCCGCGCGCGGGCGAGCGCATCCCCGTGAACGCCCACCGCTCCCACCACGGGCCGCTGTTGAAGGGCCTGGCGACCTCGTACGCCATGACCTTCCTGCACCGCAGGGCACTTGACGGCTGGACCGCGCACCGCACGGACCCGGACACCGAACGGCAGGCGGAGGCCGAGCGGTTGGTGGCCGTCGCCAAGAGCTGGATCACCTGGCAGGCGCGGGAGGTCACCGTCGAGTGCCGTGAACGCTGCGGCGCCCAGGCGCTGTTCGCGGCCAACGGGCTGTCCGAGTTCCCGCAGTACATCGAGGGCACCGTCACCGCCGAGGGCGACAACACGGTGATCTGGGTGAAGGCGGCCGCCGAGATGCTGTTCGCCGAACAGCCGCCCCTGGGCCCCCTCCACTCCCCCGCCGGTACGGCCCAGTTGACCGACCCCCGGCATCTGCGGGAGTTGCTGGCCCGGGCGGAGTCGATCTGGCGGGACCGGGCGCGGACCCGGCTGCGGCGGGGGCCGTCCGGTGATCCCGTCGCCCGCTGGAACGGCGCCTCCTCGGCGGCGCTGGAGATGGTCGCGGCACACGCCCTGCTGCGGGCGGCCGACGCCTTCCTGGACGCGGCCGACCGGGCGGCGGAGCCGGGGGCACGGGCCCTCCTTGGACGGCTGTGCCTGCTGTTCCTGCTCCAGGAGACGAGCGCCCGCAGCGGCGACCTGCTGGCGCACGGGCACCTCTCCCCCGAACAGGTCTGCGGTCTGCCCGAGTTGGTGGACGACGTGCTGCGCGAGCTGGCCCCACACATGGCCGCCCTGGTGGAGGCGTTCGACCTGCCGGCGGCCTTCCTGGACGGGGTGCCGCTGGCCAACTCGGGCAGTGTGTCGCTCGCGGACTACGCGCTGCCGGCCGAGTAGCGCGTACGGCCTCTCCGGGCGCGGGCTGGTGACCGCGCCCGGAACCGGCGTCGTCAGCCGACGAGTTCGGTGAACCTGCGGGTGTCGATGTTGCCGCCCGAGGCGATGACGCCGACGCGGCGCGGGAGGTTCTCGACGCGCCCGGAGAGGAGGGCGGCCAGGCCGGTGGCACCGCTCGGTTCGAGGACGATCTTCAGTCGCTCGAAGGCGAACCGCATCGCCTCCACGATCTCCTCGTCGCTGACCAGGGCGATGGCGTCCACCAGCCGCCGGTTGATCGCGAAGGTGATCTCGCCGGGCGAGGGAACCACCTGGCCGTCGGCGATGGAGCGCGGTACCGGGATGGTGACGCGTTCGCCGGTGTCGAGGGAGCGCTTGGTGTCGTCGCCCTCCTCGGGCTCGACGCCGACGATCCGGATGTCCGGCTGGAGGGCCTTCGCGGCGGTGGCGCTGCCCGCGATGAGGCCGCCGCCGCCGACGGGCACGACGAGCGCGTCGAGTTCGCCGGTGTCCTCCAGGAGTTCGAGCGCGGCGGTGCCCTGTCCGGCGATGACGTCCGGGTGGTCGTAGGGCGGGATCAGAGCGAGGCCCCGCTCCTCGGCGAGATCGGTGCCCAGCGCGTTGCGTTCCTGGGTGTAGCGGTCGTAGGTGACGACCTCGGCGCCGTAGCCGAGGGTGGCCTCCAGCTTGGAGCGGGGCGCGTCCTCGGGCATGAGGATGACGGCGGTGGTGCCGAGTTCACGCGCGGCCAGCGCGACGGCCTGGGCGTGGTTGCCGGAGGAGAACGCGGCGATCCCCTTGGCCAGTTGGTCCGGGGTGAGCCGGGCGGCGGCGTTGTAGGCGCCCCGGAACTTGAAGGCGCCGACCCGCTGGAAGTTCTCGCACTTGACGAACACCTCCGCCCCGACACGGGCGTTGAGGGTGCGCGAGGTGAGCACCGGGGTGCGGTGGGCGATGCCCTTGAGGCGCGCGGCGGCGGCCCGGACGTCGTCGAGGGTGAGGGAGGGTACGGCGGCCATGGTGGGTTCCCTGGGGTGATCGGCGGTACGGGTGGGCTCGAACGGGCCTGTCGTCCGGCGTGGTCGCGGACGGTTCATCCGGCGTAGTTGTAGACGGTCGCCCGGGAGACCCCGAGCAGGTCCGCGATGGTCCGGGCGGCGTCCCGCGAGGCGAAGTAGCCGTCCTGGTGGAGTCGGCGCACCAGTTCCCTCTTGTCGTCGCGGCTCAGGGATCGCGGAGTGGCGCCGCGCCGGGCGGCGTGGGACTCGACGGCGGCGCGCAGTTCGCGGGCGGTGCGGTCGCCGAGCGACTCCGGTGGCTCGTCGGGGTGTTCGGTGCCGGTGGCGACGAGACGGCCGAGGGTGAGGGCGACCGGGGAGAGCACGGAGACGTCGAGGTTGAGGCAGAGCGCGGCGACGTAGTCACCGGCACGGTTCTTGATGCCGATGGAGGTGCTCTTGGCGGGGCGGCCGTCGGGGAAGCGGTTGGGGTAGTTCTGGACGACGCCGGGGTAGCGCGGGTCGGCGATGCGGGCGAGGCCCAACTCGGTGGCGGCGTCGCCCACTTGACGTCCGGAGAGGTTGTTCTCTATCGCGCGGATCGCGTGGTCGGGATCGCGCAGGTCGTGCAGCACCACTTCGCACAGCCCGGGGAACATCCGGCCGAGAGCCACGGCGATCTTCTCGGCCTCCCGGATCAGATGTTCGTCCGCGTCGCGCTCCCCGGGATCGGGGTGTTCCATGAACGTCCTCCGTTCGCACGGTGGTTGGCGACTCCGGCGACCAGCACTTCTGGACCAGAATTCCAGTTCTGGACAATACATCCGGGCACCGCGCCGCACCACGGTTTCGCGCGACCCTTCCCTCACGCACGCCCTCCCTGGCACACCTCGTTCCTCGCCCAACTCGCAGACCATGTGAAGAAACTGGGATACGATCTTCACGCGAAACACACAATCGATCTCAGGGGGGATTCCTTTGCGCGCACGCCTCGCCGCCACGGCCGTGGCCGTCGCTCTCGCCGGTGCCTTCTTCAGCGCCCCGTCCGCGTCCGCCGCGACGGCGCTGCCGGCCAAGAACACGGCCCACCACTGTGTGCGTCACACCACCGGCCTGTGCGGCTGGACGCACCACCAGAAGCCGAAGGACAAGTACGAGACGGCGAAGTGCAAGGACGCCTCGGTGTCGTACTCGAAGCACTCCCAGGGCACCTGCTCGCACCACCACGGTGTGAAGTACTGGTTCAAGTAGGCCGACCCCGGGGGCCGTCACGGGGGTGACGGCCCCTTGTGCGGGTGGGGCCGGTGACTCATGATCGGGCGGACCCGTGTCCCGGCGGAACGGCAGGTGTGCCGTGCCTCCGGGACTTCGCCGTCCCCTGGAGCCGCCATGACACCCCCCACGGCCGTACCGTCCACGGACTCCCCCGGCAGCCGCCGTCTCGCCCTCGTCGGCGGATCGCTCGGCAATCTCGTCGAGTGGTACGACTGGTTCGTCTACGCCAGTTTCGCGATCTACTTCGCCGACTCCTTCTTCCCGGGCGACAATCCGACCACCCAACTGCTCAACACGGCGGGCATCTTCGCCGTCGGCTTCCTGATGCGCCCGGTCGGCGGGTGGATCCTCGGGCGGGCCGCCGACCGGCACGGCCGCAAGAGCGCGCTGACCCTGACCGTCACGATGATGTCGGTGGCCGCGCTGCTCATCGCCGTGGCCCCCACCTACGGCCAGGTCGGCTACTTCGGCGCCCTCGTCCTCCTGCTCGCCCGGCTGCTCCAGGGGCTCAGCATCGGCGGCGAGTACGCGGCCAGCGCCACCTATCTCACCGAGGCGTCCGCCCGCAACCGGCGCGGGCTCGGCTCCTCCTTCCAGTACGTGTCGATGACCTGCGGCCAGCTCCTTGGCCTCGCCATCCTGATCACGCTGCAACACACGCTGACCGAGGACCAGTTGAAGAGCTGGGGCTGGCGACTGCCGTTCGTGCTCGGCGCGGTGTTCGCCCTGGTGGTGTTCTGGCTGCGGCGGCGGCTGACGGAGACGGCGGCGTTCACCGAGGAGGCCGCCGACGAGGACACGCGGACCGCGCGCGGCACGCTCGCCGCGCTGTGGGAGCACCGGCGCCAGGCGGGCCTGGTCATGGCGCTCACCCTGGGCGGCACGGTGGCGTACTACACGTACACCACCTACCTCACGAAGTACCTCATCGGCAGCGCGGGCATGAGCAAGTCGACGGCCACGCTGGTGAGTTTCACCGCGCTCACCGTGTTCGCCCTGCTCCAGCCGCTGGCCGGGATGCTCTCCGACCGGATCGGCCGCAGGCCGCTGCTGATCACCTTCGCGGTGGGCTGCACGGTGGGCACGTACCCCATCATGACCGCGCTCGGCTCGGCGTCCTCCTTCTGGTCGGCGCTGGGGCTGTCCCTGATCGCCCTGGTGATCGTCACCGGCTACACCTCGATCAACGCGGCGGTGAAGGCCGAGCTGTTCCCCACCCGCGTCCGCGCCCTCGGTGTCGCCCTCCCCTACGCCGTCGCCAACGCCCTCTTCGGCGGCACGGCCGAATACGTCGCCCTGTGGTTCAAGGACGCCGGCCACGAGCGCCTCTTCTTCTGGTACGTCTCCGGCTGCGCGCTCGTCTCCCTGGTGACGTACGTCCTGATGCCGGACACCCGGGACGCGGCGCTGAGCAAGGCGGAGGCACAGCCGGGCGAGAAGGTCCCCGCTCTATAGCTGGTGTATCCAGGCGATCACGAACCCGACCGCCCCGGCCGACAGCAGCAGCGCGGCGGGCAGCGCCCAGGCCCCGGTTCGTTCACCCCGGACGAACCGGGCGCCCAGGCGGTCGTCCAGATCGGCGATGAACCACAGCAGGCCCAGGCCCCCGGCCACGACAGGAAGGCTGGCCAGGAAGTGCACCAGCCAGGCCCCGGCGAGCGTCGGACCACCCCACGAGTGGTCGTACGGCCCCTGGTCGACGAAGCCGTAGAACGCACCGCGCGCGATGACCAGCAGTTCCATGCCGACGAGCACGAACGCGACGGCGCCGAGCAGGATGCCCGTCCCCGCGTGGAGCAGCCTGCGTAAGCGGTGGGGGGTGTGACCCTTCAGCGCGGTGCCGGAGCGGGCCACACTGACCGGAAGGAGCGCCGCGGCCCGGAGGATGTCGGTGGCGATTGGCTTGATCGATGTCATGCCAGGACGCTAGGCCGCCGGGCCGGGGCACTGCCTCGTACGGGGGCACGATCGCGGCCCCCATGACGGGCTCCGGGTCTCCCCCATTCCGCGCTCGGGGTCTCCCCTGGGGCACGCTCGGGGACTGCCCCTACGGCGTCTCTTCCAGGCCCAGCCCCCGGCGCCCCGTCTCGTTCAGGGACTCGGCCCCGAACCGGTCCGGCCAGGTGCGCTCGTAGTGCTCCTCGGGGAAGTCGGACGGGCTGGAGCCGCTGAGGAAGGCGGCGCGGACCGAGTCGGCGTACTCCTCGTTGCGCGGGCACCACGGCGCGGCGGGGATGTACATGACGTTGCCCCAGCCCTGCTGGTCCTGGACGGGGGCCACGCTGTGGATCATGTCGCAGTGCCACCAGACGGAGTCCCCGGCGCGCACGTCCGGGATGCCGGAGAGGGCTTCGAAGAGCAGGGGGTGCCACTTCTCGCTCGCGGGGAAGACCCGGTTGACGGTGACCCCGCACATGTCGTCCTCGGGGACGTCCGACAGCAGCGGGCGGAGCATCAGCAGGGCCATCGCCTCGGGGACCGGGACGGTGTGCAGGACGCCCTGGTCGTGGTCCATGTCGGACAGCGCGGTCCAGCCCTGGAAGGTGCGGAACGCCGAGCACATGGTCGAGCCGGGGTACTGCGGTCCCGCCGTGCGGTGGGCCGGGTTCCAGGGGTCGTACTCCTCGACCGTGCCGTCGAAGAGGTGGCGGAAGGCGCGCTGGTAGGCGCCGGTCATCCACAGGTCGAGGGTGCCGGGGTCGCAGTGGGCGCCGAGGCCCGCGGAGTCAGCGCCCGGCGGACGGCGGCGGATGCGGTCCGGGTAGAGCGCGTCGCGGTCGGGGTCGAACCACTGGACCCCGTCGGAGGTGTGCTTCCAGAAGGAGTTGAGGAAGGACTGCACCCGGGCCATGCGGTCGCTCTGCCGGGCCTCCATCTGGGCCGGGGACCAGTAGACCGGGTAGATCTCGGGCCGGGAGCCGACGCTGCCGAAGAAGTCGTCGCCGGGGCCCCGGTAGTTCTCGAAGAACCGGTTGCCCTCGACGTAGTCCACAATCCCGGCGTCCCAGGCGAGGGCCCGTTCGCGCGGGAAGTGGCCGCGCACCACGAGACAGCCGCGCCGCTCGACCGCCGCGAGCTGCTCGGGGGTCACGGCGCCGTTCTCGATGTCGGCGTACTCGATCACGGGCCAGACCGGGTCGCCCGCCTCGCGCGCCGCGCGGATCTCCGCGACCCGCTCGGCCACGCGCCGCTCGGCGACCGCGTAGACCTCCTCGACGGTCCGGCCCGACGCCTCGATACGGGCGCGCAGCGCGGCCTTGATCGTGCGGATCGCGGCGGGCAGATCCTCGGGCACGGTTTCCCAGTGCGGCAACTCCCCCGTCTGGGGCTGCTGTTCAGCGGCGAGCGTCATCGCCCGGCTCCTTCGGTACGGCTCTGCGTGGGTGGCGTACGGCGGCACGGACTCCGCTCAACGATTTAGTCAGGAGTCTTTACCAATCCCCACGGTAGGCATCCCGGCAGGTTTAGGCAACAGCCCTTACTAGGATGCGGGGCATGACTCCCGCCAAGCCGTCCCTGGAGATGCTCCGCGCGCTCACCGACGAGAACGTGCTGCGCGCGCTGATGGCGCACCCGCGCCTGACCAGGGCGGAGATCGCCGCACTGACCGGCATCTCGAAGCCGACCATCTCCGACGGCGTCCAGCGCCTGGCCGGGGCCGGGCTGCTCGTGGACACCGGCGAGCGGACGACGGGACGCGGCCGCGCGGGCTCGTACTACGCGCTCGCCCCCGGCCTCGGCACGGCGCTGGTCGCGAGCATCACCCCGTACGGCGTGACCGGCGAGACCGTCGACGCCCTCGGCGCCACCGTGGACCGGGCCCGCGCGGACCTCGGCCGCAACGCGGGCGAACGCCGGGCCGCCCGCGCGCTGGCCGAGGTCGCCGAGAAGCTCGCCACGTCCGAGCGGGGCGCGCCGCGCACGGCGGTGGTCAGCGCCGCCGACCCGGTGGACCGGGCCAGCGGCCGACTGGTCCGGCTCCCCGACGCCCCGTTCCTGGTGGGCGACCTGGACCCGGCGGCCGTCGTCGCCCCGCAGGTGAACGGGCCCGTCCTGGTGGACAACGACATCAACTGGGCGGCCCGCGCCGAACGTCAGGCGGGCGGCGCGGCCGGGGTGGACGACTTCGTGTACGTCCATCTCGGCGAGGGACTCGGCTGCGCCGTCGTCACGGACGGCGCCGTGCGGCGCGGCCACCGGGGCCTCGCGGGCGAGATCGCCCATGTGTGCGTGCCGGGTCCGGACGGTACGGCGATGCCGCTGACCGAGGTGTTCGCCGCGCTCGGACTGCGCCGGGACGACTCGACGGCCATCGACGCCGACGCCGTACGGGCGGCGGTCACCGGGGACGGCGGTACGGACCCGGCGCGGGTGCGCGACGCGCTCGCGCGGGCGGTCGGCGGGGTGCTGAGCGCGGCCGTCGCCCTGACCGACCCGGACGTGGTGGTCGTGGGCGGCGAGTGGGGCCGGCTGCCGGTGATGATCGACGCGATCCGCCACCAGATGACGGTCAGCCCGCGCCCTGTCCCCGTCACGGCGGCCACCGTGACGTCCCCGGAGCTGACCGGCGCCCGTGCCCGGGCGGTGGAGGAGCTGCGGGACCTGATCGTGCGGTCGGCCCACCCGGCGGAGTGACCGGGCCGCGAAAACCGCTGGTCGCCGCCGGACTTCACTGCTGGGATGGCCGGATGCGACAGGACACACCCATGGACGTGGACCGGGGCGCCTACCCGGACGCGGTCACCCCCTGGGAGCGGGAGGACTGGCAGCGGGAGGCGCTCGGCTGGATCGGTGAGCGGCTGGCCGGGCACGGGCTGCGCGCGAGCGGGGCGCCGAGCGCGCGGGTGCGCCCGTGGTCGGTGCTGGTACGGGTGCTGGTGGACGAAGACGCGGGCAGCGGCTTGGGCGAGGGCGGCACCGTGTGGTTCAAGGCGAACCCGCCCGCGAGCCGCTTCGAGGCCCCGCTGACCGCCGCCCTCGCCGAGTGGGTGCCGGGGCGGGTGCTGCGACCGCTCGCCGTGGATGCCGCACGCGGCTGGTCGCTGCTGCCGCACGGGGGCCCGCTGTTCCGTACCGTGCTGGAGACCGAGGCCGTGGAGCCCCGGGCATGGGAGGACCTGCTCCAGCAGTACGCCACGACGCAGCGCGCCCTGGTCCCGCACGCGGACGCGATCGAACGGCTCGGTGTGCGGCGCATCGGCACACTCGAACTCCCCGAATCCTTCGACGAGTTGCTGGACGCGAGCGAGCCGCTGGAACCCTCGGAACGGGCCCGGCTGACCGCGCTGCGTCCCCGTCTCGTGGACTGGTGCGCCGAGTTGGCGGCCCTGGGCATCCCCGACTCGCTGGACCACGCGGATCTGCACGAGGGGCAGGTGTTCCGCCCGGAGCCGGGCCGCTACACCTTCTTCGACTGGGGGGACGCCGTCGTCTCCCACCCGTTCAACAGCCTGCGCGTCCCGGGCCGTCAGGCCGAGCAGCGGTACGGCACCGGAGTATTGCCCCGGCTGCGCGACGCCTATCTGGAGCCGTGGACCGGCGACGGCCACACGGTGGCGGAACTGCGGCGCGCGGCGCGCATCGCCTGGCGCCTCGGGGTACTGGGGCGGGTCCGTTCCTGGGCCGGGGTCTTCCCCACGGTCTCCGCGCTGACCGCCACGCTCGGTGGCCGTGCACTGCTGGAATTGCTGGAGGAGCCCCCGCTTCGCTGAGGGGGCACCTTCGCGGGTCAGGCCGTCGCGGGGCCACCCGCGCGCATACGGTCGCGGCGGGCGTTGTTGTAGATGCGCAGCAGATGCTTGGCCACCGCGCAGGCCGCGCCATCGGCGTGGCACTGGCGGCACGTGCGCACGTGCTGGTCGTAGGAGGAACGCGCGTTCTCGAATGCGTCGTCGGCAGCAGACATGGCCATCTCCGGGCAGGGCGCGGCCTCGCGGACCGCGCTGAGTTGACTGACGGGTAACACCCGAAGTCAAGGTCATCATGTTACTGCCGGTATTGGGAAACTGATCAGTAACCCCGCGCTGACCTGCACACATGCCCGTACATACAAAGGAGGGGGAGCCGTCCGCCGACGGCTCCCCCTCCCGCTGTGGTGCGCCGTCAGGAACGGCGCGTGCGGCTGACGTAGACCGTTCCGGCGCCGAGAGCCAGCACCAGGGCGGCCCCGCCCGCGATCATGCCGACCGATCCGGCACCGGTCTCCGCCAGCGGCGGCTTGGCGCCACCGTTGGGCGACACCTTCGCCTCGGCCGACGGGCTGGTACTCAGCGGCGGGATGTCCGCGCTGGTCGACGGCGTCCCGGACGGCTTCGGCTTGGGCGCCGGGGCCGTCTCCTTGCCCGACGGCGCGCTCGGCTCCGGGTTCGCGGGGGACTCCGGGGCCGAGGCGGACGGGGCGGGCGCGGAGGGCGTCGACGGCGACTCCGGGGTGGCGGACTCGCAGCGCTTGTCACCGCCGTTCCATGCGGCGATCAGGTGGTACGGGGTGAGCACGCCGGTCCGCACGTCGGGCAGCTGGCCGTGGCCCTCGCCCTCCTTGCCGTCGTAGGCGATGTCGTCGCCGTAGAGGTCTATCTGACCGAAGCAGGTGGGCGCCTTGACGCCGAGCTTCTGCCAGGTGCGGCCCGCGTCGTCCTGGCCCGCGACATCCTTGTCGGTCAGGTAGACGGTGGCCTTGTCGACCATCTGCTGCGCGCCGGAGGAGGCCCAGTTCGGGCCCTCCGTGGTGTACTCCGCCAGCGAGACGGGGTACTTGCAGCCCTCGCCGACGCTCTGGCCGGGGGCCAGGCGGACCTCGACGGTGCCGGGGACGGTGTCCCACTGGTGGAAACCGCCCTGCGAGGTCCAGTCCGCGCCGACGGTCTTGCCGTCCGCATCGACCAGGCGGTACTGGACGGTGGCGGACTGGCAGCCGCCGCCGTCGGAGGCGTGGGCCGAGCCGGCCCCGATCAGGGGCGCGACCGCAGCCGCGAGGAAGGTGGCCGCGACCGCGGCGAGGGACCTGGCTGGTTGAGAGCGTGACAAGGTGAGCCTCTGTCCATTCGGCAGGTGTGGGAGGTGGCGGACACGACACACCGGCGTCGGCGCACAGCGGTCGCGTCGCTTCGCGGGCCCGAGACCGAGCGAAGATGGCCAGAGTCTTGTCGGCTTTACAACTCCCGTCAATTTCCCATGAGTTCGTCACCCCAGAAGCTCAACCCGACTGATTTCGCAGCTCGGCACGGATGGGCAATGTCGGCATCGGGCCCGGTATCCGGGAGTTGGGGCGGTCGACATGTCCCGTCATCCCGGGACACGGACACCGCCGGAGCTCTCCCGTCCCCCCTGTCGAGAAGAGTTATTCGCCGGGTGCGACGGCCGGCGCGAGCAGCCGGGCGGTGCGCTCGATCAGCGACTCGTCCACGGGCGCGTCCCGCTCCGCCTTCGTGGTCAGTACGGCGAGCACGACGGGGGTACGGCGCGTGGTCCAGGCGATGCCGAGATCGTGGGCACTGGCGTAGGAGCCGGTGCCGGTCTTGTCCGCGAGCGTCCAGTCGGCGGGCAGTCCGGCGCGGAACCGCCTGGTGCTGGTGGTGTTGCCGCTCAGCCAGGCGACGAGTTGCCGCTTGTCGGCCCCGGAGAGCGCGCTGCCCAGGGTCAGCCGCTCCAGGCCGCGCCCGATGGCGTACGGGGTCGTGGTGTCGCGCGGGTCACCGGGGATCGCGGTGTTCAGATCGGTCTCCCACCGGTCGAGCCTGCTCACCTCGTCGCCGAGGGAGCGGAAGAACCGGGTGAGTCCGGCCGGGCCGCCGATGCGGCGCAGCATGAGGTTGCCCGCCGTGTTGTCGCTGTACTGGATGGCGACCCTGCACGCCTCGCGCACGGGGATGCCCGTCTCCAGAAAGTCCTTGCTGTGCTCGGAGTTGGAGAGGATGTCGGCGGGCGGGAAGTGGATCACCTCGTCGAGCCCGGAACGGCCGCCATGGCCTGCGGGTCCGGAGTGATCGCGCAGTACGGCCGCCGCCGCGAACGCCTTGAACAGCGAGCACATCGCGAACGACTCCCCGGCGCGGTACGTCACGGTCCGGCCGGTGCGCGTGTTGCGGGCGTAGACGCCGAGACGCGCGTCGTACTCCCGCTCCAGCGACCGCAGTCGATCGGTCACGTCGCGATCGGTCACGCCGTCGGGCCCGGAGTCGGCGGCGGCACGTGCCGTCACCGTCGGCGTGAGCGCGGCGGCCGCGGCGAGGGCACCGCCCGTCCGGAACAGACGGCGGCGGGGTACGGAGTTGGTGCGGTGCATGGGGAAGGTCCTCCCGGATCGTCCGTAGGAGTCGGCCGCCGGCCCGGTGGACCGCCGACGGGAGGACAGCGAAACAGCCGCACACCACCCGTGTCCAAGGGGGAGCTTTGAAGCCCGCATGCCTTTTTGACATGACGCCTGAATGGATCCCCTCGCGCACCTCGCGGCCTACGCGCCGACCGGCGGCGACCCCTCAGCCCCTGCCCCCGCTGAACTTGCGCCACTCCGGCCCGACCCGCTTCCACTCCTTGTCCCATTCGGACAGCTGCCGCCGCACCAGCGAGCCGCGCAGCAGCCGGCCCCCGGCCCACACCGCCGTACCGCTGACCTGGGCGACGAGGAGGCCGGTCAGCACGATCTGGAGGGCGGCCTCGGCGGTGGAGGCGGGCGGGGGCACGGTCCGGCCGGTGCCGTCGGTCCACACGGTGGTGGCGGTGCCCTCGGCGGTCCCGGGCCGCACCTTCGTGCGCCCGGTGTGCACGGAGCCGTCGGGGTCGGTCCAGCGGACGGTGCCCCAGACGTGGTCGGCGTCGTAGCCGCTGCCGTCCGTGACGGTCCGGGCCGCGTCGGCGGTGAGCACGGCCGCGACGGTGTGCACCTGCGCGCGCCGGGCGGCGAGCGAGGCGTCCACGGCCTGCCCGGCGGCCCAGCCCGCGAGCGTGCCGCCCAGGACGGCGAGGATCCAGGTGAGAAGGATGATCCAGCCCTCGGCCAGATCGCTGCGCCGCCGCAGCGGGTTGCGCCGCCAGCGCCACAGGCGGACCCGGGTGACCGGGGGCGTCCATGGGGTGCGAGTCATCGGCCGCCGCCTCCTCTCGCCTGCTCACGGCCGCGTGGCGGAGTGTCGGCCCGAAGGCGTCTTCACCACCATCGTGCACCCGGGTCCGCGTGGGCGCAGTCGGAGGCGGGAAAAGCCGCGTAATCCCAGGTGGGAGGCCACGTATTCCCAGGTGGGAGCACGGCAAAGGCGCCCGGGTCCGACCCGTGAGGGCCGGTCCCGGGCGCCCGAGGGGCTACCGGTCAGGCGAGGTCGAACCGGCCGAGGTTCATGACCTTGTGCCACGCGGCGACGAAGTCCTTGACGAACTTCTCCTTGGCGTCGTCGCTGGCGTACACCTCGGCGACGGCGCGCAGTTCGGCGTTGGAGCCGAAGACCAGGTCGGTACGGGTACCGGTCCACTTGACCTTGCCGGTGGCCGCGTCGCGGCCCTCGAAGGTGGACTGGTCCTCGCTCGTGGAGCTCCACGTGGTGCCCAGGTCGAGCAGGTTGACGAAGAAGTCGTTCGTCAGCGTGCCCGGGCGGTCGGTGAAGACACCGAGCTTGGAACCCTGGTAGGTGGCGCCGAGGGCGCGCAGACCGCCGATGAGGACGGTCATCTCCGGGGAGCTCAGGGTGAGCAGGTTGGCCCGGTCGACGAGCATGTACTCGGCGCGGCCGGGGTTGCTGCCCTTGCCGACCCAGTTGCGGAAGCCGTCGGCGGCGGGCTTGAGCGCCTCGAAGGACTCGACGTCGGTCTGCTCCTGGGAGGCGTCCACGCGGCCCGGGGTGAAGGGCACCTCGACGGGGAACCCGCCGTCCTTGGCGGCCTGCTCCACCGCGGCGTCGCCGCCGAGGACGATCAGGTCGGCCAGGGAGACGTGCTTGGCACCGGCGGAGGCGTTGAACTCCTCCTGGATGCCTTCGAGGGTGCGCAGCACCCGGGCGAGCTGGTCGGGCTCGTTGACCTCCCAGCCGCGCTGCGGCTCCAGGCGGACGCGGGCGCCGTTGTCACCGCCGCGCTTGTCACTGCCGCGGAAGGTGGACGCGGAGGCCCAGGCGGTGCCGACGAGCTGCTGCACGGTGAGGTCGGTGTCGAGGATCTTGCTCTTGAGCGCCGCGGCGTCGGCGGCGTCGATCGGCTGTCCGACCGGCTCCGGCAGCGGGTCCTGCCACAGCAGCGTCTCCTCCGGGACCTCGGGGCCGAGGAGCAGCGACTTCGGGCCCATGTCGCGGTGGGTCAGCTTGTACCAGGCGCGGGCGAAGGCGTCCGCGAACTGCTCGGGGTTCTCGTAGAAGCGGCGGGAGATCGGACCGTAGATCGGGTCGAAGCGCAGCGACAGGTCCGTCGTGAGCATGTTCGGCGCGATCTTCTTGTCCGGGTCGAAGGCGCTGGGCACGGTGCCCTCGCCCGCGCCGTCCTTCGGCTTCCACTGGTGGGCGCCGGCCGGGCTCTCGGTCAGCTCCCACTCGTAGCCGAACAGGGTGGCGAAGAAGTTCTCGTCCCAGGTGATCGGCGTGGAGTTCCAGGTGACCTCGAGGCCGGAGGTGATGGTGTCGGGGCCCTTGCCGGTGCCGTAGCTGCTCTTCCAGCCGAGGCCCTGCTGCTCCATCGGGGAGTCCATCGGGTCGGGGCCGACGTCGCTCGCCGGGCCCGCGCCGTGGGTCTTGCCGAAGGTGTGGCCGCCCGCGATCAGGGCGACGGTCTCCTCGTCGTTCATCGCCATGCGGGCGAAGGTCTCGCGGATGTCGCGGGCCGCGGCGATCGGGTCCGGGTTGCCGTTGGGGCCCTCCGGGTTGACGTAGATCAGGCCCATCTGGACGGCCGCGAGGGGCTTGTCCAGCTCACGGTCGCCGGTGTAGCGCTCGTCGCCGAGCCAGGTGGTCTCCGGGCCCCAGTACACGTCGGCGTCCGGCTCCCAGGCGTCGACGCGGCCGCCGCCGAAGCCGAAGGTCTTGAAGCCCATGGTCTCCAGGGCGACGTTGCCGGAGAGGATGATGAGGTCGGCCCAGGAGAGGTTCTTGCCGTACTTCTTCTTCACCGGCCACAGAAGTCGGCGGGCCTTGTCCAGGTTGGCGTTGTCCGGCCAGCTGTTCAGCGGGGCGAAGCGCTGCTGCCCGGTGCCGCCGCCACCGCGGCCGTCGAGGGTGCGGTAGGTGCCGGCGCTGTGCCAGGCCATACGGATGATGAACGGGCCGTAGTGGCCGAAGTCGGCGGGCCACCAGTCCTGCGAGGTGGTCAGGACCTCGGCGATGTCCCGCTTCACCGCGGGCAGGTCCAGGTTCAGGAAGGCTTCGGCGTAGTCGAACTCCCCGCCCAGCGGGTTGGCGACGGGCGGGTTCTTGGCAAGGACCTTCAGGTTGAGCTGCTTGGGCCACCAGCGGTCGTTGCCGCTGCCGAGGGCGGGGTGCAGGGAGGTGGGGGAGGTGGCGCCGTGGGCTACGGGGCAGCCGCCGGTTCCCTCGTCCTTCGGGTCAGTGACGATCGCTTCTTTGTTGTCGGGCATGTCAATCCTTCCGAAACGGACGGGACGCGGCGCTCAGGCCGTACGACCGGTGGAACAGTCGGGGCAGGTGCCCCAGTAGACGACCTCGGCCTCGTCGATGGCGAAGCCCCGGCCGTCGGACGCGGTGAGACACGGTGCGTGGCCCACCGCGCAGTCGACGTCGACGACGACACCGCACGACCGGCAGACGGCGTGGTGGTGGTTGTCGCCGACGCGGCC
The DNA here is from genome assembly GCF_040638245.1 of Streptomyces sp. NPDC026659. Lineage (NCBI taxonomy): Bacteria > Bacillati > Actinomycetota > Actinomycetes > Kitasatosporales > Streptomycetaceae > Streptomyces > Streptomyces sp. NPDC026659. Next base: position 41,873 of record NZ_JBEZXY010000010.1, on the reverse strand, counting down.
CTCGAACCGGGCGGGGCTGCCGGCCGGTTCGATGCGGCGTATGAGCCCCGCCGCGGTGAGCGCGTGCAGGGCGTCGTAGACGGCTTGCAGGGAGATGTGGCCCACGCGGTCGCGGACCTTGTCGGCGATCGCCTCGACGCCGAGGTGGTCGCCGTCGCGGACGGCTTCCAGCAGGGCGACGCGGGCCGCCGTCACGCGCAGGCCGGCACCGCGCAGCTCCGCGGCGGTGGTCGGAGGCTGGGATGCGGTCATGGCACCGAACCTACCTCCATAAACACGAAAGATTCAAGAAAACGAGTCATCCAAGTCTGATCTCGTGGTTTCCGACGACCGCCACCGGCCCGATCCCGACGGACCGCACCGGCCCGTTCACGGCGCGTGGCGCCCGACCCCCGCATCATGGGTCCGCGCGCCCGGGCCCCCGGGAACGGCGGGCCGGGAGGTCCCCCGCACGGAGTGACGCGCCTCACGTATCGAGTGTCGCCGCACGCGCCTCACCCTGCCCATCGGGACCGTTCCCCGAAACCGGTGCGCCCTCACTCGTTCGGGTGCGGCGGGAGGGCCGTCCGTGGCATGGCGGCGGCTGTCTCGTTCGGCAGCAGTGTGATGTTCCCCGCGTGATGTGAATGAGGGGCGCGGACGGGGCAACGCTCCCCTTCATGCCCCACGCGAACCTCCAGCGGCAGGTGATCGGATGAGCACGGCGACGACCCGGACGACCCGGACGCCGCCCGACCGGACCGGCTCGGCCACGGCCCCCGCCTCCCTCTCGGCCACCCCCAGACCTTCCCTGCCCTCGCTCACCGGACTGCGGTGGATGGCGGCGCTGCTGGTCTTCGGACTGCACGTGAACAACTTCGGGTACTTCGGCGGACAGCCGGGGCGCCTGGTGGCCTGGGCGTTCGGGCCCGGGGCGACCGGGGTGTCGTTCTTCTTCGTGCTCTCCGGCTTCGTCCTCATGTGGTCGGCCCGGCCGGGCGACCGGGCGCTCGGCTTCTGGCGGCGGCGCATCGCCCGCGTCTACCCGGTGCACCTGGTCACCCTCGTCGTCGCGTTCGTGATGGCGTACACGCTGAGCGGACTGCCGCGACCGCGGGTCCGGCAGGCGGCGGCCAACGTGCTGCTGGTGCATTCGTGGTGGCAGCCCTGGTGGCAGACGCTGAACCCGGTCAGCTGGTCGCTGGCCTGCGAGGCGTTCTTCTACGCGGCCTTCCCCGCGCTCTTCCTGGTGCTGCGGCGGCTCGGCGCGCGGGGCACGGTGGTGCTGGGCGCGCTCGCGGTGGTGGCGGTGCTGGTGCTGGCGCGGGCCGACTCGCACCACTGGCTGCACCAGCCGCTGTACTCGCTGCCCCTCGCGCGGCTGCCCGAGTTCGTGCTCGGCGCGGTGACCGCGCGGCTGGTGCTGCTCGGGCGCTGGCGCGGCCCCGGCCTGGAGGCGTCGCTCGCGCTGGCCCTGCTGGGCTACTTCCTCGTCCCGCAGATCCGGGGCGGCTACACGGGGACGGCCTGCACCCTGGCGGGCTTCGTCACCCTCATCCCGGCGGCGGCCCTCGCGGACCTGCGCGGCCTGCCCTCCCTGTGGCGGCGCCCCCGGCTGGTCCGGCTCGGGGAGCTGTCCTTCGCGTTCTACATGATCCACCTGCTGGTCCTGCGCGCGGGGATCACCGTCCTCGGCGCCAAACCCCGCTTCGGCCTCCTCGCAGGCCTCGGCGTCACCGCGGCCGCCTTCACCCTGTCCCTGGCCCTCTCCTGGCTCCTCTACGAAGCGGTGGAGCGCCCGGCCCGGCGCCTTCTCCTGCGCGGCCACCGCCCGGCCTCCCGGCCCACCCCGAACAACCCCGAGCCGGTGCCGTCCGACGCCTGACCAGCGACGGAATACCTGCTGGCGGACGGTCACCGGCCGCACTAGCGTTCCGCCGGGCGGCGCACCTCGGACGCCGCCCGGCCGAGGAAGGGCGGGGACCGGATGGACCGGAACATACGCACGACGGAGGACGTACTGCGGCTGCTCGACGGCCTGTTCGCGCCGGACGCCGACCGGTGGACGGACGGCGCGTCCTCCTGGTGGGACTCGTTCTACGGCGACCGCTCCCGCCCGGTGCCGTTCTTCCCCGCCAAGCCCGACGAGAACCTGGTCTCCCACCTGGACCGCGGCCTGATCGAGCCGTGCCGCGCCCTGGATCTGGGCTGCGGGCCGGGCCGCAACGCGCTGCACCTGGCCGCGCGCGGTTTCGAGGTGGACGCCGTCGACCTCTCGCCCGCTGCCGTCGCCTGGGGCGAGGAGCGGGCCCGGGAAACGGGCGCGAAGGTGCGTTTCCACCGGGGTGACGCCTTCGAGCTGCCGCGGGAGAAACTCGGCGGCCCGTACGGGCTGGTCTACGACTCCGGCTGCTTCCATCATCTGCCGCCGCACCGGCGCGTGAGCTATCTCCGGCTCCTGGACCGCGTCCTCGCACCCGGCGGGCACTTCGCGCTCACCTGTTTCGCCGCCGGGCACATGGGGTCGGAGGTGTCCGACGCGGAGCTGTACCGGGACGGCAGGCTGCACGGGGGACTCGCGTACACGGCGGAGTCGTTGCGCTGGATCTTTCAGGACCTCACGGAGGTGGAGCTGCGTCCCATGCGCGAGCAGGACGGGGACGCGGAGGTGATGGGCGTGCCGTTCCTGTGGACCGCGCTGTTCCGGCGCCCGGTCTGAAACCGGACAGCCACGAGCCGGCTCCCCGGGCGGGGAGCCGGCTCGTGGTGGGCGTCAGGAGTTGACGCAGACGTTGCCGAACGCGGGGTTCAGCAGGCCGACGACGTTGATCGTGTTGCCGCACAGGTTGACCGGGATCTCGATCGGCACCTGGATGACGTTGCCGGAGGCGACGCCGGGGCTGCCGACGGCGACGCCGGTCGTCGGGTCGGGGTCCGCCGCGTGGGCCGCCGTGGTACCGGCGAGGGCAAGGGAGCCCGCGAGAAGGGCCGTTGTGGCAATGCCGCGCATACGCATGAGGTGCCTCACTGCTCGAGATCAGGACCCTTCCATCACAGCGGCACCGACCCCGGCGCGCCCGCGCAGCTACTCCGTTCGGGACGGGGCGGTTCGGGGACGGTCCGCCGCACGCGACCGGCCGTCCCCGAACGCCGCTACGGGAACCGCGTCACCTTGGACGGGATGGTGTCCGAGCCCGAGGTGGGCGCGCCCGTGTTGTTGACGACGTGGGCGTACTGGCCCTTGCCGCCCAGCGAGATCACCAGCAGGTCGTGCAGCTTGATGCCGGAGCCGGTCGGCACCTGGAAGCCGTGGGCCTGGACGATCGAGGGGTCGGACGTGAAGTTGCAGTAACTGCCCAGCCCCCAGGCCTCGTGCGTGGTGACGGAGTCGGCGACCTTGTAGGCCGCGTAGCCCACGATGCCGTCGTGGGTGACGGCGGCCGCGTTGGGCACGTCGTACGCCTTCTCGTTCTGGAAGAAGATCGTGCGGCCGCGCTCACCGGCCCAGTACACGTCGTACTTGTTGTAGTGCTCGACGAACAGCCCAGTGGCGAGTACGTCGTTGCCGTTGACGCGCAGGCCGTAGTCGGCGCGGTTGGTGTCCCAGCCGACGCCGCTGCCGTGGTCGGCGCGCCAGAGCCAGGTGTGGTCGATGATGACGTTGTTGCTGTTGACCACGACGGAGTTGGTGGCGAGGCCGGGGCCCGCGCCGCCGATGCGCACGAACACGTCCTGCATGGTGGTGGGGTTGGCGGAGTGGTCGGCGGTGGAGCCGGGGGCGCCGATTCGCAGCAGGGTGTCGGAGTTGACGGGGCCCGCGTCGATGAGGAACCCGGCGAGCTTCACGCCGTCCACGTCGGCGACGTGCATCGCGTCGATGCCGTTGTCGGGGACGATGGTGGCGAGGCCGAGGCCGAGGACCACGGTGTTGGCGCGGTTCACCTCGATGGTCTGGTCGAGGTGGTAAACACCCGGCGTGAACAGGAGGTTGAGGCCCTGGGCGAGGGCGGCGTTGATGGTCGCGGCCGTCGCTCCGGGCTTGACGACGTAGAACTGGTCGAGCGGGATCGAGCTGCCCGCGTTGGCCGGCCAGGAGACGCCCCGCGCGTTGGTGCGCTTGGCGGGGACGAACACCTTGTAGGTGCTGCCGTCGAGGTAGAGGAACGGCTTCTCGCGGGAGACCGGGGTGTTGTCCAGCGTGGTGTACGGCCCGTTGTCGAAGTTGGTCGCGGGCGCGCCCTGGACGCCGGTGAAGGTCATGTTCCAGACGCCGTTGGTCCAGCCGCCGACCGAGCTGTCACGGGTGTACCACTGCTGCTGGGAGTACGGGCCCACCGTGCCGTCGATCTTCGAGTCGGCGATGTAGCCGCCGGAGGCCCAGCCGTAGCCGTTCGGGGCGAGGTTGAGGCCGCCCTGGACGTGGATGCGGCGGAACGGCGCGGCCTGCGCGACGGCCCACCGGTCGTCACCGCTGACCGGGCGGATCGCGAGGTTCTCGGCCGAACGCCAGAAGTTCTGCGTGGCGTTGCCGTTGAACCAGCCCGCGTCCACGGTGATGTCGCCGTTGATCTGGGTGTCGTCGGGGTTCAGGCCGAGACCGGATACCGAGGTGTAGAAGCCGAGTTGGGCGTTGATGTTGTTGTAGGTGCCGGGCTTCAGGAGGAACTGGTAGCGGCCGGAGCCGAACTGGTTCGACTCCTGACGGGAGAAGACGTCGTCGAACTTCTGCTGGAGGTTCGCCGTCGAGGGGTCGACGACGATGACGTTGGGACCGAGGTCGCCGCCGCCCTCGACCGGCGGGGTGCCGGTGGTGCCGGTGTGCACGGCGAACTCCCAGAGCGAGTAGCCGTAGACCGTGCCGCGCGCGGTGCCGTAGAGACGGACGTAGCGGCCGGAACCGCTCACGGCGTAGGAGGCGTTGCCGCCGCTCGCGCCGGTGACGGACTTCAGCGTGCTCCAGTTCTGGCCGTCGGTGGACGCCTCGATGCGGAAGTCCTTGCCGTAGGCGGCCTCCCAGCGCAGGTCGACCCCGCACAGGTCCTTGACCGAGCCCAGGTCGACCTGGAGCCACTGCGGGTCCGAAGCCTGGCTGGACCAGCGGGTGTTGTTGTTTCCGTCGAAGGCGGCGGAGGCGGGGAAGTCCGCGCTCTCGGTGGAGGAGGTGGTGGCGGCCCTGCCCTGCGCGGCGTTGGCGGTGTCGCAGCCGGCCTGGCTGCCGCCGGAGGTGCCGAAGACCTGGAACTCCCAGAGGGAGTAGCCCCATTGGGTGGCCCGGTGGACGCCGAGCATCCGGACGTAGCGGCCCTGTCCGGAGACGTCGACGGTGTCGGTGCCCCCGTCGGAGCCGGTGACGGACTTCAGGTCGGTCCAGCTGGTGCCGTTGTCGGAGATCTGGAGCTTGTAGTCCTTGCCGTAGGCGGCCTCCCAGTTCAGGACCACGCTGGTGACGGTCGCGCTCGCGTCGAGGTCGACGCGCAGCCACTGGTCGTCGGTGGCGGCGGAGGACCAGCGGGTGCCGGTGTCGCCGTCGACGGCCGCGGCGGCGGGGGTTCCGGCGTTCTCCTCGGAGGAGGCGGTGGTCGTGCGGCCCTGCGAGAGGGGGGTTTCGGCCGCTCGGGCCGAGGGATGGGCGGTGGGCAGGGCGAGCAGGGCCGCCGTGACGGCGAACGCTGCTCCCAAAGATCTCAGTCTCATGTGGCGGCTCCTGCGGCTCGGGGACCGGAATACCGGCCTCCCCACTTAGTTCATGTTTTGATTTAAGAGATGAACCAAAGGGGCGGCAAGCCTTCGGGACTCAAATCCTTCACGCAACAGGGACGTTCACACCGACGGGCCGTTCACACCACGACGAGACCGGCCGGACCACGCGATGTGGTCCGGCCGGTCGTCAACTCCCGTGTTCAATAAGCGGTTTCAGCGGCGGGGGCGCCCCTGCGTGCGCAGTTCGCCCACCGTCCTGAGCAGCCGGTCCGCGGGTTCGCGGAGCCGGGGATGGGCCAGCACCGTGTTGCGCAGCCCGCGCACCGGACGGCGCCACATGCGCTGGGCGAGTGCGACCGGATGGGGCCGGGCCGCGAAGCCCTCACCGACCCGCAGTTCGCGGGTCTTGAGCCAGTCCTTGTACTCCTTGTCGCCACGCCCGAGGTCCACCAGGGTCACCCCGCCGCGCGCGGCCCCCTCGGCGGTGCGCAGATGCATCATCAACCCCGGCGAGTAGTAGTGCAGTTCGGGGTCGTAGGCGGTGAACCAGGCGGCCAGCACGGTGCTGGAGCGTGGCCCGAAGTGGGCGGCCACCGGACGGTCGCCCGCGTACAGCACGGACAGGACGCCGGTGAAATGCTCGGCGCGCACATGGAAGAGATGGTCCGTCAGGTCCACGATCCACGGCCGGGAGAACCGGTCCATCCGGCCCGTGCGGCGGTACTGCGCGGACTTCCACCGCATGAGCGTGCGCAGCGCCTTCGGGTCGCGCTCGTCGAAGACGAACCGGACCTCGCCGATGTCCCGGCCGAGCCTGCGCTCCTTCTTCAGCGTGGTCTTGGCGAGCCCCGGATAGGTGGCGCGCAGCCAGTCGGCGTAGGTGCCGTCGCCGGGCTTGACGTCGATCACCGGCGAGGCGAAGGTGCCGGTGACGTACGGCGCGAACGGCCGCTGCTCCTGCACGAGATGGTCGAACTCGAAGACGCTGAGCCCGCAGGCGCGCAGCAACTCGCCCGTGTCCCAGGTGACTCCGGGCCGGTGCACCAGGGCCTGGCAGTCGGAGAGCCCGAGGCCGACGGCCCGGCCGGTGCCCAACGGCCCGCGCTCGTACGGCAGGAAGCCGACCGGCTCGCCGCCCTCCCGCAGGACCGCCACCCGCACACCGGGGCGATGGCGGCCGACCCCGATGGCGAACTCGGGCGCCAGGAACGGATTGGCGTACTCGGGTGACTCGTCCATCGCCCGGTGCCAGGCCCCGCGCAGCGCCGAGGTCAGCTCGCCGGGTCTGTGGATGGTGATCTCCACCTCAGATCGACCGCCCTTCCGGCGTCGCCGTCCCGGACGCCGCATGGCGTGCCCCACCCCTGTTACCGCTCATGTCTTTGCCGTCCCCCCGCCCTGCGCCGACGTTCAAACGTCGCGAAACAGTACGCACCTGTCAAGGGTGCCTCAGTCGGCCGACACTCCGCCACGGTTCCGCGCAGATCGGCTGGTTCGCCAACTGTCTTGTACACAGCGGACGTTAATCCTCCACGCGGGTAAAGACTTCGTTTGGTCCAGTCCAAGTGTGCGCATTGGACTAGACCAAAACGAGGTCACACCAAGAGGCTGGGGTCTTCCCCATCCCCCACCCCCCATGGAGGCACGTAGTGGGACGTCTTCGCGCTTGTCTGGGCGCGGCCGCCGCGGTCGGACTGGCCGCGGCCGGCACCACCGCTCTCGCCGCGGGCAGCGCCTCGGGTGCACCCAGCGCCCTCGACAACCGCTGGTACGCGGCGGCCCCGTACCTGATGCCGGAGGACAACGATCCTCCGGACGCGGCCGCGATCATGGACGCCACCGGACTCAAGGCCTTCCAACTGGCCTTCATCCTGGCGCCCAACGGCGGTGGCTGCACCCCGACCTGGGGCGGCACCTCGTCGCTCTCCTCCGACACCGCCGTCCAGTCGGTGATCAACACCATCCGGTCCAAGGGAGGTGACGTCTCCGTCTCGATCGGCGGGTACGGCGGCACCAAGCTCGGCCAGACCTGTTCCGACGCGGCGAGCACGGCGGCCGCGTACCAGCAGGTCATCACCAAGTACGGGCTGCACGCGATCGACTTCGACCTGGAGGAGCCGGAGTACGAGAACACCGCGGCCATCAAGAACGAGATCGGCGCCGCCAAGATCCTCCAGCAGAACAACCCCGGCCTGTACGTCTCCGTGACCACTCCGGGCACGGCGGACGGCACCGGCTGGTTCGGCAAGCAGATGCTGCTGGAGGCGAAGTCGCAGGGGTTCACCCCGAACAACTTCTCCATCATGCCCTTCGACGGCGGCTTCAACGGCGCGGCGAGCCAGACCGGCGCACTGACCAAGTTCAACGCGATCCTGCAGTCCACCTTCGGGTGGAACGAGGCCACGGCGTACGCGCACGAGGGCTTCTCCGGGATGAACGGCCGCAGTGACGCCGGTGAGTACTTCCCCCAGGCGGACTTCCAGACGGTGCTGGACTTCGCGACCAGCCACCACATGGACCGCTTCACATTTTGGAGTTTGAACCGGGATCGCCAGTGCTCCCCCGCCGACAACGGCGGCCGCACGTCCGGGTCCTGCTCCAGCGTGGCCCAGAGCCCGTGGGAATTCGCCAAGTTCTCGGTGAAGTTCGCGGGGGCCACCCCGCCCGGCTCCACGCCGACCCCGACCCCCACCCCGACGCCCACTCCGTCGACCCCGGGCAACTCCTGCAAGACCGCCTGGAGTTCGTCGGCCGTGTACGTCAGCGGGGACGAGGCCTCGTACAACGGGCACAACTGGAAGGCCAAGTGGTGGACCCAGAACGAGGCGCCGAACGGCTCCGACTGGGGCGCCTGGCAGGACGAGGGCTCCTGCTGACCGCGGGCTGACCTCTTGACGGTGATGGTCCGAACCTTTACGTTCCGGGTCGTCAACGTCCATGGATGCGCCCGGAGTTCACATCCGTGAACTCCGGGCGTGTCCGGTCCTACGGGAGGACCCCCCACATGACCCCCCACACGACCCGCTCCCGGCTCCTCACGGCGGCGACCGCCACCGCGTTCGCCCTCACGCTCGGCGTGTTCGGCGGCAGCGCGCAGGCAGCCGATCCGCATGTCGCACCCGGCGGCAACTTCGACCTCTCGGTCTGGCAGCTCCAGGAGCCGGTCGGCTCCCCCGGCGCCCCCACCACGATCCCCTCGTCCCGGCTGCGCGGCGCGAACGGCTACCAGGACGCGTACTTCTTCACCGACACCCGCGACGGCGCCATGACCTTCTGGGCGCCCGAGAAGGGCGTCACCACGCCCAACTCGAACTACGCGCGCTCGGAGCTGCGCGAGATGAACCGCGACGGCAGCGCCGCCGACTGGAAACTCTCCGGCTCGCACCGGCTGAGCGCGACCCTGCGCGTGGTCTCGGTGACCAAGAACGTGTGCGTCGGCCAGATCCATCTGGGCTCGGGCGGCTCCTCCACCAAGCCGCTGGCCGAGCTGTACTACCGCGCGAACGGCGACATCGTGCTCGGCACCGAGGACTCCCCCGCCGGCGGCCAGACCCAGCACCCGGTCGGCCATGTCTCCCTCGGCAAGACCTGGACCTACACCATCGCGGTCACCGGCGGGAACACGATCGAGCTGACCGTCAACGGCACCACCACCCGCTACGGCATCCCGCCCTCGTTCTCCCCGTACCGGCAGTACTTCAAGGCCGGGTCCTACAACCAGTCCTCCTCCGACAGCACGGTCAACGGCGCGAAGGTCGGTTTCTACGGGCTGACCGTGTCCCACAGCCGATCCGACGGTCCCGCATAGCTGATCCACAGACCCTCCGGGAAGGCGTTCCGTGACCCGCTTCACACCCGGACATACGGTGTGACCTGCGCAACTGGTGCATTTGAGCGAAGGGTCGTAGCGTCGGTGCGCACACGGTCGGACACGGCGCTACAGGTGGGAGCGACCATGCGCGGAAAACTGATGGGAACGGCGGTCACCCTGGCGGCGGGGGCGCTGCTCACGGCGGCCATGACCACGGCCTCGGCCAGCCCCCCGGACGACTCCGCCGCGCACACCGACGCCTCCCGGCCCGTCCTGGTCGACTGCCTGTGGCAGCGCGATGTGCGTCCGGCGGACTTCATCCTGGCCTGCGGCGACGGAAACAGCCGTCTGCTGGGGCTGCACTGGACGAAGTGGAACGACGGCAAGGCGATCGCCGAGGGTGTGAACTGGGTCAACAACTGTGACCCGTACTGCGCCCGGGGCACCTTCAGGGGCTACCCGGTGACCGTGCGGCTCGACCGCCCGGCCGAGTGGAAGAAGGAGCCGGGGGTGCGGCACTTCACCCGGATGACGCTGACCTACAAGGACGCCCGTCCCGACGGGTTCAAGCAGGTCATGACGTACCCGCTCTGGGACTGAGGGTCATCGGCTCCGGGAGCGGCGGCAGGGCTCCCGGAGCCGGTGGCAGGAGGGCGGCGACCGGCCGGGTCAGACGATCTCGGCCAGCAGGTCGCCGCCCTCCACCTGTTGGATGCGGTTGATGGCGAGCCGGGCGATCCGGCCGGCCTTCGGCGCGGTGATGGTGGCCTCCATCTTCATCGCCTCGATGGTCGCGACGGTCGCCCCGGCCTCGACCTCGTCCCCCTCGGCCGCGGCGAGGGTCACCACTCCGGCGAACGGCGCCGCCACATGGCCCGGGTTCGCACGGTCGGCCTTCTCGGTCACCGGTACGTCGGAGGACGCCGAGCGGTCACGGACCCGGATGGGGCGCAGCTGGCCGTTGAGCGAGGACATCACGGTACGCATCCCGCGCTCGTCGGCCTCGCCGACCGCCTGGAGCTCGATCAGCAGCCGCACCCCCGGCTCCAGGTCGACGGCGTACTCCTTGGCGGGGCGCAGCCCGTAGAAGAAGGACTTGCTGTCCAGGACGCCGGTGTCGCCGTAGGACTGACGGTGGGCGTCGAACTCGCGGGTGGGCCCGGGGAAGAGCAGCCGGTTGAGAGTGGGCCTGCGGTCCTTGGCCAGCCCCTCGCGGTCCTCTGCGGACAGCTCGGGCACCGGCTTGGGCTCGGCGCGGCCGCGCAGCGCCTTGGTGCGGAACGGCTCGGGCCAGCCGCCGGGCGGGGTGCCCAGCTCGCCGCGCAGGAAGCCGATCACCGAGTCGGGGATGTCGAAGCGGTCCGGGGTCTCCTCGAAGTCCGCCGGTGACACTCCGGCGCCGACCAGGTGCAGCGCGAGGTCACCGACCACCTTGGAGGACGGGGTGACCTTGACCAGGCGGCCGAGGATGCGGTCGGCGGCCGCGTACATCGCCTCGATCTCCTCGAACCGGTCGCCGAGGCCGAGGGCCACGGCCTGGGTGCGCAGGTTGGAGAGCTGGCCGCCGGGGATCTCGTGGTGGTAGACGCGCCCGGTCGGGGAGGCGAGGCCCGCCTCGAAGGGGGCGTAGATCTTGCGCACGCTCTCCCAGTAGGGCTCCAGCTCCTCGACGGCCGCGAGGTCGAGCCCGGTGGGCCGGTCGGAGTGGTCGGTCGCGGCGACCAGGGCCGAGAGGGAGGGCTGCGAGGTGGTCCCGGCCATCGAGGCGACCGCGCCGTCCACGGCGTCGACGCCCGCCTGGATCGCGGCGAGGTAGGTGGCGAGCTGGCCGCCGGCCGTGTCGTGCGTGTGCAGATGCACGGGGAGGCCGAACTCGCTCCGCAGCGCGGTGACCAGCTTCGCGGCGGCGGGCGCCCGCAGCAGGCCCGCCATGTCCTTGATCGCGAGGACATGGGCCCCGGCCTCGACGATGCGCTCCGCGAGGCGCAGGTAGTAGTCGAGGGTGTAGAGCCGCTCACCGGGGTCGCTGAGATCGGCGGTGTAGCAGAGAGCGACCTCGGCGACGGCGGTGCCGGTCTCGCGCACGGCCTCGATGGCGGGGCGCATCTGGTCGACGTCGTTGAGCGCGTCGAAGATGCGGAAGATGTCGATACCGGTGGCGGCGGCCTCCTGCACGAAGGCGTCGGTGACCTCGGTGGGGTACGGCGTGTAGCCGACGGTGTTGCGGCCGCGCAGCAGCATCTGGAGGCAGATGTTGGGGATCGCCTCGCGCAGCGCGGCCAGCCGCTCCCAGGGGTCCTCGGCGAGGAAGCGCAGCGCCACGTCGTAGGTGGCGCCGCCCCAGCACTCCACGGAGAGCAGGTGCGGCAGGGTGTGCGCGACGGCCGGGGCGGCGGCGAGGAGGTCCTTGGTGCGCACCCGGGTGGCGAGCAGTGACTGGTGGGCGTCGCGGAAGGTGGTGTCGGTGACGCCGAGGGTGCGGGACTCGCGCAGCTGCCGGGCGAAGCCCTCGGGGCCGAGACCGACGAGCAACTGCCGTGAACCCGCCGGGGGTTCGCCCGCCGGAACCTGCGGCAGCTTGGCGACCGGGTCGGGCAGGTCGGGGCGCTCGCCGTGCGGCTTGTTGACGGTGACGTCGGCCAGGTAGGTGAGCAGCTTGCTGCCCCGGTCCGCCGAGTGACGCGCCGTCAGAAGCTGCGGCCGTTCCTCGATGAACGAGGTGGTGACCCGCCCGGCCCGGAAGTCCGGGTCGTCCAGGACCGCTTGCAGGAACGGGATGTTGGTGGCGACGCCCCGGATGCGGAACTCGGCCACCGCACGCCGGGCGCGGCCGACGGCGGTCGGGAAGTCCCGTCCCCGGCAGGTGAGTTTGACCAGCATCGAGTCGAAGTGGGCGCTGATCTCCGTGCCCGCGTGGGTGGTTCCGCCGTCGAGCCGGATACCGGAGCCGCCCGGCGAGCGGTACGCGCTGATCCGGCCGGTGTCGGGGCGGAAGCCGTTGGCGGGGTCCTCGGTGGTGATACGGCACTGGAGGGCGGCGCCGCGCAGCGTGATCCGGTCCTGGGAGAGGCCGAGGTCGGCCAGGGTCTCCCCGGCGGCGATGCGCAACTGGGCCTGGACCAGGTCGACATCGGTGACCTCCTCGGTCACCGTGTGCTCGACCTGGATGCGCGGGTTCATCTCGATGAAGACGTGGTTGCCGTCGCGGTCGAGCAGGAACTCCACGGTGCCCGCGTTGCGGTAGCCGATCTCGCGGGCGAAGCGTACGGCGTCGGCGCAGATGCGGTCGCGCAGCTCGGGGTCGAGGTTGGGCGCGGGGGCGAGTTCGATGACCTTCTGGTGGCGGCGCTGCACCGAGCAGTCACGCTCGTAGAGGTGGATGACGTTGCCCTCGCCGTCGGCGAGGATCTGTACCTCGATGTGGCGGGGGTCCACGACGGCCTTCTCCAGGAAGACGGTCGGGTCGCCGAAGGCGGAGGCGGCCTCGCGGGAGGCGGCCTCGATGGACTCGCGCAGCTGGGCGGGGTCCTCGACCCGGCGCATGCCCCGGCCGCCGCCGCCCGCGACCGCCTTCACGAAGACGGGGAAGCCGATCTCGCCTGCGGCGCGCACGAGTTCGTCCACGTCGTTGGAGGGCGCGGAGGAGGCGAGGACGGGAACTCCGGCGGCGCGGGCGGCGGCGACCGCGCGGGCCTTGTTGCCGGTGAGTTCCAGGGTGGCCGCGCTGGGACCGACGAAGGTGATGCCCGCCTCCTCGCAGGCGCGGGCCAGCTCGGGGTTCTCCGAGAGGAAGCCGTAGCCGGGGTAGACGGCGTCGGCTCCGGCCCGGCGGGCGGCCGCCACGATCTCGTCCACGGAGAGGTAGGCCCGCACGGGGTGCCCCTGCTCCCCGATCTCGTACGCCTCGTCGGCCTTGAGCCGGTGCAGCGAGTTGCGGTCCTCGTGGGGGAACACGGCGACCGTGCGCGCGCCCAGCTCGAAGGCCGCGCGGAACGCCCGGATCGCGATCTCTCCCCGGTTGGCGACCAGCACCTTGCGGAACATCTCGGATTCCCTTCAGCCTGCCGGCGACGTACACCATCGTGTCAGCCAAGCCCTGCCCCGGTATCTCGCGGAAACACTAGGGGGCGCCGGCTCCGGTCGAGGTGCGAAAACCGTCACATTGACGTGGCCCCGCTGACGTGACCGCGCGTGCGGGCGCGGGAGGAGGCGGTGCGGAGGCCGGGGCGGGGGCACGGGGGAGGTCCCGTTGTATCGCCGGGGGCCGTGCGCGTCGTACCGCCAGGGGCCGTGCGCGTCGTACCGCCGGGAATCGCAGGAGGTGGCGCAGCCGGGCGCCGTGGGTGTGCAGGAAGCCCAGCACGACGGCGGCGCCCACCGCGATCAGGTGCTCGCGGCCCGCGAGGTTGGGGACGGCGATGGACTCCCACACCATCGATCCGCCTGTCAGAGTGAAAACCACGGGTGCCCGGCGGACCACCGCCAGATAGGTGAACAGGCCCACGACCGCCGCCGAAGGGCCGGTGTCGAGGACCTGCCCCGCCTCCGGCGGCAGCCCCAGACCCCACCAGCCGTCCGGGCCGAGCGCGATCATCGCCCGCGCGGTGAGGGTGCCGGCCAGGGTCGTGGCGTAGGCGATGAAGAGGGTGCGGGCGCGGCCGAGGACGAGTTCGGCGAGCGCGAAGGCGAGGAAGAGCTGGGTGATGCCCGCCCAGACCGGGAGGTCGAGGGCGGGGACGTAGAGCGAGACGGGGGTGCGCAGCAGGGACAGCCACAGGGGCAGGTCGGCGGTGACGCCGCCGAGACGTCGCACCCAGGCGGCGCCCGCCGGGTGCTGGGCGATGTCGTGGAAGAAGATGACCCCGAAGGCGGCGACGAAGCCCAGCGGGAGCCCCGCGAGCCCGCGGTGGGCGAGTCTGCGCACCGGGTCGACGACGATGGCGTGCCACTCGCCCCGCAGTACGCGTCCGGCGCCCCGGGCGAGCCGCGCGAGCGCGGCGCGGATCATCGGGGTGTGCCCGCCCCTGGTCGCGCCCTCGCTCATGCCCCCGCCCGCGAGGCGCGATGCCCGGTCGTTCCCGGCAGCCCCGACCCACACGTCGCCCCCTCCCCCTGCCGTGCCCGGGTGCGGGACGGCCGTCACAGTTCAGCGAGCCGGAGGCCGGTCGTCAAGATCTTCGGCGGGGGCGGCTCCGTGACAAGAATCGGAACCCGGGGGCTCAACCTCGCGCGGCCCGGGGGCGTCCGGCGTTCCGTGCCGTATGCGCATACGGCCCCGGGGCGCCCGGTTCACGGCCAACGCGCGGGTTTGCACGTCCACTTCATGGACTGCCGCTGCTTTCTTTCCACTTTGATCATCAACTCTCGTATAGTGACCGCCGGTTCACCGAGACAGTCGTTTTTCCGTCAGCCGACCCGCGCCGCTCCGCCGTTCCCGTTTTGTTCCCCCCTTTTTTTGCCCTCTCTCATCTCCCCTCTCTCATCCCCCATCTGCCGCGAGGACCACACCGGACCGATGACCGCGCCCAAGCAATCAGGCGACCGTTCCTCCCTCCGCGCGCTCGCCCCCGCGCTCGCCGCGACCGCCGCCCTCTCGGTGCTCGCGCTCGCCGTGGCGGTGGCGATCGCGCCGGACCCGGCGCGCAACGCGCTGCTGTGGTGCGGGATTCCGGCCGCGGTCCTGCTCTCGGCCGCCGTGGCGAGTGCCGCGTACGGCGTCCACACCGGGCGCCTGCTGCGCCGCCGTCTGGAGGGCGCGGCCGGGGACATCGCCCGGCTCACCCAGCAGCGCGACCGGCAGACGGAGGACGCGCGCCGGGAACAGCAGCGGCTCATCAACGAACTCGCCGCCCAGCGAGTGGAGTTCAAGGAGGAGCGGCAGCGGCTTGAGCGGGACGGCGCGGGTTCGCTCGACGAACTGCGCTCCGAACTAGAGTCCGTCCGCGAGGAGTTGGAGCAGGCCCGGCGCGAGCGGGCGGCGGCGGTCTCGGCGACCTCCAACGCGGCGGCCCGGATGCAGGCCCTCGCCACGGCCACGCTGGCCGACCTGCGCGCGATGGAGGACCGGCACACCGACGAGGACGTGCTCACCGATCTGCTCCACCTCGACCACCGTACGGCCCAGGCGGGACGCCTCGCCGACTCCATCGCCGTACTCACCGGGGCCCGTTCGGGCCGGCGGTGGGCGCGACCGATCGCCTTGGAGTCCATCCTGCGCGGTGCGATGGGGCGCATCGGCGGCTACCGGCGGGTGCGGGTGCACTCCACCAGCGATGCCGCCGTCGCCGGGCACGCGGCCGAGGGCGTGATGCACGCGCTGGCCGAACTCCTCGACAACGCGACGAACTTCTCGCCGCCGACCGCCGAGGTCCATGTGTACGTGGAGGAGGTCCCGGCCGGGGTCATCGTGTCCGTGGAGGACAGCGGCCTGGTGATGGGCGACGTGCAGCTGCGCCGCGCGGAGAAGGCGGTCACCGGTGACGTGTCCGGGCTCGGCGGCCTCACGGGTACCCGACTGGGGCTCGCGGTGGTGGGCCGGCTGTCGCGCAAGCACGGCCTCAAGGTCTCCTTCCGGCCCTCGGCTCGCGGCGGCACGGGTGTGCTGATGCTGGTCCCGCAGGAGATCCTGACGAGCCCGGTCCCGCCGGAGCGGGTGCCCCCGACGGCCCTTCCGGCGCCGGTCGACGCCGAGCCGGAGGAGTCGGACACGCTCCCGCGCCGCCGCCGGGGCCGCACCCTGGCGGAGGCCGAACGCTCCCGCGCGGCCCGCTCCGCGAACCCGGCCCCGACCCCCGATCCGGACCAGGCCAAGACCCGGGCGGCCCGCTTCACGAGCTTCCGCAAGGCGGTGAGGCCGTCCGGCGGTCCGGGGAAGAACACCTCCGCCGAGCCGTCGGGGTCGGCGCGACCGACCACCGGCACTGGCACCAACACCGGCACTGGCCCCGGCACCGGGGCAGCCCGCATCACCGCCACCGACACCGCATCGGACACCTCCCGCCGCGACGGCACGCCCCACGAGCCCCCGGCCGGGGCTCTCCCGCACGGCGTGACTGCCGCCGCCGACCGCGCGGCCCGGACAGCCGCCGGGCCCCGCCCCGAATCGCTCGGCTCCCGCCCGCAGGGCACGTCCGACGAACCGGTGGCCGAGTCCGGCCCGCACACCGCCGACACCCCCGCGACAGTGGACGCCGTTTCCGCCCGCGCGGAGCGCATCCCCGTTCAGGACCACACCGGCGGCGCCGCCCGCCGTACCCGCATCCGCGCCACCGAGGACGCGGCCCCCGGCGACAGCCCGGCCCACGACCACCCGGCGGACGCCCCTGGCGACTCACCCGCGGCCGACCACGCCGACGCTCCCCGCACCGAACCCCCCGGCGGCACCTCACCCGCCGCCTCTTCCTCCTCGTCCGAGCACCACCCCACGCACCCGGAAGGCCCCACTTCATGACCGGCCCGACCACCGCCGACGACAAGCTGACCTGGCTCCTGGAGGGGCTGCTGGAGAGGACGCCGGGTGCGCGGCACGCGCTCGTGCTGTCCCGGGACGGGCTGAAGCTGTGCCGCTCGCCCGAGCTGTCCGTCGACCAGGCCGACCAGCTCGCCGCGATCGCCGCGGGCATCCAGTCCCTGTCGCAGGGCGCGTCCGTGGAGTTCGGGGACGGCAGCGGCGGGGTCCGCTCCGCGATGACCGAGTTCTACGGCGGTGTGCTGTTCATCGTCGAGGCGGGCTCGGGAGCCCACCTGGCGGTGATCACCAGCGACGACGCGGACCCCGGAGTCGTGGGCCACACCATGAGCGAACTGGTGGAGCAGATCGGTGAGCACCTGACCGCTCCGCCCCGTTCCTCATGAGCCGTCCCGGCAGGGACGACGCCCCGGACCGTCTCTACACGATCACGCACGGACGTGTGGGCCCAACTCCCGACAACCCGTTCGACCTGGTCACGCTGGTCGTCGCCGAGTCGGCGCCCACGCCCGGTATGCAGTCGGAGATGGTGGCGATCCTGCGGATGACCGAGTTCCCCACCTCGGTCGTCGAGATCGCCGCCGAGCTGCGGCTGCCCGTCGGCATCACCAAGGTGCTCCTTGGCGACCTGCTGGACCAGGGACGCGTCAGCGCACGCCATCCGCACCGGCCGGCCATCACCGACCCCGACATCCTGGAACAGGTGCTCGTTGGACTCCGCAATCTCTGACGCGCGCACCCCGTTGGGTGCCTCCGCCGACAACGGTCTGAAGATCGTCGTCGTGGGCGGCTTCGGCGTCGGCAAGACCACCCTGGTCCGCTCGGTCAGCGAGATCCGTCCCCTCAACACCGAGGAGACGATGACGCAGGCCGGTGTGTCGGTGGACGACATCGAGCAGGTGCGCGGCAAGTCCGCGACGACCGTCGCCTTCGACTTCGGCCGCATCACCCTGGACGCGCACAACATCCTGTATCTGTTCGGGGCGCCGGGCCAGGAGCGGTTCTGGTTCCTGTGGGACCGGCTGTTCTCCGGCACCCTCGGCGCGGTGGTGCTGGTGGACACCCGGCGCATCGACGACTCCTGGTACGCCATCGACCGCCTCGAACACCACGGCACGCCGTTCATCGTGGCCTGCAACGACTTCGGCGGCCCGGTGCACGCCTCCGAGGAGGTGCGTGCCGCCCTGGACCTCGATCCGGACATTCCGCTGATCGACTGCGACGCCCGTGACCGCGAGTCGGCCAAGCGGGTCCTGATCACCCTGGTCGAGCATGTGCGCAATCAATACGCCGCGGCCGCGGGGCCGTTGACCCCGGAGGTGGTGTGATGTCCGACGCCGTGCCCCTCGGCGGACCCCGGTTCCAGACCGAACCCGCCCAGCTGTACCGGGAGATGCGCCGCGACCACGGCAACGTGGTGCCGGTGCTGCTCGACGGCGACCTGCCCGCGTGGCTGGTCCTCGGCTACCGCGAGCTGCATCAAGTCACCGGCGATCCGGTGCTGTTCAGCCGCGACTCCGAGCTGTGGAACCAGTGGGAGAACGTACCGGACGACTGGCCGCTGCTCCCCATGATCGGCCACCGCCAGCCGTCGATCCTCTACACCGTCGGCGAACGGCACCGCCAGCGCGCGGCGATGATCAGCAACGCGCTGGAGTCGGTGGACCCGTTCGAACTCCGGGGCCAGGCCGAACGGTTCGCGGACGAGCTGATCGACTCGCTGTGCTCCTCGGGCGAGGCCGACCTGGTGGGCCAGTACGCCGGGCTGCTGCCCGTACGGGTGCTGGCGCATCTGTACGGCTTCCCGGACGAGGAGGGACCGGGGCTCGTCACCGCGCTCAACGACATGATCGACGGCCGCAAGCGGGCACTGGCGGGCCAGGCCCATCTGGCCTCCTCCATGGCCCGGTTGGTGGCCGAGCGGGCCAAGGAGCCCGCCGACGACGTCGTCTCCCGCATGCTCGCCGACGACAGCGGGTTCACCGAGGAGGAGCTGGTCCAGGACCTGATGGTCATGATGGCGGCCGGCCACCAGCCGACCGCCGACTGGATCGGCAACTCGCTGCGGCTGATGCTGACCGACGAACGGTTCGCCGCCTCGCTGTTCGGCGGCCGCAACAGCGTCGCCGAGGCGATGAACGAGGTGCTGTGGGAGGACACCCCGACCCAGAACGTGGCCGGGCGCTGGGCGGCCCGCGACACCCACCTGGGCGGCCGCCGCATCCGGGCGGGCGATCTGCTGCTGCTCGGCCTCCAGGGCGCCAACTCCGATCCCCAGGTGCGCACCGACGCCTCGGCGCTGACCGGCGGCAACAACGCGCACTTCTCCTTCGGGCACGGCGAGCACCGCTGTCCGTTCCCCGCGCAGGAGATCGCCGAGGTGATCGCGCGCACCGGCATCGAGGTCGTCCTCGACCGGCTGCCGGACATCGATCTGGCGGTGCCCACCGGGTCCCTGAGCCGCCGGCCCTCGCCCTGGCTGCGCGGGCTGACCGAGCTGCCCGTCCGGTTCACGCCCGTACCCGCCCTCTGACGTACCCGCCCTCTGATTTCGCGTCACCCCGGCCGCAGGACGCTCCTGCGGCCGGGTTCCGGGGGCCGCCCCCGGCGCGACGCGCAGTACTCCGACCCCTGCCTGGGAGGCATGTCAACGATGACGACCGGTACCGCGACGTCCCCGATCCCCCTCGATCCCTTCGTCACCGACCTGGACGGCGAGAGCGCGGCCCTGCGCGCGGCCGGGCCGCTCGCCGCCGTGGAGCTGCCCGGCGGTGTGCCGGTGTGGGCGGTCACGCACCACGCCGAGGCCAAGGCGCTGCTCACCGACCCCCGTCTGGTGAAGGACATCAACGTGTGGAGCGCCTGGCGGCGCGGCGAGATCCCGGCCGACTGGCCGCTGATCGGCCTGGCCAACCCGGGCCGCTCGATGCTCACAGTGGACGGCGCCGACCACCGCAGGATGCGTACCCTGGTCGCGCAGGCGCTCACCCCGCGCCGGGTGGAGCTGATGCGCGAGCGCATCGAGAAGCTCACCCAGGACCTCCTGGACGCGCTGCCCGCCGGTGACGAGACGGTGGACCTGAAGGCGGCCTTCGCCTACCCCCTGCCGATGTTCGTCGTCGCCGACCTCATGGGCATCGACGCCGCCGAACTCCCCCGCCTGAAGGTGCTGTTCGAGAAGTTCTTCTCCACCCAGACCCCGCCCGCCGAGGTTCTCGCGACCCTCACCGAGCTGGCCGGGATCATGGCGGCCACGGTCGCGGCCAAGCGGGCGGAGCCGGGCGACGACCTCACCAGCGCCCTGATCCGTGCCTCGGCGGACGGCGACCACCTCACCGACGAGGAGATCGTCTCCACCCTCCAGCTGATGGTGGCCGCCGGTCACGAGACCACGATCTCCCTGATCGTCAACGCGGTCGTCAACCTCTCCGCCCACCCCGACCAGCGCGCCCTGGTCCTGTCCGGGCAGGCCGACTGGTCGGCTGTCGTCGAGGAGACCCTGCGCTGGTCCACCCCGACCTCGCACGTGCTGATCCGCTTCGCCACCGAGGACGTGCCGGTCGGCGACAAGGTCATCCCGGCCGGGGACGCGCTGATCGTGTCGTACGGCGCGATCGGCCGCGACGAGGAGGCGCACGGGCCGAGCGCCGGGGAGTTCGACATCACGCGCGAGACGAAGAACCGGCACATCTCCTTCGGCCACGGCCCGCACGTATGCCCCGGCGCGGCACTCTCCCGCCTGGAGGCGGGGGTCGCCCTGCCCGCGCTGTACGCCCGCTTCCCGCACCTGGACCTCGCCGTCCCGGCCGCCGACCTGCGCAACAAGCCGGTGGTCACCCAGAACGACCTCTTCGAGCTGCCGGTGCGCCTGAACGGCTGACTCGCGCATCCGAACGGCTGACTCGCACGTCTGAACAGCCGACTTGCGCTGGAGCGCACTCCAGCACCTAGCGTCGTGACCACCCGGCGCGGTACGGCCCGCCGCCCGCCCGGCGTCCCCCACGGGATGCCGGGCGGGCGATTCCGTCGCTAGATGGAGGAGGGGCTTCGTGCCGTACGGGTGGCCATGATCGAGTACGGAAGGGCTGGACGATGCGAAAGCGCAACCTGCGGGACCTGACGGTTTCGAGTATCGGTCTCGGATGCATGGGAATGTCCGCGTTCTACGGCACGGCCGACGAGAAGGAGGGCATCGCCACCATCCACCGCGCCCGGGAACTGGGCATCGACTTCCTCGACACCGCCCAGATGTACGGGCCGCTCACCAACGAGTCCCTGGTCGGCGAGGCGATCCGGGGCCACCGCGACGACTACGTCCTCGCCACGAAGTTCAACTACCGGATGGACGACGCCGTACCCGGCGACATGTCCACCGTCGGCCCCCAGGACGGCTCGGCCGAGCACGTGCACAGCTCCGTACGCGGCTCCCTGGAGCGCCTCGGCACCGACCGCATCGACCTCTACTCCCAGCACCGCGTCGACCCCAAGGTCCCCATCGAGGAGACGGTCGGCGCGCTGGCCGAGCTGGTCGCCGACGGCACGATCGGGCACATCGGCCTGAGCGAGGCCAGCGCGGAGACGCTGCGCCGGGCCAACGCCGTCCACCCCATCACGGCCGTGCAGAGCGAGTACTCCCTGTGGTCCCGGGACGTGGAGGCCGAGGTCCTGCCGACCTGCCGCGAGCTGGGCATCGGCTTCGTCGCCTACTCCCCCCTCGGCCGCGGCTTCCTCGCCGGCCGCTTCTCCTCCCCCGACGAGCTGGACCCCAACGACTGGCGCCGCCAGAACCCCCGCTTCACCGACGCCCACCTCGCCGCCAACCTCCG
This sequence comes from Streptomyces sp. NPDC026659, assembly GCF_040638245.1. Lineage (NCBI taxonomy): Bacteria > Bacillati > Actinomycetota > Actinomycetes > Kitasatosporales > Streptomycetaceae > Streptomyces > Streptomyces sp. NPDC026659. Next base: position 20,089 of record NZ_JBEZXY010000010.1, on the reverse strand, counting down.
CCTCGCCGCCAAGGTCAAGGAAATCGCCGAGGAGAAGAACGTCACCCCCGCCCAACTCGCCCTCGCCTGGGTCCTCGCCCAGGGCGACTTCATCGTCCCCATCCCCGGCACCAAGCGCCGCTCCTACCTCGAACAGAACGCGGCCGCCGTCGACATCGAGCTGACGCCCGAGGACCTGGCGCGCATCGACGCGGAACTCCCAGAGGTGTCGGGCGAGCGGTACGACGAGGAGGGGATGCGGTCGGTGAACCGCTGACCCGACGGCGGTCGGGGGCCCTGGCTTTCCGCTACCGGGAAGCGGGCGGCCAGGGCCTTCAGATCATCCAGGTCTTCGTAAGGTGATCCAGCCAGACGCGCTGGTCGTGAAGAAGCGGCCGTCATGGCGCCCTGTGCCGGCCGAGCAGCACGGTCGCCGTCAGGGTCGACGGGCGGGGGTCGCGCAGAGGCAGTGAACGCGGCCAACCCGCGCGTTCAGTTCGCATGGCTCGCCGGGCTTGATCGGCTGGTCACACAGCGGGCACATCCCCAGGCTGCTGAGCACGTCGAGGTGGTCGCACATGCAGACCACGGATGTGGCGAGCTGCTTTACCCGCACGAACTCGCCTTGCAGTCCCGGGGCTTCCTGCTCGGCGAGCCGGTCTCGGGCTTCAGCGAGCGCGGCCCGGACTGCCTCCGCAGCGGTGTCGTCGTCGGGCCGGCCGACGGCCAGTTCCTCCACGCGCGGCATCAACTCGGCAAGCGCCGCACGGAAGTCGGCCTCGAAGGATTGCACGACGCCGTGACGCGGCAGCGTCCTCTGGTCCAGGAACAGGGAGGCTCCGGCGCGCGTGATACCCGTGATGAAGGGCCTTCTCACCGTCGCGCCGTTCACCGGGCGCCCTCCGCACGGTGGTCTACCCAAGGCGGTACGGTGCTTCATGTCGACGCTCCCTCGCTGTTCCGGGCGTTGCCCCCCCCGGGCCGGTGACGCGGCCGTCGGGTCTGGCCTGGCACTTGCAGAGCATGGGCGGAAGCCACCGCGAGAGGTTGGCAGCCGCAGCTCGTATCGGCCGGACACGGTCTCTGCCTGGACAAAGGCGGACCACGCTCACGCGACGGTCGGTGACTGTCTGGAGTGTGTGCGCTTCCTGCATTGCCCGTGCCCCAACCGCCAAGTCCGCGCCTGCAAGAGATTGGGGGCCGAGGACGTGTGCAAGTACCCCAGCGAGGGGTACCTAGGGGTACTTGGTCAGGACGCGGCGCACCACTCGGCGAAGTTCGAGAGAGACTCGGCGTCGGCACGCTTCAGCCGGCGGACCACGGCCACGTCCTGGCGCACCCACGGATGCTCGCGGGTGTGCTGCGGGGCGATGTGGCGGGCGACCTTCAGCGACTCGAACGCGTGGTCCGGCTGCCCGGACCAGAGCTGCACGCGGGCCAGCTCGATGTAGAACCCGGACCGCCGTTCGGCCGGAAGATCAGCAGGCGGCTTCCACTCGTGGGCGATGTCCAGGGCGCGGGCCAGGTGGTCCCTGCCGAGGCTCACCGCCACGGACACCTCGTGGGCACGTACCGAGTCCGGGCCGAACGCGGTCCCGCAGTAGACGCCCTCCGGCAGTCGGTCGGCCAGGACCCGTGCCTCCGCCATGTGGAATTGCGCGGCTGCGGCGTCGGCCGCTCGCCCTGCGATGACGGCGGCCCGCATGTGCAGGGCCCCGCGCGCCGCGGCCTGCCGGGTACCGTCCGGCGCCGGTGCCTTGTCGAGGGCCTGCTCCAGGGCGCGCAGCCCGGCCGCGTGCGCGCGGGCGGCGAAGTAGGTCTCGGTGCGTACGTACGCGACCGTGGCAGTGGTGAGCGGGTCGTCCGCTTCGACAGCGGCCCAACGCATGAGGTCGATGAGGCGGGCGCTCAGGTCGTGGGCGCCGAACTTGTAGGCGACGGCGTCGGCCGAGCGGTAGGCGCGCACGAGGAGCTGGGCCAGCTCGATGCGCTCGGCTCCGGACGCCGCGTGGTAGGCGCGGGCCAGTTCAGTCAGGAGGTCGGGCAGGCGACGGGCGATCCGCGTGTACTGCGCGGCCACCCGCCAGCGGGCCGCCTCGCTCACCGCAGCGCGCAGGGCGCTCATCGGACGCACCGGTCCGTCCTCGGGCAGGTCGTACGTGGCGATGGCGGCCGACAGATCGGGCAGCGCCGCGTGCACGGACGTGCGCGTCGGCTCGGCGTCGTACCTGAGTACGGCCGCGTCCACACCCATGGCATCGGCAAACGCTTCCAGCATCTCCTCGCTGGGATTCCGTTCGCCTCGCTCGATCTTGCGCACTGTGCCGAGGGAAGCTCCCGCCACGTCCGCGAGCTGCTGCTGGGTCATACGCGCCAGCCGCCGTCGATAGGCGATTCGCTGGCCTGCCCCGGGATAGGCAAGTGTGGCCATACTTGCTCCAGTTCGGCTCATCCATCCCGGACAGTACTCGCGGCGAAGCGCTACGGGTACGCGAACGGCCCCGCCTCTCCAGCAAAGCCGTTTCGTCGTTCAGTGGGCGGCAATGTCGAGCAGATCCATCAGACTGTCGATACGCCAGTCCGCTGCCTTCACCGCGTCCCCGGACGCCCACAGGCTGCCCCACGGGCCCCGGCGTAGATGCGCGGTCCGCAGCCCGGCCGCAGCCGCCGGGATCACGTCGTTGGCGGGGTGGTCGCCGACGTAGAGGGTGCGGTCGGCGGGCGCCTGGGCGACGTCGAGGACGCGATGGAAGAACTCCGGCTGAGGCTTGGCCACCCCCCACTCCCCCGACGTGGCGACGACGTCGGCGGGCAGGTCGAGCGCACGCAGGAGCTGCCCCGCGCGCTCGGTCTGGTTCCCGGCGATGACGACACGCACCCCGGCCCGCCGGAGTCCGGAGAGGGCAGGCCGGACGTCGTCGTAGAGGTCACCCTCCTCCAGGTACTCACCTCGGCCAGCGGCCTCCCTAGCCGCGTACTCGGCGACTAGGTCGATGCCCGGACGGAGGATCCGCAGCGCGTCGGCGTTGTCGCGTCCCTGGGCGACGACGGCTCCGACGAGGGCAGACAGGGTGTGGCGGGGTACGCCGAGCCAGTCAGCCCAGGATGCCCAGTAGCGGTCGTCCCGGGTGAGCGTCTCGCCGACGTCGAACACAACGGTGTCAATCACCCGGCCGAGCCTAGGGGACATTGGACTCCTCAACAGCGGTTGGGACCGGGAGCGTCCGCGTCCGCATCGCCCTCCTGAAGATGGTGCAGTTCGGCGAACAGGCCGCCGCTGTTGAGGAGTTCCTGGTAGGTGCCCTCTTCGCTGATGCGGCCGTCCTTCATGACCACGATGCGGTCGGCGAGCCGGGCATTGGCCAGGCGATGTGTGATGAACAGGGCCGCGCGGTCCGCGGCGAGTGCGCGGAAGGTGTCGAACACCTGCCGCTCGCCCCGGGCGTCCAGGGCGGACGTGGGCTCGTCGAGGATGTGCACGGCTGCGTCGGCGTGGAAGGAACGGGCCAGCGCCATCCGCTGCCACTGGCCGCCGGACAGGTCGTGGCCGCCCCACCAGGAACGGGCGAGAGAGGTATCCAGCCCGTTTGGGAGCGTGTCCAGGACGCGGTCGGCGCCGCTGGCGCGGGCCGCGTCGAGCACGGCCTGGTCGCCGCCGGCGCGCGGCGCCCCGAGCGTGATGTTCTCGCGGGCGGTGAGCGGCCAGCGGGTGTACTCCTGCGGGGTCATGGCCACGCGCTGCCATACCTCGGAGGCCGGGACGTCGGCGAGGTCGACGCCGTCCCAGGCGACCTGTCCGGCGTCCGGCAGGTACAGGCCGGTGAGCAGGTGTACGAGGGTGGTCTTGCCCGAGCCGTTCTCGCCCACGACGGCGACGATCTCGCCGCGCTTGAGATCGAAGTCGACCTGGTCGACAGCGGCACGCTCGCTTCCGGGGTAGCGGAAGGACAGGCCACGCGCGGTGATGATGTGCGGGCCGTCGTCCGGCAGGGGCCGGTTGCCTCGGTGGGTGCGGTGCCGGTCTGCCTCGTCGAGGAAGGCGGCCCAGTCCTCCAGGTGCAGGCCGGTGCGGAAGATGCGGGAGGCGGCGCGGGTGAGCGTCGTCAGGGCGGCGGTCGCGGCGCGCAGCGCGAACAATGCGGTTCCGGCGGCCGCGGCTTCGAGACGACCGGTGGCGACGAGGGCACCCAGGGCGGCGAAGGTGCCGCACAAGGTGAGCGCCGACACGGTGTCACCGAGGAGCTGGACTCGCAGTCCCCGTACTGCGGCTGACAGGGCCTCGGCTTCGAGCCGGTCGGAGACCTGCCGGTAGCGGGTCGCGAGGAAGCCTCCCATGCCGGCGGCGCGGATCTCGGCAGCGGTGTTCCGGTCGGTGCTGTAGCCGCGCAGGGTCGTGCGCAGACGGCTGTCGGAGCGGGCGACGGTCACCGCGGCGTGTTCCAGGCGAGCAGCCCGCAGCGAGGCGTAGGCGCGCGGTGTGGCGGTGGCCAGAAGCAGCAGCATGAGGACAGGGTTGAGGGTGGCGACGACCGTGATGACGGCGGCGAGTTGCGCGAGGACGGAGATGGCGCTCTGCGCATCGAGGACGAGGTCCCGGGAGGTCTCCGCTCCCTTGCCCGCGGCGTCGAGGCGGTCTTCGAAGCCGGGGTGCTCGTAGGCGATCAGTTCGACGGAGGCGGCGGCGTCCAGGACGCGGAGGTCGGCCTCGCGGAAGACGCGCGGGCTGAGGCGGGCGGCGGCCGCACGGGCAGCGGTGTCGCACAGTGCGGCTCCGGCGAGTGCGGCCGTGACCCACACGGCCGGGGTGGCTGCCGCGTGGAGGGCGGGGCCGACCGGGGCGCCACGGCTGTAGGCGGCGGCAGCGTCGAGGAGGGCCGCGATCAAGGTTGTGGTGGCCGTCAGGGCGACGGCGGACAGTACGGCGGCGGCGGTCTGAGCGGCGAGCATGGCGAGCAGGGCTCGGCGGTCGGCGTGCCAGGCCAGGCGGAGTACGCGCGTGAGGACGGCCGGGAGTCGTCGGGCCGTGGCGATCAGGTTCTGGTCGCGCGGTTGGTCTTCCACGAGGCGCATGAGCGGCGCGGGAGCAACGGCGGCGCCGGGCAGTGGTTCTGCGGTCACCCGACCGGTGTAGGGGTACGGGCCACTGCCCGGCACCGTGGTTTGCGCGGTCTTCGGGGGGTCAGTGCTGGTGAAGGCGCAGACACGTCAACTCTTCGCCTCTAGATTCACTCTTGAGGGTGAATGGGGGGTGCGGCCGCAACGGCGGTCCAGGGGCGTCGCGGGTCGTCGGCGTCCCGTCCGGTCAGGCCGTGTGCCCCGGCCGGTGTCCATACCCAGGCGTGTGCCTCGTTCGGCGTGCGCCGGGCTCCGAGGACCCAGTGGGCGCGGCGCCCGCGCAGAGCGATGGTGAGGACGGTGGCCAGGGAGACCTCCATGCAGGCGATGCGACCGGGCCACCAGGCGGGGCGGATCAGCGGGACGGCGGCGGCCGCAGACGCGGCTACGCGGGACGGCGCGGGCGGCAGGAACCGCAGGCACTCGAGCAGCCGCATCCGGATGCGCAGCGGTAGCCGCATCAGGGCGAGCGCCAGTGCCAGCCCGACCCGGGCCAGCATCCGTACCGGCCGGCGCGGTTCGGCGCCGGGTTGGGCCGGTGTGGTGGCGGCGGGCATCGGCGGCGGCAGCTCGGCCGTGCCGCGCCCGCTGGTGGCCAGCAGGCCGACGCTCGTCAGCCGCTCGACGGTCGCCGTGACGATGGCATCGGCGTCACCCGGCATTCCCTCCGCCCGCAGGCGCTGGGTGAGGTCGGGCAGTGTGCCGGTCAGGGCCGCTGTCCAGATCCGCTCGGTGGCCCCGTTCATCCACTGCCAGGTGCCGTTGTGGGTGGCCAGCACGGCGAGGAAGCCACCGCCGAGGTCGGCCCGGTGGACGCCAGGCGGTATGCGCATCATCGGACGCCTCCGGTGGTGTGCTGCGGGGCGAGGATGCGGGCGAGCCACCAGGAGGTGATCAGGAATGCCTCCAGCGCGGGCAGCGGCGGCCGTCCGATGCCCGCGCTGGCCGAGTCCAGCGCGAGGTGTACGGCCCTGGGGTCGAACAGCCCGCTGCCCACGAGGAGGCTGGCGTCGACGAGCTGGTGCAGCTCCTCGCGGCGCTGCCGCAGACCCGCGTAGATCATGGGGGTGAAGTGGCCCTTGCTCTGGCGGCCGGTCAGCCAGCCCGGAAGGTCGGGCCGTGCCAGTCCGAGGAGCGGCTTGTACTGGTCGGGTCGGCGTCGCTCGCCCGCACCGATGCGCAGGCAGGCCCGTACGACTTCGTTGTCCATGAACGGAGCCACCTCGACAACGCCGTGCTCGTCGAACAGAGCCTCCGTGTCGCGCATGGCCGCGCCGTTGTAGCGCAGTGCGCACCAATCGTCCCACTCGCCCGCGTGGACATCGCCTTCGCGGCGGCCGGATTCGGCGAGCATGTGTGCGACGGATTGCCGCCCGCCCGGGGTCAGCCATTGTGCCGCCGGACCAACGGGGCACCACGTCCATGCGCTCACCCGCTCGCCGAGCGGCTGCCCCAGTGCGACCGCTTCTGCCGCCCGTTGCATGGCGCGGGGACGGCCCTGTGCGTTCTGACGGACAGCACGCCACAGCGGGCCGGGAGCGCAGTTGACGCGGCGCGCCAGCGCGATCACCGCCGCCTTGGCGCGCCGCCTCTGCCCGTCTTGGACGAGCGCGGTCCACGCGGCCGTCGAGGACTCCATCACCACGTCCGCGCCGTGCCCGGTCAGGTGAAGCGCGGACACCCCGCGTGCCGGGGCGAGGTAGTCGCTGTCCAGTGCGTAGGACGCCACTGGCAGGACCGGTGACGCCGGAGTCGCCTCGGGCCAGCGCGCGAAGTGCAGGCTCGACGGGCCGCCCGCGCTGACGTGGTGGTCGGCGCCCGTGTAGGCGGCGACCTTGCGGGCCATGCGCTCGTCCTCGGCATCGGCGTACGGCCCGCCGTAGGTGACGGCCACGATGCGGCTCGCCTCGGCGGCCGCGATGACCACGGTGGACGAGTCCAGGCCGCCGGACAGGTCCGCGCTCACCCGCTCGCCCGCCACCTTCGCGTATCCGTGCACCGCCGCCCACAGAGCAGCACCGACTTCCTCGGCGCCGCTTTCCAGCGTCCGCCCGTCCGGCTTGGGACGGACATCGACCGTGCGCGCTCCTCGTTCGTCCAGGATGAGGGCGTGACCGCCGGGCACCCGCTCGATCCCCGACCACACAGACCGGTGCGGCCAGTGCTCGCCCGAGCCGACCGCGATCCGGGCTGCCAGCAACTCCAGATCCGGGCCCCGGCCGAGCTGCTCCGCGAGCAGCGCCGCGTCGGTGGCCCACACCGATCCCAGCCCATCGCGCGCAAAGACGAGGCCACGGCTCTCCGCGAGGTCGCCGGCCACCACAGTGCGGTCGCGCGCACCGTCGTGGACGACCATCCAGTACGAGCCGTCCATGCCGGTGATCGCCTCGGTTCGCCCATGGGCCACCTCGGCGGCCACGCGGCCGATCTCCGTGTCGTCGGCCCGGCACACTCCAGCGACCACCGCCCGCACGCGTCCGGCCGCGACCATCCGCACGCGCATCCCGGCGGGGTGCCACACCTGCGCCGTCCGCACGGCATCCGCCGGAGGCTCCAGCGTCCCTCCGGCCAGCCACTGGGTATCCATGTCGTTCGCTCCCTTCACAGCTCTCTGGACAGACGCGGGGGCGGCACGGCTCGCGCCGCACCGCCCCCCGGGTTCGAGGTGCCGGTCGATCAGCCCTCGAAGTAGTTGTCCTTGTCGGAGTCGTTGAACGTCTGACGGCCGAGGGTGATCTCGTCGGCGTCGGCCGACGCCAGGACGGGCAGCTCGACGGTGGTGATCTGGGCCTCGCTCATGAGATTGCCTTCCTTCGTGCGGCAGCCGGTACCGGTCGGCACGGCCGGTTCAGCGGTGATGCAGCGGAGGCGACGGGCCGTCAGCCCTGCCACCACGACTGGGAACCCTCGCGGTTTCCCGAGTAGTCGCGGCCGAGGGTCACCTCGTCGGCGTCCTCCGTGTGCAGCACGGGCGTGCCGCTGGACTGGTCCTGACCCATGGGTCCTCCTTGTGACTCGCCGGACTGTCCCGGCTCCACAAGGACACCCGTTCGAGAGGTACCGCGGTAGTCGGTGGAGTCCGGCGAACAACGGCGCTCAGCCGTCAGCCGGACACCGGTGCACCCCTCGGCGCTTTACGGTGAAATACGCGCCGCCATAGGCGAGTTGGTAGGCCGCGCCTACGCTGAAGTGCTAGCCATGACCATGGCCAGGAGGCAACCGCATGGGCCGGCCCCCGCTCGACAAGCAGCCGAACACATTGCTCGCGTACTGGATGGACCAGTGCGGCATGTCCCGCAACCGCCTGGCCCGCATGGTCACGCAACGCGGCGTCCAGCAGGGCATCACGGGGCTCGCCACCGACGAGAGCCGAGTGCGGGCGTGGCTGAAGGGCTCAACCCCCAGAGACCCCGTACCGCGCCTGATCCGGGAGATCCTGAGCGCCGCGTCCGACAAAGACCTCACCTACGCCGACCTCGGTCTGCCGGGCGAGTCAGGGCAGACCGGTATCCGCAGCCCGTGGACGCGCCCGGCTGCCATCGCCGCGCTCAGCCAGATCATCCGGAGCGAACTCATGCTGCCCGAGCTGCCCGACACCCGCACAGAAGCAGACGCCGCCACCGCCCTCACCGGTCAGAGTCTCCTGGACCCTCTCCAGGAATGGGCCCTGTCACATCCGGACGACACCACATCGCAGAGTCCACCGGGCAGGCATATCGGCATGTCCGAGGTGGAGGGCATCCGAGCGATCACCAACAGCTTCCGCAACCTCGACAATGCCCATGGCGGCGTACTGTCCCGCGCCGCTGTCCTCGCCCAGGCCAACTCCGTTGTAGGAATGCTCAAGAACAGCACCTACACAGAGATCGTGGGGCAGGCCCTGTGGTCGGCGGCCGCCGACCTTGCCGGTGTCGCCGGATGGATGAGTTTCGACGCGGGCCGCCACAAGGCCGCCCAGAAGACGTTCGTGTCCGCGCTGCACGCGGCCGCCGAGGCCAACGACAAAAGGATCGGCGCGCACATCCTCCAGTGCATGGCCCGGCAGATGTCCCACCTCGGGCACCCCGAGGACGCTCTCGACCTGGTCGCCCTCGCGCAGTACGGGGCCCGGCGCCACCTCACCCCCGCGACGACATCCATGCTCGCCGCCCTGGAGAGCCGCTTCCAGGCGATCCTCGGCCGCACTGCCGAGAGCGAAGGGGCCGCCGGGCGCGCCATGGAGGCGTTCGAGCGCGTGAATCCCGACGTGGAAGAGGCACACATGGCCTTCTTCGACCTGCCCGAACTGCACGCCACCCTCGGCATGGCCCACCAGATCGCGGCCAAGCACGTGGACGGCCGAGCACGGATCAGCCACGTCCGCCGGTCAACGGACCTGGTGTCCGCCGCTCTGGCCGTCCGCCCCGTCCACCGCCAGCGCAGCATGGCCTTCGACCATCTGGGGCTCGCCCGAACGCACCTCGCTGACGGAGAGGTCCATGGCGCTGCCGAAGAGACGGCACGCTGCCTGGAGTTGCTCGGTGCCGTGCAGTCCCGCCGCGTCCACGACCGGCTCGGCGAGCTGTACGTCGAAGCAACGCCGTTCGCCGATACCGCGCCCGGCCGCGAACTGCGCGAGCGGGTCCGCGAGGAAGTTCTCGCCTCCCGGTAACGACGCAGTCGGCCCCCGCATCTCCTCCGTGACTGCCTCCACCACGCGGTCCAAGCCGTCGCCCACGTGCACAATCTCTCCCTCGCGTCGTGAACAGACAACCGCGTTGACAGGTCTGACCTGCCCGAACGCAGCCTTCTGCAACACTCTTGGGTGAGTTGTCCATGCGGGCCGGCAGAGAGGTTGTGCGTTCCTCGACCGCTGCGTCTTGAGGATCTGGCTCGGGTCATGGGCTTACACCGGTCGGTCTAGGGTCTGGACATGAATAACAAGAACGAGGACCAGCCCGGGGTAGAGAGACTGGAATCTGACACCTCCGTAGACGCGGGCAAGCGTGGCTCCGAGGGATTCCACTGGGCGCCCGGTTTCGAAGAAGTCGATTTGACCGGCATAGATAAGTCGCTTGATCTGCTGGGCCACCTGGCTAAGGACACCGCCTTCGCGGGACATCGGGTTGGGCTGGGCGCCTCAGCAGCCGCGGCGGCGCTGGAGAAGAGCGGCCTGGGCGAGAAAGTACGGCAGCTCACCCAGATCGGTATACCTGTGAGCATCGGGGTCACGATGCCGACCGACTTCGGACGCCTCATCGAGGAGAAGACGAAGACCTGGTCCGCCAATATCAGGCTCCTAATCGAGCGAGCTCTGGGGATCATCCCTGAGAACCTGCGGGAACTGAAGCTGGGAGAGCAGCTCCAGCAGGTCTTCCGGATAAACGAGGAGGACGGGACCTCGCTGGCTTGGGCCCCTCGGGCAAGCATCGTGGAGGAACTTCTCGCCGCCCCCGACATGGAATCGCGCAGCGCTCTCTTCCTCGGTCATGTCGACGCGATCGCCGACGATGTCGACGCGTCGCTGGCTGCCATCCAGCTTGCTGAACACCAGGTGCTGCGGGCGATGCTGACAGACGCCGTGGCTGCCCTGCGTGCCGACCTGTTTGTCCCGGCGCAGGCGGCTGCGGCTGCGGTACTCGACACGGTCCTGTATCACCACGTGCTGGAGTTCCTGAACTACCCAGAGACGCAGAAGAAACTATCGACGCGAAAGCATTTCAAGCCCATCGGCCTCGATGAATGGGAGGACGCTGTCCTCTACGAAGCCGAACTGGTCCTAGTCGGAGGCGGGCTGCTGACCGCCTTCAAGACCTGGAACCGCGGGCGGGGTCCCGCGTCGTTCAACCGCAACGGCAGCATCCATCAGGTGGACGACGGCGCCTACTCGCCCGCGCACGCCGTGCGGGCCATCTTGCTCGCCCAGGCGCTCCTGCGCTGGCTCGACGCTGCCGTGGCGGATGAGCAGGGAGCCGCGGTCACCTGACGGCACAGGGTGCCGCCTAAGCGGACAGGCGGCTTCCCGGCTCTACGAGGCGAACCACCGGTACCAGATGGGCGCCCCCACGCCCGCATGCCAGTTCTCGTAGGTGGCACGGCGCTGTTCGGGCGTTGTCAGTGACTCCTCGTGGGCGAACCAGTCGAGGTACCACTCCGTGAACGTCGCGGCCCGGCGGTCGTCGTTGAGCAACGGGTTGAGCCGATCGCAGGTCGCACGGCCGTCGAACCACATGGTCCCCCGCATGGGCCCGCTGACCACGAGAAGGGTGTGAAAGCCGCAGCCGTCGTCGTGGAGGAAGGCCGCCCCGGCGACCCGAGCGGCTTCGAGCTCGTCCGCGGCTTCCTGCCAAGTGTCGTACTCGGCTTGGTAGGCCGCGTCGGACGGGTGGTCCTCACGCTTCGGCCGGCGCTCCCACGCGTCCTCGCTCGCCGCCAGTGCGACGTCATGGTCGGGAAAGGGGACGTACAGCTTCTCGTGGTCCCAGAACCCGGCGCCTTCCCAGTCCCAGCGCGCCCCGTCGAACCGCAGCCTCCGCACCCGGCCGCCCGCGCTGACACGCAGCAGGTACTGGCGGTAGTCCTCGGGAAACTCCACACCGCACTGTTCCTCTGCCTGGCGCACCTGCGCCTCGCTCAGGACCGCCGGAAGCTCCTGTCCGCCGAGCCCCGTACCCTGCCGCGCGTAGAGGGCGACGGTCCGATCACGCACGTCGCCCCAGTTCACTGCCCCCATGCCCGGCAAGACAGCCGACGCCGGTCGGTCCAGGTGAGGGGCCCCTCGCCCGGCATGTGACGACATGCCGGAGGCCCGCTCCTGGCGCACCCTGAAGGAATGAGGCTGGGGTGGTGGCCCGCGGGGCTGCGGCAGTCCGGGCGTTCGGCGCATGCGTTGCTGTTGTTGCCGGTGGCGTTGATCGTGGCGATCACGGTGGTGGACGTGCGGGCGCCGGCGGAGGTGCATCTGGGGCCGGCGCTGGTGATCGCGCCGGCGCTCACGCCGTCGCTGGCCGGGCCCAGGACCACGGCGTTCGTGGGCGTCCTCGCGCTCGCCGCGCAGGCGCTCATCGGGTACCAGCACGGGGGGATCGGCACCACGAACCACATCGTGCAGCTCGTCACGCTGGCCGTGCTGTGCGTGATCCTGGTCGTCTACAGCGTCGTACGCGAGCGGCGCACGGCGCAGTTGGCGCAGGTCCGCAATGTGGCCGAGGCGGCGCAGCACGTGCTGATGTGGCCGTTGCCCGAGCAGATCGGGCCGTTGCGGATCGCGTCGCTGTATCTCGCGGCCGAGGACGAGGCGCAGATCGGCGGGGACCTGTACGCGGTGACGCCGGGCGAGGGGGCGGTGCGGGTCCTGATCGGGGACGTACGCGGCAAGGGGCTTCCGGCGATCGGGGAGGCGGCGCTGCTGCTCGGGGCGTTCCGGGAGAGCGCGCACCGGCACATGCCGCTCGCGGATCTGGCCACGGCACTCGACCGGAGCATCACGCGGTACGCCGCCGAGCTGGACAGCCCGGAGGAGGCCGGCGAGCGCTTCGCCACGGCGCTGCTGGTGGAGATCCCGGAGGGGGACTCGATCACGCTGATGACCAGCTGCGGCCATCCTCCCCCGCTGCTGCTGAGCCCCGGCCGCCACGTCGCGGTCCCGAGCCTGCACCCCTCCCCGCCCCTCGGTGTCCACGGCGACGCCGACCACACGGTGGACGCGTTCGCCCTCACCCCCGGCGACACCCTTCTCCTCTATACGGACGGTGTGATCGAGGCCCGCGACGCCCAGGGCCGTTTCTACCCCCTGGCCGAACGCGTCGCCCGCTGGACCGACGACACCCCGGAAGCGCTGGTGCACCATCTGCGACGCGACCTCCTCGCCCACGCGGGCGGCCGCCTCGGAGACGACGCGGCCCTCGTCGCCGTACACCGGGCCCCGGTCGACCATCATCGGCATCACCATGGGTGGGCGCACCATAGGTAACCGGCTCGTCCAGGGCATCACACACATAGGTCCCACACACATAGGTCCCGCACACAGCACCACCCACACGCCCCCTCGGCAGGCGCGATGCCCGCCGCTGGCGGACTCTGGAGGGGCCCCGCTCATCGCCTCCGTGTGACCTGCGAGCACCGAACATGATCACCGATACGACCGGCGCCACCCCTTCGGGGACCGGGCAGACCGCCTGCTCGAAATCCCTGCACACCCCCCTGCGGGACTTCCTGCGCACCGAGACCGGCAGCGCGCTCGTGCTGGTGGTGGCCGTGCTCGCCGCGCTGGTGTGGGCCGGTCTCGCGCCCGGTGTCTACGAGGACGCCTGGACGACGCGGCTGTCGGTCAGCGCGGGCTCCGCCGGACTCGGCCTGGATCTGCGCGGCTGGATCAACAGCGGCCTGATGGCCCTGTTCTTCTTCGTGGTCGGCCTGGAGGCGCGCCGCGAGTTCGACATGGGCGAGCTGCGCGAGCGCCGCCGGGTCGCACTGCCGCTGGCCGCGGGCCTCATGGGAATGCTCGTACCCGTCCTGATCTTCCTGGCCTTCAACGGAGGGGACGGCGCCGGGCACGGTTGGGGCGCCGCGATGTCCACGGACACGGCGTTCGCGCTCGGGACGCTGGCCCTGCTGGGCAGGCGCCTGCCGTCGGCGCTGCGTACCTTCCTGCTGACCGTGTCCGTGGTCGACGACTTCGTCGCCCTGGCGGTCATCGCCTTCGCCTACAGCGGCAGCGTCTCCTGGCCCGCGCTCCTCGCCGCCGCGGCCGTCTTCGCGGTGGTGCTGTTCCTGCGCAGGGTCGGCGTCCGCAACGGCGTGGTCTACGCGGTGGCGGCGGCCTGCGTCTGGGTGGCGCTGCTGGAGTCGGGCATCGACCCCGTCGTCACCGGTCTGGCGTTCGGGCTGCTCACCTACGCCTACCCCGCCTCGCGCAGCGAACTGGAACGGGCCACCGGGCTGTTCCGGCTCTTCAGGGAACAGCCCACCCCGGAGCTGGAGCGGAACCTGCGCCAGGGCCTGGCCGCCGCGATCTCGCCGAACGAGCGGCTCCAGCAGCTCTTCCACCCGTGGACCAGCTACGTCATCGTGCCCCTGTTCGCCCTGGCCAACGCCGGCATCCATGTGAGCTGGTCCGGGCTCGTCCACAGCCTCGGCTCACCGGTCACCCTCGGCATCCTGATCGCCTACGTCGTGGGCAAGCCGCTGGGCATCTTCGTGGCCGAGTTCGTCACCACCCGGGTCAGTCGCGGCCGGTTGCGCCCGCAGGTCGGCTGGGGCTCGGTCCTCGCGGGCGGCACCGCGGCCGGGGTCGGCTTCACCGTCTCGCTGCTGATCGCCACGCTCGCCTTCACCGGCCAGGAGCTGACCCAGGCCAAGGTCGGTGTTCTCGCCACCGTGCCGGTCTCCCTCGTACTGACCTGGGTGGTCACCGGTCTCGTCCACACGCTGCCGCGCATCGGCCGCGCACGGGCGCTGCTGGGGACGGCCGAGGGCATCACCGACCTCGCCGTCCCGGTGGACCGGGACCGCGACCATGTGCGCGGCCCGCTCGACGCCCCGGTCACCGTGGTCGAGTACGGCGACTTCGAGTGCCCGTACTGCGGCCAGGCCGAGCCCGCCCTGCGCGACCTGCTCGCGGGCGACGAGGACGTCAGCTACGTATGGCGCCATCTGCCGCTGCACGACGTGCATCCCCATGCCCAGCTGGCCGCCGAGGCCACGGAGGCGGCGGCCCGGCAGGACGCCTTCTGGCCCATGCACGACGTCCTCCTCACCCACCAGGGCGCCCTGCGCATCTCCGATCTGCTGCGCTACGCCGAGGAGTTGGGCCTCGACACCGACCGCTTCGAACGGGACCTGCGCACCCACGCGGGGGCCGCCCGGGTGGCCGAGGACGTCGAGTCGGCCGACCTCAGCGGGGTCGCGGGGACACCGACCTTCTTCGTCAACGGCCGCCTGTACCGCGGCACCTACGACTTGAGCGGTCTCGCCGAGGCGGTCCGGAGCGCCCGGGAGCGCGCCGCCCTGACCACGGGCTGACCCCCGCGCCCGTCAGCGCACCGCCTTCAGGTCCGTGATCTTGCGGGTCGTCAGGTCCGACTGGACGTCGATCCGCGTGACCTGGGGGTGTTTGCCGTCGCTCCAGGTGAGCGTCACACGCGTGGTGGCGTGGCCCATGCCCGAGCCCGTGTAGGCGGCCTTCCACCTCACCGGGACGTTCTGGGCGAAGAGGATGCCGTCGGCGTGGTTCCTGCGCTCCCAGGCGCTGACTTTCTTGCGGGCCGGGGCGGAGAGGTAGAAGTCGCGCAGCGCCTTGGCGTTGGCCGCGCCGGCCGGGTCCTCGGCGTCCCAGACGGCGTCGATGTAGGCGCCGTAGAAGTCGGCCACGCGCTGGGTGACGTTGCGGGGGTCGCCCTGGGCGGTCGTCACGGTGGCGGGGCGCGCGGCGGCGGAAGTGGCGGGGTGAGCGGCGGGGTGAGCCGCCGTGTCGGCGGGGCCCGCCAGGGCCGGGGTCACGGCGGCGAGGACCAGGCCCGCGCCGAGGGCGACGGTGGTCAGCGGTGTCATGCGGTTGCGGATGGACATGTGCCTGATTCACCCGTTTTCTACGCGGCCGGGCCGATCCCGGACGTTGACGGACCGTAAGAGCGTGATTGTCGCGCCGCGGTTCCCGGTTTCCGTACCCTTTTACGGTGATTTTCCCGTCCGGGGAAACGGCGGTCGTCCCGTCAGTCGGCGGCCGTGAAGGCCAGTACCGCGTTCTGGCCGCCGAAGCCGAACGAGCTGCTGATGGCCGCCCGCATCTCCTGCGGGCGGGGCGCCTTGGAGACGATGTCCAGGTCGATCGCCGGGTCCTGGGTGTGCAGGTTGGCGGTCGGCGGGATGAGCTGGTGGCGCAGGGTGAGGACCGTGCAGGCGGCCTCGATGGCGCCCGCGCCGCCGATGGCGTGGCCGATGGTGCCCTTGACGGCGGTGACGGGCGGCGGGCGGCGGAAGACCTGGTGCAGGGCGTTGTGTTCGGCGAGGTCCCCCTGGGGGGTGGAGGTGCCGTGGGCGTTGACGTGGTCGACGTCCTCGGGGGCGAGTCCGGCGTCCGTGAGGGCGGCCTGGATGGCGCGGGCGGCGCCGTCGCCGCCGGGGTGCGGGGCGGTGAAGTGGTGGGCGTCGCAGGAGGCGCCGAACCCGGAGACGTAGGCGGCGGGGCGGGCGCCCCGGGCGCGGGCGTCCTCGGCTCGCTCCAGGACGAGGACGGCGGCGCCCTCCCCGAGCACGAAGCCGTCGCGGTCGCGGTCGAAGGGGCGGGACGCCTCGTGCGGGGCCTCCGTACGACGCGACAGCGCGCGCATCTGGGCGAAGCAGGCGGCGGTCATGGGCAGTCGGGCCGATTCGCTGCCCCCGGCGAGGACCAGGTCGCAGGCGCCGGACAGCAGCCAGTCGCGGGCGAGTCCGATCGCGCTGGTGCCGGAGGCGCAGGCGGTGCTGACGACCATGTTGGGGCCGGTGACCCCGAGGTCGAGGGCGATCTCGGCGGCGGCCATGTTGGGCACGCTGCGCGGCAGCGCGAGCGGGGAGACCCGGTCGGGCACCTGGTCCGCGAGCCGGTCGAACTCGGCCTGCCAGCCCTGCATGGAGCCGGTGCCCACCCCCATGACGACGCCGACCCGGGCGGCCTCCCAGCCGTCGGGGCCGGTCCGGGCGTCGGCCACGGCCTCGCGCGCGGCGAGCAGCGCGAAGGTGGTGAAGCGGTCGAGGCGGCGGCTGAGCCGGTGGCCGAGCAGTCCGGCCGCGTCGAGTTCGGGCACCTGGCAGGAGAACGCCACCGGCAGCCCGTCCAGGCCCGGATCGGCGGTCGCCGTGGAGAGCCCGGCGCACAGACCGTCCCAGGCGGCGTCCGTGCCGACTCCGGCCGGCGTGACCAGTCCGAGTCCGGTGACGGCCACGGGGGGACGCCGGTTCATGTCACCTGATTTCACGAGCTGCATGTGCCGTGATTATGCGGACCCGTGACGCCCGGGCCGCCGCGCCACACTCGTTCGGCCGAGGACGGCTCCCGCTACCACCCGTATGCGCGAACGCGGCGCCGCTCAGGCGATGCCGTCGTACGACGGGGGTTCGGCGGCGGGGGGCCGTCCCGGCAGGCCGCTCGGCCGTCCCGCGCGACCGCTCGACCGGCCCGTACGGTACGACGGTGCGGCGTCCGGTCTCGGGTGCGCGGCGAGCAACACGGAAGCCGCGGCGCGGAGTTGGCGGGCGGCGCGGCGGCAGGCCGCCGCCTGCCGGGTCAGGGCGGGACGGGTGTGCGCGGGGGCGGCGGAACAGGCGGCCACGGCTTGGGCGGTGGCGACGAGGCGGCGGGCGTAGCCGTCCATCAGCTCGGCGTCGGCGCGCAACCCGGCTGCCCGGTCGAGGAGTTCGGCCGCGCGCGGTGTCGTACGGGGGGACTCGGTCACCATGGCTGCTCCCGGTCGCGTGGGTCGGTCACGTGGGTCGGTCGCGTCTCGGTCGTGAGGTCGCGGGGCGGGCTCAGCGCGGCAGCACCGTCCCCGCACCGCGGTGGACCATGGACTGCGGGCAGGAGAGCACGAACAGCGGCCGCGCCCCGTCGGCGCCGAGCTTGCGCAGCTGCCCGGACATGGGTTCGGCGGCGGAGGTGTCCAGGCGCAGCCGCAGCCCCGCCCCGAGGTGCAACCGGGGGCGGCCGCTGGTGCGGACCAGGGTGCGTACGGTGCTCTCGCCGCGCCTGCCGTAGAGAACCCAGTCCGCCTCGGGGCAGCGGACGCCCGGACCGAGGCGGCCCTCGACGGTGACGCCGATGTCCGGTGCGGAGAACCGAATGTGACGTCCCATCAGGTCGGCTTCGGCGGGGGCGCGCAGCGCGGGCAGGCCCCAGATCTCCCGCGCGACCACCTGGGCCTCCTCGCTGGTGACGGCGAGCGAGAGGACGTACCGGCCGGTGCGGCGCAGGTCGGCGCGGCGCAGCAGGTCGGTGGCGAGGTCGAGGGGACGGGGCCGCCACAGGTCGTCGACCAGTACCGACAGGACGATCTCGGTGTAGGGGCCGATGGTGGAGCTGCGGTGCTCGTACAGGGACAGCACCGCGATCGCGCGCCGTGCCGGTGTGCTCGGCCGCATCCAGGCGACGTGGGGCAGCAGGGCGCGTACGGCCCCGGCGTCGGCCGGGAAGCACAGGTGTGCCGAGGAGGAGTCGTGGTAGCGCACCGGCAGCGTGACCGGACCCCGGGTGGTGGTGAGGGACGTGGTGGGCAGGGTGAGGAAAGGGTGGCCGTCGGGCGGATGGGCGCGGTTCTTCAGGCGGTACGCCTGCGTGCGCACGACGGGCCCCCGGTACGGCGCGAGCGCGCGGTCGATGTCGTCGCGCACGGCGGGGGCGGTGGTGCGCAGATGCTCCAGGTAGCCGCGCAGTGTGTGGGAGCGGGGGAACTCCCTTGCCGTACCGGCGAATTCGGCCTCGTAGCGGTTCGGGTGGGCTTCGGAGGCGCGGCCCCGGCCCTCGGGGGCGGGGACGATGTCGTGTTCGTCGGTGACGCGGGCGACCCAGGTGCGCGGGTCGGCGGGTTTGCCTCGGTGGGGCGGGGAGCCGACGGCGATGACGTGGGTGACCCGGTAGGTGGCGCAGAACTCGGGGTCCTGGGCGAGGTTGAGCAGCGCCGTACCGCCCTCGCCGTGGCCGATCAGCGCGAGGTCGGCGCCGCGTGGAATGCCGTGGTCCTCGACGGCGGGCAGCAGGGCGCGGGTGTAGGGCGAGCCGGGCGTGAACTGCTCCTGCCAGGCGCCGAGCACGTCGGGCGGTGAGTCGTCGCGGGGGCGGCCGGGGGCGGTGCCGGGGGCCTGGACCACGTAGCGGACGACGCCGTCGGGGCCGCGCACGTTCTGCACGAGGACGCGTCCGGCGGAGGAGAGCGTCTCGATGTTGCGCAGGAAGCCGAGGAAGGAGCCCTCGGTGGCGATGGTCTGCCGTTCCTGGTCGGTGAGGGCGGTGGCCTCGGCCGCCGCGTCGCCGGATCCGCTCGCCGGTCCGCCCTCGGGGTCGCCCGCGCGGTCCTCCGGTTCGGCGTCCAACAGGGCGCGTACGGGCAGCAGTTCGGTCATCAGGGCGGTGAGTCCGGCCAGGGGGCGCTGGGCGTCCCGGTCGCGGAACAGGCCGCGCAGGGCGCGTACGGCGTCCCGGTCGCGGTGAGCGGTGAGGGCGCGGCGGAGTCTGCGGACGCCGGGTTCGCGGGCGAGTTCGGGGTGGCCGGTGAGGAGGGCGGCGGTCCGCAGCCGCAGTGCGGTGACGGCCGTTCTTGCCGCCAGGTTCTCGGCGCCGAGGGCACAGGCGCCCGCGCCGAGCATCCGGGCGAGGCCCCGGGCGCCCCGGCCGGGCGGGGCACCGAGGCCCCAGCGGTCGGTCAGGGCCCGCAGCAGCGCGGCGCGGGCGGCCGGGGAGAGGCGGGTGCGGCGGCGGCGCGGTCCTGAGGGGGCCGGCGCGGAGAGCGCGGCCGTGGTGCGCGCGGCCACCGCGCGTATGCCCTCGGCGGCGTCGAGCACGTCGCGCGCGGCCCGCCGCAGCAGTTCGGCCGTCTCGTGTCCGTCGTCGTGGTGTCCGCCCTGGATGGGCCGTCCGGGTGCGTGGCCGTCCGCTCGCATCCGACGCTCCCTCGGTTCGACTGTGTACGACAGGCCCTGGAGACGGCCTCGGTCCCATCGTCGGCCAGCGTCTGCGTGCCCGCACTTCCGTCCGGGTCGCAGGTGAGACGGCGGCGGGGGCCGCGAGGGCGGCTTCGGGAGACCCGCCGGACCCGCGTGGCACCGGGCTCGTGGGGCGATCGAGCGAGTCGGCCCGGCGGTCGCTCCGCCGCCTTCGGAGGCGCGCCGCATCGGGGTCGGCCGACCACTCGAACGGGTTAAGCGGGGCCGTGGCGGGCGGCCCCGTCAGCCCTAGGGGGTGTCTCGTCGATCAAGCCGGGCTCGCGACGCCTGGCACCGCACCTCGCCGCGTTGTCGTCGGTCGCCGATGCTCCGCATCGACTCC